>CAZOYW010000052.1:0-18622 GCA_964584165.1 uncultured bacterium
TGGGTAGCCCAGCGGCGGGGATCGGGGTCGAGGGCGCGTAGCTTGAGCTGGGCGCGGCGGAGGGCTTCGGCCTTGCTGACCCCGCCGGCTAGCCACTCCCGGTAGAAGTCCAGGGCCAGCCGTTCCGCCGCGCCGGGATGGACGTAAGCGAGCGTGGCGACGAGGGAGGCGGCTCCGGCCCGCAGGAAGGCTTGCCAGAATCCGCCCACCTCCGATCCCAGCTCGTAGTTGAACTTCCCGGAGACGCAGGCGTTCAGGAAGACGAGACGCGCCCGCCAGCGCCCGTCGATCCCCCCGATCTCCTTGGCCGTCACCTCCCGGTCGGCGAACTTCAGGCGGGAAGCCGAAAGCGAATCGGGGACCAGGGCCATCGGCTCGGTCGTGCCGTGGCAGGAGAGGTGGAGGACGGAATATTTTCCCGCCTCGTCCAGGAACTCGCCGGCCTTGGCCTCCGGCAGCCATCTCGGCTTGACCGGCCAGGACGGCAGATCGGCGATCGCCCGCGCCTGCTCGGCGAAGGAGAAACACTCTCCCCCCCCGGCCGCCTCGGCGCTCCCGACGCCGGCGGCGAGGCAGGAGAGGCCTTTCCCCCCGTTGCCGCGCTCTCGGCACCATTTCAGCACCGCGGCCGAGGGGGCGTAGGCGAGGGCGCAGTGGTCGATGAGACGGCTCCCGTCCGCGAAGGCCAGGGCCGCGAAGGGGACGAAATACAGCCCCTCTTCGGGGAAGAGGTAGAGCAGCCGGCGGCCCTTGACCGCCTCCCGGAGCGGGGGGAGGATCTGCGAAGAGAGAGACGGCAGGGCGGCGAAGACGAGGTCGTTCCACTTTTCGGCGCTGACGGCGTCCCCGGGGAAAAGGCGCCGGAGATCGCGCTCGGAGATCGGCAGGAAGAACGCCCGCGGCTCCTTCCGGGCGGGATCGATGACGAGGGCCAGCGTCCGCTTCGTCCCCACCGTGAAGACGACCAGGGCGGCGGATTCCTCCGCCAGCCAGGAGCGCGCTTCATCGATCGTGGGTTCGGAGGTTCCCCCGGCGGCCCCCGGTTCCTCCAAGCGGGCCCCGGCGAGCTGGCGGCGGACGATCTGCGCCCGCCCCCCCTCCGCCCAGCGGAAGGATTCGCGCTTTCGGCCGAGCTCGGCGGCGAGCATCGCGGCGCTGGAGTGCAAGGCCCGGTAATCCCTCAGCAACTCCTTCCATTTAACGAGCGCGCCCTTCTCCAGCCCGTCCAGCCGCCGGGCGAGGGTTTCGACGGCCTTCTGGTTCACCGCCCAGGCCTCCTCGAGGCGGCCCATCATCTTCAGGATGGCGAGCTGGGCTTCCAGGGCTTTGTGGCGCCATTGCAGGGTGGGCGCCGCCCGCTCCGCCTCCTCGGCGTCGGCCAGGGCGGGGACGTATTCCCCGCCTTCGAACCGGGCCAGGGCGCGTACGAGGAGGATCTCGGCCAGGGCCTCCGGGTTCTTCCTCCGCCGGATCTCTTCGATTTCCCCCGCCGCCCGCTCGATCTGGGCGCGGTCCCCGGTCCGGAGGCGCAGGGGGATGAGCAGCTTCAGATCCTGGACGATCGCCGGATCGATCTGGAGCGCCCGTGATATCGCCAGGGCTTCCTCGGCGCGCGGGAGGGCGTCGGCCGTCCGCTCCCGGGACTGCAGGAAACGGACATACGCCTGAAGCACCGACCATTTTTTCGCGGGATTGGCTTGGGCCTTCTCCAGGGCGGACTCGAGATATTCCTCCGCGCTCTGGAACTCGCCGCGCTTTTCCTCATATTCCGAGGCCAGCAGATCGAGGTCGGCCTGGAAATCCGGGTTGTTCTCGGCGTCCGGATACCGAGCCAGCTCTTCCTTCATCTCCCGGAGGGACTTTCCACCCTCCGGATCGGCGTCGAGGCGGAAGCGGAATTTCTTCAGCAGCAATTGGGGCAGGACGCGATCCGCCCCGTGCATCTCGGCGAAGGCGATCGCGAGATTGAGGAGTCGGAGGAAGCCGGCGGGATCGCCCCGGCTATAGGCGCAATCGGCCATCCCCGCCAGGGCCTGGGCGCTCCTCTCCCACGCACCGAAGGCGGCGAAGTCATCCGCGGCCCGTTGGTAGCTTGCCTCGGCCTTGTCCCAGTCGCCCTGCTGCTGGTAAATGGCCGCCAGGCTGTGGAGGATGGCGGAACGCAGATCTGTCGGCTCGATCTCGAGCAAGCCCAGGGCGCGATCGAGGGCTTCCCGGCCCTCGTCCAGATGGCCGGACTGAACGGCCGCCTGAGCCAAGCCGTGGAGCAGGAATATCTTGTCCTCGACGATCCGGCCCTGGGTGGTGATGGAATCCCGGAGCAGGCCTGGTTCGGCCTCGGCGTAGTATTCGTCCTGCATCCGCCGGGCCTCGCGGAACAGCGGGTAGGCTCCCGCGGCATCGCCGGCCTGCAACCGCTCTTCGGCCCGGCCCTGAAGCCCGCCGCATTCCCGCTGGTACTTCTGATACTCCGCCCGGCGGCGAGCCGTCTCTTCGTTTATCGCATTCGTCACGGTCAGGCCAATTTTTCCAGCAGCTTCTTCGGGAGAGCCTTGACGAAACCGGTGAAGGAGTCGATCAGCTTCGCGCCGCCGCCTTCGAAGACGACCTCCGTTTTCTTCCCCCGCTTATCAGTGCTCGTCTTGCGGTATTTGCTCGAAAGGGCGGCCAGGACGGTGATGATGACGCCGATGGTCACCGGGTCGATGGCCATCATGTGGGGCTCGGAACTCTTGGCCAGGGCCTGCTCGACGTAGGGGAGGAGCGCATCCTGCCCCCGGCAGGCGTCGAGGATGACCTTGGCGACCTCCCCCTTCACTCCAGCGTTTCCCTCGCTCCGGAGGATCTTGAGGGCCGCTCGGACCTCGTCCGGCGCGCTCCCTTCCATCCGGTCCGCCAGCGTCTCCAATCGGGCTACCGAGGGTTTGCTTTGGTCTTTCCAGAGATCGTCGGGAAGCAGATCGAAAAAGGTAAGAAGGGCCCGCTGCGCCTGCTCGGCGGTCAGGGAAGAGATGCGATCGTTCATGACTCATCCTCCTTGTGTCCGATGCAAGGACACGGTTTGGTCTGTCCGGCGCCGTCCCGGACGGCGCCGGAGGATTTTTAGGCCACGCTGGCCGCTTTCGCGAGGTCGTCCAAGACGGCCGCCAACCGTCCGATTTGCTCGACCACCGCCGTTTCCTCCTTTAGCAACCGCGCGGCGCCGGTGAGCTTCCGGGTGATCTCCGCGATTTCGGAGTTCGCGGCCAGATAAGCCGTCGTGTTCCGATTGAACTGGCGGGCCGCCAATTTCCGGAAGGCGCTCCGCAGTTGCTTGCCTTTTTGCAGAAAGGCGTAACGCAAAGCGGGCGGCAGCCTTCCGTCCATGGAAAGGGCGAAGCAGCGTTCGATCAATCGCTTCAAGGCGTCATCGATGCCGGTCATGGGCTCTCTCCTATTGGTTGCGGATGAGTCTTGCCGCCTCGGACACCGCGAGAGCGTGGTCTCGGAATGTTTCCAAGGCGGCGAGTATCTGCTGCCAGCTGGTTGCTTGTTGAGGACCGATGGTCTCCTCCAGGTCCAGCTGCAGGCAGAATCCGATTATCCGGATCAGCTTGTTCAAAAATCTTTCTCCTGGGATTACCTCGATATCGTCCGGCATCTAATGCCAATATTGGACCCGCACATCCGTCCCGTAGGTCGAAATGGTTATGTGGTAATGGCAGTCGGTGCGGAAGAATGTTCGCCCCCGGTTCTCGAACAGTTCGATGACCTCCCGGTCGGGGTGGTTGAAGGGCCGGACGTGGCTGCTGATGCCGAGAACGGCGTTCGGGGGGCAGGCATCGAGCCAGGACGGTTGCCCGCCGGCAAAGGTGCCGTTGACAGATCCGTGATGGGGAACCTTGAAGAACCTGGTATTGGGCGGGATATCGCGCGCGATCTGCGCCCAGACTTCCTTCTCCGCGTCTCCGGTAAGGACGAAGGAGACGTCATTAAGCGCTAGGCATAGCACCACCGAGTTGTTGTTTTCGTTGTTCTGGTCGATGCCGTCGTGCGGGGGCCAGAGCACGCTCATGGTCACGTCGCCGAAGCCGGGGAGGATATTCGTGTTATCGACCGCCTGGTGGCTGCCGACGTTCACGGAACGGTTGGCATAGCGGATCAAGGACGCCAAGCCTCCCCACTCCGTCGATTTCGGATAAATGAACTTCTTGGTCCCGAAAGCCTGCATGATCGTTTTCAGGCCGTCGGCATGGTCGGCATGAGCGTGCGACAGGACCACCAGTTCGAAGATTGGTTTGGCTCCTGGCAAGGCCAGACCGGCTTTCTCGAAATGGCGCTTCAGGAAGATCTCGGAGGAGCGCAGCTTGTCCGAATCGTTCGAGTCCACCAGGGCATAATGACGGATGCCCCGCGCGTCCTCCGATTCGATCAGGATGGAGTCGCCCCACCCGACGTCGATAAGCGTTACGCTCAAAGAGCTCAAAGGTTGTTGGCTCCCAGGATGGCTACTCTTTTCTCCGGTACGGCTTTTCCGGAAGGCAATAGTAGATGTTTTTAGCCTCCCGGATGTGCATCTCCCCCCATTTCTTCAGGGCGCCGGTCTCCAGGGGGGAATAGCGCACCGCCCCGATCATTTCCTTGCACATGGTGAGGTATTCCTCGGTTTGGATCTCGTTGTTGGTGAAGCGATAAGCCGTGTCGAATAGCTTTTTCGTAATCCGATAGACCATGCCCCGCTTATGACTGCCGCCCCCGAACGTGACGGTCGGGATCCAGAGGTTGCTGATATCGATATAAAGGTCGGGATGCTCCTCGATCGATTTGAACAGGAATTCCAGCTTGCCCGGATCGTCGAAGAGCTCTTCTTCCGGGGAAGGGCGATAGATCACCCCCGAGAGCCCCAGCATCAGGAAAGGAATGGAACGGTCCCCTAGTCTCACCTCCCAGCCGGCCGAAGGAGTATCGCAGCGGATGGAGAAATAGGTGCAGCGGCTCATTTGCAAGGTTTCCCTCGATCGGGTATCGTCGACCACGATGGGGATGGATAATCCGGAGTACCCGTTCTCCTCGGGAACATTCCTCCGAGGCGCCGCCTGCGGTCTTTCGCTTCGGATCTCCGCGTTCGACTCCAAGCAAAACCCGGCGGGACATATCTGTCCGCCGGGTTGAGCGAGAGGGACTTGACTTGGCAAGGTTGTTCGCATGGAGCCTTGTCCGGATAAGGTTAATGTTATCTTAGAACATATAGTCACCCCATTGATTTAAGTGGTCAATAAGAATATTACAAAATATTCAAATATGCCCACCGGATGTTATATATCCCTCTCGGCCAAGCAGATACACAATCGTTCGCCCGGGGTTATTTCGGCTTCCGCCGGACGGTTTCGGGGGGGGGGAGGCGCTCGATCATTCAGATCCGCAGTTCGCCCCGGCCGTATTCCCTGCTCTTTCGCCTTCCGCCGCGCAACCGAGGCCTTGCGAAAAAATCGAATTTCCTGTTGACAGGCCCCTGGGGTGTGGTATAGTGCCCCCGTAGTTAGAGTAAAGCCCTGGTGCGAATAGGTATGGTGCCTATCAGCCGTGAGTGGTTACTCGAACTCACGGTTTTTTCATTATCCAGGGCCGGTCGAACTGCTCGGGACCGAACAGAGTAGGCGGGAGAAGGTCTCCCGAAAGGCAATCCGGGCAAACGTGAAAGGAGTTTGGTTGTCATGGCTAAGGGCACGGTGAAGTGGTTCAATGAGCGCAAGGGCTACGGCTTCATCACCCCGGAGAGCGGAGAGGACCTGTTCGTCCATCACAGCTCGATCGTGGGCGACGGTTTCAAGACCCTGAAGGAAGGGGAGTCGGTGACGTTCGACGTCGCTCCCGGCCGCAAGGGTCAGCAGGCCGTCAACGTGGTCCGCAGCGCGTAACAACGCACGCGTTGGAACCCAAAAATCCCGGTCCTCTTCGGAGGACCGGGATTTTTTCTTCTTTTCACCCCGCCCTTTCTTCCGAAAGGACGGGGTGAAAAGAATGGCGCGCGGGGAGAAAGTCTCCCCAGGGGGGCTTTTCCCCGGGGAGAGCGGATTCTTTGTCCTTCAGACAGCGGTTATCCGCGGCGAGACGGGATGCCGCCGGTTTCAGGGACGATCGGAACGGGAGGGGAGCTTCAATGCCTCGCTGGCGTCGAGGATCGCCGCCCGGTGGCTGATCCAGATCTCGCGGCCGGCGAGGATCGCCGAGAGGAGGACCATCACCTGGCCGAGGACGAAGACGGCGAGCGGGACGGCGTGGAGGCCGGGTAAGAGCTTGACCCCCCCGATCAGGAGCATGTCCAGGACGAAGAGGCCCACGGCGATGAAGAGGAGGAGGACGGCGTCGTGCTGGATCCGCGTCCGCCGGAGGAGATCGCGGATCTGGCGGTCGATCACGGGGAGCCTCCGATCGGCGAATGGGTCGCTCGTGTGGGAGAGGAGGGCGAGCCGCTCCCGGGTGAGGACACGCATCCGGTCGATGATCCTCCCGTACTTGTTCTGCATCCCCAGGAGGAGGAGGCCGCAGGCGCTGACCATCACCGCCGGCGCGAGGATCGCCTGGATATGCTGGATCAATGTCCCCGTATCAGCCATAACCATGACAGTAGGTTGTTTCCATGTGGGAGTGGCGTCTGCCCCATCCCGAAATCTTCTTCGGGACTCGCCGCGATTCGTCAGTCTCTAATCTGCGTTGCCACCCAGCCTTCGCGACCCGGGACGGCGCCCTTCCGGACCTTGCCGGAGGGGAGGCGGGAGAGGTCCGGGGGGAGGAGGGTTCCCAGGGGAACGTACTCGATCCCCCGTTTCCGGCTTCGCTCCAGGAAATCCTCGAAAAGAGGAGAGCACTTCATCCCCTCGGCTTCGGCGTGGATGGTCAGGACGTTCCAGGCGTCTTTCCGCATCAGGTTGAGTATGTGCTCATTATAGCTCCCGTCCGCGACCCCGTCACGCCCGATCGCCTCGTCGTAGGTGGGCAGGGTGGTCGGGACCTGGGACAATTGCAGCCGCCTTCCGGCCGCTTCCGGGACAAAGAGGGACTCCCCCCGGCAGCCGCTCGAGTAGCGGAAGCCGAAACCCTCCTCCGCGAGGAGCGTCTCGTCCGTGGAACGCCAGGAGGGGGCGGCGACGGCCGTCAGGGGACGGTGGAAGAGGGGGGAGAGGAGCGACCAGCCCCGCCGGAGCTCCTCGCGGGCTTCACTGGCGGTAAACCTTTCCGCCCGGGACTGCCAGCGGTGGTGGTCATAGCCGTGGAGGCCGATCTCGTGACCGTCCCCCTCCAGCCGCCCCGCGTGGGGGGCGATGGCCCGGGCGATGAGCGGACCGGGCCAGATTGTTCCCCGGAGAAGGATCTCCCAGCCGTAGAGCTTCCCCCCCCCGCTCCGAAGGATCTTCTTCGCGAAGGCGGGCTTGAAGAGGCGGAAGAGGTGGCGCCCCATGTTGTCGGGACCGGGGGAGACGAAGAAGCTTCCCCTGATCCCGCTCCCGGCCAGAATGGCGAGGAGACGCGGGACGCCCCGTCGCGCCCCGCTGAATGTGTCGACGTCTATCCGCAGTCCGACTTTCATAGAAAAGGAGGGACGGTGTCAACTTGTCAACTTGATAGTTGACAAGTTGACACCGTCCCTCCTATCCCCCCCAGAAAGCCCATAACCACAAGCTGAGAACAAGAACCATTCCCGCCCAGGCCATCGAGATGGCCGCTGCGGCGATTTTCCACTTGATAGGCCGGAAGAGCAACGGGAGAAGAATACCGGCGCAAAAAAGCAGGTAACAACCCGCGGCGATCAGGAGCGAGGCGAATTCGGAAAGGCTGGAGTCGATCCACAGGAGCAGGAGAAAAGCGCTGAAAGCGAACAGGGAATTTCCGATGATTGGCGGCAGATCAGAAAATACCAGCATGAGGGAAGTGAGCGCCATCGCCCCCACGGACGACCAGGCGATCCAGCGGGGGAAGTCGGTTTTCCTGCTATTCATGGAGAATACTTCGGGACGGGCTGGCCGCGCCGCCCCGGCGCCAGGCGGCACCGCATATTCGCGGGGATTCCCGTCTTCGCCTCATCCCACCGAAGCAGCGGCGGGCGGGCGCGGGATCCGTGGGCTTATTTCTCCCGCGGGCAGGCCGCCGCCGCCTGCTCCAGGAAGAAGTCGAGCGTCGAGCGGATCGCCTCCTCGAGCGGGATGGCGGGCCTCCAGCCGAGCTTCTTCTCGGCGTTGCGGACCGAGGGCTTGCGGTAGGTGACGTCCTGGTAGCCGCCCTCCCCGTAGTAGCGGGTGGATTCGACTTCGACCAGGCCGGCCGGCGGCGGAAAGCGGCGGCGCAGGGGGTGGGACTCGTAGAGCCTGATCAGCCCCTCCGCCAGTTCGCGGATGGAGGCCTCGTTCTCGGGGTTGCCGATGTTGAAGATCTCGCCGTCGGCCGCGCCGTTTTTGTTCTCGATGATCCGCATGAGGCACTCGATGCCGTCGCGGACGTCGGTGAAGCAGCGCTTCTGGCGCCCGCCGTCGACGAGCTGGATCGGCGTGCCGGTGACGAGGTTCAGGATGAGCTGGGTGATTGCCCGGGAGGAGCCGATCCGGGCCGAATCGAGGGAGTCGAGGCGGGGGCCCATCCAGTTGAAGGGGCGGAAGAGGGTGAAGCGCAATCCCTCCTTCGCCCCGTAGGCCCAGATCACGCGGTCGAGGAGCTGCTTCGAGCAGGAGTAGATCCAGCGCTGCTTCCGGATCGGCCCGACCACCAGGTTCGACTTCTCCTCGTCGAAGACCTCGTCCGTGCACATCCCGTAGACCTCGGAGGTGGAGGGGAAGATGAGCCGTTTTCCCGAGCGGACGCAGTAGCGGACGATCCGCAAGTTCTCCTCGAAGTCGAGCTGGAACACCTTCAGGGGGTTGCGGATGTACTCGATCGGCGTGGCGATCGCGACCAGGGGGAGGACGACGTCGCACTTGCGGACATGGTACTCGATCCACTCCCGGTTGATGCTGATGTCCCCCTCGACGAAGTGGAAGCGCTCCTCCTTCAGGAGGCGGCCGATGTTGTCCGAGTCGAGGTCCATCCCGTAGACGTCGTATTTCCCGTCGGCGAGGAGGCGCTCGGTCAGGGCGTTGCCGATGAAGCCGTTGACGCCGAGGATGAGGACCCGGGTCGGCTCGCAACGGGGGACGAAGAGCGGTGCGGCGTCCCCGAGGCGCGCCCCGGGGACGAGCCCCGTCTCTTTCGCCGCCTGGGCGCCCGCCATGGTCACCATCCCCTCCGGCTGTCCGGTGACGATCCGGACCGCGCCCTTCCCGCAGGCCACGACGAAGGGGTCGAGCGAGACCACGGTCCCCGCCGCCGCTTTCTTCTTCAGGGGTTCGGGACGGGATTTCCAGACGAAGAGCTTCTTGCCGCCCTGGGCGGTGAAGGCGCCCGGGTAGGGGTGGGTGACGGCACGGACGAGGTTGTGGACGGTTTGGGCGTCGGCCGCCCAGTCGATCTTGCCGTCCGCGGGCTTCCGCCCGCCGAAGTAGGTGGCCTTCTTGTGGTCCTGCGGCGTGCGCGGCGCCTGCCCGCGCTTGATCCGGGGAAGGAGCTCGTCCAGGAGTTCTCCCGCCGCCCGCTCCGCCTTGCCGAAGAGGTCGAGGGCGGTGTCGTCGTCGCCGATGGCAAAGGCTTTCTGCCCGACGATGTCGCCGTCGTCGGGCTTGGCGGTCATGTAGTGGAGGGTGACGCCGCTCTCCTTCTCGCCCTTGACCAGGACCCAGTTGATCGGGCAGCGCCCCCGGTATTTCGGGAGGAGGGAGCCGTGGAGGTTGAGCGCGCCCTTCGGGGGGATCTCGAGTATCCCGGACGAGACCATGTGGCGGTAGTAGAAGGAGAAGATGACGTCGGGGGCGAGCTTGCGGATCTTTTCCACCCAGAGGGGATGGTTGACGTTGTCGGGGGCGAAGACCGGGAGTCCCTGCCCGGCGGCGAACTCCGCCACCGAGCGGAACCAGCGGTTCTCCCCCGGATCGTCCACGTGGGTGAAGACCGCCCGGACGTCGAAACCGTGGCGGAGGAGCGCCTCGATCCCGACGCAGCCGATGGTGTGGTAGGCGAGGACAATGGTTTTCATGACGATATTTCTCGTGTGGTTGCAGCAGTTGCGTGAGGTTTCGTAAGGATACGCAAGGTTACGATAACACGCTCCCGGCAACCCAGCGTATCCCCGCGCAACCTATTTTCTCGCGTTCAGGGCCGATTCCCCCACGGTCTCGCGGACGAAATACCGCGGCCGCGCCTGGGCGGTCTTGTAGATCCGCCCGATGTACTCGCCGAGGAGGCCCAGGGCGAGGAACTGGGCGCCGATGAAGAAGAAGAGGACGGCGAAGAGCGTGAAGACGCCCTGGGCCGCCCACTCCGGTCCGGCGACGAACCGCATGACCAGGAGGAGGCCGCCGAAGGCGACCCCCAGGACCGAGAGGGCCGCTCCGATCAGGGAGAGGAGGCGGAGCGGGAAGGTGGTCATGCTGGTCAGGAGGTCGAACTGGAGGTTGATCAGCTGAAGGAGGCCGTACTTGGACTCCCCGGCCGCCCGCTCGGCGTGGGAGACTCCGATCTCGGCGGTGCGGTGGGCGAAGGCGTTGGCGAGGACCGGGATGAAGGTGTTGTGTTCGGGGCAGGAAACGATCGCGTCCACCACGGGGCGACGGTAGGCCCGGAGCATGCAGCCGTAGTCGGTCATCCGGACTCCGGTCACCCGCGCGGTCATCCGGTTGATCATCCGGGACGAGACCTTGCGGAAGAAGGTGTCCCGGCGGTGCTTGCGGACGGTGCCCACCACGTCGAACCCCTCTTGGGCCTTCCGGAGCAGGTTGGGGATCTCCTCCGGGGGGTTCTGGAGGTCGGTGTCGAGGGTGATCACGAGGTCCCCCCGGGCCTCGGCGAGTCCGCAGAGGACGGCCATGTGCTGGCCGTAGTTCCGGTTGAAGATGACCCCCCGGACGACGCCCGGGTGCTCCCGCGCCGCCCGGCGGACGATCTCCGGGGAGGAGTCACGGCTACCGTCGTCCACCAGGACGAGCTCGCAAGGGAGGGAGAGGCTCTCCAGGGCGGCGATCGTCCGCCGGATGAACTCGGGGAGGGCCGTCTCCTCGTTGAAGACGGGAGCGACGACGGAAACCGAGGTTATCTGGTCCGAGGAGGGCATGGCCTTAAAATTAAATCACAACTTACAAACAACAAATTGCAAGCAAAACCCAAAATCCAAATCACAAATAGCAAGGCTCGCCGTTCGGCCGGTTTTTGTGATTTGGATTTTGTTGTTTGTTTGGAAGTTGTTGCTTGTGGTTTGTTTCCTTCCAGCGTCTATTTTCTGACGCTGGCGAGCGCGGCTTTGATGGCCTGGACCACATCTTCCACATCCCCGTCGCTCATCCCCGGGTAGAGGGGGAGCGAAAAGAGGCGGTCGGAGGCCCATTCGGTGTTCGGCAGCTTCACTTTCTTTGCTCCCCGCCGCTCCCGGTAGAAAGCCTGGGTGTGGACGGCGCGGAAGTGGAGGCCCGTCCCGATGTTCCGTTTCTTCAGCTCCTCCAGGAACTCGTCGCGGGAGACCCGGACGCGCTCGAGGGCGAGGAAGACGATGTAGAGGTGGCGGCTGTGGGCATGGGGGTAGGGGGGATCCTTGAGGATCGAGATCTCCTCGACGCCGTTCAGGAGGCGGCCGTAGAGTTCGGCGAGCTCGGCCCGCCGCCGGTTCAGCGCGTCCACGCGCTTGAGCTGGGTGAGGCCGAGCGAGGACTGGAGGTCGGTCAGGTTGTACTTGAAGCCCGGCGTGGTGATCTCCACCTGGGGCGAGCCCTGGCGGCTGTAGCGCTGCCAGGCGTCCTTGGAGAGGCCGTGGAACTTCAGGACCCGGACCTTGTCCACCAGCCCGGTGTCGTCGCTCGTCACCATTCCGCCCTCGCCGGTGGTGATGTTCTTGATCGGGTGGAAGGAGAAGATCGCTGTCCCCGTCTTCCCGATCGGGTCGGCCCCGTAGCGCGTCCCCAGGGCGTGGGCGGCGTCCTCGATCAGGAAGCAGCCCCGCCGCCCGGCGATCGCCCGCAAGGCGGCGAGGTCGGCCGGCGCCCCGGCGTAGTGGACGGGTATGATCGCCCGGGTCCGGGGGGTCAGGGACTTCTCCACGGTCTCCGGCGTCACCATCAGTGTCGCCCGGTCGATATCGGCGAAGATAGGCTTCGCCCCGAGGAGGGTGATCAGGTTGACCGTCGATCCCCAGGTCAGAGAAGGGGTGACCACCTCGTCCCCCTTCCCGATCCCGAGCGCCATCAGGACGAGGTGCATCCCGGCCGTCCCCGAGGTGAGGGCGCAGGCGGCCTTCGCCCCGGTATAGCCCTTGAAGGCCTCCTCGAAAGCGGCGGACTTGGGGCCGGTGGTGATCCAGCCGGATTTGAGGACCTCGACCACGCCGTCGATGTCGGTCTGGTCGATGGCGGGGCGGGAGAAGGGGAGGAATGTGGGGCGGACAAAGGTCATTTGCTATTTTTTATCGTATAGTTATAGCCAACCGTCGTCAAGGGTGAAGGCCGCGGATGAGGTAGAAGAACCGCCGCGGCCCCTTTTTCGCCTGGGCGACGATCTCCCAGGGGGGCAGCCCGGGGTCCCGGGGAAACTCCTCCTCCATCCGCGAGACCACGAGGTATTCGAATTCCGGGTCCCGTCCGGAGAGGATCTCGATCAGGCGCTCCCGGTCCCGGACGTCCCGAAGGGGGATCCCGCAGTAGTAGGGGAAGATCCCCAGCTCCACCTCCCCCGCCATCCAGCCGGCGACCCTCTCCCTCTTCTCCGGGGGGACCGCCGACGCGAGCGTCCGCGCCACCCCCTCGTAGCTCCAGATCCGGTCGAGGAGGGGAAAGAGCGCAAAGACCAGCCCCAAGGAGAAGAGGGCGGAGAGTGCGGCGAGGCGGGGGAGGTAGTGGCCGCGCAGGCGATAGAGGCACCAGCCTCCGGCGAGGGCGCAGAGGAGGACCCTTGCATCGAGACCGAAAGCGGCCGTGACGGATGATCCGTCCCAGGACAGGCGCAGGAAGGCGGCGATCGGGAGGGGGAGGAAGAGGAGGACGGCGAGGGCGAGGGAGGCGATCTTCAGGGCGCGCGAGGCCCCCTCGGCCAAGGCGGAGAGACAGAGGGCGCAGGCGGGGAGGAGGGGATAGAGGTAGACGTCCCGCTTGGTCGCGGAGAGGGAGAGGACGACCACTCCGCCGACCGCCCAGACCAGTGCGGCGGCGAAGAGGCGCTTTTCGCCCGGTTCTCCCGTCCGGCCTTCCCGCCAGCCCCGCCGGGCGATCCAGTCCGGGAGGAGGATGATCCAGGGGGCGGTGAGCGCGGCGATGACGCCGAGATAATAAAAGGGGCCCTTGATGTGGCCGAGGATGCGGGTCTGGCCGAGGAAGCGGCCGAAGTGGTTGACGACGAACCACTCCCGGAAGAGCTCCTTCCCGCCGAAGCGGTAAAAGGCCGCCGTCCAGGCGGCCGCGGGGGCGAGGAAGAGGAGAAGGCCGACCAGGAATACCGCCCCCGGCGGCCGCCGTTCCCGCCGTCCCGCCCAGAGCAGATAGAGGCAGGGAGGAGCGAGGAGGACCCAGCCGATGAAGCCCTTGGCCAGGAAGGCCAGCCCCCCCGCCAGAGCGGCGGCGAGGAGGGCGGGCGTCTCCCCCCGCTCCAGCCCCCGGAAGAGGAGGAGGACGGCGGCGGAGACGAGGAGCATCAGGAGGGGGTCGATGTTGATCCAGTGGGCGGCCCGGATGAACCCGGCGGAGGTGGCGAGGATGAGCACGGCGATCGCCGTCCGGCGCGCTCCCAGGACGGGGCGGAGGGCGAAGGCGAGGAGGAGGAGCGTTCCGGCCGCGCAGAGGGACGAGACCATCCGGACCGCCGCGGTCGGCCCGATCAGCCCCCCTGCCGCCCGGATGGCGAGCGCCGCCGTCCAGTAGTAGAGGGGGGGTTTTTCCACGAAGGGCTTTCCGCCGAGACGGGGGATGAGCCAGGGCCCCTCGGCCGCCATCCCCCGGGCGATCTCCGCCTCCCGCGGCTCGTCCGGCGTCCAGGGTTCGTGGCCGTGGACGCCGAAGAAGAGGGGGAGGAGGCAGAGCAGAATCACCCCGAGAGGAACCCGGGCGAGCGCGGCGTTCGGCCGGGACGTGGGAGGGCCGTCTCGGCCCGATCCATCTTTTCCATTCATCATCTACGCCGTCCGTGCGTTTATCAGATCGTTCCGGAGCTGATCCAGTTTGTTGAGCAAGCGGTCGTTCAACTCGTGGCGAATCTTTTCCGGGCTGAGGAGCGCGCTCGCCTCGCCGGGAACACGGGCGAGACGGCGCGCCGCTTCATCGATCTCCTCCGGCCGGGAACGCCGGAGAGGGAGCCGCCGCCACTTCTCCTTCCCGAGGCCGAGGAGGGAGAAGGCGCGCTTGACGATCCGCCCGGCCCTCCGGGCGGGGGGGATCCCGGCCTCCGTCACGGCCGGGAGATCGGTCGGGGCGTATTCCAGGCCGAGGGAGAGGCACCAGTCGAGCCACTTGAAGCCGAGGTGGCGGTGGCTCAGGCGGACGGGGAGCCAGGGGACGCGGAGCGCATCGGCCGCCACGGCGCCGTGGAGGGCCTCGGCGACGAGGAGGCGGGTTTGGCCGATCGCGGCGATGACCTCTTCCACCGGGCCGTCCGGGGCGATGTAAGCGATCCCCGCCCGGGCGCAGATCGCGCGCCAGTCGGCCGCGCGGGCGGTGGTGTAGTGGGGCATGAATGAGACGGGGCAGGTCTTCGAAAGGGGGGCGGCGATCTGCGTGGCGAGAAGGCAGGCGGGATCGGTGATCGCGAGCTTCTCGTCCACGCCCAGGGCGCGGGCGGTGAGCGGTCCCCTCAGGCAGTAGATCCTCCAGGTGTTGTCTAGGCGGGGAAGGCGGCGGTATCCCGTCCCGGAACCGAAGACCACCTTGACCTGGCCGCGGGGGAGGCGGTCGTGGAGGAGTGTCCCGATCCCGTAGAAGCCGACGGAGCCGTTCTCGTCGAAGAACCCCGGGAGGAGGCGGGGCCAGAGCCAGGGGTTGAGGTCGTCGCCGAAGTTTCCACCCCGGACATGGCAGTACTCGAGTTTCATGGATACCCGGTCCCGGCAAGTGTTTCCCGAGCCATCATATTTCTTGGTGGACTGTTGCCTTCGTGGCATAGTTTTGCCATGCCCGAAGTCAGCGCCATCGTCACCTGTTTCAACCGGGAAGGGGAGATCGAGGCCTGCCTGGAAAGCCTGCGCTGGGCGGACGAGTTGATCGTGGTGGATTCCGGTTCCTCCGACCGCACCGTCGAGCTCTCCCGCCGCTACACCGAGAAGGTATTTCAGCATGAATATCTTTCCCCCGGCAATCAGAAAAACTGGGCGATCGGGAAGGCCTCCCACCCCTGGATCGTCTCGGTCGACTCCGACGAGGTGGTTCCCCCCGCCCTCGCCGCCGAGATCCGCCGGACGCTCGATAACCCCCGGCGCGGGCTCTACCTGGTCTACCGCCGCGGCTTCTTCCTGGGGACCGAGCTCAAGCACGGGGGCTGGAACCGGGACCGGAACTACCTCCTCTTCCCCCGAGACCCCCTACGGGGTTTTGCGCGAGCGACTTATCCACTACACCCACCGCTCGATCGACGAGTTCGTGAGGAAGTCCTCCCGCTACGCCACCTGGGGCGCGGAGAAGTATCTCCGCCAAGGGAGGCGGGGGCGGTCGGCGGCGATCTTCGGCCACGCCGCATTCAATTTCATTCGGAACTACCTCTTCCGGCTCGGCTTTCTCGACGGGACTCCGGGCCTGATCGTGGCCATGCTCTCGTCGTATTACGTGGCCGAGAAGTGGGCGAAACTCTGGGAACTGGAACAGAACCCAAAGAAATGAAGCCGCGGATTACGCGGATTTCGCGGATTAATCCGGCCCGCCGCCTCCCCCCCCCATTTTTTAACCGCGAATCTCGCGAATCTTCGCGAATTCGCGGTTAACATCCCGATGAAATCTTTATTAGTGGCTCATTCGCCCCGCTGGAACGGCGAGACCGAGTATGCCTGCGCCGTGGCCCTGGCCGAGGCGCGGATGGGGATGGAGGTGACGGTCGTCGGACCGGCCGGGACCCGCTTCGCCGGTGAGGTCGAGGGCCGGGCGCGCTACCTCGCCCTTCCCCGCGCCTCGCCCGCCCATTCCCCCCTCGATTTTCTCTGGGACCTCATCTGGCTCCGCCGCCTCGTCCGGCGGGAGGGGATCGACCTCGTCCATTCCTGCCGGCCCACCTCCCACCTCCTCGCCGCCCTCGCCGCCCCCCCGGGCGTCCCCCTCCTCCACCTCCGGGGGTCCTCCCGCGCCCCCGCCGCCCACGTCTTCAACCGCTGGCTCTACCGGAATCTGACCGCGGGCGTGGTCGTCTCCTCCTCCCGCCTCGTCCGCTGGACGGTCGACCGGTTGCGGATGCCTCCCGACCGCGTCCACTCGATCCTCGCGCCCGTCGACCTCGACCGCTTCCGCCCCGCCGCCCCGGACCAGGGGCTGCTCCGGGAGCTCTCCATCCCTCCCGCCGCCCCGGTGGTCCTGACTGTCGCCCGACTCGCGCCGGTCAAGGGACATTCCGTCCTCGTGGAGGCGATGGGGATAGTCGGGCGCGAGTTTCCCGAGGCGCGTCTCGTCCTGGTCGGGAAGCCGTGGGAAGGCCAGCCCGCCGCTTTGCTCGGCCAGGCCCGGAAACTCGGCCTGGAGGGGAGGGTGATCTGCGCCGGCCACCGGCAGGACGTCGCCCGTTTCCTCTCTATCGCCTCGGTCGGCGTGATGCCCTCGCTCGGGAGCGAGGAGAACTCGCGGGGCGTGGGTGAGTACATGGCCGCCGCCCTCCCGGTGGTGGCGACGCGGATCGGCGTGATGCCGGAGCTCGTGGAAGAGGGGCGGACGGGCCTGATCGTGCCTCCGGGCGACGCCCGCGCGCTCTCCGGCGCGATCGCCTCTCTCCTGCGCGACCGCGCCCGGGCGAGTGAGATCGGGAAAGCCGGCCGCCGCCGGGCGGAAGCGCTCTTCTCCTGCGCCGCCTTCGACTCCCGCCTCCGCTCCATCCTCGTTCCCCCGGGTCTGTAGGCCCGGACTGTGTCCGGGCGCGTCGGGCCCTCGCCGCCGGCTGTAGGCCCGATCTAAGATCGGGCGCGCCGGCCTCGTCCGCCGGTTCATAGAACCGGCCTACAGGGGCGCGCCGGGCCCTCGGCCGGTTTTGTAGGCCCGATCCCCCGACGAAATGTCTAAAAGGGGGAAGCGGATGTCGGGGCAGGTATGATCGGGCGCGACAGGCTCGTCCGCCGGTTCACGGGACCGGCCTACAAAGCCTCCGCATCGGCGATGCTTCCTTGCTTCGACAGCCATCCGCCGATCAGTTCCAGGACGAAACGCTTCTCCTCCCCGGTCATCTCCCGCCCCTTGGGGATGCCGTGCCACTTCTCGAGGCAGGACCGGCAGCAGGTCGCCGTGGCGTGCTGGGCGGTGAAGGCCGGGTGGTTCCCCCAGGGCGTCTGCTTCCCGTCGTTTAGGGGCGCGGCCGGGGCAAGCCTTTCCTCGACGAAGCGGGCGGCATGGGAGAGGACCTCGTCGATCCCCTTCTCTCGTAGGTAGCGGAGCTCCTTCGCCCGGAGGCGGATCCGGGCGCGGAAGGGCGACCGCCCGAGCGCGGCGCGTGCCTCCTCGGCGTCTCTCATCATCGGCTCCCCTCTATTATCTCGCGGCCGTGGACGCTCAGGTTCGTTTATACCCCGGGCTTTATTTGACAATTTGCCACCGTCCCCCCCCCCGCTTCCGATAACCCCCTTGACAAGCTCTATGGCCTGTTGTATATGTTATACAACACTACTCAACCTGTCCCGCGAAGGGGGGGCAAGAAATGGAGAGAGCTAAGAGCTTCGGCGAGTTTTTCAAGGCGATTAGGGTGAACATTCGACTTTCCCTCCGTGAATTTTGCATGGAGGCGCAGGCCGATCCCGGGAACATCAGTCGGATGGAACGGGGAGAGATGCCCCCCCCTCAGGATCAAGAGATTTTGACCCGATATGCACAGGCCCTGGCGATTAAGCCTGGGAGCGATAACTGGTATCGCTTCCTGGATCTTGCCGCCGCCGACCGGGGAATCATCCCTCAGGATCTGATGTCGGATGAAGAAGTCGTTAAGATACTGCCGGCGTTTTTCCGAACCTTACGCGGCCAGAAACCGACTGAGGACGAGATGCGCGCCATCGCTCAAAAACTGAAAAGGAGGTGAAATGTGAATTATGAATCCAAAAATATTTAAAGCTCCTTTTATCTCGCGAGAGCAAATATGGGAAGAGGCTGATAAACTCCGAGTAAAATACTGGCCACCGAAGAAACTACCAATAGACATAGAAACAATAGCTGAGTTCGATCTTGGGCTTGATTTCTTGCCCATCGATGGTCTTAGGCGAGAAGGCGATACGGATGCTTTGTTGCTTGGTGATTTAAAAACCATCGCCATCGACAAAAGCGATTATCTCGACAACCGAGCGCAGAATCGATTGAGGTTCTCCATAGCCCATGAAGTGGGCCATTTGGTTCTTCATGGCAAGCTATTTTCGGAAATAAGACAT
>CAZOYW010000053.1:0-18557 GCA_964584165.1 uncultured bacterium
TTCTCTTCTTTTACCATTCACCATTCACTATTCACCACTACTCGATGATCTCGCTCACCGTCCCCGCCCCCACCGTCCGCCCCCCCTCCCGGATCGCGAACCTTAACCCCTTCTCCATCGCGATCGGCGCGATCAACGACACCTCCATCGACACGTTGTCCCCCGGCAGCACCATCTCCACCCCCGCCGGCAGCTTGATCGACCCCGTCACGTCCGTCGTCCGGAAGTAAAACTGCGGCCGGTATCCCGTCATGAAGTGCGTGTGCCGCCCACCCTCGTCCTTCGACAGTACGTAAACCTCCGACTTGAACTTCGTGTGCGGCGTGATCGAACCCGGCGCGGCCAGCACCATCCCCCGCTCGATCCCCTCCTTCTCGATCCCCCGCAGCAGCAGCCCGATGTTGTCCCCCGCCTGCCCCTGGTCCAACAGCTTCCGGAACATCTCCACCCCCGTCGCCACGGTCTTCCGCGTCTCCTTGATCCCCACGATCTCCAGCGTGTCCCCCACCTTCACCACACCGCGGTCCACCCTCCCCGTCGCCACCGTCCCCCGCCCCGTGATCGAAAATACGTCCTCCACCGGCATCAAAAACGGCTTCTCCACGTCCCGCTTCGGCGTCGGAATGTAGCTGTCGATCGCCGCCAAAAGCTCCCAGATGCTCTTCGCGTCCGGGCTGTCCGGCCCCTCCGCCTGGATCGCCTTCAGCGCGCTCCCCTTGATCACCGGGATCTCGTCCCCGGGAAACTCGTACTTCGTCAAAAGCTCCCGGATCTCCAGCTCCACCAGCTCCATCAGCTCCGGGTCGTCCATCAGGTCCACCTTGTTCAGGTAAACCACGATCGCCGGCACCCCCACCTGCCGCGCCAGAAGAATGTGCTCCCGCGTCTGCGGCATCGGCCCGTCCGGCGCCGACACCACCAGGATCGCCCCGTCCATCTGCGCCGCCCCCGTGATCATGTTCTTCACGTAGTCCATGTGCCCCGGGCAGTCCACGTGCGCGTAGTGCCTTTTCTCCGTCTCGTACTCCACGTGCGCCGTCGCGATCGTCAGAATCTTCGTCTCGTCCCGCCGCCCCTGCGACTCGCTAGCCTTCGCCACCTGGTCGTAGCTCACAAACTGGCATAGCCCCTTCGCCGACAGAATCTTGGTCAGGGCGCTGGTCAGCGTCGTCTTCCCGTGGTCCACGTGCCCGATCGTCCCCACGTTCACGTGCGGCTTGGTGCGTTCGAATTTTTCCTTGGCCATTTTATTTTCCTCCGTCTATCGAGGGATCAAATACGTTTACCGCTAGCGTGTGTCTCCTGTTCAGCTCTTGTCTTCAGAGCTGGCCCGGAAAATAAAAAGTTGCTCCGAGGCCAACAGATTATCGCTCGATCCCAGTCTTCCCTCGGACCCTTTATCTCACTCCCGATCGCGAGCAATCCTTACAATTTCTCGCCAGAGAAATTGTAAAAGGCTCAACATTGCCTTGCTGCATCGGGGGCTTCGCCCCCGATGCAGCAAGGCAAGCCCACGGCCGGGATTGAACCGGCGACCCCTTCCTTACCAAGGAAGTGCTCTACCACTGAGCTACATGGGCGCCTTTCTGAAGCCCCGGCCGTCCCGTCACTCCTGTTGCCGCCGGCCTTGGGGACGGTATCTCCCCGGTCCGGGCGCACTTGCATCGTCTTGTCCGGCGCCGGCCTTCTCCTGAAAGCCGTCGTCGCCACGCCTGATCGGGGAGAGTTACCTCTCTAATCGGAGGGCAGGGCACAAAAATCCGTCCCCGCCGGAGCGATAGGCAGTCTGGCCAAGATAGCAAATCCCATTCCACTGTCAATGAAAATTATCGATTTTTTCGATTTTTCGGCTAAACCGCCGAAAAATCGAAAAAATCGATAATTTTCATTCATCCGCGAGATCGGGGATATATTGTGAGAACAGAACGCCCTCGGGGACCAGGGTGGCGTTCGGATAGCGGGCTTCGCTTTTTGACCCATCCCGGCTTTTAACCGGGATGGATCAAAAAGCGGGCGATGGGAATCGAACCCACATAACGAGCTTGGAAGGCTCGTGTTCTGCCATTGAACTACGCCCGCAGCTTTACCTAGATATCGCAGGCTTGTCCTAGGGATTCACGGGTTTGCGGAGCGCCAGCGAACGCAAACCCGATGAAGCCCTTGGATCCCGTGAGACTGCTTGCCCCGACGGCGTAAACGCCATCGGGATCCCGTTCGACTTCGCTGTTTACGTTCACTTCGTTCCGTAAACGGCAGTCTCACGGGAGAAGGCTCGTGTTCTGCCATTGAACTACGCCCGCAAAATATCTTCTCCCCCGCCGCAGGCGGGGGAGAAGATATTTTGAAGACCAATCGTTTCCCCGCCCCGCCGAAGCGGGACGGGGAAACGATTGGAGAGAGAAGGATTCGAACCTTCGAAGGCGTTAGCCAGCAGATTTACAGTCTGCCCCGTTTGACCGCTTCGGTATCTCTCCCTTAAAAATTTCCTTCGGAAATTTTTAAGAATTGCTCCCCTCCGGGGAGGGATTCTCCAGGCCAATATACCATCCGGGAGAAAAGATTTCCGGCGGAACATGATAACGTGGATTATTCCCGGCGCAACAAGTATTCCTGGCCCAAGAAGACCTCCGTCCTCGCGGCAATTTGCCTCCTCGCGGGGGGGGTACCCCGCCCCGCGAGGAGGCATAGCCGACGGAGGGATTCGAACCCCCGACCGACTGATTACAAATCAGCCGCTCTACCCCTGAGCTACGTCGGCCTTATCTTGCCCCGAGGGCGCCGTCCCGGCGCCCTCGGGGCAAGATAATATCATAGATTCCCGCCCAGCCCCGGGCGGGAATCTAATCCCAGGGGAAGATCTCGCGGAAGGCGGCGGGGACCTCGGCGAGGAGGTCGGAGGCGGTCAGGCTGATCTGGCCGACCCGCTCGGCCGCCCGGTCCCCGGCCGCGCCGTGGACGAAGACGGCGAGGCGAGAGGCGTCGAGGGCGGAGATCTTCTGGGCCAGAAGCCCCCCGATCAGGCCGGCGAGGACGTCGCCGGTCCCGCCGGTCGCCATCCCCGGGTTCCCGGTCGGGTTGACGAGAAGCGGCCCCCGCGGCGAGGCGATCAGTGTCCCCGCCCCCTTCAGGACCAGGGTCAGGTTGTAGGCGCGGGCGAAATCGCGAGCCGTCCCCTCCCGGTCCTCCAGAACCTCCCGCGTCCCCTTTCCGGTCAGGCGGCCCATCTCGCCGGGATGGGGAGTGAGGACGGCGGGGCCCCGCAGGCGCCGGAGGACCTCGGGATCGCGGGCGACCAGGTTCAGGCCGTCGGCGTCAATGACGAGGGGGAGCGAGACGGACTCCAGGACCTGGCGAAGGAGCTCGCCGGTGGCGCCGTGGCGGGAGAGCCCCGGCCCCAGGGCGAGCGCGTCCGCCTCTTTCAGGAACTCCAGGATCGGCCCCCGGGCGCGCAGGGAGAGCGTCCCCTGGGGAGTCTCGGGGAGGGGCAGCGTCATCGCCTCGGTGAGCTTGGCCGCCATGACCGCGTGGAGGGACTCCGGTATCCCCAGGGTGACCAGTCCCGTCCCCGCCCGGAGGGCGGCCGAGGCGCAGAGGGCGGCCGCCCCGGTGAAGCCGGGCGATCCGGCCAGGATCAGGAGACGGCCAAAATCCCCCTTGTGGGCCGAGCGGCGGCGGGGCGGAACGATCCCGCCGAGCTCCGAGCGGTCGATCAGCTCCAGGTCGGCGGAGAGCCCCTCCAGGGCGGCGGCGGGGATCCCGATCTCCGCCACCTCGATCCTCCCGGAGAGGTCGAGCCCGCTCCGGCGGACGAGGCCGGTCTTGGGGAAGCCCATGGTCACCGTCCAGTCGGCGGCGACCGCCGGGCCGCTGACGGCGCCGGACTCCCCGTCCAGGCCGGAGGGGATGTCGATCGCCACGGTCAAGCCGCCGAAGGAGTTGAGGATCTCGATCGCGGAGGCGATCAGCCCGCGGACCTCGCCGGAGAAGCCGGTCCCGAAGATCCCGTCCACCGCGACGGCCGAGCGGGAGAGGGCGACTCGGAGTTCCGCCAGGTCGGAGTCGGCCAGGACCTCCCGGACCGATCCCCCGGCGGCCCGGAAACGCGCGAGGTTGGCGGCGGCGTCGCCCCCGAGCTCGGCGGCGGGGGCGAGGAGAAAGGGCTCCACGGCGATCCCGGCGGATAGGAGGAGGCGGGCGGCGACCAGGGCGTCGCCCCCGTTGTTCCCCTTCCCGGCCAGGAGCGTCACGCCGGGCTTGGGGACGGAAGCGGGGAGGAGCTTCTTCACCCGCTCCGCCACGGCGGCGCCGGCCCGCTCCATCAGGTCGAGGGAGGGGATGCGGTAGCCCGAGATCGCCCGGCGGTCGATCTCCCGCATCTGGGTCGGAGTGAAGATCTTCATAACTACGAATTACGCGAATGAGAAACTGCGAATTGCGAAAATTTGAACATAACCCAAAACAATGTTCCGGGAAGCGGCCGGGTTACTAGTGTACATCCTTGAGGCGACGCGCGCACCTGGCAATATCGGTTGTCGGCCCGATCCGCGATCGGGCGCGGCCGGAGGCCGGGGCGCCGGTTCGCCGAACCGGCCGACAAACGGCGTATCCGACCTTCGGTCCGAATCCCGTTGTTCCGCAATAAGCAGGGTGGGAGAATTAACGGTTTACACGGAACATAAAAACAAGGAGGGACTATGAACCCAGCGATCGGATTGGCTTTGGCGGGGGCACTCCTCGCCCCCCGGGCGGTAGTGAAACTGGAGGCTCCCATCCAGCGGGTCGTGGTCTACGAGGACCGGGCGATGGTGACGCGGGCGGCCGCCGCCCGGATCGAGGCCGGCGGTTCGGAGCTCGCCCTCGAAGGGCTTCCCCCCATCCTTCTGGACGATTCCGTCCGGGTCAAGGGCGAGGCCCAAGTGAAGGTCCTGATCGTCGGGACGGAGGTGAAGAAGGATTTCCTGGCCGACCCCCGCCAGCAAGAGGTCGAGGAACTGGAAAAGAAGCTCGACGGTCTGCGCCTGGAGGAGTCGGCGCTGGACGACCGCCTGGCGGCCCTCGACCTCCAGAAGAAGTTCGTCGCCTCGATCCAGTCCTCGATGTCGGAGAAGATCTCGAAGGAGATGCTTCTGGCCGCCCCCGCCCCGGAGTCCTGGGCGAAAGTCGCCGACTTCATCTACCAGGGATCCTTGAAAGCCGCCGACGAGGAGAGAAAGATCGGGGTCGAGAAGAAGGAGCTCGCGAAGAAGATCGCGGCGGCGGAGAAGGAGTTGAACCAGGTCAGATCCTGCGCCGCCCGAGACGCGAAAAGCGTCGTCGTCTCTGTCGAGGCGGAGATGCCCGCGATGCTCAAACTCGAAGTCTCCTACGTCGTCCCCCAGGCCACCTGGCGGCCGGTCTACGACGCCCGCGCCGACCACGACGGCGGAAACATTTATCTGACCTATCGCTCGGAGATCCGGCAGAAGACCGGGGAGGATTGGAAAGGAGTGGAGCTCGCCCTCTCCACGGCCCGCCCCTCCGTGGGAGGGAGGATGGCCGAGCTCTCCCCCTGGTATCTGGACATCTGGGAGGACCAAGCCCTCCGCCGGCCGAGCGGGGGCGTCCTGCCGATGGCCGCCGCGCCGTCGCCAAAGGCTGAGGGACGGTTCTACTACGGGAGCGCCGATGATCAAGCGGCCGCGCCGATGGAAAATCTCACGGCCGTCGCCGAGAAGGCCGGAGCGGCCGTCACCTTCGCCATCGCCCGACCCCTCGATATCCCCTCCGACGGCCAGTTCCACGGCGCGGCGATCGCGGAGAAGAAGGTGGACGCGGAGTTCGAGTATATCTCCACGCCCAAGCTCGCCGAGTTCGCCTACCTCCTCGCCCGCTTCCAGAACGCCGAGACCTACCCGCTGCTGGCCGGGAAGATCAACCTCTTCCTGGGACAGGATTTCGTCGGGACGAGCGACCTCGAGACGGTCGCCCCCGGGGAGAAGGCCGAGGTTCACCTCGGGATCGACGAGGAGGTCAAGGTCAAGCGCGAGCTCGTTGCCGAGTCCACGGGAAAGGGCGGGATTTTCCGGGGGCGGCCGGGCGAAAAGACCTTCCAGTATCGGATCACGGTGGAGTCTTTCCGCAAGACGAAGGATCGGATGACGGTCTACGACCAGATCCCCGTCTCCCGGTCGCCGGAGATCGAGGTGGAGCTGGAGAAGGCCGACCCGGAGCCGGCCAAGGTCGAGGAGAAGGAGAAGCCGGGGCTTTTGGCCTGGAAGTTCGACCTCTCGCCGGGGGCGAAGAAGACAATCGTCTTCTCCTTCCGGGTGGAGTATCCCAAGGACAAGACGGTGGGCGGTCTATAGAACCGCCGGGACCGGGCGAGCGTAGTGTCCCATAAATAATTTCCGAAAGCCTGTCATTGCGAGGACCCCGCGCGAAGCGAGGGGGATGAAGCAATCACTGATTCAAATATCGGCGACGGCCGTTCTAAAATCTCCACACAAGCGAACAATCGCCCGGATTATTCAGGAAGATCTTCCCGATCTTCCTGAATAATCCGGGCTAGACTAGCTTTAGCGAGGGAACACGCGCACCGCGGAAGATCGCGTTTCTCCCGACCTTCCCGCCTCCCCCGCCCTTCCCGCCTTTACTGGATCTCCCCTCCCCGCTCGACCTTGAAACGCCAGAACTCGGCGGGGACGACGATCCGGCGGCGGTTTCCCGCGAGCTCCTGGATCGAGACGACCTGCCGCTTGGGGTACCAGATCTCCTTCCCCTCGACCGAGAAGAGGTAGGCGCGGTCGGTCTCGCGGACCAGGTCCACCTCGACCGTCGCCTCGGCGGCGGCCGACTCCGCCGCTTCCAAGGCGCGCAGGGCGTAGGAGTAGTAGTCCTTCTGGATCACGAAGTCGCAGCTGCCATCCGGCGCCGGGTTGCACTCGGCGAAGCAGACGCGGGGGATGGAGAGCTCCTTCCCGTCGCAGGAGACCTTCAGAAACTCGTCGGTTTCGCCCAGGATCTTTCCCTTCACGGCGATCACGTCGCCCAGGATCGAGCCCTTGACCCCGGTCGCTTTCTCCTTGAGCTGGCGCATCTCCTGGCGCTTCTCCTTGATCACGTCCTCCCGGACCTCGATCTCGAAGATCCCGTGCTCGACGCGGCGGGTGGCCCGGATGGCGGAGAGGGGGATCCAGACCTTGCCCTGGCCCAGGTCCACCAGGTAGGCCTCGTCGGTGCGGATGGGGGCCTTCAAGCGCAGGGTTATGTATTTCCAGCGCCGGAGCTCCGGGTCGCGGAGGTCGGCGGGGGTCGGGGGGGGTTCGTCTTTCACGGTTTTCTCCAGATTAACAGTCTCAAGGTAAAAGGGATCGCGCCCGGAGGGCGCTCCCACAAGACCGCCTCACGGCCGACACGCTCTGCATCCATGTGGGAGCGACATTCCTGTCGCGAGCCGGTTCGGGGCAAGAATGCCCCTCCCACGGATGGACTTCCGCCAAGATCTCCCCCGGGCCTCCTACGGGTTCGTATCGACGGGGGCGTACTCTCCCACCGGGGAGGCGGAGGGGACGGGATAATTTATCCCCGCGCCCCGGAAGACCGTGGTGATCGTCCCCTCGGCCGAGCGGGAGAGCTTCACCTCCCGGTCGGGGTCCCCCGAGTAGCACCAGCGCTTGAGCGGGTCCGGCGCCGACCAGGTGCTGACGTCCCGGTGGGTCATCCCCTCGGCGCCCTCCCAGGAAACCTGGAGCTTAGTGCCGTTGACGTCGAGGAGCACCCCGTTCGTCCCCCACTGGGGAGTCCCCTGCAGATGCCAGTAGACCGCGCCCGCCCGGGAGAGGGTGTCCTTCACCTCGAGGCGGACGTCGTCGGTCTTGTAGAGCGTGACCTCGCGTGTCCAGGTCCCCCGCTTATCTTTGATCCTGGTCACGGAGCGGGAGAGTTCCTCGTCGTCCGACCAGCCGGTGAGCGCGGCGCTGCCGTAGTCCTCGAGGATGTCGGCCACGTTGGAGAGCTTCTTGCCCCCGTTCCAGAAGGAGAGGGTGAGGCCGGTCAGGAACTCCTCCGGGCCGTAGGAGAGGCTCAAGAGGTTCCCGGCCAGGTTGTGCCGGCTCTCGCCGTTCTTGGCCGCGGGGTAGGCGGGGTCGATCAGGGCGAAGAGGGCGTCGTCGGCCCAGGACGAGCGGTGGACGATCTTGTCCATCTGGGTCTGGAGCCGCTTCAAGGAGGCGTCGTAGACGGCGGCGAGGGAACCCTCGGGCATCCGGTCGCGGTAGATCACGGCGCTGGAGTGGAGGGCGGCGTCGGGGCGGATCGGCTCGATGTCCTCGTTCAGGTACCACCAGAGGTAGACGGGGTTGAGGAGGATGGCAAAGGGCCCCCACTGGACCGCCTCGTAGCCCTTCCGGTTCTGGCCGTAGGCGCCGACCACATGGCTGGTCCCGTAGCGGAACATCCGCTCCAGGAGCCACTTCGCCTCCCGGGCCAGTTTCTGGTGGGCGGGGTCGCCGTCGTCAAGGACGGTGGTGGCCACGACCAGCGGCATCATGTAGTGGTCGACGTAGTTCTGGCGGTAATCCCGGCCGTAGGTCGGGCAGAAGCCGTTCCCGGGGAAGGTGTCGATGATCCAGTTGATCTGGCGGATGAAGTTGTCCTTCCACTTCTTCCCGGTCTCGTCCTGGTCGGGGATGTTCATCCCGTTGGAGTAGAGGGCCACCCTTAGGCTCTCCCGGAGGAAGAGCCCCTGGTAGTGGCGGGAGTCCTCGGGGAGCGTCCAGGTGTCGTCGTAGGAGAGGAGCTGGTTCGACCAAGCGATCATCTCCTTCCCGGTCTTGCCGCCGACGATGTAGCCGACGGCGGCGTTGAGGCCGCAGACGATCCCCTGGGCGAAGTTGCCGCTGTTGTAGCTCTCCCGGGCCTTCCGGGAGAGGGCGACGAAGGCCTCCTCGATCTCGCGGCGCTCGAGCCGGGTGAAGAAGCCGGCCGCGCGCATCGCGGCGTAGGCCTCGGCGACGTCGGCGACGTACCGGCAGGTCTCCTCCCCCGCCCAGGCGAGGCCGCCCTCCCGGACCAGGGCGAGGAGGTTCTTGCAGAAGTAGTCGGCCGAGGGGCGGAAGCCGGTGGCCAGGAAGAGGAAGGCGGAGTTGGGGAGGTAGTCGAAGAGTGCGGCCGACTTCGGATAGGCGGAGAGGTCCCATTCGAAGAGCTTGAAGTAGTTTCCCTGCTCGAAGTCGATCCACTCGGCGTAGTCCAAAAGCTTCAGGTTTCCGCTGGCCGCTCGGGTCGCGCCGGAGGCGGCGGCGAAGGCGGCCGAGTCGGAGGAGAAGGAGGCGGTGGCCGCGGTGGAGGAGACGCTGTTCTTGGCCCGCGGCGTCCCCCGGTTGGTCCCCGCGTAGGTGGCGCTGCTCAGGGCGTCGGACCAGTTGCTGGAGGAGGACCCGGAGGCGGAGGCGCTGATCCGCTCCATGGAGGTCCCCCGGGTCAGCCCCGCGTACCAGCCGCCCGCGCAGTTGACCGAGTCCTGGGTGGAGCCGCCGCCGTCGAGGAGGGAGACGTTGTCGCCGAACTCGCCGAAGTTGTAGCCGGTGTAGAGATACTCCGCCATCCCCGTGACGTCGGGGTTGCGGGCGAGCACCAGGTAGCCCCCGGCCGCGATGCTGATCCCGCTCCCGATCGTGATCGTCCAGCCCTCGGTGGAGTTGACGACCTGCCAGCCGCCGAGGTCGACGGAGGTCCCGCCGCTGTTGTAGAGCTCGAGCCACTCGCCGTCGACGGATTCCTTCGTCCCGAACCAGTTGATCTCGTTGATCACCACTTCCCCGCCGGTCGGCGTCGTCCCGGGCGAGCCGGTCGGCTGGGGTTCCGCCGTCCGGGTGGGGATGGGGGTAGGCGGGGGCGTGGGCGTGGTCAGGAGGATCCCGAAGAGGTCTTTATAGATCTTCTTGTAGGTGTCGTCGAGGAGCGGGTAGTCGATCGTCTTCTTGTTCTCCTCGTAGGGCACGGGGGTGGGCCGGTAGTCCCAGTGGAAGGGGGTGGGCTGGAGGAGGGAGAGGTCGTCTCGGTCGGTCAGCGAACCGGAGCGTCCGGAGGGCGTGGGGGCGAAACGGGTCCGCCCGCCGGAGGGCGTCGGGGTGGGGCGGCCGGGATAGCCCAGGTTCTTGAGAAGGTCCGGAGCCTGCCAGACGTAGACGCTGCCGTCTTGCGAGGCGGCGAGGATGAGCTCGTCGTCGGCCCAGACCCAGAGAACCCCCTCCTCCCCGGCCCGGAGCCTCGTGAGAAGCGAGTAACCCCGCCGCTCCCAGGCGTAGACCGAGCCATTGGAGTTCCCGGCGTAGAGGTAGTCGGTGGCGGGGGCGACCGAGGTCATCCCACCGGTCGCCTGGGAGAGGGCGCGGACCGGGAGGAGTGTGGCGGCGTCGTAGATCCGGATTGTCCCATCGGCGTTGGCGACATGGAGGAGGCCGCCGAAGGAGGAGAGCGCGTTGATGTCGTCCGCGCCCGCCTTGAAGGCGGTGAGGACGGAGAAGTCGGAGCGCTTCCACGCGTAGAGGGTGTCGTCGAAGTCTCCGGAACCGCCGTAGACGCGGTCGGCGTCGGCGGTCACCGCGACCATGATCCCGCCCGGGCCGGGGCGCTGATCGGGCTGGGCGAGCTTGGTCCGGAAGGAGAGGTCGGAGCGGTTCCAGACGTAGATAAAGCTGTCGGAAGAGGCCCCGTAGATGTAGCCGGAGTCGGCCCAGACCGACTCGATCGGCCAGCGCCCGATGCCGAGGCTCGCCTTCAGCGTCCAGCCGCTCTTCTCCCAGATGTAGAGGCGGTTGTCGCGGCTCCCCCCGTAGACGTAGCCCGCGGGGGAGGGATCGGCGTAGACGGAGAGGACGGCGTCGGAGGGGCCGGTGAGGGCGGCCTTGAGGGCGCGGGTCGTCCGGTCCCAGACGTAGATCGACTTGTCCTCGCTCGCCCCGTAGATAAAGGACGAGTCGGCGGCGACCGAGAACATCCAGCCCTCCCCGCCGGAGAGACGGGCCAGGAGGTCGAAGGCGGACCGGCGGTTCGGGACGGGAGAGAAGGGGCCAGGCTCCGGGCGTTCCTGGTCGGAGAACCAGGCGGAGTCGACGGAGAGGGGAATGCCCGCCGGGCAGTCCTTGACCTCGAGGGCGACCGACGCGGTCGCGGTGGTGTAGGAGGCCATCTTCGAATACCCGATCTCCGTCCAGCCCGAAGCGTTGAAGACGACCGAATTCCCGTAGCTCCAGCCCCCGGAATCGTTGATCCCCACCCGCGCCGCCCCCGAGCCCTTGACGTAGAAGCTTCCGTAGTAGGTCCGGGCTTCCGTCACCGGAAGGCCGGTCTGGTAGACCCAGGCGGGGGTAGTGTCCTGGTTTAAGAAGTCCCCCGAGTAGGGCGCGGTCCAGAAGGCGGCGGTGTCCTGCGCCCAGCTCCCCGCCGCGCCCTGGTACTTGACCGCCCAGAACACGGTCTCGATGGGCGACGACCAGGCGTCGAACTCCGGGTCGCGCAGGCGGTTCAGCGCCGTCGGGGAGGGCGAGGCGCCACTCTCCGGCGTCGGAGAAGGGGTGACGGGGGAGGCGGTCGGCGAGGGGGACGGCAGCGGCGTGGGAGAGGGGGACGCGGTGGGGACGGGGGACGGGCTCGGGGTCTCGAACCCTTCCGGGGTGGGGCTCGGCGAGGGGGTGGGCGAGGGGGTGTGGTAGCCCGCCGGGGAGGGGGTCGCGGTCGCCGAGGGGGTCGGGGCCGGCGTCCGCGCGGCCAGCCAGACGTAGACGTTGCCGTCCTCGTTGGCGCCGAAGACGTAGTGGGTGATCCCGTCGCCGGGGAGATAGCGGTCGGCGAAGACCGAGTGCATCTCCCCGCTCCCCCGGGACAGGGTGGTCTGGGCGGCGAAGGAGGATCCCAGCTTCCAGACGTAGACGTTGCCGTCGGAGGAGGCCGCGTAGAAATAGCACGTGTCGTCGGAAGAGAGCGACTCGATGTCGTCGGTCGGACCGGCCAACCGGGTCTTCAGCGAGAAGCCGGGGGCCCGGTTCCAGACCGAGACGTTGAGATCCTCATTCCCCGGATCGGCGTTGAGAGCGGCAGTGTAGACGTAGCCGGAATCGGCGGTCACGGCGGCGACGCCCCGGGAAGAGGCCTCCCACGAGGCATCGAGGCCGAAGCCGGGCCGGTTCCAGACCCAGAGGTAGTTGCTGGCGCAGGCCCCGTAGAGGTAGTCGGCGTCGGCGTAGACGGCCGTCATCTGGTCGGTCCCGTTGCTTAAGGACTGGAGGGAGAAGCTCACGGTGTCCCAGGCGTAGACTTCCTGGTTGGCGCTTCCGGCGTAGAGGTAGTCGGCGTCGGCGAAGACGGAGAAGATGAAGTTGCTGGTGGGCGAGAGCGCGGTCTTGAAGGAGATCACCCCGTGGAGGATGTCGTAGGCCCAGACGTAGACGCTGCCGTTCTGGTTCCCCCCCACGATCAAGCCGTTCGCGGCGGCGGTGGAATACATCCGCCCGACCGTGCCCGAAGGCACCAGGGACTGGTTGAAGGAAAGGCCCGACCGGTTCCAGACGAAGATCCGCCCCCCGTCGGAAGCCCCGTAGATCCGGTCCGGGTCGGCGAAGACCGACCAGATCGGGCCGTACAGGTTCCCCTCGGAGAGGGTGGCGACCAGGTCGAAGGGCGCCGGGACGGGCGAGGGGCTGGGCGAGGGGGTGGGGGTCGTGAACGGCGAGGGGCTGGGGGTGTCCGTGGCGGGCACCGGGGTCGGGGTGTCCGCGGGCGGGGCGGTGGGCTCGGGCGTCGGGCCGGTCGGCGCGGCGGTGGCGGCGGGGGTGGGCGTGGTCAGCTCGATCCCGAAGAGCTGGCGATAGACTTGGCGATAGGTCTCTTCGAGGAGCGGGTAGGCGATCGACTTGTCTTCGGTCTCGTACTCCCTCTCTTCATAATCGTCGTAGGTAACGGGGGGAGAGCCGGGCTTGATGATCGTGACCTGCTTCGGGTCGCCGACCTCCGGGCGGGAGTAACCGCCGGAGACGGGGATGCGGCCGGGGCCGAAGGCGCTGAAGTAGTCGTCGGAGGGGACCCAGCGGGAGGCGTCGGGGCGGGGCGAGGGCGTGGGGGCGGGGGTGGAAAGGAAAGCGTAGGGGGTGGGGGAGGAAACCCGGGCGGAGAACCACGCAGGGATCGGGGGGAGGAGAGGATCCGACGGACCGGACTCGGCGCGGAGGACCGCGGCGGCGCCGCTGAGGGCGAAAAGAGTGGCGGCGAGGACGGCGCGGCGGATGGTCATGGTTGGGCTCCCTGTCTTTCCACGAATTTTCACTGGTCGGCTGGGCGGCAAATGGCCGCTAGGGCTCGATGGACGCGAGGCCGCATTGTCCAATGTCCAATGCTAAATGATCAATGCTCAATGAGCAATGAAGCCGTTATTTCTTCGCCTTCCCCTCCTCGATCGGGGAGCCGGCGACGGCGACGAACTCCGCCTCCAGAAGCGTGGGGTCGTTCTTGTCCTCGTTGATCTTGAGCTCGCGCACCTTGAGCCCGGGCGTCCGGTGGTCGATGGTGTAGAGGAGGTCCACCAGCTCGGCCAGGGGGACCCGAAGCAACTTGACCTCGACCGCGTTCACGCGGTAGAGCCCCTCGATCGTCTGGGGCGCCTCCGGCTTCATCATCGGAACCTCGGCGCTGGGAGCCTTCTCCTTGACCAGGCCATCCAGGACCTCCTCGAGCGCCGGCCCCTGCCCTTGGGTCTGCATCCCGGCCTTGATCCTCTCCAGGCGGGCGGCGACGACCGAGGAGCGCCGCTCCTCGCGGAGCATCTGGCGCAGGATCCCCTCCCGGGCCACCGCTTCTCCCTGCAGATTGCGGTAATGGGCCCAGAGGGAATCCTCCCAGAAGAAGAGATACCAGCCCAGGGCGAGGAGGACCAGGGCGACGCCGCCGATGGCGAGCGTCTTCTTCTCGCGGGGCTTGAGCGCGATCTTGATTTTTTTCATTTCTCGGATCTCAGATTTGAGATTTCAGATCTCAGACCGGCCAATAACCGCCAATCGGCTTGGCTTGGCATTTAACCGCGAATAACGCGCTTGCGCGCCGTAGCGCTTCAGCGCGCAGGCGCGAATAAAGCGCGAATGGGCCACGTGCCACGTGCAACGTGTAACGTGTAACGGTCATTTCCGTGATCACAGAGAACAGACAACTCCAGGTCGCAGTTTCCGATCCTGGCGCGAGCCGGAGGCCGGTTTTTAACCATTCACTATTCACCATTCACCATCATCCGGTTTCACCGGTCCTCCCGGATCTCCTTGCGCAGGGGGATCACGTAGCTGAACTCGACCGTCACCACCATCCCATCCTTCATCTTCTTCTTCGACTCGCCCGGTCGGATCTTGTCCGCCAGGAAATAAGGGGAGGAGCCGAAGGCGTTCTTGATCTTGGAGGCGGAGGCGTAGGAGTCGGTCCGCCCCACGAAACGGACGTGTTCCTGGTTGATGTCCAGCTCCACCACCTGGACGTCGATCTCCGGCGGGATGACCCGGCTGATCTCGCGGAGCACGTCCAGGGCGGAGACGACGGCGAACTTCCGGTAGACGACGTCGTCCCCCTCGAGCTTCTTCAACCGGGCCTCCATCTCCGCGAGCTCGCCGCCCTCCGCGGAAGCGGCGGCGTCCGGGAAGGCGCGGAGGAGGACCGTCCGAATCCGCCCGGCGAGGTCCTCGTCCCATCTCCTCTCCAGGGCGATCCGGGAGAAGAGGAAGACGACGAAGAGCGCCATGAGCCCGGCGCCGAGTCCGGCGGTGATCAGGAGACGCCTCTTGATGGACTTCCACGATCCCTGGAAAGCGAACTCGCCCCGCCGGAAGTCGAGCTTCTCCGGGACGGGACGGACCGTGGACAGAGCCAGGCCGAAGGCGGACAGGAGGCCGGCCGAGGCGGGCCCGGCGGCGGGCCGCTTCTCCACCTTTTTCCAGGGGTCGGCCCCGGAGCGGACGCCGGCGGTCTTGGCCACGACCAGATCGGCGAACCCCGGGAGGGCGACCGCGCCGCCGGCGAGGAGCAGGACGGGGGGCGCCTCCCCGGCTTCGGAGGAGGCGGAGTGGACGGTGCGCAGGATCTCGCTCTCCAGCGGCGCCAGGGCGGAGTGGACGGCGGCGGCCACCTTCTCGCCGGCCGAGACCTCGGGGGCGAGGGCGAGCTTCATCCGCTCCGCTTCGGCAAAGGGCCGGCCCGTCTCCTTCATGATCGCCTGGGTCACGGCGTCGCCGCCCCAGGAGAGGGAGCGCTGGTAGCGGAGGCGGCCGCGGGAAAAGAGGCCGATCGTGGTGTGGGAGGCGCCCGCCTCGACAAGGAGCGTCGGGGCGGCGGGGTCGATGAGCCCGGTCAGGCGGTAGGCGGAGAAGAGCCCCAGGAAATCGACGCCGACCGCGGCGGGGTCGATCCCGCACTCGTTGAGAAGGGCAAGGTGGGCGGCGAGATGCTCCTTCTTCACCGCGACCATCATCACCCGGGTCTTCCCACCCTCCAGCTCCTCGACCGGCCAGAAATCGATGACGATCTTGTCCAGGGGGAACGGGACGTGCATCTCCGCCTCGGAGGCGATGACCTGGCGGATCTGGCCGATCTCGCGGAAAGGCAGGGTAAGGGAGCGGACGAAGGCGCGGTGGAGGGGGAGCGAGGAGACGACGGTCTCTTCCCGTCTCTTCCGGGTCCCGAAGAGCCGGGCCAGCGCCTCCTTGACCGCCTCCGGCGGGGGCGCTCCGGGCTCGGGCCGGCGGATCGCCTCTTCCCGGAGCCAGAGGACCCGCGCGGAGCTCCCCTTCCTCTGCAAAGCCGCCGCCCGGACGGCGACGGTCCCGATCTCGATGGCCAGGCAGGAGCTGGGGAGACCGGCCAGGATGGAGGCGGTTTGGAGCCAGTTCTTCATGATTCGTATCTCCAGTAAATGATCCGGATCTCCTCCGGAAGCCTCTGCACCACGGCCCGCAGGCGGGCGGCGCCGGAGCCCGCGCGCCCCTCGGAGAGGATGGTGAAATAGGCGCTCTTGACCTTCATCTTCTCCAGGACCTTGGAGGGGATCTCCTCGCCGATCGCCTCCTTGATCTCGTCCGTCTTGGAGAAGGGCTTCTTCTCGCGGGCGGCGACGATCTCGGCGGCCAGGTCGGCCTGGTCCTCCCCCAGCCAGACCCTTAAGACCTCCTCCGGGGCGGTGTTCACGTTGATCAATCCGTCGGAGTAGACGGTGAGATAGCGGCGCAGGCCGCCGAAGACGTCATCGTCCGAAGGGGTGGGCGCGGCCTCCTCTCCCTCCTTGGTCTCCGGGATCTCTTCCCGGAGGCGCTCGCCGTCGAGCAGCTTCGGCCCCAGGTCCTTGATCAGGGCCAGCTCGCCGACCGACTCCAGGGGGGCGTTCCGGCAGCGGTAGGGGGGTTCGAGCAGGGAATAGCTCTTCTCCTCGGCGTCGCCGTCGTCGTCCGAGTCGATCCAGTCGATGATGTTCTTGACCAGATCCTTGGCCGCGGAGAGGTCGAGGTCGTCGAAGAGGACGACCAGCCGGTCCCGGACCTCCTCGTCGATCTTGGTCTCCTCCACCTCTTCCTCCTCCTCTCCCTCCGCCGCCTCTTCGCCGCCGGTCTTCTTCTCGACCGCCTCCTTTTTCCCCGCCCCCTCCTCCGCATCCCCCTCTTTCTCCTCCTTCGCCTTCTCCTCCTCCTTCTTCTCCGGCTTCTGCCTGAGCTTCTCCACCTCTTCCACGGCCTCCTCGGCGAGAAGGTTGACGTTGAATTTTCGGTCTTCGTCCACGATCGAGAAGACGAACACGCCGCCGGCGAGCTTCTGGGGCGGGCGGGCCACGGCCCAGGGTTCGCTGAGGTCGTCCTGGCCCTCCGCCTTCTCATCCTGCTGCCCGCTTTCCTCCGCCTTCGGCTCCTCGTGCCGCCCGCGGCGCGGCTGCTCCGCCACCGTCTCCGCGCCCTCCTCTTCCTCCTCCCCCTTCTCGTCCTCGAGCGCGTCCTCCTGGAGCAGGGCGATCGCCTGGGCGACGCCGGCCCGGGCCAGGGCGGCGGCCTCGGTGGCGTCCCGGAAGTTGTAAGCCATCCGGGCGTCGAGGCGGGAGAGATAGCCGAACTGGAGGACCAGGATGGAGAGGATGACGATGAAGAAGGCGACGACGACGAGAATAGCTCCCGCCTCGCTGGGATGGCTATGGTGCATACTTATATCGAACTTATTCATCATTCGTCCGCGCCCGGCTTCTTGGGGGAGGAGCGTCCCGCTTGCCCCGATTGCTGTTTGTCGGGGCCCCGATCCTGGTCGGGATGGATCGGGCCGAGGACGGCCCTCCCACAATCACAATAGATCGAATCGATTACGAAGCCTCCTCGGTCGCCTCCTCTTCTTCCTCCTCGGTCAGGGCGGCGAGAGGGAGATGGACGACGGTGGAGAAGGTCTGCGGAGGCCGGTCCTCGTCGATGGCGAGGGCCAGGGTGATCCGGACCGCCCGGGGGAGCTTCTCCTGGGTCTCCCCGTCCCATTCCTCGAGCCACTCCGCGCCGTCGTAGTAGGCGAAATCGAGTCCGTAGACGTGCTCGGCGAGGATTGTCTCCTCTCCCTCCTCGAACGGCTCCTCGGGATCGTAGTAGGGGGCTCTCCGCATCAGGAGGAGGCCGTCCTTCATCCCGAAACCCCGGTAGTAGGTGAGCTCGAAGGCATCGTAGCCCCTCTCCTCTTCACCGCCGCGGAGGCAGGTGGTGGTGACCAGGGAGAGGCGATCGGCCCCGCCGCCGTGGAAATCCTTGCTCTCGCCCGCAAAGAGGATCTCCTCCTTCGCGTAGAGCGGCTGGAAGGCCCCGGAGATCTCCCGGGACATGTTGCCCAGCACGATCCGGGCGGTCTGGTAGATGTCGGAGATGGAATCGTAGTTCCGGGTCGAAGAGGTCACCGCGGTGTAGGCCGAGTAGAGGACGCCGAGGATCATTCCGACCATCGCCAGGGCGAGGAGGATCTCGATGATGGTGAAACCAGATGATGGTGAATGGTGAATAGTGAATGGTGAATGGATAAAAACTGGCCTAAGGTTCGCGCCGCGAGCGGAGCGAAATTGAATGGCCGTGTTCATGGAGCGTTTCAAGACGAGCAATCGGCGATTTGAGATCTCAGATCACCAGAGCTGGGGCAGTCGTTCCTTCAGCCCGCGGCCTTCAGTCTTCAGCCTTCTTCTCTTCTTCCTTATAGCGGAGCTTCACCAGATAAGTGGAAAGCGCCGCCGCCTTGCCCGGGGCGGCGCGGACCTGGACCGCGACGTCGGCGCGGGCGAGCGTCTCCCCCTCGGAGGCGACCTCGCTCTGCCAGTGAAGGTAGGGCCGGTCCTCGTCCTCTCCGGAGACCGGCGCCGGCAGGTCCTCCTCCTTCTGATCGCGGGACTCGAGGACGCCCAGCTGGCTGGAGGCGAGGAAGGTGGCCTGGGTGATCTCCTTGGAGCGGGTGATGGCCCGGATGGTGGCGGCGTGGGTGATCAGGAGCGGGACGACGCCGATCGCGAGCAGGGCCACGGCGATCATGACCTCGAGGAGGGTGAAGCCGGA
>CAZOYW010000054.1:0-17049 GCA_964584165.1 uncultured bacterium
TATTCTTTCTTCGCCTCCGTCTTCTCGTCTTTCTTCGCTTCCACGGGGGCTTCCGCCTTCGCCTTCTCCGGCTTGACCTTTTTCGCCTTTTCCTTGGCCGGTCCCTGGGGAGCGGCGGCGGGGGCGAGCTCGCTGAGCATCAGCCGGGCCAGAGGAGCGCCGTCGCCCTTGCGGGCAAAGGCGAGCTTCAGGATCCGGGTGTAGCCGCCGCGGCGGGAGGCAAAACGCGCTCCGAGGTCGGCAAATAGCTTGGCCACCGCGTCCTTGTCCCGAAGGACCTGGAGAGCCCGGCGGCGGGCGGCCAGCGTCCCCTTCTTGCCCAGGGTGATCATCCGTTCGGCCAGCGGGGCGAAGGCCTTGGCCTTGGCCACGGTGGTGGTCACCTGCTCGTGGATGATGAGGCTGGAAACCAGGTTGGCGGCCAGCGCCCGGCGATGGGCGGAGGTCCGGCTGAGGATAATGGTCTTTTTGCGGTGCCGCACGGTCAGTCCCCCCTGTTTGAATCCGGCCCGACGATCGAAGCGATCGTCGGCCCCGATTCAAACAAATTGATCGCTGCTGTCAGTTTAAACTCCCGGGAACGGGAGAACACGCTGGTCGCCCTCATCCTGAAAACGGGGGGAAACCGCAGGTTCCCTCCCCGTTTTCAGGATTCGGTGAGCTGCTTCGGCTCCTCCTCCACCCCGGCCGGGAACTGCATCCCGAGGTGCAGGCCGTAGCGGGTCAGGATGTTCTTGATCTCCTCGAGGGACTTCTTTCCGAAGTTCCGGTATTGGAGCATCTCGTTCTCGGTCTTCCGGACCAGGTCGCCCAGGGTCTGGATGTCGGCCGCCTTGATGCAGTTGGTGGAGCGGACGGAAAGCTCGATCTCGGTGATCGGCATGGAGAGGAGCTTCTGGAGCTTGTCCTCCTTCTTCTCGGCCTCCGCCTCCTCGATGAACTCCACCGTGTACTTGCCCTCGTCGGTGAAAAGATCGAGGTGCTTGGCGAGCAGGGCCGCCGAGCGGATGAGGGCGTCGCGGGGAGTGATCCGCCCGTCGGTCCAGATCTCCAGGATGAGGCGGTTGTAGTCGGTGAGCTGCCCCACCCGGGTATCCTCGACCAGGCAGTTGACCTTCCGGACCGGGCTGAAGATGGAGTCGACCGGGACGACCCCGATCGGGCTGTCCGGGAACTTGTTCATCTCGGAAGGGCGGAACCCCCGGCCCAGCCCGACGGACATCTCGATCTTCAGGCTGGCCCCCTTGTTCAGGGTGGCGATGTGCTGGTCGGGGTTGACCACCTCGACGGTGCCCCCGGTCTCGATGTCGGCCGCGGTCACCTCCTTCTCTCCCTTGGCGGCCAGCGTGATCCGGCGCGACTCCCGGCCGTCCATCTTGAGGACCACCTGCTTGAGATTGAGCACGATCTGGGTGACGTCCTCCAGCACCCCGGGCACGGTGCCGAACTCGTGCAGGACCCCTTCGATCTTGACGTCGGTGATGGCCGCGCCCTCCAGGGAGGAGAGAAGAACGCGCCGGAGCGCATTGCCCAGGGTGAAACCGTAGCCCCGCTCGAAGGGCTCGACGATGAACTTGGTGAAGGTGGGGGTCGCCGTTTCCTCGTCCCAGGTCAGCCGTTTCGGGAATTCGAACTTCGCCATCACGATAGCCATACTGTGTCCTCCTCTCGGATTATCTCAAACCGCCGGAGACGGCCTACTTGGAGTAGAGGGTGACCACCTTGGAGATGTCAACCGGCAGGGTCAAGTCCGCGGGCTCGGGCATCCGCAGCACCTCGCCCCGGAACTGGTTCTTGGTCAGCTTGAGCCAGGCCGGGACTTCCCGCGAGCGCGCCGCTTCCAGGCATTCGGCCGCCCGCTGGCGGCTGGTGCCCCGGTCGCGGACCTCGACGACGTCCCCGGTTACCACCTGGTAACCGGGGTAGTCGATCCGGCGCCCCCGGACCAGGACGTGGCCGTGGCGCACGAACTGGCGGGCGGCGCCCAGGGCCTGGGTGAAACCCAGGCGGTAGACGACATTGTCCAGGCGGGTCTCCAGCATGCGCAGGAGATGGTCCCCGGTGTTCCCCTTCTCGCTGAAGGCGTTTTCGAAGTAGTTGCGGAACTGCCGCTCCAGGAGGCCGTAGATCCTTTTCAGCTTCTGCTTTTCCCGGAGCTGCGCTCCGTAGTCGGTTAGCTTCCGCCGGCGCAGGCCGTGGGCGCCCGGGATGGGGCGGCCCTTGTCGACCGGGCACTTCGACATCAGGCACTTGGCGCCCTTGGAGAAGAGCTTGATCTGTTCCCGCCGGCACTGGCGGCAAGAAGGTCCGATGTATCTAGCCATACTGTCTCCTCTGGTCAAGTCAACGCTATTTATGCAAAACACTTACGATTCTCCCCGATGAAATATCCCAACTTACAAACAACAAATTCCAAACAAGCTCCAAACTCCAATTCACAAACGATCAAACTTCCGAGACCGTGCTTATCGGTTTGGATATTGTAATTTGTTTGTGATTTGTTGTTTGTGTTTTGGAAGTTGAGATTTGAGACCTCCGGTCTCAAATCGCTTAGACTCTCCTCCGCTTCGGCGGGCGGCAGCCGTCGTGCGGGATGGGGGTGACGTCCCGGATCACGGTGATCGTGAACCCCTGGGCGGCGAGCGCCCGCACCGCCGATTCCCGGCCCGACCCCGGGCCCTTGATCCAGACCTCGAGCTCGCGGACGCCGGCGGCCTTGGCCTCGTTCCCCGCCTTTTCCGCCACCAGCTGCGCGGCGAAGGCGGTGGACTTGCGCGATCCCTTGAAACCCACGCGGCCGGCGGAGGCCCAGGCGACCACGGCCCCGCCCCGGTCGGTGATGGAGACGATGGTGTTGTTGAAGGTGGCCTGGACGTGCGCGATCGCCGAGCCCACGGCGCGGGCAATCTTCCGCTTCTTGGGCGCCGCGGCGGGCTTCTTCGTTTCGGTCGCCTTCTCGGCGGCCTGATCCTTCTTCTGCCCCTTCTCCGGAGCCGGCTTTTTCGCCTCGGGCTGCGGCGCGGCCGCTTGGCCTTGCTTTTGTTCTTTGTCCATATTCAGAAGCCTCTCGTGCCCAGTTATAGTGTTCCGACGAACGTTAGGATATTTTAGCCGTCCGCCCCGCGGACGGTTCGCATACGCTAAGCGGACCGCTTCACTCCCACCGTCTTGCCCGGGCCCTTCCGGGTGCGGGCGTTGGTGTGGGTCCGCTGGCCCCGGACGGGCAGCCCCCGGCGGTGGCGGAAGCCCCGCCAGCAGCCGATGGTCATCAGGCGCTTGATGTTCTGGGCCACCTCCCGCCGCAGGTCACCTTCCACCTTGTAGCTCTTCTGGATGACGGCGCTGATCTTGGCCGCCTGCTCCTCGGTCAAGTCCTTGGCCCGGAGGGAGGGTTTGATCCCCGCCTCGGCGAGGATGTCAGCCGAGCTCTTGGGGCCGATGCCGTAGATGTAGACGAGGGCGGCCTCGATCCTTTTCCCTTTCGGAAGGTCAATCCCGGCGATGCGTGGCATGTTTGTTCTCCTTCGTGTATCTCGTGTAATGTGTGACGTGTAACGTGGAACGTGTGACGTGCAACGTTACACGTTACACTTTACACGTTCCACGCCTTATCCCTGCCGTTGTTTGTGCCGGGGATTGGTGCAGAGCACCCGCACCACCCCGCGCCGCCGCACGATCTTGCAGCGTTCGCAGATCCTTTTTACCGACGCCTTTACCTTCATAAATTTTCCTTCGGAAAATTTAGGGTTTTCTGCCCTGTTATGTTCTCCCGGTCACCGGACGGACCGCCGCCCGGGATCGCTTCGAGATCGGATCGGGGCGGGACGCCCCTCCCACAATCATATATCCGTTCTTCGTGTCTTGGTGCCTTGGTGGCAATCACCCGCTAGAGCCGGCGGATGATCCTCGCCTTGGTCAGATCGTAGGGCGACATCTCCAGCATCACCTTGTCCCCGGGGAGAAGCTTGATGAAGTGGAGCCGCATCTTCCCCGAGATGTGGGCGAGCACGACGTGCCCCTTGCCCACGTCCACCCGGAACATGGTGTTGGGCAGGAGTTCCCGGACCGTTCCTTCCAGCGTTATCGCGTCTTCGCCCATGTCAGTATCTCCGGGCCGCTTTCGGTGATCGCTACCGTGTGCTCGGCGTGGGCGGCGGGCGAGCGGTCCCGCGTCACCACCGTCCAGCGGTCTTCCAGTATCTCCACCTCGTAGCCGCCCATGGTCAGCATCGGCTCCAGGGCCAGGACCATGCCCGCCTGCAGCCGGATCCCCGTCCCCGCCCGGCCGAAGTTCGGGACCTGGGGGTCCTCGTGCATCTCGGCCCCCACCCCGTGGCCGACGAAGTCCCGGACGACGGAAAAACCGGCGGCCTCGGCCACCCCCTGGATGGCGGCGGAGATGTCGAAGAGGCGGTTCCCCGCCCGGGCCTGGCCGATTCCGGCCCGGAGACTCTTCTCGGTCACCCGGATCAGGCGGGCCTTCGCGGGGCTCACCTTTCCCACCGGAACCGTGGCCGCGGTGTCCCCGATGTAGCCGTCCTTAACCACGCCCACGTCCAGGCTCACGATCTCGCCTTCCTTCAGGCGCCGGGAACTCCCGATCCCGTGCACGACCTCCTCGTCGACCGAGACGCAGATCTGCCCCGGGTAGCCGTGGTAGCCGAGGAAGGCCGAGCGCGCTCCCCGCGCCTCGATCAGCTCCCCGGCCCGGCGGTCCAGCTCGCCCGTGGTCACCCCGGCCCGTACCAGCCGCTGGAGCTCCCCGAGCACCTCGGCGGCGAGCGCGCCGCTCCGCCGCATCAGTTCCAGCTCGCGCTTGCTCTTGAGGACGATCATCCCAGACGGCGGAAAAGCGACTGGAGCTCCGCGAGGGTCCGCTCCCGGGGAACCCCCGCGTCGACCGTCGTCAGCATGCCCTGATCCCGATAGAACGCGACCAGCCCCTCGGTTTTGGCCTGATATTCCTTGAACCGCTCCCGGATCGCCTCCGGGCGGTCGTCTTCCCTTTGATACAGCTCGCCGCCGCAGCGGTCGCAGACCCCCTCCTTCCGGGGGGGGATGTTCTCGACGTGAAAATTGGCGCCGCACTTCCGGCAGACCCGGCGACCGCTCAGCCGCTGGATCGACGCCTCTGGCGGCGTCTCCAGGTAGATCACCGCGTCGAGCTTCCGCCCCGCCGCCGCGAGTATCTCGGCGAACTGGACGGCCTGCGGGATGGTGCGGGGAAACCCGTCCAGGATGAAGCCCTTCCGGGCGTCCGGGCGCTTCAGGCGCTCGGCTACGATCTTCACCACCACCTCGTCGGGGACGAGGTGACCGTCGTCGATGTAGCTTTGGGCGAGCTTCCCCAGCTTCGTCCCCGCCTTCATCTCCTCCCGGAAGATGTCGCCGGTGGAGATGTGGGGAATCTGGAACTCCCGGGCGAGAACGGCCGCGTGGGTCCCCTTCCCCGCCCCCGGCGGCCCCAGCAATACGACGTTCATTGTGCGCCTCTCTTCAACGCGTTCTCTTCTTCCGATGGGATCGGGGCAGGAATGCCCCTCCCACCGATCCATCAAGCGTCCAGCTAAAGTTGACCGATGCTCAATGGTGAATGACCAACGAGCTTTAGAACCTTCCCTTCAGCTTCCCCTTCTTCATGAAACCGTCGTAGTGGCGCATCAGGAGGTGCGACTCCACCTGGCGCATGGTGTCGAGCATCACGCCGACGAGGATGAGGAGGCTGGTCCCCCCGAAGAACTGGGCGATGTCGAAGTCGATCTGGAGCTTGCCGGTGATCAGGGTCGGCAGGATGGCGATCACGGCGAGGAAGATCGCGCCCGGGAGCGTGATCCGGGTCATCACCCGGTCCAGAAACTCGGCGGTGTTCTTCCCCGGGCGGATGCCCGGGATGAAGCCGCCGTACTTGCGCATGTTGTCGGCCACGTCGATCGGGTTGAAGGTGAGGGCGGTGTAGAAGTAGGCGAAGAAGATGATGGCCAGCACTTCCAGGAAGAGGTAGATCAGGCCGCCCGGGGCGAGGTAGGAGGTGAGCGACGAGAAGGCGGGGACAAACTGGGCGATCTGGGAGGGGATCATGAGGATGGCCGAGGCGAAGATGATCGGGATCACCCCCGCCTGGTTCACCCGGAGCGGGATGTAGGTGCGGGTGCCGCCGAGGATCCGCCGGCCGACTACCCTTTTGGCGTACTGGACCGGGATCTGCCGCTGGGCCTGGGTGACCAGGATGATGGCCGCGATCACGAAAACGAGCAGGGCGAGCATGACCAGGAGGAGGCCCAGGGGCAACGTCCGCTTCTCCGGGTCGAGCGGGGAGAAGAGGAGCCAGGACGAGGTCAGGGCGTTGGGGGCCCGGGAGATGATGCTGGCGGTGATGATCAGGGACATCCCGTTCCCGATCCCCCGGTCGGTGATCTGCTCCCCCAGCCACATGATAAAGATCGTCCCGGCGGTGAGCGTGAGCATGGTCATCAGGCGGAAGCCCAACCCCGGAGCCGCCACTTGCGCCCCCTGGGCCAGGCGGCCGAAGACGGAGGCGGGGTTCTGGAGGCCGAGGCTGATCATGTAGCCCTGGAAGAGGGCCAGCACCACCGTGCCGTAGCGGGTGTATTGGTTGATCTTCTTCCGCCCCACCTCGCCCTCCTTGGCCATCTTCTCCAGGAAGGGGATGACCGCGGTCAAGAGCTGCATGATGATCGAGGCGGAGATGTTGGGCATGATCCCCAGGGCGAAGACGGTGCACTTGGACATGGCCCCCCCGGAGAAGATGTCCATCAGGCCCAGGATCGAGCCGCCGCGCTGGCGGGCGAGCTCGGCGAAGATCTGGGAGAGGGCGGCGCCGTTGATCCCCGGGGTCGGGATGTAGCAGCCGACCCGGTAGACCAGGAGGAGCCCGAGGGTGAAGAGGATCCGGCGCCTGAGCTCCGGAACCTTGAACGTATTGACGAAGGCGGAGAGCATGAAAGGCTAGGCGGAGGGAGGGGGGGCGGACGGCCGGGCGGGCGGGGCGCGCCCGATCACGCGGCAGGTTCCGCCGGCGGCCTCGATCGCCTTGCGGGCGGAGGCGCTGAAAGCGTGGGCGGCGACGGCGAGCTTGCGGGAGAGCTTCCCCCCGCCCAGGATCTTGAGGCCCCCGGACCGGAGGACGCGGACGAGGCGCTTCTCCAGAAGCAGTTCCGGCGTGATTTCCGCCTCCCCTTCCACCTTCTCCAGGGCCCCCACGTTGAGGACCGCGTAGGTCTTCTGATGGGGCGGGGTGAAGAAGCCGATCTTGGGGAGGCGGCGCAGGAGGGGCATCTGGCCGCCCTCGAAGCCGCGGCGGTGGTGGGCGCCGGTGCGCGCCTTCGCTCCCTTCTGTCCCCGCCCGGCGGTCTTGCCCAACCCGGAAGCGGACCCCCGGCCCAGCACCTTGCGCGGCCGGCGGGCTCCCGGGGCGGGCTTGAGTTCGTGCAGTTCCACTTATTCCCTCCTCCGGAAACGGACCGAATCCTGAATTTCCTTGATCCGGTTCAGGCCTTCGATCCCGGCCCGGACGCCGTTCAAGGGGTTGCGCGAGCCGATGAACTTGGCGTAGACATCCCTCACCCCCGCCATCTCCAGGATGGCGCGAACGCCGCCGCCGGCGACCACGCCGGTCCCGGGGGGGGCGGGTTTCATGATCACGCGCGAGGAGCCGTAGGCGCCGATGATCGGGTGGGGGATGGTGGTCCCGCGCAGGGGGATCCGGACCAGCGTCTTCTTGGCCGCGTCGATCCCTTTGGCGATCGCGTCGGCCACCTCGTTCGCCTTGCCCAGGCCGAAGCCGACCGACCCCTTCTCGTCGCCCACCACCACCAGGGCGGAGAAGCTGAAGCGCCGTCCGCCCTTGACCACCTTGGCGCAGCGGCGGATGTTGACCACCCGGTCCCGGAGCTCGGGCTGGCCGTCAGTCCTGGCCTCGGCCGGCCTGGGCCGCGGCTGTCGATGCCTTCTCTCTCGATTTTCCACGGTCATCTCTCTGGTTGTTGCTCTTCGGATCGGACTCCTAATTCACTGATCAACAACAACGGATCGGGCCGAGACGGCCCTCCCACAATTTTAATCCGCGAAAATCCGCGTAATCCGCGGCGGTTCTTTAAAACTTGACCCCCGCGGCGCGGACGCCCTCGGCCAGGGCCTTGACCCGGCCGTGGTACTGGTAGCCGCCGCGGTCGAAAACCACGGCCCCGATCTTCATCTCCTTGGCCAACTCCCCCGCGAGCTTCCCCAGGGCGGCGGCGGCCTTGAGGTTTCCGGCCGAGCCCGGGAAGCCCTCCCGAAAACGCTGGTCCCGGGTGGAGACCGCCCCCAGGGAGCGGCCGGCGTCGTCGTCGATGAACTGCACGTAGAGGTGCTTCAGGGAGCGGAAGACGCTGAGCCGCGGACGCGCCGCCGTGCCCTTGATAGTCTGCCGCGCCCGCCGCTGGCGCTTCCAGCGGGCCGCTCGCTTGTCCGCGATTTTCATCAGGCTACTGCCTTTCCGACCTTCCGTTTGATCCATTCGCCCTGGTAGCGGATGCCCTTCCCCTTGTAGGGCTCGGGGGGGCGGAACCTCCGGAGCCGGGCCGCGGTCTCCCCCACCTTCTGCCGGTCGCAGCCGGAGACCACGATGGCGCCCTTCTCCTCCACCTTGAGGGTGATCCCGGCCGGGGCCGGAAACTTGACCGGGTGGGAGAAGCCGAGCTGGAGGACCAGGTCCTTGCCCTCCATCGCGGCCCGGTAGCCGACTCCGAAGATCTCCAGCTTCTTCTCGTACCCCCGGCTCACGCCGCTGAGGACGTTGGCGAGAAGCCGGGCGTGGAGTCCGTGCAGGGCTTTGGCTCCCGCCGTCTCGGCCGAGCGGTTCACCCGGAGGTGGTCGCCTTGGAGCACGGCGGAGAGGACGGCGGGGAGTTGATGGGACAGCTCGCCCTTGGGGCCGACGGCCTTGACCGTCGCGCCGGCCACGGACACTTTCACCCCGGACGGGACCGGGATGGGAATTTTTCCGACTCGGGACATATCAGTTACCCCCTGGCATCACCACACGTAGCAGATGACCTCGCCGCCGAGGCGGGCGGATCGGGCCCGCTCGGCGGTCATCACGCCCTGGGAGGTGGAGATGACCGCCACCCCGGAGCCCTCGAAGACCCGGGGGAGTTCGCCCGCCCGGGAGTAGACGCGGCGGCCCGGAGTGCTGATCCGCTTCAGGCCGTTGATGATCCGGCTCTTGTTGGGACCATAGCGGAGGGCGATCCTCAAGACCCCCTGCTTGCCGTCCGCGGCCACGTCGTAGGCCTCGATGAAGTTCTCCTCCTTGAGAATCCGGGCCAGCTCCACCTTGAGGCCGGAGGAGGGGATATCCACTCGGGGCAGGCCCCGGCGGTAGGCGTTGCGGATCCGGGTCAGGAAATCCGCGATCGGGTCGCTCATGGTCATGCTCTTTTCTCTCCTTTATTTTCCCCGCCCCACGAACGCGGCGCGCGGAAAATAAATTACCAGCTCGACTTGGTCACTCCCGGGATCTCCCCCCGGCTGGCCAGCTGCCGGAAGCAGATGCGGCAGATCTGGAATTTGCGCAGGTAGCCGCCCATGCGCCCGCAGCGCCGGCAGCGGAAATAGCGGCGGACGGGAAACTTGGGCTTCCGCTCGCTCTTCAGCCTGAGAGACTTCTTAGCCATGAAAACTCCTGGAGTATCGGAGTAGTGGAGTACTGGAGTGTTGGGTAGCGGAGACAAGTTTTCTCCATTACTCCATCACTCCCCTACTCCATGACTCCTTTTTTTATGCTGTCGTTTTCCTGAACGGTATCCCCATCAGGGCGAGCAGCTCCCGGGCTTCCTCGTTGTTCCGGGCGCTGGTGACCACGGTGATGTCCATCCCCTGCACCCGGGCCACTTTGTCCATGTCGATCTCGGGGAAGACGATCTGCTCCTCCAGGCCGAGGGTGTAGTTGCCCCGCCCGTCGAAGGAGTCGGGGGAGAGCCCCCGGAAGTCCCGGATTCGGGGCAGGACCACGCTGATCAGCCGGTCGATGAACTCGTACATCATCTTCCCCCGCAGGGTGACCTTGCAGCCGATCGGGACCCCCTTGCGGAGCTTGAAATTGGCCACCGACTTGCGGGAGCGGGCGATCCGCGGGCGCTGGCCGGTGATCAGGGCCAGGTCCTCGGCGGCCGCGGTCACCGCCTTGCCGTCGGCGATCCCCTCCCCCACCCCCATGTTGACCACGATCTTGAGCAGGCGCGGGACGCGAAGCCGGTTCTTGAATCCGAAGCGCTCCATCATCTTCGGCGCGATCTCGGAACGGTAGCGATCGAGTAGACGTGACATATGGTCGTATCCTTAATAATCCCGCGTTAGCAAAAATCACAACTTACAAAAAACAAATTCCAAGCAAACCGCAAAATACAAACAACAAACCCGGCAGCAGGACGTTTTTTGTATATTGGAGTTTGTGCTTTTGTATTTTGCTTGGGATTTGTGGTTTGGATTTTGTGATTTTCTTTTTTCAGGCCTTGTCGATGGTTTCTTCGCAGCGCCGGCAGAAGCGGAGCTTCGTCTTGTTGTCCAGGACCTTGATCCCGACCCGGGCCCCTTTCTTGCAGCGCGGGCAGTAGAGCATCACGTTGGAGAGCGGGAGCGGGGCTTCCTTCTCCAGGATGCCTCCCTGCTGGTTCTTGGTCGAGGGGCGCGTGTGCCTTTTCACGAAGTTCACGCCCTGCACCACCACCTTACCCTCTTCCCGGAAGATCTTCAGGACCTTGCCGGTCTTCTGGGCGAAGCGTTCCTTGCCCTTGATCACGATCACCGTGTCGTTCTTTTTTAGCTTAAGTTTCATGTGATCCCGTCGCTATTCGCAGTCTGACCAGACTTCCGTGGGAGCGACATTCCTGTCGCGACCCGTGGATCGGGGCAGGAATGCCCCTCCCACATGTTCATGCCATCATTTCTGCCTAATCCGCGCAATCCCTGCCCGCCATAGCGCAGAGCGCGGAGGCGGGCGCGGTTCCTTTTATTGTCAGACGACTTCCGGCGCCAGGGAGACGATCTTGAGCATCCCCTTGTCGCGGAGTTCCCGGGCCACCGGCCCGAAGATGCGCGTTCCCCGCGGGTTGAGCTGGGCATCAACCAGGATGATGGCGTTGTCGTCGAAGCGCAGAACCGATCCGTCGGAGCGGCGGATGTCGGCGGCGGTGCGCACCACGATCCCCTTGACCACCTCGCCCTTCTTCACGCCGGACTCCGGGATGACCTCCTTGACCGCGGCGGTGACGACGTCGCCGATCCGGGCGATGTTGCGGGCGCCCACGCCGACCACCTTGATGCAGGAGGCCTTGCGGGCCCCCGTGTTGTCGGCGACGACCAGGATTGTCCGCATCTGGATCATGGCGTCACCGGGAGGCGGGCTCCTCCTCCGTCGCCGGAGCGGAGGCGGCGTCGGCGCGGGGGGCGGCCTTCAGGATCGAGACCAGCCGCCAGCGCTTGGTCTTGGAGAGCGGCCGGGTCTCCATGATCTCCACCTGGTCCCCGAGCCGGGCCCGGTCGTTCTCGTCGTGGACCTTGAAGATCTCGGTCTTCCGGATCACCTTCCCGTAGCGGGGGTGACGGAAGGTCCGCTCCACTCCCACCGCGATCGTCTTGTCCATGGCGTCGGACACCACCACTCCGGAGCGGGTCTTGCGGACGGCGCGGTTCTTGGCTTCGCTCATGATTTCTTTTCCTTCAGCACCGTCAGGAGACGGGCGATGTCGCGTTTCAGCTCCCGGATCCGGTGCGGTTTCTCCAGCTGCCCGGAGGCGGCTTGGAAGCGGAGGCGGAAGAGCTCCTCCTTCCACTCCCGACGCTTGTGTTCCCGCTCCTCGGCGGAAAGCTCGCGAATCTGTTTCGGTCTCATAGCGTCCTCTACACCTTCCCCCGGGCCACGAAGCGGCAGGGGATGGGGAGCTTGAAAGCCCCGAGCCGCATCGATTCCTGGGCCACCGCGAGGGGCACCCCCTCCATTTCGAACAGGATCTGCCCGGGGGCGATCACCGCGACGTAGAACTCAGGCGTCCCCTTGCCCTTCCCCATCCGCGACTCGGCCGGGTGGCGGGAGATCGGCTTCTGGGGGAAGACTCGAATCCAGATCTTGCCCCGCTTCTTCAGCGCGCGGGACAGGGCCACGCGGACCGCCTCGATCTGGGTGGCCTTCAGCCAGGCCCCGACGAGCGACTGCAGGCCGTACTCGCCGAACTGCAGCGTGGTCCCCCGGCTGCCGAAGGTGGGGATGGCCCCCTTCTGGGACTTGCGGTACTTAACTCTTTTTGGCATCAGCGCCATCGGACGCTTCCTCCGGAATGCTCAGCCGCTCGCCCTTGTAGATCCAGGTCTTCACCCCGATCTTGCCGTAGGTGGTGCGGGCTTCGGCGAAACCGTAATCGATGTCCGCCCGCAGGGTCTGCAGGGGGATCTTGCCTTTCTTGTACCACTCGGTCCGGGCGATCTCGGCCCCGCCCAGGCGGCCGGAGATGCGGATCTTGATCCCCTGGCCGCCCCGGGCGAGCGTGTCCTGGAGGGCCCGCTTCATGGCCCGGCGGTAGGAGATGCGGCGCTCGAGCTGGAGGGCCACGTTCTCGGCCACCAGCTGGGCGGTGAGCTCGGGGACCTTGACTTCCTTGATGTTGATCACCACCTCCCGGCCGGCGATCCCCTTGATCTCCTCGCGCAGGGTATCGATCGCCGAGCCCCGTCGCCCGACCACGAGGCCGGGGCGCGCCGTGAAGATGGTGACGGTCACCTTCTCCGGCGTCCGGCGCTCGATCTTTATCTCCGGAACGCCGGTGTGGTAGAGCTTTTTCTTGACGAAGTCGCGGACCCGGGCGTCCTCGAGAAGAAAGGAACCGAAGGACCGCTTGCTGGCGTACCACTGGGAGGACCAGGTCCGGTTGACCCCGATGCGGAAAGAAACTGGATTGATCTTCTGTCCCATACCCTATCTCCGTCCCGGCGCGGCGGAGGTTTCCGCGGCGGGTGCGTCCGCCGGCGCGCTCTTCGCCTTCGCCTTCGCTTTCGCTTTCGCCTTCCCGGCGGCCGCCGGGGCGGACGAACGGGATTCCACGCGCACCGTGATGTGGCAGGTCCGCTTTCGGATCTGGTCGGCCATTCCACGCGCCCGGGAGGAGTATTTCACCGGGGGAACCAGCGGCCCCTGTCCGGCGAAGATTTCCTTGACGAAGATCTCCCGGTCGCTCACCTTGCCCTGCCGCTTCAGGTTGGCGGTGGCCGACTGGAGCACGCCATAGATCAGGCGGGCGGCCTTCCGGGGGGAGGCCTGGAGGCTGGCCAGGGCCTCCTCCACCGGGCGGTTCCGGACCAGCCGGACCACCGGGATCACCTTCTTCGCCGACATCTTCAGGTATTTTCCGACCGCTCTCGCTTCCATATCTCCATCCATCGGTCCGGCGACCTTTTGCCACTAAGACACAAAGTCACCAAGGACAGCATATTGGGGGATCTACCAGATTGAATCTTCCTTCGTGTCTTCGTGCCTTGGTGGCAATCGGTTCTTCACTTCTTCAGGACCGGCTTCTCCTTGGGTCCGGAGTGCTTGCGGAAGGTCCGGGTGGGGGAGAACTCGCCCAGCTTGTGCCCGACCATGTTCTCGGTCACGAAGACCGGGATGAAGCGCTTGCCGTTGTAGACGGCGAAGGTGTGGCCCACGAACTCGGGGATGACCGTGGAGCGGCGCGACCAGGTCTTGACCGCCTTGCCCTCCCCGGGCCGCACCCGCTTCACGTTCTTCAGGAGCGACTCGTCGACAAACGGCCCTTTCTTCAGTGATCTTCCCATGGCGTGCTGTCTCTTCCTTCCCTGGCTTTAGCCGCGCGCCCGGACCACGTGGGTGGCGGGCTTGTTCCGCTTGCGGGTCTTGCCCCCCTTGGCCAGCTTGCCCCAGGGCGAGCAGGGGTGGCGGCCTCCCGAGGACTTCCCCTCGCCGCCTCCCATCGGGTGGTCCACCGGATTCATCGCCACCCCGCGCACGTAGGGCCGGCGGCCGCGCCAGCGGGTCCGCCCGGCCTTGCCGTCGGAAAGGGAGCTGTGCTCGGGGTTGGAGACCTGGCCGATGGAGGCGGCGCAGTTGACGAGGACTTTGCGCACCTCGCCGGAGGGGAGGCGGACAAAAGCGAAGCGCCCCTCCCGGGCCATCAGCTGGGCGGTGGTCCCGGCGCTGCGGGCCAGGACGCCGCCCTCGCCGGGGCGGAGCTCGATGTTGTAGACCGGGACGCCGAGCGGGATCTTCTCCAGGGGGAGGCGGTTGCCCGGCCGAATCTCGGCGGCGGGGCCGGCCATCAGGACGTCGCCGACCTTCACCTCGATGGGGACGATGATGTAGCGCTTCTCCCCGTCGGAGTAGGCGAGGAGGGCGAGGCGGGCCGAGCGGTTGGGGTCGTACTCGATCGAGACCACCTTGGCCGGGACCCCCCACTTCTCCTGGCGGAAGTCGACCAGGCGGAACATCCGCTTGTGGCCGCCGCCGCGGTGGCGGGAGGTGATCCTTCCGGTGTTGGACCGGCCGCCGGTCTTGCGGGCCGGCCGGAGCAGGGATTTCTGCGGCGCAACGCGGCTGAGCTCCTCGAAGGAGGCAACCGTCATGAAGCGCCGGCTCGGGGTGACGGGACGATAGGTCTTAATAGCCATAAGAATAACCGGTTCAGAGGTTCAACGGTTCACGGTTCAGAGGTTCACGCGTCAGCGGTTCACTGGCTAACCGTTGAACCGTGAACTGTGAACCCTGGAACCTTTCCTTCTACTTCAGCTCGATCTTCTCCCCCGCCTTCACGGTCAGGATGGCCTTCTTCCAGGAGGGGCGGAAGCCGCGGCTGCGCCCGATCCGCCGCTCCTTGCCCCGCACCCGGATCACCTGCACGTCGACGATCCCGACGTTGAAGAGCTTGCGGGCGGCCTGAAGGATCTGGATCTTGTTCGCCCGGGGATGCACCCGGAAGGTGTATTGGTTCGCCTTCTCCTGAAGGAGGGTCGCCTTCTCGGTGACCACCGGGCTCACGATTACGTTCCTGGCTTCTTCTTCCCTCACGAGACCGCCTCCATCCATCCCTTGAGAGCGACAAACGATTCCTTGGTCAGCACCAGCTTCTCGTGCGAAACCACCGCCAGGGTGTTGAGGTCGGCTACGGAGAGCGCCTCCACCCGGGGCAGGTTGCGGGCCGCCTTCCGGAGCAATGGATCGCGCTTTTCGGTCACGATCAGGGCGTTCTCTCCGATCCCGCTGGAGCGCAAAATCCCGGCCAGGTTCTTCGTCTTTCCCCCCTCCGGGGCGATCGCGTCGAGCACCGCCACCATCCCCTTCTGGAAGCGGATGGCCAGCGCCGACTTGAGCGCTCCCCGTTTCACCCGTTTCGGGAGGGAGAAGGCGTAGTCGCGCGGGCGCGGACCGAAGACGATACCGCCCCCCCGCCAGAGGGGGGAGGAGCGCTCGCCGGAGCGGGCCCGGCCCGTGCCCTTTTGCCGCCAGGGCTTGCGGCCGGAGTAGGCGGTCTCGGACTTGGTCAGCGTGGAAACCGTGCCCCGGCGCGCCGCCGCCCAATGCCGGCGGATGTCGTCGTGGATCATCGACTCGCTCCCGGCCAGCGTGAGCATGTGCTCGGGGACCTCGATCGTCTCCAGCTTTTCGCCCTTGCTATTGATGACGTCCAAAGTTGCCACAACCCGCTCCTATATCAGGTGACAAGGTTCACGGTTCAGCGGTTCAGCGGTTCACGGTTATTGTTTATTTTTGTCAACCGTTGAACCGTGAACCGTTGAACCTTTTAGTCGATGAATCCTTATCTATGCCTTCTTGGCCGGAGCCTTGCCTGCCGCGGGGGCCTTCCCCGCCGCCGGCTTCGCGGCCGCCTTCGCCTCGGGCTTCTTCATCTTCTTGCCCGAGGGCTTGGGCGGCGTCTTGACCACGATCTTCCGTGGCGACTTCTTCACCACGAGCAGGCCGTTGCGGGCGCCCGGGACCGCCCCCCGGACAAGCAGCAGGTGCTCGGCCGCCCTCACCGCCACCACCGGCAGGTTCAGGACCGTGATCCGGTCCACCCCGAAATGCCCCGGCATCGTCTTGTTCTTGAGCACGTGGCCGGGCCAGCCGGCGGAACCGATCGCTCCCGTCCGCCGATGCTCGGTGTGGCCATGGCTCATCGGCCAGCGGGCCGCCCCGTGCCGCTTGATCAGGCCGGCGAAGCCGCGCCCCTTGGAGACGCCGGTCACATCGACCCGGTCCCCGGGCTTGAGGATATCGACGGTGAGTTCCTGCCCCGGCTTGAATTCGGCGGGGTTGGCAAAGGGCAACTCCCGGATGTGACGGCGGGGCGGAAGGCTGAGCTTCCGGAAGTAGCCCTGAAGGGGCTTCTTCAGCCTGCTCTCCTTGACCTCCCCGAATCCCAGCTTCAGCTTCTTCTTCTCGGGGAGGACCTCCAGCACGGCGCAGGGCCCGGCCCGGATCACCGTGACGGGGATGATCTCCCCGCCGGGCCCGAACACCTGCGACATCCCCAGCTTGATCCCGATCAAAGCGGACATGTTACAAATTCCGTGGTTAGATTTCCAGGTTTATTTCCACGCCTGCCGGGAGCTCCAGCTTCTTCAGTTCGTCCACCGTTTTCGCGGTCGGATCGACGATATCCAGAAGGCGTTTGTGGGTGCGGATCTCGAACTGCTCGCGCGACTTCTTGTCGACGTGAGGCGAGCGGAGAACCGTGTACTTCTCGGTCCGGGTGGGCAGCGGGATAGGCCCGACCACCTTGGCGCCGGTCCGGCGCGCGGTCTCGACGATCTGCCCGGTGGACTGGTCGAGAACGCGGAAATCGTAGGCCTTCAGTCTGATGCGTATCCTCTGCCCTTGTTGCACGTTGGTCTCCCCAAAAAAGGTTACGTAAGGTTACGGGGGGTTACGTAGGGTTGCGTGGGGTTGCCGCTGGCGCCGTCCACAAGCCTTCCGTTCTCTCCGTGTCTTCTCTTCTTTTACCATTCACCATTCACTATTCACCACTACTCGATGATCTCGCT
>CAZOYW010000055.1:0-15540 GCA_964584165.1 uncultured bacterium
CCGAGGACTTGAGCCTCCCCAGGATGTCCGTGAACCAGAGCTGGATGTGGCGGATTTTCTTGTCCTTGACGGCGGCGAGTATCTCTTTCTTTCGATCGCTCATAATTCCCTCCTCAAGCAAAAGGTTCGCGAAACGCGCGGGCGCCTTGGCGACGGGGCCGGCCGGCGGATAAGACCTCTAGGACCAATAAGACCCATAGGACCGATAGAATCGAGGCAGAGCCGGCGGGCGAACATAAAGTTCGCCCCTACGGCCTCCAGCGATACGAGCGCGGCGGACGAACATAAAAGTTCGCCCCTACAACGCGCGGGCAAGCGTGGTCTCGTTTTATTATTTAAAATCTGCGCCGCCCGCCGCCGTCCGGCGGTGGGCGGCGCAGATTTTAAACGTCCAGTATCCGATGCGCCTCCTCCATCCCCGCCTCCATGACGTAGGGGATCCCGGAGACCTTCGACGCCTCCTCGGTCAGCGAGACCAGGTCCGAGCGCTTGCACGTGTCGAGGCGGAAGGAGCGGGCCCCGGCCATCAGCTGGCTTAGGCCCGTGCGCAGCTTGTCCACGTAGGTGTAGAGGGCGAGCGCCCCCACCGGCATCTTGTCCACCGTCTCCTTCCCGTACTTCTCGGCGAGGGTCTCGTAGGTGACGAAGATCTGGTCGATCCGCTCGCCAAAGCGGGAGACGGTGGCGGGGAGGGACTTCCACTCCGTCTCCCGGTTCTTCCGGAGGACCCCCTGGATGTTGTCCCCCACGAAGCCGGGGATCATGAGCGCCCGGCCCATGCAGACCGCCTTGAAGTAGGGGGCGCCCATGGCCAGGACCTTGAAGATGTGGTCCTCCGTGGAGAAACCGCCGGCCATGGCGAGGTCCGGGATCCACTCCCCGCGGGCGGCGAGCCTTTTCGCGAAGCCGTAGGCCATGGACTGGAGGTAGAAGGTGGGGATCCCCCACTCCTCCATCATCCGCCAGGGGGACATCCCGGTCCCCCCGCCCGCTCCGTCGATGGTGAGGAGGTCGACCCGGGCGTTGGAGCACCACTTCAGGGCCATCGCCAGCTCGCGCGGGCCGTAGGCGCCGGTCTTGAGCTTCACCCTCTTCACGCCCAGCGACCGGCGGAGATACTCCACGGTCCGGTAGAACTCGTCCTCGAAGATGAACCCGAGGCGGGAGTGGCGCTCGAACTCCCGGATCGCGCCGGCCCGGAAGGCGGCCTGGATATCGGGGTCGGAGGGGTCGGGGGTGATGATGTAGCCGCGGCGCTTGAGCTCGAGGGCCTGGTCGAGGTCGCGGAGCTTGATCTCGCCCCCGATGCACTTGGCCCCCTGCCCCCACTTGAGCTCGATCGTCTCCACCTTAAGCTTCTCGACCACGTACTCGGCCACGCGCAGACGCGCGTCCTCGACGTTGAGCTGGACGATGATGTCGCCGTAGTCCTCGTGCCACTGCTGGTAGAGCTTGATCCGCCGCTCCATCTCCGGGGAGCGGACGACGCGCCCCTTGGCGTCGACCTCGAGGCCGGGGTCGATCCCGCAGACGTTCTCGCCGATCACCAGGGTGATCCCGCTGATCGCCGCCCCCACCGCGAAGGACTCCCAGTGCTTGCGGGCGATGTCGGTGGAGCCCAATGCCCCGGTGAAGATCGGCATCCGCATCCGGACCGGGTGGGTGTGGCCGTAGACGGTCGAGGTGTCCACCACCGGGAAGATGGCCTTGTCCGGATTGGCCTCGTCGATCGCCTTCGCCCCCATGGCGTAGCCCAGGATGTTCAGGTGGGAGTAATCGACCGGGTAGTTCTTGTCGGCGCCGGCGGTGAGCGACCCGAAGGGCCCGGGATAGATTACCTCCCGGCCGCGGAGGGAGGCCTTGAAGACCTCGCAGTTGCCCGGACAGGAGTCGAGGCAGCGCGTGCACAGGCCGGAGTTGGGGGCCACGCTCTGCGAGCGGTTGCGGGTTTCGGTCGCGTCGTGGCCGCGGGGACTCTGCAGGTTCATTTTTATTCCTCCTGGTCGCGGGGTTGAAGCGATGAGAAATCCCATCGTGAGGGTGTTGGGCCTAGTCATAGCAAGACCCGTGCCAGGAGGAATATAAATATAGGATCCCGTCGGAAAAAGGCGGGACGGCCGGAGTTTGCCGGAGTATTTTTAACTTCGATTATTCCTACGTATTGGTATGAAACCGGCGTAAAGCCTACATATTTGTATATATTTCCCGCCGAGGCCCCGTAAGGGGCGGCGGCGGGAAATATATTGAAGAAACCGCCCGCATGTCGTATCAATGCCTCCCCGGGCCGCCGGGAGCGTCCCGGCGCCCAAACCGGACCCGCCATGACCTTCCGCACCGTCCGCTTCGAGTCCTTTATCGGCCCCCAGCGCCTCTTCGTGGAGGGGGCGCGGCCGGAGATGGAGACGGAGAAGCCCGCCATCCTCTTCGTCGGAGGCGCTTTCGACGGCTCCTGGATCGCCCGCCAGCAGGTCGACTCCTGGGCCGCCCACGGCTACCCCTCCTACGCCCTGAACCTCCGGGGCTACTACCGTTCCCGCTGGCGGGACGTCGCCGACCTGACCTACACGGATTACCTGAACGACATCCTCACCGTCCGCGAAAACCTCGGTCTCGGCCGGATCATCCTGGCCGGCTACAGCCTGGGGGGGATACTGGCCCAGAAGTTCGCGGAGATCTTCGGGGCGCACGCCCTCGTCCTCTACGACCCCGACCCGCCCCGCGAGGTGGCCAAGGCGGCCGGGATCCCCCCCTCCTCCGACCGCTCCATCCCCCCGGTGATGAACTTCTGGCCCTCCCGGGAGATCGTGGAGGAGATGCTGGGGCGGCCGGCGGAACCCCGTGAATACCGCCGCCTTCTCGATCTCTTCAAGCAGTCCTATCTCTCGGGCAAGGCCTACCGCCAGCTCGAGGTGGACCGCATCCCGGTCCGGGCGCACAAGATCCACTGCCCCGTCCTGATCATCGGGATCTCCCCGGCCGCGCCCGTCCAGGTCGAGCTAGCCCGCTACCTCAACGCCTCCCGCTACGTCTTCGAGGGCCACTCCCACGGCTCCATCCTCTTGAGCCGCTTCCACAAGCCGATCACCCGCCGCGTCCTCGGCTGGATCGAGAACGGCTGCCCGCGGGGGGAGACCCGCGTCTTCCCCCGGGAGGAGACGAAGGCGGGTGGCGCGCCCTTCACCCTTCTCTACTTCACGAGCTGGAAGGCTCCCCGGGTCCGCCTCTGCAACAGCCGGGGGGAGGAGATCGGGTCGGTGGAGATGAAGCGCTGGAAGCGGGGACGGACGGAACGGGAGGGGCTCTTCCGGGCCGAGTTGCCGCTCGACCCCGGCGAGAGGTTCTTTCTGGGCGAGAACGGAGAGGAGGACCGGCCCTTCCCGAAGGGGCACTACGAGCCGGCGGGACGGCGGGCCTACCTCCTGGACGGGGAGTTCTTCCCCCATCCTCCGCCCTTCCCCCGGGAGAAGCCGATGTACCTCACCCGGGAGATCGCCTCCGGCCATCTCCAGCACCTTTTCCGCCTCCTGATCATGCTCCCCCGCGACTACGATCCCCGGCGCGGGCCCTACCCGGTCGCCTGCCTCAACGACGGCCAGAACCAGTGGACGAACCAGGGGGCCTATGGCGGCTGGCACACCGACGCCGCCTCCCTCTCCGCGGCCAAGCGGGGGCGGGCGCGGGACATCGTCCTCGTCGCCATCGTCTCCCACCCGGAGCGGGATTGGTCCTACCTCCCGCCCCCCCGGGGCGCGGCCGACCGCTACGTCGATTTCGTCGCCGGGACCGTCCTCCCCCGGCTGCGCACGGAGTTCGCCCTCTCCGCCGACCCGAGGGAGATCGCCTTCCTCGGCTCCTCCTACGGCGCCAACTGCGCGATCTACTCAGGCTTCCGGCGCCCCGAGGTCTTCGGCCTGGTCGGAGCCTTCTCCTTCGCCTTCGCCCAGGAAGACCCCGTCCGCCCGCTGATGCTCTCCTCCCGGACCCTCCCCTTCCGCAAGCTCTACCTCGACTGCGGGACCCGCTGGGCATACGATACGCCGGGACGGGACGACTACACCGCCCTCACCCGCGAGATGATCCGCCTGGCCCGGGAGAAGCGGATGGTCCCCGGCAAGAACCTCCTCGGGATCGTGGCCGAGGGGCACTTCCACAACGAGCTCTTCTGGCGGCAGCGGGTGGGGAGGTGCCTGGAGTTTCTTTTTCCCCCGATCTGAGACCTTTCGGTTTCCGATCGGGGGAAAAAGAAGGAGCAAAGGAGCAGTGAAGTGAGAGAAAAAAGGGAGTACTGGAGTGATGGAGTGTTGGAGTAATGTAGGAGCTCGGCCAGCAGCCCCAATGCTCCAGCACTCCAATACTCCATTACTCCTTGTCGGTCTCGGAGACCGCTCATGACCAATCCGCTGCGAAGCCTTTCCGCCCTGAAGAAACTCTCCGCCCGGCGCGGCTGGTTCCGCGGCCTTGACCTCGTCTTCCAGGGTTTCGGGCCGCTCGCGGCCCACATGTTCACCCACTTTGCCCGCGTCCCGGTGACGGTGACGGAATACGACGGGGAGGAGGCGGAGAAATACATCGAGCGGGGCTGGGGGACGAAGGTCTTCTCCTACGAGAGGTTCACGGGCGTCCGCCACTGCCAAAGCTCCTTCTTCAACCATCGCTTCTACCAGGACCACGAGCGGGAGATCCTCGCCGCCCTCCGCCGCCTCCGGGGGGAGGTCTGCTTCGTCCCCTTCGCCTCCACCCCCTCGCTCGCCCGCTTCCTCTTCTCCCCGGGCGAGCGCTTCCGCCACCTCCAGAACTCGTCGATCGTCCAGAACTACTTCGACTACAAGGCCCGCCTGGCCTGGAACGCCCGAGCGATCGGGATCCCGATGCCCCCGGCCGCCCGGGTGGCGCGCTTCGGCGACCTGGAGTACGCCGAGCTCGCCGACCGCTTCCCGGACGGCTTCGTCCTCCAGACCCCCCTCTCCCAAGCCGGGGGCGGGACGCTCTTCGTCTTCTCGGGCGAGGACTTCGAGCGGGTGGTCGAGGAGAACCGGCGCACCCTCCTCGAGTTCTTCGACCGGACCGAGGTCAAGATCACCCCCTACCTGGCCGGCCCGTCGCTCAACTGCAGCGGCTGCGTGGTCAACGGCGCGGTGGCCGTCTCGGAGCCGGACATCCAGATCGTCGGGGACCCCTACTTCGTCCAGACCCCCGGCCAGTACATCGGCTCCGACTTCGCCCGGAACGAGATCCCCGCCCCCCATCGGCGGCTGATCTTCGACGTGATGCGCAAGGTGGGGGCCTGGATGGGGAACCAGGGCTACCGGGGGAACTTCGGCGTCGACTTCCTGACCACGGTGGACCGGGGGAACCGGATCCGGGACGTCTACGTGAGCGAGGTCAACGCCCGCCTGGTCGGCGAGCTCCAATACATGGCCGACTGGCAGGCGATGGAGGACTGCGTCCCCCTCACCTTCTTCCACCTCGCCGCCTGGCTCCGGATCGGCGAGTTCGGGAAGCGGGAGATCGAGTCCTACAACCGATCGCTCCCGCCGCTCAAGGGCTCCGCCCTCCTCCTCTACACCCGGGAGAAGGGGACGCTCACTCCCCGGGGCAACCTCACCACCGGGATCTACCGCTGCCGGGACGGGAAGCTCGAGCGGGTCCGCGACGGCTACCTCCTCTCCGAGACGAGGAGCGACGACGAGTTCGTAGTCACCAACGGCATCCCCCGCCCGGGGACGGTCGTCGGCCACCCCCGCCATGGCGACTCCGGCGTCTTCCTCTGCTACGTCGTCGCCCGGGAGTCGATCGTCGATCCGGGGAACTGGCGGCGGGTGAACCTGAAGTGGCGCGGGATCGCGGACCTGGTCTACCGGGCGATCGGGCTCGTCCCCTGCCCGCCCCGGGCCCTGCCGGGAGAGAAAGCGACAGATAGAGGATAGCGGCAAAAGAACGGCGAAGCGGCCTGTAGGCCCGTTCTGCGAACGGGCGGCGAGGCCGCCGCTTCACAGAAGCGGCCTACAATGCGCCGGGCCATCTCCTCCCGCTGCGCCGGATGGAAGGGGCTATTTTTCCTGCTTCTTCCCGTCCCGCCTTGCCCTATAATCAGGCGAAGAGGAACCGATGCCCTGCGCATGCCACGGGAAGCTCCTCCTCGCCGGCGAGATGCCGGCTCTGCCGATTCCCCCCGCCGGGCCGAGGTCGCGGCCCGGCGGTTTGCTGATCGGGCCAGCGTCGCCAGCGGCCAAATTTCAATCCGGAGGTGAGCCATGCCGAGGATCGTCAAGGGCGGACTGATTCAGGCGTCGAACCCCGTCGCTCCGACGGCGGACACGAGCAAGATGTCGAAGGCCGAGATCGCCCGGGAGCTCGCCCGAGTCAAGGAGGCGATGCTCTCGAAACACGAGAAGCTCACCGCGGCGGCGGCGAAGAAGGGGGTGCAGATCCTCTGCTACCAGGAGATCTTCAACGGCCCCTACTTCTGCCCCGAGCACCACATGCGCTGGTATCTGACCGCCGAGCCGATCCCGGGGCCGACCGTCGACGAGGTGGCGAAGTGGGCGAAGAAGTTCGCCATGGCCATCGTCGTCCCGATCTACGAGCGCTGCGCGGTCTCCGGCGTCTACTACAACACCTGCGCGGTGGTCGACGCCGATGGCAAGCTCCTGGGGATCACCCGCAAGATGCACATCCCCTACGTCCACCCTGGCTTCTACGAGAAGTATTACTTCAAGCCGGGCAACACGGACTACCCCGTCTTCCAAACCGCCTACGCCAAGGTCGGCCCCTACATCTGCTACGACCGCCACTTCCCGGATGGGGCGCGAATCCTCGGCCTCCACGGCTGCGAGATCCTCTTCAACCCCGCCGCCACCACCGTCGGCGTCTCCCGCTACCTCTGGAAACTGGAGCAGCCGGCCCACGCGGTGGCCAACGGCTATTTCGTGGGGGCGGTGAACCGGGTGGGGGTGGAGGAGCCCTGGAAGTTCGGCAAGTTCTACGGGACATCCTACTTCTGCGACCCCAAGGGGAAGATCCTGGCCGAGGGATCGGAGGACCAGGACGAGGTGGTCGTGGCCGACCTCGACCTCGACCTGATCGAGGAGACCCGCCAGATGTGGGCCTTCTACCGCGACCGCCGCCCCGAGACCTACGGGGACCTCTGTAAGCAGCTCCCCTGAACGGGACCGCCAAAAGATTAACCGCGAATCTCGCGCTTGTCCGCCATAGCGCGCAGCGCGAAGGCGGAAATCTTCACGAACGGGCCCGGCGAAAAGAAGCCGCGGATTGCGCGGATTTCACGGATTGGGATCGGCCTAGCTTGGCGGATGACGTCCACGAATTGACACGAATTTGCACGAATGGATCTGGTCCCCGACAAACAGCGATCGGGGCCCCGACAAACAGCAATCGGGGCAGGCGGAGACGCCCCTCCCACAGTCACGTTGAGTGCGCGATCGTCAGCCTGGTTTGTGGGAGCGACATTCTTGTCGCGATCCGGGCTAACCTGGATCGGGGCTAGAACGCCCCTCCCACAGTTACGTTGAGTGCGCGGTCGTCAGTCCGGTTTGTGGGAGCGACATTCCTGCTTGCCCCGAGTTCCCGGGGTCGCGATCCGGGCTGGCCGGGGAATAATATTAACCGCGGATTCACACGAATTTCCGCGAATGGCTTGGCGCAAACGATTTCAACGGTTTGAACGATTTTTCCTGGAGGTGAGAATATGGACCTGATCATCAAGAACGGGACCGTGGTCAACGCCGACCGGACGGTCCGGGCCGACGTCGGGATCGAGAAGGGGCGGATCGCCCGGATCGCCCCCAACCTCTCCGCCCCCTCCCGCTCGACGGTCGACGCTAAAGGCATGCTCGTCCTCCCCGGCGGGATCGACATGCACGTCCACCTGAACCTCTTCTTCTGCGGCACCTACTCCGAGGGCTGGGAGACCGCGACCGCCGCCGCCGCCGCCGGGGGGGTGACCACGATCATCGACTACGCCATCCAGGCCAAGGGTTCGACGATCGAGAAGGCCGTCGAGGCGCGCCTGGAAGACGCCCGGGGCAAGGTCTGCGTCGATTACTCCCTCCACGGGGGGATCACCGACTGGAACGAGAAGACCCGGGCGGAGATGGATTACTTCGCGAAGAACGGCATCCCCTCCTTCAAGATGTTCATGATCTACCGCTCCCAGGGCTGGATGGCCGACGACGGGATCCTCTTCTCCGCCCTCGAGCAGACGAAGAAGAACGGCGCCCTCATCATGCTCCACGCCGAGAGCGCCTTCGTCCTCGACCTCCTGGTCGAGCGCTACCACACCCCCTCCCTGATGAAGAAATACGGGGCCTACTGCCACGCCCTCTCCCGCCCCTGCTTCACCGAGTACGAGGCGGTCCAGCGGGCGGCGACCTGGGCCAAAGTCACCGGCGGGCGGGTCTACATCGTCCACGTCTCGGCCGCGGAGTCGGCCGGGATCATCGCCAAAGCCAAGGCGGAGGGGGTGAAGATCTGGGCCGAGACCTGCCCGCAGTATCTCCTCCTCACCGACGCCGTCTTCAAACAGAAGGACGGCCACCTCTTCGGCACCTGCCCCCAGATCAAACAGAAGCACGACAATGAGGGTCTCCTCAAAGGGCTGAAGGACGGCGCCCTCCAAGTCCTCGCCACCGACACCTGCGCCTTCACCACCGCGCAGAAGGCGATGTGGAAGGGCGACTTCACCAAGATCCCCTACGGCCTCCCCGGCGTGGAGACGCTTATCCCCACGATGTTCACGCACCTGGTGAAGAAGAACCGCTTCTCCCTCGAGAAGTTCGTCGCCCTCACCTCCGCCAACCCGGCGAAGATCTTCGGCCTCTACCCCCGCAAGGGCGTGATCCGTCCCGGGGCCGACGCGGACATCGTGGTCTTCGATCCGAAGCGGAAGATCACGCTCGACGCCAAGCGCCTCGTCTCCACCTGCGACTACACGCCCTTCCAGGGGATGGCCCTCACCGGCTACCCCCACCTCACCTTCCTCCGGGGCAAACTGATCGCCCGGGACGGGAAGTTCGTCGGGGCCCGGGGGGCGGGGCAGTTCGTGAAAAGAACGCCGGGGGGGAAGGCCTGAAATCAGTGATCAGTAAACAGTGATCAGTAAACAGAAAAAACGGCGACGCCGGGTCGCAGACCCGGCCTACAGGGCCCGGACTATGTCGGGGCGCCATGTCCGGGCCGGCGGCTAAATAAACAGACGATCGGATAGGATTGAATAGGATCTGCCCGCCGGGACGTCGGCATCTTATTCCATCCTATTCAATCGTCTGTTGAAAATGCTCGGCCGCCGGGTCGAGCTTCTCCGCCGTCGCCCGAGCGACGGTTCATAGAACCGGCCTACAACGCCCGCCAGCTGTAGGCCCGATCTGCGATCGGGCGTCAGGAGCGCCGGGTCGCAGACCCGGCCTACAGGGCCCCGCCCCCCGACCACGTCATTGAATTAACCCCTAGGAATGTCGGGGCAGGCATGTCCGGTTTCTCTTGAAATTCCCCCCGATCGGAGTATTTTCAAGGGCTTGCCACACTATACCGCAGGGAGGTTCCCCATGGATAAGCGCCTGACCCACAAGCAGATCGCCGAGAAGCGGGAGAAGTACTTGATGCCCGCCTACCTGACCTACTACGCCAGCCCCGTCCACCTGGTGAAGGGGGAGATGCAGTATGTCTACGACGAGGCGGGCAAGAAGTACCTCGACGGCTTCTCTGCCGTGGTCACCATCTCGGTCGGCCACTGCCATCCCGACATCGTCCCCGCGGTCCAGAAGCAGAACGCCACCCTCCAGCACTCGACCACCATGTATTACACGGAGTCGCTGGTCGGGCTCGCCGAGAAGCTCGCCGAGATCACGCCGGGGAACCTCCAGAAGTCCTTCTTCACCAACTCCGGGACCGAGGCGACCGAGTTCGCGGCGGTGATCGCCAAGAACTACACCAAGCGCCACGAGTTCCTCTCCCTGCGCCATTCCTTCCACGGCCGGACGATCATGTCGATGTCCCTCTCCGGCCAGTCCCTCTGGCGCCACTCCGTCCCCTTCGTCTTCGGGGTCTCTCACGTCGCCCCCGCCTACTGCTACCGCTGCCCCTTCGGGCTCTCCTACCCCTCCTGCGCGATGAAGTGCGCCTACGAGGTCGAGGAGGTCATCAAGTATTCCACCTCGGGTAGGATCGCCGCCATGTTCGCCGAGCCGATCATGGGCTTCGGCGGCGTGATCACACCCCCGCCGGAGTATTTCCAGATCGTGGCCGGGATCGTCCGCAAGCACGGCGGCCTCCTGATCATCGACGAGGTCCAGACCGGCTTCGGCCGGACGGGCGGCAAGTGGTTCGGGATCGAGCAGTGGGGGGTCGTCCCCGACGTGATCACCATGGCCAAGGGGATGGGGAACGGCATCCCGATCGGCGGGGTGATCACCACCGCCGAGATCGCCGAGTCCCACCGGAACCTGATCCACTTCTCCACCTTCGGCGGGAACCCCGTCTCCACCACCCAGGCCCGCCTGGTGATCGAGACGATCGAGAAGCGCAAATATCTCGAGAACATCCGGACCGTGGGCGACTACCTGAAGAAGAAGCTCACCGCCCTGATGGACAAGCATCCGACGATCGGCGAGGTGCGGGGGATGGGGCTCATGCTCGGCGTGGAGCTGGTCAAGAACCGCCAGAGCAAGGAGCCGGCGGCCAAGGAAACGCTCGCCCTGATGGAGCTCTGCAAGGACCGGGGGCTCTTGATCGGCAAGGGGGCGATGGCCGGGAACGTGGTCCGGATCAAGCCCCCCTACTGCATCACCCGGGACGACGCCGACTTCATCTGCGCCACACTCGACGAGTGTCTCTCGATCATCGAGAAAGGCGGGAAATAAATTCAACCGCGGCAGGAGGTATGGGGCTTGAGGTGTGGGACGCAACCCTCCATGCCTCATACCGCATGCCTCATGCCCAATAACTTAATCCGCGGCATATTTCAGGTCAGCCATGGACGAGATCAGCAAGACAATCGAAAAGATGATCCGGGGATCGATCCCGATCGCCCGGACGATGGAGATCCGCGTCGTCGATTCCGACCCCCACCGGATGGTCTTGGGCGCGCCGCTCCAGGGGAACCACAACGACAAGGGTACGGCCTTCGCGGGCTCCCTCTACTCGCTCGCGGTCCTCTGCGGCTGGTCCTACGTCAACCGGATACTCCTCGACCACGGCCTCAAGGCTATCGCCATGGTCGCCGACAGCACGATGAAATACCTGAAACCCGTGCGGAGCGACTACCAGGCGACCTGCGAGTGCCGGGACGACGCCGCCATCGAGGACCTGGTGAAGGCGGTGCGGACCGACGGGAAGGGCTCGATCAACCTGGAGACGACGATCCTGGCCGACGGCGTCGTCGCCGGTCGCTTCTCCGGGCGCTACGTGGCTAAGATCTAGCCCCTACTTGGTCACCGGGATATCGCCGGAAGAGCCGAACCAGCAGCGGGTGAGGCTCCGGGCCGCCCAGAGGCCGGAGGAAGGGCGGAAGACCGCCGGTTGAGTCCACTCCCCGCCGTCAAAGTTAGCCGGGACGGGGATATCCCCATCCAGCCCAAGGCAAATCCTGCTCGGGCCTTCCTGGGATAGTATCCCCGCCCAGAGACCCGTAGGGGGGCGGTAAATGGCCATCTCTGTCGTCCCATCCCTGTCGTAATCGGCTGGGGCGGGGATATCCCCCATCGTGCCCCACCACTTCCGCGTCAGACCGCGGACGGCCCAAAGACCTAAAGAAGGCCGGAAGACCGCGGCATCGATCCAGCCGTCTCCATCGTAATCGGCGGGCAAAGGAACATCGCCCGCCTTCCCGAAGTAAATATCCGTCAGATCCCGAACGCTCCATAAACCCTCTCTCGCACGGAAGAAGGCCGCATCCGTTTTCCCATCTTGATCGTAATCCCGAGGAACCGGAACGTCCCCGCCCGCTCCGAAAGCGAACCGCGTCAGGGATCTCACCAGCCAGGAACCCGTTGCCGGACGGAACACACCGATTTCACTCGTACCGTCTCCCCAATAATCGCCGCTGATGGGGATATCCCCCTCCCGGCCGAAGATCGTCGATCCCAATTCGCTCAATTTCCACGAACCGGTTGCCGGTCTGAAAATCGCTATTTCCGATGTCCCATCTCCATCGTAATCCCCGTTTTCCATGGTCACTATCGGCAAGATCGGGGTGGGGGTAGGAGATGGTTCCCATCTGAATTTGGAGACAAAGGTATCGATAGCGCCGGCATAGCTCGCCTGATAGGCATCGATAGTGGGATAATCCTCCGATTCGGTGCTTCCAGACATGTAAACACAACCCAAACTATCGACAGCAAGATTTTCTCCCCTATCTTCTGCGCTCCCACCTAGGTATGTGGAATAGATCAAACGCGACCCACTAGAAGATAGCTTCAGCACGAATGAATCATATTCGCCTGGATGTATTGAAGATTGATATGCGCTGACGGTTGGAAAGTTGTGCGATTTGGTGCAGCCGGCCATATATGCATTGCCAGATACATCAACACTAATACTAGTGCCGTTATCTCCGTCATTTCCACCTAAGTATGTTGAAAACATAATTTGCTCTCCGCTTGAGCTAATCCTAGCCACAAATACGTCGCCCGGATCCAAATATGATCCCCCAGAGTATGAACATTGATAAGCATTCACGATTGGGAAATCGTATGAGATAGTTTTACCAGATACATATATATCGCCATCACAGGATGCGACATCATATGCTGAATCGTATGATGATCCGCCATAATACGTTGATGCTATCATCGTTGAGCCATTCTTAGACAATATTGCTATAAATGCATCTCCCATATTACTAACGAATGCTTGGTATGGATTGCACGTTGGGAAATCAGTCGATCCCGAATATCCGACTGCACAATAAGCACTTTGTTCAATATTGCAGATTCCATTACCATAATCATACCCCACACCACCGAGGTATGAAGAGTAGATCAATGAAGATCCATTTGCTGACAACCCGGATACGAATGCATCGCCACCCCACATATCGCCCCCGCCATAGCTGACCTGGTAAGCATTGTACGTTGGGTAGTCTTGGGAGTATGTGTCGCCAACGATATAGGGCTGTCCATCGGAGGCGACAGCGATATCATATCCTATGTCCGTATTGCTTCCCCCTATATATGTAGAGTAGATCAATTCCGATCCAGAAGAGGATATCTTTGATATGAATGCGTCGTTTGAACCGCTATTTGTAGATTGGAATGGGTTTCGAACGGGGTAATCGTCCGATCCTGTTGCCCCAGTAATATATATGCACTTATCCGAATCTATGGCGCAGCTGAAATTCCTGTCGTCGCAGCTACCTCCTAAATACGTTGAGTATGCAAGAGAAGATCCCGATGATGCGAATTTGGCGATAAAGACATCGCTGTAGCTGCCATGGCTTGATTGGTAAGATCCTTTAGTCGGGAAATCGACTGATCCCGTAATGCCCGATACATAAGCGCAGCTTTCGGAATCCACCGCAACCCCTCCGATATGCGCATAAGCGCTACCTTCGTAGCCGCTTCCTCCAAGGTATGTAGAGTATTCAAGCTCTAATCCTGCAGGACATAACCCTGCGGGAATAATGAACATAGCCAGAATTGATATTGGTATCACTCTCATTGTCTTCATCTTTTGGTCCCTTAAGTTCCGATACCATGAATCAAGCACTGACTGATCAAGGCCCTATGATCATTAAGTTGCCATCTTGGTAACCTGCCCTTTCACTCTGATATGCGTTATATATAGGGAATGCAGAGTTTGGGTCTGAATATCCAACGATATATGCCATATTGCCTATGCAGCATATGGATTTTGCGACATCATCCCCCAATCCACCTATGTAAGTAGAGTATATAATCGTCGACCCAGTCGATCCGAACCTTACCAGAAACATATCCTTGGCCGTTCCTTCCAAGGAGCTTTGATAGGCGCTTAGAACGGGGAAGTTGTTTGATATTGTATTGCCCACAACGTGAATTTCCGATAAACTGTTTACTTTGATAGAAAAACATTCCTCCGTATTGGCCCCTCCCAGGTATGATGAATAGATAATAGCACTACCGCTCGACGACACTTTACAAATATAGGCATCACAGGATTCGTTGGTATCGGCATACGACGATTGATAAGCATTCACCATGGAAATATCGTCTGAAGCAGTGTGGCCACATATATATGCTTGGTTTTCTAGGACGTCTATGCTATGACACTCATCGGTATCCCTTCCACCATAATAGCTAGAATATACCAATTCAGATCCCGAAGATGATAACTTAGTGATAATAGCGTCAGTACCGAAATTCCTGCTATTTTGAAAACCATTTTTTACAGGGTAATTGTCCGATTGTGTTTGTCCAGCCCCATATGCTTGTCCCAGCGCATCAACCGCTAATCCAAATATATAATCATGGCCCACACCGCCACAGTATGTGCTGTAGAGCAATTCAGAACCAGATGAAGACAGTTTTACAAATATTCCATCTTGCTTGTTGGGATCTATCACATCGGCATGCGATTTCTGATATGGATTAACAGTCGGGAAATCATCAGAGTTCGATTGGCCGCCGATATACATATTACCCGCCACAACTCGAATGCTGTTAGCAGCATCAGCCTTAGCGCCACCTAAATACGTAGAATATATCAATGAGCTTCCAGCGGTGTCGAATTTGCTAATGACTATATCTTGGGATTCTGAGTTGGAGATACTCGATTGATAGGCGGAAACAATCGGATAATTCGACGAAATAGTATTACCCGCTACGTATATGCCGGAATCGTCAACATCAATAGAGTTTACATATTCATACGCTGCGTCATGTCCTCCCAAATACGTAGAAAATACAAGAGCTGAGCCGGAACTGGCGAATTTTGATATATATCCATTATCAGGGTATGTTTGATAAGCATTAACCAATGGGAACGTAGAGTCAGAACTTGTCCATCCAACTATATACATCTCACCCGAAGAACTAATAGCCACATCTTTTATATCATCATTGGATTCACCACCGAAATACGTGGAATATCTAAATGACAATATTATAGGTGATGGAGTCGGCGAAGGCGAGGGTGTCGCAGTCTTGACTGGTGTGAGTGTTGGTTCGGGAGTGGGAGTAGCGGTCTTGACCGGAGTAAGGGTAGGTTCGGGTGTTGGAGTGGCCGTCTTGACCGGAGTGAGTGTAGGCTCAGGCGTCGGTGTAGCTGTCTTGACCGGAGTAAGGGTAGGTTCGGGTGTTGGAGTGGCCGTCTTAATTGGTGTGTGTGTAGGCTCAGGCGTCGGTGTAGCTGTCTTGACCGGAGTAAGCGTGGGTTGCGGCGTCGGCGTAGCTGTATTAACGGGCGTGAGAGTGGGTTGCGGCGTAGGTGTCCTCGTTGGCGTAGGAGAAAAGCAATCATTGGCATCGCTATCGGGATCAGTACCCTTCATATACTCCCTTAAATTAGTGCATCCATCATTATCCGGATTATCTTGGGGTCGTTGAT
>CAZOYW010000056.1:0-15145 GCA_964584165.1 uncultured bacterium
CGAGCGCGGAGAGGTCGGCCACGTCGTTCTCCCCCAGGTCGAGCTCCTCCAGGGAGGAGAGGCCGGAGAGGGGTGAGAGGTCGGTCAGGCGGTTATCCCTGAGATCGAGGAAACGGAGGCGGGCGAGCGCGCCGAGCGGCCCGGCGCTTTCGACACCGCAGTTCCGGAGGTTCAGGCGCTCGAGACGGGAGAGGTTCTTGAGGGCGCCTATCTCCCCCCCCGCCGAGACGTTCCTCATGATCAGGGTCTGGAGTCCGGAGAGGTCCGCGAGCGAACGGAGCGATCGGATACGGGTGTTCGAGTGGAGGTTCAGGTAGCTGAGCTTCTTGAGCCCCGCGAGGGGGGCGAGGTCGGCGACGTCGTTCTCCCTCAGGTCGAGTTCCTCCAGGGAAGAGAATCCGGAAAGGGGGGAGAGGTCGGTCAGACGATTCCCCCGCAGGCCAAGCGAGCGCAGGGCGACGAGGCCGCCCAGCGCCTCGAGGTCCGACTCGTCGCTTATCCCGCAGTCGCGGAGGTCGAGGCGCCGGAGGCGGGCGAGACGGCCCAGGAAGCGGAGCCCGCCCGCCGCCGCCGGGACTTCGTCCAGGATCAGTGTCGTGAGTCCGGCAAGATGCTCGAGCGGCCGAAGGTTGCGGATGCGCCGGTTCGAGCCGAGGTTCAGGTAGGCGAGTCCCGAGAGGTTCGCGAGAGGCGAGAGGCGGGTGACATTGTTATCTTCCAGGTCGAGGAGGGCGAGCGCGGCCAGGCCGTTGAGGGGGGAGACATCGTTCACTCGGTTGTAGCCGAGGTCGAGGAGGCGAAGACGGGAGAGGCCGCGCAGGGGGCTTAAGTCCGCGATCCCGTTCCCCCTCGCTTCCAGCGCTTGGAGCCCCGGAAAACCGCCGAGCGCCGAGATGTCGGAGAGGCGGACGGGGCGCCCCCTCGCATCCGCCCCCGTGTTCCAATTCAAGCTGAGGTTCCGGAGCGGGAGGCCGGAGAGGGCCGTGAAGTTGACGGCGGCGAGCGACGTGAGCGAGTTCTGGGAGAGGTCAAGCTCCCGGAGGCGGCGGAGGGTTTTCAGCGGAGCGAGATCCTGGACCGTGTTCTCCGAGAGGTCGAGAAATACCAGCTGGCGGAGGTTCTCGATCCCCTCCAGGCGGGAGATCTGGCGCCCCGAGGCGTCGAGCCGGCTGATCTGGAGGAGGTCGGTCCGGGCGATCGGCCGCCGCGGAATGCCAAGTTTCTCGCGGACGGCCGCCTCGAGCCCCTTGTCCGCGAACTCGACGCCCTGCCACGCCGTCGCGATGAGGAGAAACGAGGAGAGGGCGGCGACGCTTCCCGCCAACGGAAGGATCTTCCGCCCGAATGTTTTTCCCCGTCTTCTCAAGGAGACCTCGCCCCACGCGCCAGAAGACAACGGAAACCGACGCAAGGCCGCTGTTGCGAAAAATATTTATAGATGATAAACGTCTGGTTTAGCTGTATCAAATATATTTCAGCTGCTATTAATAAACCGCCCAATATCCCCATCATCAGGTGCTCAATAATCCATCTATCTTAATGAAGGGTCGCGGCCGCTTAGCCTTGACTTTGATCTTTCTCCTCGCGCTCGCCCTGCGCCTCCTCGCCCTCCACCACTACCGGTTCATCGGAGCGGACGGGGGCGTGGACGGCGTGGCGATGGCGATCAGCGGGAAAAACCTCTTCTCGGGAGCGGGGTTTTCCTTCCAGGGAAAGCCGGAGACGATCCACGCTCCCCTCTTCCCAATCCTGATCGGAGCAGCCTGGAAGCTCCTCGGGAACCTCGAGCTCGCCGGTCAGGCCGTCTCCGTCATCGCCGGTGCCCTCCTCGTCCTCCCCGTCTTCCTCCTCGCCCGCGACCTCTACGGACGATGGACGGGCTTGATCGCGGCGGCCTTCGCCGCGGTCTTCCCCCCTTTCGTCTACGCTTCCACCGAGGTCCGCCTCGCTTCCCTCTATGCCCTCCTCTGCTGCTTCGCCGCCTGGCTCATGCGCCGGGGAGGGTTGAGGCCGGGATTCCTCGCCGGAGCCGGGACCGGAGCGGTGGTCGCGCTCTGCTACCTCGCCCGACCCGAGGCGGTTCTCTTCCTCCCTCTGGCCGCGGTCCTTTCCTTTCTCCGCGGCCGGAAGCGGAAAAGTCCGGGACCGCGGCCGGCAGCCCCTTCCACAAATCCCTCCGCCGCTAGCGAGGCCCGTGGGAGCGACATTCCTGTCGCGATCCAGGCCGACCCGGATCGGGGCAGGAATGCCCCACACCCGGCGGCGGTGGGGGAGCGTTCTCGGTCCGGCGCAGCGAGAATCTCGTACCTCGCCGGGATCGCGCTCGGTTTCGCCCTCCTCTCCTCTCCCTACTGGGTCTTCCTGAAGCGCCAGCTCGGCCGCTGGACACTGAACGGGCGCGGGCCCTTCACCTTCGTGGGCTACTTCCACGAAGACTGGGACAGGGCTTACTTCGACCTCTACACCTATCCGGACCAGGCGCGCCGGATGTGGGCGGAGGCGGGGGGGATGCCCGGCTTCCTCCAGGCCAACCTCGGCGCTTCCCTCCGGCGGCTCGCCGAAAACATCTTTTCTCTGGCGACGAACCTCGGCCACAGCTCGCAGGTGGCGAAACTCGGCCTCCCCCCCGTCGCCGTCAACGCCGCGGTCGCCGCGCTCGGCGCGCTCGCGCTCGGGGGGGTCGGCCTCCAGATCCTGCGCCGGAGATGGATCTTCCGCGACACCTTCCTCGCCCTCTTCAGCGCCACCGTTCTCCCCTACCTCCTCCTCACCTGGCAGGACCTGCGCTATTTCTATCCCTACTTCCCGATCCCCCTCATCCTCCTGGCGGAGGGATGCCGGAGGTGGGCGGACCGGGTCGCGGGTTCTCCGTCGCCGGCCCCGCCCGGACGCCGCGCTCTCGCCGCCATCCCCGCCGCCCTGCTCATCCTCGCCCTCCTGGGGGCAAGCCTAGTGATCATCCCGCGGAAAATCCGGACCGTCCCCTACGAGTACAAGATCCTCGGCCTCTGGATGCGGGACCATCTCCCGGGGATCGAGCGGGAGACGGTGATGAGCCGGAAGATGGGCGTCCCCTTCTACGCCGGATCGTCCCACGCCCTGATCCACCCCGGGAGCTATGTGGAGGTCGTCGGCTTCGCCCGGGAGGCCGGCGCCCGCTACCTCGTCGCCGACGACTGGACCACGCCCGCCTTCCGCCCCGCCCTTTCCTTCCTCCTCGACGAGACCGCGCCGACGCCTCCGGACCTGGAACGAGTCCACTTCCTCAGGCACGCGGGAAGACGGATCGTCCTCTACCGTTTCAAAACCGTTTCCGGGGGAATCCCCGGAAACGGTTTTGAAAAATAGCCGAACGATCGGGTATACTCGCGGCCATGGGCAATCGCCGCGGGATACTCTGGGACCGGCTCGACCACCCCGGCCTCTTCAACTGCCTCCGCCACCTCATCGACGGCGGGCAGGTCGCGCCCTTGCGCGCGGTACTGCGCCGCCATGGCGTCCGCTCGGTCCTGGACATCGGCTGCGGCACCGGGGACTTCTGCCCGGTCGCCGACGGCGACTACCTCGGGATCGACGGGAACCCCCGCTTCATCGCCTACGCCGCCCGCCGTTTCCCGGGGCCGGAAAGGCGCTTCGCGGTCATGGACATCCGCGCCATGGACTTCGGGGCGGAGCGCTTCGACGCGGCGATCATCGTCAACACCATCCACCACCTCGCCGACGCCGAAGCGGCGGCGGCGATCGCCGCTGCCGGACGCTTCGCCCGATCGGTCATCATCCACGACTGGCTTCCCCCGGAAGGGAACCCGCTCCGTCTCCTCCTCGCCCGCCTCGACCGGGGGGCGCACCCGCGGGGGATCGAGAAGCAGAAGGCGCTGATCGAGCGGGCGGGGCTGAGGGTCCTCGATACGACCACCTTCTGGTCCTCCTCGGGCCTCTACCACCACTCGATACTCGTCGCTGGAAAGGACGAGAGAAGCGGTAAACAGTGATCAGTGATCAGTAATCAGTTATCAGTAACCCGCCAGCTTGCTGCGGAGACTATGATTTCGGCTCACTGTTCGCTTTTCACTGATTACTGATCACTGATCACTGATTACTGGTTACTTGCGGTTCCGCGCTTCCTCACCACCCGCGCCGGGATGCCAACGGCGATCGAGTAGGGCGGGATGTCCTTGTGGACCACCGCGCCCGCCCCGATGATCGAGCCCCGGCCGATCCGGGTGGACCCCATGATCACGGCGTGGGAACCGATCCAGCAGTCCGGCTCGATCACGATCCGCGAGGGCGATCTCCCCTGCAGGCGCATGGGCTTGGAGACGTCTTCGTAGTTGTGGGTCCCCCCCACGATCTCGACGTGCTGGGCGATCATGGAGTCGTCGCCGACCTCGATCCCGCCGTAGGAGTAGATGAGGGTGTAGGTGCTGATGTTGACGTTCTTCCCGATCGCGATCTCCCCGGCCTGGGTGCGCAGGACCGCCCCCCGGCCGAGGTGGCTGTCGTCTCCGATCCGGATCGCCGCCGAAACGGGCCCCACATCCAGGAAGGACCGCTCGCCGATGAAGACGCGGTCGCCCAGAAAGGTCCGCCGGGAATGGAGGAAGCGGACCCCGTTCTCGATCAGGCAGCGCCTCCCCATCGCCCCCAGGACCGGACGATAGGCGCAAGCGCGCAGGAGCGTGCCGAAGACGGTGGGGAAGCGCCCGCAGAGGGCGAAGATCATCCCGTCGCCGAGGAAGCGGGCGAGCGAGGGCGCGCCGTAGACCCGCTCGGCGTACGACCGGAATGCGCCGGCGAGGCCGGAGCGTGGGACTGTCCCCTCCCCATCGTATCCCTGCATGGCGCCTCCTTAACAGTCTCTCCCGTTCCCGCTCACGTTAACGTTCCCGTTCCCGTTCTTGTTCCCGTTCCCGATCCCTTTCCCGCTCCGCCCGCCGCCCGCGATGACCGGCAGCAGAGGATCCCTCCGATGGTGGCCATCTCCGCGGCCACCCCCAGAACCCGCCCGAGGATGGCGATGGTCGCCGCCACGCCGAACTCGATCCCGAAAAGAAGCTTGAAGAGCTCCGCGTTGATCCCCTCGGCCACCCCCAGGCCGGCGGGGACGAGGAAGGCCAGCATCCCGGCCAGCCAGGAGAAGGTGGTCGCCCCGACGCACCCCACCGGGGCGCTCGCGGGAAGCGGCCCATGATACATCGCCTTGAGGAGGACGAAAACCGAAATCCCCCGCAGGAACCAGAGCGACGTCCAGTAGAGCATGATGAGGAGGATGAAGCGATACTTGAGCCGCGCCTGCAGCGAGACCCGGGAGACGCGGGCGAGGAGCCGGTTCAGGATCGGGTTGAAGATCCGGGGGTGGAGGAGGATGAGACCGGCCGGGATGATGGCGGCGAAGTAGAGGAGCTTCCGGGAGAGCTCGCCGCTGAGACGGGGCAGGAAGGGGAGGGTGAGGAGGACGGCGCACATCGCGGAGACGATCTGGACCGCCATCTGGGTGCCCACCGAGGCCACCCCCATCACGGCGGGCACACCCGCCCGCTCGGCCATCAGGACCCTCCCCATCGGTGTCCAGAGCTTCCCGGGGAGGTATTTGCCGAGCTCGCTCAGGAAATAGATCCGGACCATCGGGAGGGGCGAAACCCGGTTCCCCAGGGCGGCGAGGATGAAGTTCCAGCCCAGGGCCACCAGGATCCCGCAGGCCGCCATCAGGGCCGCCGAGAGGAGGGCCAGACCGGCGTCGAGGTGAAGGATCGCCTCCCGGACCTGGAAACGGGACTCCCAGACGGAGCGGCCGATGAAAAAGGCGATGGCGAGGAGGATCAGGACCTGGGCGGGCTTATACCAGGGGCCGGCGTACTTTTTCAGAATTCGCTTCACGGGCGTCGAATCGTCGGTCGGGCGACGCTGTAGGCCGGTTCTGCGAACCGGCGGCCGCATTCGCCGTCCGGTCCCCAACCGGCTCTACAGGATCAAACTGATCTCGCCGCCTTGGAAAACGATCTCTTTCCTGATCCTGATCCTTCCGCCGCCGAAGGAACGGCCCGCGAAGGGGCGGAAGACGACAAGCCCGTCCCGCCGGAGGTCGAAGTCGAGGGCGATCTCCGCCGCGCCCGCGCCGGGCGGCGGCGCGACCGCGTCCTCGATCGCGATCCGGTCCTCCCCCCAGGTCACCTCCCGCCTAATCCTCCAGCCCGATCCCTCGCCCGAGACGGCCGAGATCTGGAAGGTCGCCTTCTTCCGGGAACGGACGAAATCCATACCCTTCTTGATCAGGAGGTATCCACCGGGCAGCGAGCTGAGAAGGGAGACCGCGAAGCGGGCCGTCCGGCCCGGGAAGAAATACTTGCCGGGCTTGAGGGCGGCCGAGACCCGGAGCGATCCGCCCTCCCCGCATTCCACGCGGTTCTCGGTCGAGTAGAGGGAGGAGAAGAGGGGCGATCCGCCGGGGGGGACGGCCGCGACACCCTGGTCGAGCCCGCTCGAGAGCGGCGCGCCGGCGGGCGGACAGGCGTAGAAGCGGACCAGCCCCCCGCAGTCTCCCGAGGCGACCGCGAAGTAGGAGGGCGTCTTCACCGAGACCAGCCGCGACTCCGGGAAGTAGCGCCGGTAGGGAGGCCCCTGGGAGGGGAGAGGCGGGTCGCCGGCCGCGAAGCTCCCGCGCGTCGAGCGGAAGGCGTCGTAGGCCTCGAGCCCCGTATAGAGGTGGAAGCAGCGGATGAGGTCGTCCTGGGTGATCTGCTCGAGGGCCGTGGGGCGGGCGGCGCCCGCGCGAAAAATCCCCCGGGCGGTCGGCGAGGAACCGCCCAGCGCCGCGGCGGCCAGGAGCGAGACGTAGTGGTTCCGGCAGAGGTTGTACTCCGGGCCGGTCATGAGATCGGGGTGGACGAAGAAGCGGAGGAAATCCAGCGCCCGCTCGCAGGCGAGGCGGAGCTTCTCGTCCGGTTCGAGGAGCCAGCAGCGGACAAGGTATTCGACCGTGATGAAGGAGTAGCCGGTGTCGCAGCCGCCGAGCTCCGGGAACCAGCCCTCCCCCCTCTGGGCCGCGAGGACCCGGTCGCGCTTGGCGCGGGCGGCGGAGCGGGCGGTCTCGTCGCCGGTGGCCTCGGCCAGGGCGAAGAGGGCGGCCGCCCCCACCGCCTCGTGGTTGAGCTTGTTCAGGTCCTGGTGGCGGGCGAGCCAGGACGCGGCCCTCCGGAAGGACGAGACCAGCTCCCCCCGCTCCCGTTCCGTCATCCCGGGCGCGAGGAGAACGAAGGCCCGGGAGAGGGCGTAGGCGGTGAAGGCGGTGGCGGCGAAGCCACGCTCGCCACGATACCACTCGTCGCTCGACCCGTCGGGGTGCTGGCGCCGGGCCCAGAAGCGCAGACCGGCCAGGGCTAGCTCACGGATCTCCTCGACCCCCCGCCAGGAGTTGCCGGGGTAGTCGTTCCGGTGGAGAAGGGCGAGCGTATAGGCGGCCTCCTGGCAGCGGGCGTTCGGGTAGTCGCTCGTCTTGTTCAGCCAGAAGGGGGGATGGAAGCAACCGTAGGCGGGCGAGCGGCGGTCGCGGTTGACCAGGCGGAGGAGGTCGCGCGAAGCCGCGACGACCTCCCCTGCCCATCGGTCGGCCTTGTCCGCGGCGTCTCTCATCCTCTTAGGAAGCCAGGAAACCAGGATTGCTTCTGACTATTTTTCATGGCTTCCTGGTTTCCTCAGATCTAATCGTTCTTCTTCTTCAGGCGGAAGAGGAGCGAGGCTCCGCTCGCGGCGCGGCGCAGGGTGTCGAGGTCGCGGATGTTGTTCAGCATATTCCAGATCGGGCGGGGGCGGGCGTAAAAGCGCAGCGTCCCCACCCGCTGGAGGTGGATGAGGTCCGCCTCGGTCCTCCCCTGCGGGATGTAGGGCGGAGATTTCCCGGCGAAGCCGGCCCCGGGGAAGAAGTTCGCCCAGGATTCGCCGTCCAGGGCCCCCTCCCGCTTCGCGATCTCGAAGAGCTCCGTCCCCGGGAAGGGGACGATCAGGTTGAACTTGGCGAAGTCGAGCTTGAGTTTGCGGGCGAAGGCGATGGTGGCGAGCGTCTCTTCGCGGGTCTCGGTGGGCGCCCCCATGACGAAGGTCCCCCGGACCATGATCCCGGCCCGGTGGATCAGCTTCACCCCCCGCTCCATCTCCTCGAGCTTCTCGTCCTTGCGCAGGATCTGGAGGATCCGCTGGGAGCCCGACTCGATCCCGACGCAGATGCAGCGGCAGCCGGCCCGGCGCATCTTCTTGAGCAGATCGGCGTCGGCGTGGTCGGCCCGCAGCGCGCAGTTCCAGGCCATCCGCTTCTGGTAGCCCCGCTGCACGATCAGGTCGCAGATCCGCTCCGCCCGCTCCTTCTTCATGGTGAAGTGGTCGTCGGCGAAGCCGATCAGGCGGGGCGATAACTTCTCCATGATATCGTCGATGTCGCGGATCACGTACTCCGGGCTGTGGAAGCGGTAGCGGTGGCCGGAGACCCGGCGGGAGGCGCAGAAGATGCAGTGGTAGGGGCAGCCCCGGGAGGTGAGGAGGAGCTCCATCGGGTGGCGGTAGAAGTTGTCGATCGACTGGCGGTACTCCCGGAAGGGGAGGAGGTGGCGGGCGGGGAGGGGGAGCGAGTCGAGGTCGAGGAGGAAGGGGCGGGGCGGGGTCGAGACCGGTTGGCCGTCCCGGAGGAAGTGGATGCCGCCGATCCCGTCGAGGGGCTGCCGGCGGCGCAGCGCGTCCAGGATCTCCCAGAGGGCGTGCTCGCCCTCGCCGCTGACCACGACGTCCACGTCGCCGGTGGAGAAGCACTCCCGGGGGAGTACCGTGGGGTGGGGTCCGCCCATGACCACGACGGTCTTCGGCTCGGAGTGCTTGACCGTCCGGGCGATCCTGAGGCCGTCGGCCAAAAGCGGGGTGGGGCAGCCGATCCCGACGATGATCGGCCGGCGGGCGGCGATCTCGGCGGCGATGGCCTCGTCGGAGAGGTCGTGGATCTGGCCGTCCAGGATCTTGACCGTGACCCCTTTCGCCTCCAGGAAGGAGGCGAGGTAGAGGAGCCCGACCGGCTTGGAGGAGGGGGGAACCTTCTGCCCTTTTCCGGCCAGGAGCTTGACGTAGTCGATCTGGGGCGCGAGGAGCAGGACGTAGTTCTCGTTCATAGGGGAACCGAAGTGTAAGTCCTCGAAGCGGAGTGTCAAGCGAAAGCTCGACCGTAAAGCTTCCGCGTCACAATCCCTGAGTTGGCAGGCGCGAGCGGAAGAGGTAGGACCCCGAGCCGACCCGGTAGCGCGCCGCGCCGGCGGTGAACTCGAGGAAGCTCACCCCCGCCGCCTCGCCGGCCGGCCGGTTTGATTCGGTCACCCCGGCCGCCGACCCGGAGGGGACGGCGACCACGGCCGCGGCGTTGGGGGGGATGACCGCCGTCAGGAGAAACTCGTCTCCCCTCCTCTCCCAGAAGGAGGCGACCTCGCCTTCCCGGACGCGGGTGGCGGCCCGGGCGAAATCGATCCCCGCGACCGGGGAGGGCCGGATGACGATCCGCTCCGGGGCCGGGCGGGAGTAGTCGATCTCGATCCCCGCCAGGTACCGGTAGAACCACTCCTCGAGATGGCCCAGCATCAGGTGGTTCTGGGAGTGGCCGCGGGTGGGGCCGTCCCAGAACTCGGTGAGCGAGGTGGCGCCGTGGAGGAGCTGGTAGCCGTAGCTCGGGTGATCGGTCAGAGCCGCCATCGCCGCCACCAGATCCGACCGCTCCGCCTCGGCCAGGGAGAGGAGGACGAAGCGGTGGCCAAGGTCGCCGGCGGTGGTGTGCCCTCCGCGGTCCCGGATGTCGGAGAGGAGGTTCTCGAGGACCGCCGGACGCTTCTCTTCCGGGATGAGCCCGAAGGAGAGGGCGACGGCGCTCGACGCCTGCGATCCCGTGCCGTAGCGGCCGGTCTTCGGATCGAGATACTCCCGGTTGAAGGCCTCCCGGATCTCAATCGCCCTCCGGGCGAAATCCCGGGCGTCCTCCTCCTTCCCGAGGAGATGGGCCATCTTCTCCAGGAGCGAAAGGTCGAGATAGTAGAAGGCGGTGGAGGTCAGGCCGGCCGGCGTGTTCTGGGCATAGGGAGGGTTGGGGCCGACGTCCACCCAGTCGCCCAGCCCCCGCGAGATGATCCCCCCCCGGGAGATCCGCCCGAGGTAGGCGGAGTATCTCTGCATCCCCCCGTAGGCCGAGGCGATCAGGCTCTCGTCCCCGTAGCGCTGGTAGAAGAGCCAGGGGAGGATGACATAGGCGCTCCCCCAGGCGGGCTCGTCGCGGAAGGGGGCGTCGAAGCGCTGGTATTCCGGGGCGAGGGCGGGGATGATCCCCGACACGCCTCCCTGCGCGTCGGCCATGTCGCGGACGATCTTGGCGAGGAGGAGGGGGACGTCGAAGTCGTACATGATCGACGGACCCATCAGGTGGGTTTGCTCCAGCCAGCCGAACTTCTCCCGGTGCGGGCAGTCGGTGAGGATGGACATCAGGTTGGACTCGATCGCTCGGAGGATCAGGGCGTGGATGCGGTTGAGGAGGGGGACGGAGCAGGAGAAAGACCCGATCCGCTCGGCGGACGAGCGGATCGGAACGCCCTTCAGTTCCAGGATCTCCGGCTTCTCCCCTCCCGCCGTCTCGACCTGGAGGTAGCGGAAACCGGTGTAGCTGAAGCGGGGCTGCCACTCCTCCTCCCCTCCGCCCCGGCAGGTGTAGGTGTAGTAGGTGGGCTTACCGGACCAGGTCTGGTCGACCCGGCCGTCCGCCCCCAGGAGCTCTCCCGTCGTGATCCGGACCGCCGCCCCGGAGAGGCCTTTCAGCCGGATCTTCGGCCAGCCCGCGATGTTTCCCCCGAGATCGTAGACCACCGAGCCCGGACGGGCCGCCGCGGGGCGGACGGGGGCCACCTCTTCCATCGCCCGGATGGGGGGGAACGCCTGGGAGACAAGCTTCCCGCCCGGGCCTCCCACCTCCGTCGCCGCTTCCCAGGAGGAATCGTCGAAGCCGGGTAGGTCCCAGCCGGACCTCTCGCGCCGGGCGTCGTAATCCTCCCCCCCATAGGCGCAGGAGAAGACGATCGGGCCGGGAGCCGCCTTCCAGGAGCCGTCGCTCCCGACCGTGCCGGAGGACCCGTCGGCGTAATCCAGGCGAAGCTGGACGATCCCCCGGGGCGGGCCGAAGGACTCGCGGAACTTGGAGTAGCGCCCCCCTCGGACGTTGAACATCCCGTTCCCGAGCATCAGGCCGAGCGCGTTCGTCCCGGGGCGGATCCGGTCCGTGACGTCGAAGGTCGAGTATAGGCAGGTCCGCCAGTAGTTCGTCCAGCCCGGGTCGAGGAGGCGGTCGCCCACCTTCTCGCCGTTCAGGCGGAGCTCGTAGTGGCCAAGACCGCAGACGCAGAGGAGGGCCCTCCGCACGGGGCTTCCCGCCGAGAACTCCTTCCTGAAGATGGGGAGCGGGTCGTCCGCCATCTCCGGCGTCCCCCAGGGAGATGAGGACCAGGTGGAGACCGCCGCCGCCAGCGGCCAGCCCGCGTCCTTGGCCTCCTCCTTCTCCCACCCTCCAGCCGTGGGCCGGCCCGCCCGCCACTCCCGGTCGAGGGGGACGACCAACGGATCGGCCTTCCCCGCGAAGCGGACCAGGAGCCTCCCCGCGATCCCGGCCGGGGAGGGAGAGGAGTTGACCGCCTTTAAAGCGAGCAGGTTGTCGCCGGGACGGAGGAGGGGTGCGACGTCAAACTCGTGCGGCGCCTTCCGCCCCCCTCCCCGCCCGGCCGCGGCGCCGTTGATGCAAAGCTCGAAAGAATCCTCCGCGGCGATCAGGAAGACCGCCTCGGCAATGGGGTTTGCGGGAATCGTGAACTTCCGGCGGAAGACGACGGCACCGGCGGGGGCCCACTTGGCCGGCTTCCCTTCGGGGAACCAGATCCAGGTGAGGAGCCAGGGATCGAGCAGCGGGTTCCGGCCGATCCATTGCGCTTTCCAGTCGGAGGGGGAGAGAAGGCCCATCGTCCAGGATGCCGTCCCGCTCCAGGGCGACTCCCTCCCCTCCCCGTCCCAGACCTTCACCTTCCAGTGGCAGGTCTTAAGTGAGGCGAGGGGGGGGCCGCCGTAGCGGACGTCGAAGGAGCGGGAGCTAGCCACCTTCCCGCTGTCCCAGAGGTCGGCGCGGCCGGACTCAAGGAGGGCGGGGTCCCGGGCGACCAGGATGCGATAGGCGGACTGGACTACGCCGCGCTCTTCTCCCTCCGGGGTCCCAAGCGTCCAGGAGAGGCGGGGGGCGGTTTCGTCCACTCCCAGCGGGGAGGAGCGGTATTCGCAGCGGAGATCCCCGACGCGCGGAACGGCCGCCCGGAGGGAAGGAGTCAGGAGAAGGGAGAGGGCCGCCCAGGCGGCGGGAGATCCCAGCCGGCGCAGAGGGCTGCATCCGCGCCCCGAGATTGTGGTTGACAAATACTGGCCCATGGTTGATTTTAAAACATTATAATAATCATTCCCGGCAAAGCAGCGACCCAAGCGCCGCGCACCATGAAAACCGGAATGATACACACCTCGGTCGCGTCCGTCATCCTGATTGCGGCCGCCGCCCTCCCCCGCCCCGCCGCCGGCGCTCTCGGCGACATCGTCCGCGAGTTCGACGCCCTCGACGACGGCGCCTGGCAGGCGAACGTCTGCTGGGCCAAGGGCTACCTCTGGGAATTCAGCCGGAAGAGCTGGTACCTCTACCAGCGCAGCCCCTCCTCCGGGAAGGTCCTGGGCAAGATCTACCTGCCCTCGCAGGAGGTGTGCGGCGTCACCTGGAACTCCAAGCGGGAGACCTGGTTCATCACCGAGGCCTGGGACGAGTTCCAGGCCCTCGACGTCCTGGAGGTCCCGGAGGGCGGGGGCGACTACATCAGCGGCTTCGAGCCGAGCAACTACGGGGGGGACAGCGGGATCTGCTACGACGCCGAGCTCGACCGCCTCTGGATCACCAACAACCACGCGGGCAAGGAGTACGTGGGGCGCTTCAAGGCCGACGGCACCCGCGATTGGAAGGTCACCCTCTCCGAGCGCGAGCGGGTTTTTTCGATCGCCCGCGCCGGCGACGACCTCTGGATCGGCGACATGATCGGGGAGGATGAGGCTCAATACGGACTGATCTGCAAATACACGCTCTCCGGGAAGGACACCGGAATCTCCTTCCTCCTCCCGGGTTACCGCATACCGATGTCCCTCTCCTACGACGGGCGCTACCTCTGGGCCTACGGCTGCGGCTACGCCCGGGACAAGGACAACATGATCTACCAGATCGACATCGAGGGCGAGCCGGGCCCCGACCCGTCTCCCGACCCGGACCCGACGACGCCGCCCGCCTCCTCCGGGACGGAGATCATCGACTACGACGGCGACGGCCGCTCCGAGCCGGCCGTCTACCGCCCCTCCGAGGGCCTCTGGGCGATCTTCGGCCTGACCCGCCTCCGCTTCGGCGATCCGACCGATGTCCCCGTCCCCGCCGACTACGACGGGGACGGCAAGGCCAACCCGGCCGTCTTCCGCCCCCAGAACGGCCTCTGGCGGATCCACCCCAAGGGGAAGGCCTACTTCGGCCAGGCCGGGGACGATCCCTGCCCGGGCGACTTCAACGGCGACGGCAAGGCCGACGCGGGCATCTTCCGCGACGATCTCGGCCTCTGGGCGGTGCTGGGCGGGACCCGCCTCCGCTTCGGGCAGAAGGGGGACATGCCGATCTACGCCGACTTCAATATGGACGGCGTCTCGGACATCGGGATCTTCCGCCCCTCCACCGGCCTCTGGGCGATCCGGGGCATCACCCGGACCTACTACGGGAAGGTGGGGGATTACCCCGTCCCCGGCGATTACCTCGGCCGGGGCCGCCTCCAGGTCGCCGTCTATCGGCCGTCCGAGGGCCTCTGGGCGATCCAGGGATACGGCGAGATCGACTTCGGGGACAAATACTGCTGCCCCCAGGCCGGGGACTTCGCCGGCAACGGACGGCACAACCTGGTCGGTTTCTGGGACGAGTTCAACGGGATCTGGGAAGGAGAGAACCTGGGGATGGTCTCCTTCGGGGAGAAGGGGGACATCCCGGTCGCGGCGAGGATCTACAAGACCTACTGATTTCCGCGGCCAATCCGCCCCGCTCGGCCGAGGCCGGAAGACGCCGAATTTCTCCGGGATAATCGGCAAATTGACCATTGACAGCCTTCCCCCTGAACTGCTAGCTTGCCCCCTCGCCCGCTTTCCCGCGCGGCGAGCGAACCAATGGAGGATGGAATGATGAGAAGGATCGGACTGACCCTGGTTGCCGGAGTGGCCTTCCTGGCCGCCGTCCCCGGCGCCTTTGCCGCCCTGGGCGACGTCGTCAACAGCTTCGTCTCCGCCCGACCGGACGAATGGCAGGGAGCGGCCTGCTACGCCAACGGCTACGTCTGGGACTGCGGCCGCAACAAGGCCACCCTCTACCAACGCGATCCGGTCAGCGGCGCCATCGTGGGCACACTCCCCATGCCCTCCGCCGAGGTCGGCGGCGTGACCTGGGACACCGCCAACGGCACCTGGTGGATCACCGAGCCCTGGGACGAATACGAGTCGGGCGACATCCTCGAGCTCCCGGCTACCGGCGGAGATCCCATCACCTCGCTCGAGCCCCATCTCTGCGGCGACTGCGGGATCTGCTACGACCCCCAGTACAACGAGCTCTGGGTCATCGACAACTGCTACAGCGGCGACCTCTACCGCTTCAACAAGAGCGGCGGGGCCACCTTCCACGTCGACGATCCCCCCTGCAGCGGCCGTCCGGTCTCCATCTGCCGCGTCGGCGACCACCTCTGGCTCGGGAACATGGTCAACGGCTCCTCGGGCGAAGTCCAGCAGTGCACCTTCAGCGACCCCAACACCATGACCCTCACCGGGGTTAAATTCTCCCTCCCCGACAGCCGCATCCCTCTCGCCCTCTCCTTCGACGGGCAATATCTCTGGGTCTACACGAACAAGGACGGCTACGCGAACACCATCTACCAGGTGGACATCGAATACGCGACACCCACGCCGCCCACCACTCCCACACCCACGCCGACCGCCAAGCCCTCGGCCACCCCCTCGCCGACGCCAGTGATAGCCCTGATCGACTCCGGCGACT
>CAZOYW010000057.1:0-11204 GCA_964584165.1 uncultured bacterium
AGATCGGGATCTTCCGGGAAACGAGCGGCCAGTGGCTGATCCGCGACCTCACCCGCTTCTACTTCGGGGCCACGGGCGACTGGCCGATACCGGGAGACTACGGGGACGACGGGACGGCGGAGGCGGGCCTCTACCGCGTCTCCTCCGGCCAGTGGATGATCCGGGACCTCAGCCGCTTCTACTTCGGCGGCGCGGCCGATTGGCCGGTCCCGGGCGACTACCTCGACTCGAGCGGGAAGGTCTTCGCGGTCTACCGGCCCTGTCCCGGCCAGTGGGCCCTCAAGGACCTCACCCGGATCTACTTCGGGAACTGCTTCGACTACCCCCGTCCGGCGGACTATGATGGCGACGGCAAGGACGACTTCGGGATATTCCGCGACTCCGCGGGGATGTGGTCGGTCCGGGACTTGACCCGGGTGTATTTCGGCTCCACCGGCGACATCCCGGCGACAAGGTAGATATCAGGCAGAAGATCGCAGCGCCTTGGCGTCCGAAAGCCGCCCAGTTCTCTAGCCCGGATTATTCATGAAAACCTTCAGTTTTCATGAATAATCCGAGCTAGGATCATTGTGTCCATGGGATTACGAATATGGGCAGGGGTTTTGGCGACAACGCACTCTGCCGGAACGGATTTTTCACGCTGCTTCATCGGGGTTGTATTGAGAAGGTTTCCCGAATGCGGATATCGTCGGAGCTCAGCCATCCAATCATACGCTACGGAGCAACCGCCTGAATTATTCATGAAGATCGCAGATCTTCATGAATAATTCGGGCTAGGACTGGGAGAGCGGTTCCCCCGGCCAAGGGTGAGCCGCTCTTTCCCGTCTCCGCCGCTAGCTTGGGAACACCGCGGGAAGGATCTGTTGCGGAGGTGCAACCTCGTGTTGCCGACCGGCAACGGCGGCGGACTGGCGAAACACCGTCGCCGCTAGCGCAAGTTCACTCATCCGCCATACACGCATGGGATAAGGAAACAATCGTTTTGGGCAGCGTTTGGCACGGCGCGTGCTATAAAAAATATGCGGAGAGCGGGCAAACACGCCATGAGAAAGCCGGTGAGCTCGAGCGGGAGAAGCCGGCGGCCGCGCCGGGTAGGGGTTGCCGCCGCGGCCTTCTTCGCCGCCCTGGCCATCCTCCCGGTTAACCCCGCCCGCGCCGGCGCCGTGGCCGCTTCCAGCTTCGACGGCTTCGACGCCGGAGTCCGCCCCGCGGGCTGGACCTTCACCAACTGCAACGCCGACACCGATACCTTCACCTCGGCCGCGGAGTACGGCGCCGCCGGTCCCTCCGTCCGGCTGGACGCCACCGGCGACATAGTCGCGCCCCCCGCCTTCTCCGCCCCCCGCCGTCTCTCCTTCTGGTACAAAGGGGTCGGCGACGGCGCCAGCACCGTCCAACTCCTCGTGGAGGAGCACTACTCTTCCGCCTGGTACGCCCTGACCTGCCTCAGCGTAGCCATTCCGACCTCCAGCGCGACCGCCCGTTTCGCGCTTCAGTCCGTGACGGATCAGGTCCGTTTCAGCTATACCGCGGCCGACGGCGGCGTTCTGGCCATCGACGACGTCACCGTCTATGACCGGAGATACTTCCTTTTTGCCGCCATCGGCGACTTCGGCGAGGCCTGCGACGACCTCGGGCCCGAACACGAGGCGGCGGTCGCCGCCCTGGTCAAAAGCTGGAACCCCGACTACATCATCACCACGGGCGACAACAACTACCCGGTTGGCTCGGCCTTCACCATCGACACCAACATCGGCCAGTTCTACGCCGACTTCATCTACCCCTACCACGGCGGCTGGCCCTCCGCGGCGACCGAAAACCGTTTCTGGCCCGCGCTCGGCAACCATGACTACACGCCCAACCCCCCCACCCCCCACTACGACTACTTCACCCTCCCTGGGAACGAGCGCTACTACGAGCAGACCGACGCCGAAAATATCGTGCACCTCTTCGCCCTCGACAGCTGCGGACCCGAGCCGGACGGGAACACCGCCGGATCGATCCAGGGGTCCTGGCTCCAGAACGCGCTCGCCGCCTCGACCGCGGCCTGGAAGATCGTCTACAACCACCACTGCCCCTACTCCTCCTCCGAACCCTACTCCCCGGGCATCAGCACGGCCCGCTGGCCATACGGGAGCTGGGGGGCCGACGCGGTCCTGAGCGGCCACGCCCACCACTACGAGCGCCTGGCGACCGACGGCATCGCCTACTTCGTCAACGGGGCGGGGGGAGGCAACCTCTACTCCTTCACCACGCCCGACCCGGCCTCCGTCGTCCGCTACAACGCCGACTGGGGCGCCCAGATGATCGAGGCTGACGAGGCCCGCCTCACCTTCAGGTTCTTCAACACCGCCGGCGAGGAGATCGACTCCTATACCCTCTACGCGCCGACGCCCTCTCCGTCCGCCCCGCCGCCCTCGCCCACCCCTCCCCCGGCCACGCCGACCGCCGGAATATACACGCCGACCCCTCCGACGCCTTCGCCCTCCTGCGCCTGCCTCACCCCGACGCCGGTTCCGCCAACCCCGGGAGCGGAGTCGCCGACCGCCACGCCGACGCCCGCCGCCGCGCCCACGCCCGCCCGCCGCGTCTACGACGCCGCCGACTTCGACGGCGACGGCGCCGACGACCCGGGCCTCTGGCGCCCCGCGAACTGCACCTTCTACATCTACGCCGTCAGCGCCGTCGCCTACGGGGCCGCCGGCGACGTCCCGGTCACCGGCGACTACAACGCCGACGGGAAGGCCGATTACGGAGTCTTCCGCCCCGCCACCGGCCGCTGGTGGGTGAAGGGACTCTACTCCGGTCCCTACGGCAACCACCTCTTCGGGACGAACGGAGACTTCCCGGTCCCGGCCGATTACGACGGGGACTTCCGGACCGACACCGCGATCTGGCGCCCCTTGAACGGCTACTGGGCGGTCAAGTCCCAGACCCGCTTCCACTATGGCTTAAGCGGCGACCTCCCCGTCGTAGCCGACTACGACGGCGACGGCGACGCCGATCCGGCCGTCTTCCGGAAGAACGGCGCGCTGAGCGGGATCTGGTATCTCCGCAACCTCACCTCCCGGGGCTGGGGCTACGGTTCCGACGCGGTCTGCCCGGGCGACTACAACGGGGACGGGACGGCGGAGCTCTCGGTCTTTCGCGGCGCGACCGGGACCTGGTATGTCCTCGGTTCGCCGCCGGTCGTTTTCGGGGCTTCCGGCGACGTCCCGGTCGTCATCGATTTCGAGGGGGACGGCACGGAGGACCGCGTCCTCTACCGCTCCGCGAGCGGGACCTGGCAGGTTTATGGAGTGACCTCGTTCGTCTACGGCACGAGCTCCGACGAGCCGGCGGTGGGCCGGGCCGATTAAACCCCGGGTCCGTTCGCTCCCCCCTCCCCTCAGGAGAAAGCCGGGCGGCGGGAGAGCGCCCCGATCACCTTCCCGGTCCAGAAGATCCCGACCAGGCCGGAGACCAGGTCGGAGACCAGTCGCCCCCAGAAGATCCCGGAGAGACCGAACCAGCCCGCGCCGAGATAGACCAAGGGGATCAACAAGACGATCACGCGGATGGCGTTCAGGACGGCGGAGGAGAGGGGGCGGTGGATCCCGGTCAGGCAGAATCCGGCGTACCGGTGCGCCTCCAGCAGCCCGTAGCCCAGGCAGGTGATGCGGAGGTAGCGGGTCAGCACGTCGATTACCTCCGGGTCGGACGAGAAGAGTCCGCCCAGCGGGCGGGCGGCGAAGAACAAGACCGCCGCGATGACGCCGCCGACGCCGACCGCGAAAAGCATCGCCCCCCGGCGCACGGTCCGTATCCGGTCGAAGCGCCGCGCCCCGAAATTCTGGGCCACGAACGGGACCATCGACATCCCCACCGTCATCGGGATCATGAAGGCGAACATCTCGATCCGGCCGACGACGCCGGCCGCGGCCACCGCGCTCGGCCCGAACCCGGACACGATCCGGATGACGACGGCGGAGGAGATCGGGTTCAGGATGGAGCTGATCGTGGTGGGGATCCCGACGCGGAGGATCCGGCGCCACGAAGCCAGGACCTTCCGGCGCGAATGCGGGATGAAGGCGATCAGGCCGCACTTCTTGTGGATGAAGTAGAACGCCCCCGCCAGGACGCAGGTCTCCGAGGCGACCGTCGCCAGGGCCGCGCCCGGTATCCCTAGCCTCGGGCACCCCCCCCAGCCGAAGATCAGGAGGGGATCCAGGAGGCAGTTCAGGGCGGTTCCCCCCACCATCAGGAGGCTGACCATCTTGGTGTTGCCCGTGCCGATGATGACGTCGGCGAACATCATCTGCGCCATCCGCACGGCCAGCCCCCAGTACCAGATCCCCAGGTATAGCCGGGCCCCGGCCAGGACCTCCCCCGAGGCCCCCAGCCGGCGGAGGAGCGGCGCGAGGGTTAGCTGACCGGCCGCCGTCAGGACCAGGGAGACCCCGGCGAACAGGAAGATCGCGTGGGTGGTGATCCGGGCGGCGGTCCGGTGCCGGCCCCGGCCTTGGGCGTGCGCCGTCACGGTCATGACGCCGACCGCCAGCCCGCGCGTGATGAAACCGAGGAAGGCGACGATCGGGAAGGTGAAGGAGAGGGCCGCCAGGGGGATCGTGCCCAGCCGGGAGACGAACCAGGTGTCGGCCAGGTTGTAGGCGTTGATGGCGAAGGTCCCGGCCAGCATCGGGATCGCCATGCGGATCACGGTCGGGAAGACCCGGCCTTGAACTAGCTTCGCCATCGCCTCATCCCTTCCCGCGTCCCGCGCTCAATCGCTGAAGGCCGCTGAGACGGGGTAGCCGGCGTCCCGGAGCGTCCGAAAGAGGAGCCGCCGCTTCTCCGCCTGGTCTCCCGCGAAGAGCGGGGCGCACCTTTCCGCGGCGGCCTTCTCCTCGCCCACCTTGACCGCGAACGCGAGGCAGGTCGGCTCCCCGCACTCCCGGCAGTTCGTCCCCGGCAGGAGCTTGTAGATGTCGAGGGCGCCGAGCCTCTGCCGGCGCTCGAAGCTCGGAGTGATCGCCGCGCGGTTCTCGTGGCAGCGGTTGATCAGCCCCTTCAGCCAGTCGACGAGCTCGAGGGCGTCCCGCTCGCCGGCGATCATCCCCCCGGCGATCTCGCGGGGGCGGAGAGTGATCAGGCGCCCCTCCTTCCGGATCGTGAGCGTCTTCCCCTCGCGGTTATAGATCGCGCCCGGAAGGACCGCGTTCAGGTAGGGATAGATCTCGGAGGCGTCCCGGTCGATCGTCGCCTGGAAGCGGACGCGCTCCGCGCTGACGAGGCAAGGGACGATGTAATCGATGGTTATCCGCTCGACATACATATTAATCCGACCGTTATAGTCCGGACATCAGCCCTGGTTATCATTGCGAGTCCCGATAAAAGCTGGCAAGCTTTTATCGGGGCGAAGCAATCCCGATCATAGCCGAAAGGACGGCGCTCCCAAAAACGGAAAACGACCCCTTGTTTCCCTTCCTCCTCCTGTATTACCCTCTTCCCAATGACCGAACTGGAGCAATACCTGAAGAGTCGCGCCGAGCTCATCGACGGCGCCCTGGACGACATCCTCCCGGCCGAGGAGGACGCCCCCCAGCGCCTCCACCGGGCGATGCGCTATAGCGCCCTCGCCCCGGGGAAGCGGATCCGCCCCATCCTCTGCCTGGCCGGGGCCGAGGCGGTGGGCGGCTCCGCCGCCAACGCCCTGATGACCGCCTGCGCCCTTGAGCTCATCCACGCCTATTCCCTCATCCACGACGACCTCCCCAGCATGGACGACGACGACTTCCGCCGGGGGCGGCCCACCTCCCACAAGGCCTTCGGCGAAGCGACGGCGATACTCGCCGGCGACGCCCTCCTCACCCTCGCCTTCGAAACCCTCGCGGCCGACTCCCTACTCGCCGACCGCCCGTGCCGCCTGATCCTCGCCGCGCTCTCCCGGGCCGCCGGCTCCCGGGGCATGGTCGGGGGGCAGGAGGCGGACATCTGCTCGCAGGGGAAGCCGGCGACCCGGGAGACGGTGGAGTACATCCACGCCCGCAAGACCGGGGCGCTTTTGACCGCCGCCGTCGTCTGCGGGGGGATCGCCGGCAACGCCAACCCCGCCCAGCTCGCCGCCCTTACCGACTACGGCGCCAAGACCGGCCTCGCCTTCCAGATCCAGGACGACCTGCTGGACCTCGAGGGGGATCCGGAGAAGCTGGGGAAGCGGACCGGCCAGGACGCCGCGGCGGCCAAGGCCACCTTCCCGGCCGTGGCGGGGGTCGCGGCGGCGCGGGAGGAGGTCTCGGTCCTGATCGCGGGCGCCCTCTCCGCGCTGGGCGCCTTCCCCGCGGCGGCCGACCCCCTGCGCTGGATCGCCCGCTTCATCGAGGAAAGACAAACTTGACAAAGTAATCAGTGATCAGTAACCAGTGATCGGTAGAGTTTCCCCGAGATCAATTATCTTTCTTGATGCGCTCTTGCTTTCACTGATTACTGATCACTATTGGTTAGTTACTGATCACTGTTCTTCACCATCCTCACCCACGCCTTCCGCCGCCGCGGACCGTCGAACTCGCAGAAGAAGATCCCCTGCCAGGTCCCCAGGGCCAGTTCCCCGTTCTCGACCGGCACGGCCACCGAGGAGCCCATCAGGGACGCCTTGACGTGGGCGTCGGCGTTCCCCTCCGCGTGGGCGTAGCCCGCCCCCGCCGGGACGAGGCGGGAGAGTACGGCCAAGAGGTCCGCCGGCACGTCGGGATCGGCGTTCTCGTTGATCGTGACCCCGGCCGTGGTGTGCGGGACGAAGACCAGGCAGAGGCCGCTCTTAACCCCCGTTCGCTGGACCGCCTCCCGGATGGATGCGGTGATCTCGATCATCTCGGACCGCCGCCGGGTGTTGATATCGAGCGAGATCATCCCCTGCTCCCCCTCTTCTTGATTCTCGTCCCTTGCTTCTTACTTCCTACTTCTGCCTTCTGCCTTATACGTATCCACTCCGCCCACTCCCCCGTCCCCTCCCCCGTCCGGCAGGAGACCTCGATCACACGCAGCCCAGGGTTGAGCCTCCTCACCGCGGCGCGAAACGCCCGGAGGCGGAAGTCGCTGACCGCAAGGAGGTCCACCTTGTTCAGGAGCAGGACCTCGGCCGCGCGGAAGAGGAGCGGGTATTTCTCCGGCTTGTCGTCGCCCTCGGCCACGGAGAGGACGCCGACCTTGGCCGCCTCGCCGAGGTCGAAGTTGACCGGGCAGACCAGGTTCCCGATGTTCTCGATGATCAGGAGGTCGGCCCGTTCGAGGGGAAGCTTACGGGCGGCGGAGGCGACCATCCCCGGCGTGAGGTGGCAGCCCTGGCCGGTGTTGATCTGGACGGCGGGGATCTTGAGCTTCTTGAGCCGCCGCGCGTCCTTGTCCGTGGCTAGGTCCCCCTCGATCACCATGAGGCGGAAGGACCGCGGGAGGCGGCGGTGGGCCGCTTCGATCAGCGAGGTCTTGCCGCAGCCCGGAGAGCCGATCAGGTTGAGCGCGACGATCCCCCGGCGCGAGAAATAGCGCCGGTTGGCTTCGGCCTGCCGGTTCTCCATCTCCAGGACATCCCTTTTGATCGCCACTCTTACCATGTTCGTCATCCAGTCTTTCAATCCGTGGGAGGGGCGTCCTCGCCTGCCCCGATCACTATCAAATCCGATTAGAAATCGGGGCCCCGATCGTAGACGCGGACATTTATGTCCGCGGGCCGAGCCGCGACGCCGCGGGAGAAACCACCCTCCGGCTCGCCTTCGGCGCGCGGCCCCGAAAGGCCCGCGCCGATAATGGCTAATTCATGGACGCCGGTTTGCTACTATTCGCGCCGATTACGTCCCTTGCTCCCTCGATCCCCTTCAATATGGTCGATGAAGAGCTCCTTCCCCGCGATGATATCGATGTTTTCGCCGCGGCAGGACGGGCAGGAGGCGAGAAATCCCTCCGCCTCCTTCCCGCAGTCGCGGCATCTGACCCGGACGGCGACGGTCTCGATCTTAAGCTTCGCTCCCCGGGCGGCGGTCTTATCGGCGAGAAGAGAGAAGGCGTCACGGAGGGTTTCGGTAACGACCTGGCGGAGGACTCCCACCTTCAAGGCCACCCGCCGGACACGGACCAACCCCTCCCGCTCGGCGACTGACTCGACCTGGCGGACAAGGCTTCCGGCGATGGCGAGCTCGTGCATTCCCGGATTATTCCTGAAAATCCCAGGATTTTCAGGAATAATCCGGGAAAATTCTTTTTGAAATCCCGCTCAAGGACTTTTAGTCCTTGAGCGGGATTTCAAAAGAATCCAGGTCGCGGGCCACCCGGGTCCCGGGGAAGACCGAGCGGGACTCGTCGACCAGGGTCTGGACCGACTGATAGCGCGGGCTGATGTGGACAAGGACGAGCCGCCCCGCCCCCGCCGCCTTCGCCACCTCCGCCGCCTCCCGGGCGGTCGAGTGCCCCCGCTCCCGCGCCTCCTCCTTCAGGGCGTCGTCGAACATCCCGTCGTGGAGGAGAAGATCCGCTCCCCGGGCGAACTCGATCCCGCCCGGGAAGGGCCGGGTGTCGACCATGTAGACAAAGGTCCGCCCCGAACGGGGGGGCCCGAGGATCTCGGATGGCGCCACCTTGCGCCCGCCGGGGAGGACGATCTCCCGCCCCGACTGGATCTCCTTGTAGAGCGGGCCCTCCGGGATGCCCAGCGCCCGGGCCTTCTCCAGGTCGAAGCGCCCCGGGCGCTCCTTCTCCCGCAGGCGGTAGGCGAGCGTGAAGACCCGGTGGCGGACGGGGATGGCCTCCAGGAAATACTCCTTGTCCTCCCGGATCAGCCCGCCGGCCTCGATCTCCCGGACCTCCAGCGGGTAGGCGACGCCGAACTTGAGGTGACGGCGGCTGGAGTCGACGTAATCCTTGAGACCGGGAGGGCCGCAGATGAGGAGCGGCTCTGCCCTCTCCCCCATCGACATCGTCATCAGGAGTCCGGCCAGTCCGATGATGTGGTCGCCGTGGAGGTGGGAGATCAGGACGGTCGAGAGGCGCGCCCAGCCCAAGTGCGAGCGGCCGAGCTGGAGCTGGGTCCCCTCGCCGCAGTCGAAGATGAACATCTCGCCCTCGCGCAGGAGGGCGACCGAGGGGAGCATCCTCTTCTCGGTCGGAAAGGCTCCGCCGGATCCGAGGACAACGACTCTCATGGAGCCATCCCCTCCTTCAGCTGGAGCGCCGACAGGAGCGCCTGGTCCAGCAAGCGCAACTTCTCCGCCGTCAGCATCCCCAGGTAGCCCGTGAGGCTCGCCTTGGGCAGGCTGACCAGTTCGTCGCAGCAGATCCCCGAATCGTGCTTCAACCCCTCGCCCACGCCCACCGGCACCTGGGTGGAGAGTCCTTCGTAGGCGGAATAGACCGGCGCGCAGACGACCGTCGAGAAGCGGGAGTCAATCAGGACCTGGCGGCTCACGACGACAAAGACCCGGAACTTCCGGGGATCGCGGGCGGAGGGGTTCGCGACCCGGTATAGTTCACCCCGTCTCACAGCGGCGCCTGGTAGGTGAGCACGTCCGCGGCCTCCTCGTTCAGGGCCGCGGCCCGGCGATTGATGATTTCCAGGTCCTTCCGCTCGGCCTCCCGCCGCTCCAGGCAGGCGATGAAATGCCGGACGGCCGACTCGATGAACTCCGAGCGGCTCCGGAAATCCTTGGCGTGCTCGTCCAGCCCGCGGAGCAGGCTCCCGGACAGTGTGATGGATGTCTTGGTTTTCATACTACCAAAATACTACCCGCGGACGGCGGCGTCAAGTCTCCCCGCTTGCCTTCCCCATGCCGGAGATACTATTATCCGGGTCCCGGAACCGGCTGCCGGAGGAAATGACCCATGAGCCCGGATAACTCCCGTCCGCCCTCCTTCCTGGAAAGATACGCCGCGTTTTTCGCCCGCGACGTCTGGGTCCTCGAGCTCTCCGCCCTCTCCTGGGCCGGACGCACCCTGGTCCGCCTCGTCCGGATCGTCTCCATCGTCGTCCGCGGCTTCATCAAGGACAGCTGCCCGTTGCGGGCCTCCGCCCTCACCTACGTCACCATCCTCTCGCTGGTCCCCCTCCTCGCCTTCGCCTTCTCCCTGGCCAAGGCCTTCAAGGCTGACCTCACCCCCCTCCAGTCCTGGATCGTGGAGAACATCGCCTTGGGGAACCTGGAGATCGGGAACCGCATCTTCGACTACGTCAGCAACATCAGCGCCTCCACCCTGGGCCCCCCGGCGCTGGCGATGCTCATCTTCTCGATCATCTCGGTGATGAGCAACATCGAGTCCTCCTTCAACCACATCTGGGGCGCCCCCCGGGGGCGCACACCCTGGCGGATGTTCACCGACTACCTCTCCGTCCTCATCGTCTCCCCCCTCCTCATCCTGGCCGGGATCGGCGTCACCGGGACCCTCCATTCCCAGGCCACGGTGGTCGCCCTGATGAAGTACGAGGTCTTCCGGACCGCCTGGGTCACGGTCTTCCGGGTCGCCTCCTTCCTCCTCCCCTGCCTCGGCTTCACCTTCCTCTACGTCTTCATGCCCAACACCCGGGTCCGGCCGAAGGCCGCCGCCGCGGGCGGGCTCATCGGGGGGATCGCCTGGCAATTCGCCCTCTGGGGATACGTCACGCTCCAGGTGGGGGCGGCCGGCTACACCCGCCTCTACGGCGCCATGGCCGTGGTCTTCATCAACCTGGTCTGGTTCTACATCAGCTGGCTGATCGTCCTCCTCGGCTCCGAGGTCTCCTTCGCGGTCCAGAACGTGAACACCTACGAGTGGGAGGGGGCGGCCCTCGCCTCGTCCTGGGCCTACCAGGAGGTGGTGGCCCTGAACCTCCTCCTCCGGATCGGCCGGGGATTCCTCGCCGGGGCCAAGCCGCTCGCCGCCGAGGAGCTCTCGAACGGCCTGCGCGTCCCGGTGCGCCTCGTCAACCTTCTCCTCCACCAGATGTCCGAGGGCGGCCTTTTGAACGAGCTCGCGGGCGGCCGGGGGCGGTCCTTCCAGCCGGCCCAGGACCTGAGCCGCCTGACCGTAGCCCGGGTCCTCTCGGTCCTGCGCAACGCCGGCGGGGTGGACGCGATCCCCCCCTACCTCAAGGATTCGCCGGCGATCGGACGCCTGCGGGAGCGCATCCTCCGGGCCGTCGAGGAGGCGGGTGGCTCGACGACGCTGGAGGAGTTGATCCGGGAGGAGGAGCGGGGGTCCGCCGC
>CAZOYW010000057.1:11304-14367 GCA_964584165.1 uncultured bacterium
GCCGACCATTCCACCCCCCGATCACTGGCAGAATTTCCTGACCTGATCCCCGGCGTATTCGTCTCCCAGTTCTTCCGCCTTCCGCCAGTCCCGGCAGGCCCCATCTTGGTCTCCGAGGTCGTTTTTTGCATTCCCTCGCGCGTAGTAGGCCGCGGCGTCGTTCGGATTGAGTTCGATCGCCCGGGTGTAGTCCTCGATCGCTCCCAGGTAATCTTTGATGCTCACGCTCGTGATCCCACGGTTGTGATAGGCCACAACGTTTTTCGGATTGATTTCGATCGCCCGGGTGTAGTCCTCGATCGCCCCCCGGGGATTGTGGAGGGCCGCCTTGGCATTTCCTCGGTTTTGGTGGGCGGCGGCGTTCTTCGGATTGAGTTCGATCGCCTTGGTGAAATCCTCGATCGCTCCCTGGTAGTCCCCGAATTTGCCCCTTATGATCCCTCGGTTGCTGTAGGCCGCGTCACCTTTCGGATCGAGTTCGATCGCCCGGGTGTAGTCCTCGATCGCTCCCCGGTAGTCCCCGATCTTGTCCCTTTCGATCCCTCGGTTGTTGAAAGCCGCGGCATCTTTCGGGACAATTTCCGTCGCCTTCGGTTGGTCCTCGCCAACCTTCCCACAGCCAATCTGAATCGCCGCCAGGCACAGCGCAAACGCCGATGCTCCGATCGCTCTCATATCGCCTCTTGGGTGGTTGATCTGTTCGGGGCCAGCTGTTCGCCGTGATGGCTGAGATAAGCTCCCCCCCTGACCACCGGTTCAGCCAGGCCGGCTGGGTTAGAGACATCCTCCTCTGGGAAGATGGTCCCCGAAGTTAATTCTTTGTCCAGTCCTCTCCGCCTCATCGAGAAGATTTGCCCGAATCCGTAGGGCTAGAAATGATGACCACGGCCGGCGAGCGACTAACCTCCTGATCGGGGAGCAAAGCGTAATCACTCTTCGACCCGAACAGACGGCCGAATTGCGCCAGGGCGATATAGAACGTGATCCCCACCAGGCCCAACACCATCTGGAACAGCGAAAGATCGAACAGCATCGCTCTGTCTCCTTCCACCCCCGAAAAAGGCATATAGAGCAACCCGATCAGTTGCCTGGCAAAGATATTGGCGACGAAAACCAGCAAACCTATGGTTAGGAATCTCTTCCCGGCGCCAAATTTATTTCGACGGGATATAATTTCGCTCCACCAGATCGCGGAGATAGCGATCGGCGCCCGCAGGGCCGCCAACGCAGAGAGCGTCGCGTTCTCCAGCCACATCTTCACGAGCACTCCGATCGAGTCAAAACCGTACTCAAACCATCTGAGAGGGTTTGCTTCGATAATGAGAAAAACGATGTATCCCCAGAGGGCCATCGCGGGCATCCTGGAGCGTTTCTTTCTTCCATAATAAAACACCAAGACGGCGGCCAGAATCGCCGCCAAAATGAGGTTGTGTCTTATCTGGCTAGCGATCCCGGCCGGAATAGACGTGCTCCCGATCACATATCGGCGAAGTATCGAATTCGGTTCTCCATAGACAGCGAGAATATCCTTCTCTTTACTCCCCGCTCCGATGCCTTCTTCAGTCCTGAACCCACTCTCCCCGCCGCCGGCGCCCACGCTGATATGGGTTAATCTCCCTTTTTGAAACTCGAGCGAGAGCGTCCGCTTTCTGTTCCACATGCCGCAATATTCTCCTTTGCGAACACGGGACCATTGCCCCGGCCACAATTCCGCCACCCTGCTCTCCGTATCGCCGAGACGGATCCCCCCTACTCCTAGACCGGGGTAAATTACTTCCCCTTTCCCCGGGGTAGTCTCGGACCGCGGTCCATTTCCCGCTCCGATCTTTGACACCGAGACCAGAAGAACCGTTCCCTTGCGGTCCAGGATGAAGTTGATCCCCCGATCCGGATAATAAAACATCCGTTCCCCGAACCACTCCTTGTTTATATAGTCCAGAATCGGGATCGAAACGGCCAGCGCCAGCAGGATGACAAGAGCTTGGCCTCTACGCTTGGTCAATATTGTTTTGATGGCCGCTGTTTTCATTCATTACCCATGGTCAACTAACATCCCTCTTGTTTGCCGCCCGAACCTCGTCCCCGAGGGCCGTTTCTGGCCTCCAGCGGGCTGCAGCGCCCCGGTTAGCTCATGTTATCTCTGCGTCCATAATTTCTGAATCTCCTGCCTCTGGCCGTTGGGGATCTTGTTAGATCATTCGTTTTCAATCGTCGGAATCAGCTAAGGACGGTTACGTGAAGGCGGCGGTTCGGCGCTTTTTCTGATCTCGTGCAGGACGATGGGCAGGCACCCGGCAAATCGCGGGAAGTCCCCGTCGGTTGTGAAGATGGCCAGATCGTTTCGCACGGCAACGGCGCAGATGAGGAAATCGGTGTTGGAGCCCTGAATCCCTTTGGAACGACACAGGTTGAAATACTTCGCCGCCGCGACGTAGTCCTCCGCCCGCAAAGCCAGGTCGGGGAAGGCGGCGAGATGCGCTTCCAGGCGCGCGAATTGTTTCTGATCCCGCACTCCGGAGAGGATCTCCTGGCGGACCGGGCCGATGATCCCGGCGACGTGAGCGGCGATCAGCCGCCGGAGTTCCTCCCCCTCCGGGCTCGACGGTCCCTCTCCGCGCCGCAATGCCAGAGACCACACGCTCGTATCAACGAGCACTCTCATGCCCGTGACCGCTGCCGTTTGTAGTCATACCCCGGGTCGAAGTCGACCTTGCCGAAAAGGTCCAGGAGGCGTTCCTGTCGCAGATGGCGGACGTAATCCGTCAGCGCCTGAGTCACAGCCGCCTTCTTCGTGCGATGGTTTCCCAGGGCAACCGCCTCCTCGATCAGGCGGTCATCCAGTTGAAGGTTCGTGGCCATGGTCATCACCTCCACACATAGATTCACACATTCTGCTGTGTGAAGTCAAGGCCGGAATTCCGGGGACACCATGCATAATCCCGGCTCTCTTCCGTTTCGTGTGGATTCTGGAGACTTTATTCAGGGCCAGTAAGAAAGGTCAGAATCAGCCCCAACGGGGCTGTGTCCCCTAGCCCAGGGTTGGGGCCTTCGGCGCTACCCTGG
>CAZOYW010000058.1:0-7944 GCA_964584165.1 uncultured bacterium
GGCGTGGCCGTCCGGCTGGGCGCCGGAGTCGGGGGGAGCGTCGCGTCCGTGGGCGCGGCGGTAGGAGACGGCGCGGGCGTCTTCCCAGGGGTGGGCGGGGGGGTAGCGATCGGCGTCGCCGTCGGCGCCGGAGATGCCGCGGGCGGCGTCCCCGCCGGAGCGGTGGGGGACGGAAGGGGAGCCTTGATCAGGATGGTTCCGGAGGAACCGGCCGCGTGGACGGTCCCTCCCGGCCTGCCCCCGACCGCGTTCAATCCGTTGAAGCCGGGCGAAGCGTCGTTTCTCCAGTAAACCCCGTCGAAGTGAAGGATAGTTCCGTTGATCCCGACGGCATAGACGTCGCTCCCGGACTCCCCCCAGATCCCCTCGAGGTTGGAGAAGGAGGGGCCGTTGGTGACGTCGGACCAGGCGGCCCCGTTGAAGTGGAGCATCTTGCCGGCATAGGGTATGGCGTAAACGTCGGAGGGGGAGGACCCCCAGATCCCGGTGAGGTAATTGCTGGAGCCGCTCCGCATCACCGTCCAGTTGTGCCCGTTATAGCGGCAGATCGTGTGCTGGTAGGCGCCCTGGTACTGCCAACCGCCGACGGCGAAGACGTCGGAAGGGGAAAACCCCCAGACGCCGTTGAGGATCGGCTCGGCCGTCCCCGGGCTGGTCATCTGCCGCCAGGCGGACCCGTCGTAGTGGAGGATCACGTTGCGGGTGCGGATGTCCCCGTCGAGGTAGAAGTATCCGCCGACGGCGAAGACGTCGGTCCCCGAAGACCCCCAGAGGCCGTGCCACTCCAGGACGTCGCCGTCGGTCATCACCGACCACTCCACTCCATCGTAGTGGAGGATGGTCCCGCCGTTTCCCCCCGCGAAGATGTCGTCGCCGGAGGCGCCCCAGAGCGAGTAGAGGAAGCTCGTGGTCAGCGTCGACTCGCTCCAGGCCCCGCCGTCCCATCTCCAGATCGGCCCGTGGAGGGGATAGAAGCCGCTGTATTCGTATCCCCCCGCCGCGAAGGTCTCTCCGTCCCCTGAGGACCAGACCGCGTTGAAGACCGGCGGCCGGAGGAAGCCGGCGATCGGGACCCAGGCGCCGCCGTCATGGCGGCGGAGGACCAGGCCGGATTCCCCGGCGGCGAAGACGTCGCCGTTCCCCGACCCCCAGACGCCGTAGAGGGTTTGCTTGGTGGAGGAGCTCATCCGGGACCAGGCCGAACCGTTGTAGCGGACGATCTCGCCCTCGCTCCCGGCGGCGTAGACGTCGGAAGGGGAGGACCCCCAGACCGCCCGGAGCCAGCGCGTGGTGACACCGGAGGCGACCCGCCAGCGGGTCCCGTCGTAGCGGAGGATGGTCCCGCTCAAGCCCACCGCGTAAACATCGGTCCCGGAGGATCCCCAGACCCCCTCCAGGTCGTTCGCGGTCCCGCTCGTCATCACGGACCACGCCGCCCCGTTGTAATGGACGATCGTCCCGGACCTCCCCACCGCGAAGACGTCCGTCCCGGACGCTCCCCAGACCCCCTTCAGCTCCGCGTTACCGAGGTTGCCCGGAGTCTCGGCCCACGCCGCCCCGTCGTAGTGGAGGATGGAGTTGCGGTTGCCCACCGCGAAGATGTCGTTGGCGGCGGACCCCCAGACGGCGTTGAGGTAGCTCCCCGGAGCGGTCATCCGGGACCACCCCTGGCCGTCGAAAAGGAGGGCGACGGACCGGATCGACTCCCCCAGGTCCTGGTAGCCGACGGCGAAGACTTGTTCCTCCCCGGTCCCCCAGACCCCGTAGAGAAAATAGTCCGGCGGGCAGGAGAGCCCAGACCACTCCGCACCGTCATAGCGCAGCGCGGTCCCCTTCCTCCCCACCGCGAAGAGGACGCCCGCGCTGCTCGCCCAGACCGCCTCGATCGCGTTGCCCTGGGGGAGGGGGTGGCTCCATTCCCAGGCGGGCGGCGAACCTTCGGACGCCGCCGGAGGAGTGAGGAGAGCCGCGGCCAGGACCGCCGCGATCGATAGGGTCTGTCGATACATAGCCGGTCCTCCGAGCCTTGGGAAAGCAAGCGGCGTGCCAGAGCGCGCATTCCGGCCCTCGCCCCGATCACCCTTTCCCCCAAGGGGTTGCGGCCAGGCGCTCTCCGCGTCCCCCGGGGGGCGTTTCCCCTTCCCGTTGCACGGAAACAACCCCCGTTGCGCCCGCGTAACGGGAGAGGAGCGGTCTCAACTTGCGCGTTGACAAGTCGATCGCGTCCCGCATAATGCGCGCGGGAAACGAAGGAGGGAAACGCCGTGCCGAAATCGCTGATCTATTCCGACGTCTACAAGCCCTACTGCGTCGAGGTCTACTACGGGCCGATGTGGTCGAAGAAGACGCTGAACGTCCTCATCGCGATCGACGCCTTGAAACGGAAGGGGATCCCCTACCAGGTCTTCAAACCCCGGATCGACACCCGGTATTTCGCCGACTGCATCGTCTCCCGCTTCGACTCCTTCACCGACCGCCCCCACGACGACGCGAGCCGCTTCCTCAAGGAGCCGGCCGAGGTCTTCGACGAAAAACGGCCGGGGGAGATCGCCTCCCGGCTCCAGGACTCGACCCGGGTGGCGGTGATCAGCGAGGCCCAGCTGGCGGGGGAGGGCATCGACGAGGTGGTCCGCTTCCTCCAGAAGCGGGGACTCTACGTGATCTGCGAGGGGCTGAACCTCGACTACACGGGGGAATACTTCAGCCTGGGGATGTCCAACATCATCAACGAGGCCACCCACCCCCACTCCCTCCACGCAATCTGCGCCTACCCGGGCTGCGGCGAGGCGGCCTACTTCACCCAGAAGCTCAACCCGGACCGCACCCCCGCCCCCTACGCGGCAAATCGTCCCGACCGGCTCCAGATCGGTGACTTCTGCTACGAGCCTCGCTGCATCCTCCACCACCAGGTCCCCGGCCGCCCCGAGCTCTCGGTCTGACCGGGACGGTCCGGGCATCGTGGCCCCGATCGGATCTTCGATCCGATCGGGGCCGCGATCCGGTCTGACCCGGCCGAATAATTCAAGAGACGTTCGCGGTATTGACAACGCTCTGATCACCACTCTCCCCTCGGCCCAGATGATCGAGGTTCGCCAAGCCATCGCCTTCGCCCTGGGTCTGCTCTAGCTCGCCCCCCGCCGGTTATCCGTCGTTTCGCGTGGGTTCTCCGAATTCCCTTAGCTACTCCCCGCTTCCGCCCTCTCTCCCCCCGGACACTCGCTGTCCGATCGTACGGATTTGTCCCAACCCGAGCCGTCGTTACCGTCGGGGACATACCAGGGTTGTTTCCCCGTCGCGTCCGCGCGCACTGGGACAAAGCTGTCCGATCGGACAGCTTTGTCCCAATTTGAGCAGGGTTTGATGGAGGAGGAGCCCCCTTCCCCGCTCAGATTCAGACAAACCTTGTCCAACCGGACAGCGGTGGTCTGAATATCCGGGAAGCTGCCCACACGAAAGGGAAGAGAACCCGGAAGACTTTTTAGAGCCGTCCCATCAGACGGTAGCCGACTATACCGATCCACTCCCGGACGCAGGCGGAGGAATAGCCGAAGCGGTCTATCAGGGGGAGGAAGCTGAAGTAGAAGAGCTTGTCGGGGTTGGCCAGGGGAAAGTCGGCCGGGGCAGGGATCGCTTCGATCCCCGCCTTTTCCATGGTCAGGAGCGCCCGGGGGAGGTGGATGAAGGAGGTGACGAGGATGACCCGGTGGCGGGCGGCGGCCGGGAAACGCCCGTCCAGGAGCTTCTTGACTTCGCGCGCGTTCTCGAAGGTGTTGCGCGATCCCGCCTCCACCCAGAAGTCGCCCTCCGGCACGCCCATCCGGAGGGCGTACTTCTTGGCCAGACCCGGCTCGATCCCGACCGGGTCGAAGGGGTCGCCGGAGCCCCCGGCGTAGAGAAGGGGAAGCTCCCCCCCGAAACGCCAGTAGAGCTCGAGGCCGTGCCAGAGCCTCTTCCAGGAGTCTCCACCGAGCTCCGCGCGGGGGCGGTGGGACCCCTGGCGGAAGGCGCCCCCGGCCAGGACCACGACCGCCTCCGCCCCCTCCGGGCGCTCCGGATCGGCGAAGGCGGCCCGCGGATCGGGGAGGAGGAGCGTCAGGCTCATGACCAGGGGACGCATCCCGAGGTCGGTGGAGAGGAGATAAAAGAAGACCAGGATCAGGGCGAGAAGGGTTATGCCCGTTCTGCGGCGATGGACGAGAAGGAGGACGAGGACGGCGATCATTCCCAGGACGATGATCGCCGGGGGAAGGAGAAACGGCTCGATCAGTTTTAAGAGCGTGAACATGGGCGTGTCGGAGCGAGCTTTCGATTGAAGATACTAGCGCAGTATCCCAGAAATATCTTGTATTGATCTGTCATTGCAAGCGAAGCGTGGTGGGAAGCAATCTCTTGCCGTGCAGGGGATTAGGATTGCTTCGTCCCCTTCGCTCCGCCCTGGGTCCTCGCAATGACATTTATATATCGGCAATCATCTGGGACAGCACACTAGCCCGGATTATTCATGAAAACCTTCAGTTTTCATGAATGATCCGGGCTAGGATCATCGTGTCCATGGGATTACGAATATGGGCAGAGGTTTTGGCGACAACGAACTCTGCCGGAACGGATTTTCACGCTGCTTCATCGGGGGCTGGATTGAGAAGGTTTCCCGAATGCGGATATCGTCGGAGATTAGCCATCCAATCATACGCTACGGAGCAACCGCCTGAAATATTCATGAAGATCGCAGATCTTCATGAATATTTCGGGCTAGCCAGTTCTAACCGTTGAAATCGAAAAAACCGTTGCACGTGACACGTGGCACGAAAAACCTATCCGCGCAAATTCGTGGACATCATTCGCCGGGTCGGCCGTGCCAATTCCGATCCCGGAGCGGTGCTATAATGTCAGCGATGAAGACCCGCGTCCCGGAGTGGTTTCGCCAGGCCCTGATCTACCAGGTCTATCCCCAGTCCTTCCTCGACTCGAACGGCGACGGCGTCGGCGACCTGGCGGGCGTCGCCCGGAAGCTCGACTACATCCAATCCCTCTCCTGCGACACCATCTGGCTCAACCCCTGCTTCGCCTCCCCCTGCCGGGACGCCGGCTATGACGTCTCCGACTACCTCACCGTCGCTCCCCGCTACGGGACCAATCGTGATCTTGTGCATCTCTTCCGCGAGGCCCACCGGCGCGGGATGAGGGTCCTCCTCGACCTCGTCCCCGGCCACACCTCGGTCGAGCACCCCTGGTTCCGGGCCGCCGCTCGTTCGCGGACGAACCGCTATTCCAACTGGTACGTCTGGACCGACTCCGTCTGGCAGAAGGAGCCCGGCCTGATGTTCGTTCGGGGGTTCGCCGAGCGGAACGGGAACTTCCTCACCAACTTCTTCTGGTCCCAGCCCGCCTTGAACTTCGGTTTCGCCCGCCCCGACCCGAAAAAGCCCTGGCAACTCCCGACCGGCCATCCCGACGTCCGCGCCCTGAAGGGGGAGTTCCGGCGGATCATGCGCTTCTGGCTCGACCGGGGGGCCGACGGCTTCCGCGTGGACATGGCCTTCAGCCTGGTCAAGGAAGACCCGGAGCGCCAGGCGACGATCGCCCTCTGGCGGGAGTTCCGCGAGTTCCTCGACCGCGAGTATCCCGAGGCGGTCCTCGTCTCCGAGTGGTGCAATCCTTCCCAGTCGATCCCCGCCGGCTTCCACGCCGACTTCCTCATCCATTTCGGAAGCGGGGCCTACACCAGCCTCTTCCGGGCCGAGGCGGGTAGGAACATCTACCCCGGCTCCTCCGGGCGGAGCTACTTCGACCCGGCGGGGGAGGGAGACATCGGCCGCTTCCTCCCGGTTTACCTCGAGCAACTCAAGGCCGCCGCGGGGCGGGGCTACATCTCCCTCCCCACCGGCAACCACGACCTCCCCCGGCTATCCCTGGGCCGGGAGACCGACGACCTCGAGCTCGCCTTCGCCTTCCTCCTGACCCTGCCCGGAGTCCCGGCGATCTACTACGGCGACGAGATCGGCCTCAAGCACCTAAAGAACCTCCCCTCGAAGGAGGGGGGCTACAACCGCACCGGGGCGCGGACGCCGATGCAGTGGGGAAGGGGGGCGAAGGCGGGTTTCTCCGCGGCCTCCCCGGGGAAGTTCTACCTCCCCGTCGACCCCTCCCCCGGGAGGCCCTGCGTCCGGGCCCAGGAGAACGATCCCCGCTCTCTGCTCAACCGCGTCCGGCGGCTGGCCGCGCTCCGCCGGGGGAATCCCGCCCTCGGGAACGACGGCCTCTTCCTTCCGGTCTGCGCGAAGAATCGCGGCTATCCTTTCGTGTACGAGCGCCGGTCCGGCGGGGAGCGCGCGCTCGTCCTGCTCAACCCCGCGCGGCGGAAGGCGGAGGCGAGCTTCTCCCTCTCGCCGTCGCCCCGGGAACCGCGTTTGCTCCTGGGGCGGGGCTGCGCTTTGAGAACCGACTCGGCAAGATTCCGGGTCTCGATGGAAGGACGCTCGTACGCTATATTCCAAATGTAGGGGCGAACCTGCCTGCCCCGATCTATCGGGGGTGTTCGCCCGCCGCCGCCCGGCCGGGCGATCCCGAGGATCGCCCCTACTACCCCCCCGGCCGGCGGGACGAAGATAAAATCCCCTTCCCCGATCCGCGTTTCGACAAGCCCCAGCGGCAGACATGAGCTTGTCTGCCTCGGAAGCAGAAAGGAAGCCGATGAACGCGAAATCGCCCAAGACCAGCCAGCTGGTCATGGTCTGGCTCCTCCCCATCATCGTGATCGGCGGCCTTTTCTACCCTCTCCTCGGCTACCTCGTCCTGGGGATGATGATCGTTCTTTTGGTCCTCTCCTATTTCCGGGGGAGGTTCTGGTGCGCCAACTACTGCCCCCGGGGTTCATTCCTCGACCTGGTCTTGAGCCGCCTGAGCCTCCGGCGGAAAATCCCCCGCCTCCTCCTCCGCCCGGCCTTCCGCTGGGCCTTTGTCGCCGTTTTCCTGGTCTTCTTCGCCTTCCAGATCGTTTCGGCGGATAAGACCCTGGCCGGGATCGGCTTCGTCTTCGTCCGGATGTGCCTGATCACCACGGTGGCCGCGATCCTCCTGGGCGTCCCCATCCACCAACGGACCTGGTGCGCCTTCTGCCCGATGGGGACGCTCCAGGGCGCGCTGGGGAAGCTGGGGCCGGGGGGCGGAAAGCCGCGGTCTTGAGGCCGCCTCCGCCCGAAGATTTTTAGGGAATTTTTCCCTTCCTCCTCCGACCTATAGGGTGAAGAGCGCGTTGTCCCGGCGCGGGCCGGGAACGGCGCTGGGACGACGGAACCCAGGAGGCAAGGGACATGAAGACCGTCACGCTGTCGTTCGTCCTCGGGGGCAAGACCATCTCCCTGGGGCACGACCTCGCGCCCGGCGAGGAGTTGCCGGGCGCCCTCGCCGCCCTCCTCGCCGAGGCGGGGAAGGTGGTCCCCCCCAATGGGAAGGGGACGGAGGCCCCCGACGAAGCGCCCCCCGGCAAGGCGAGCATCCGCCAGCTCAAGGCCCTCTACGCCAAGGCCGCGGCGGCGGGCTGGGATAAGGAGCGGGTGCGGGGCCTCCTGAAAGAGGCCTTCGGGACCGCCGCGGAGAAGGAGATCGTCGGCCAGGCGGACCGCCGGGTCCTCTCCCGCCTGATCGACTCCGTCGCCTCCGCCGCGCCCGATTTCGGGACCGCCACCGAGGGGCAGCTCAAGGCCCTCTGGGCCAAGGCGCTCGCCCGCGGCTGGGACCGGGACAAGGTGAAGACCTTTCTCCGGGAGAAGCTCAAAACCTGCGAGGAGAAGGAGATCGTGGGCCGGGTCGACCGGAAGCTGGTCGCGGGGCTGATCGCCGGGCTCGCGGCTTAAAAACCGGACCGATCCCCAAGGGATCGGTCCGGTTTTTAAGAGGTCGCGGAGGCACGCGCCCTGTAGGCCGGTTCTATGAACCGGCGGCCGA
>CAZOYW010000058.1:8044-14157 GCA_964584165.1 uncultured bacterium
CCCTGTAGGCCGGTTCTATGAACCGGCGGCCGAAGAGCCCCCTGCGCCGGGACCTCAAGTTTCTCTTGGAATACGCGGCGTCGGACGTATAATCCATCGGCTTGCCCCGCCCGGGAGGGACAAGCCCCTGGATCATGAAAACGGACCTACTCCGCCGCCTCGCGCTCGCCGGCGCTCTGGCCCTGCTCGGCTGCCGGGAGCAGTCGGCCGACACGGTCCGGATCGGGGTCAACGCCGAGATCACCGGCGACATGCCCGCCGTGGGCGCGTCCTGCCGGAAGGCGGCGGAGCTCGCGGCCAACGAGGTCAACGCCGCCGGCGGGATCCTCCTCGACGGGAAGCCTTGCCGGGTCGTCCTCTGCGTCGAGGACAACGCCGGAAAGCCCGACCAGTCGGCCGCCGCCGTCCAGAAGCTGATCTCGGAGGACGAGGTCGTCGCGATCGTGGGTCCCAACGCCAGCCGCTACGCCATCCCGGCCGCCGAGGTGGCCGAGTCCTCCCGGACGGTCCTGATCACCCCCTGGTCCACCAACCCCAAGACCACACTCGACGCGCGGAGCGGCTCCCCCAAACGCTACGTCTTCCGCTCCTGCTTCATCGACCCCTTCCAGGGGCGGTTGCTCGCCGCCTTCGCCTTCGACTCGCTTGGGGCGAAGACCGCGGCGGTTCTCTACGACATTGCCTCCGACTACAACAAGGGGATCGCCGAGATCTTCGCCGCTGCCTTCGCGGAAAAGGGCGGCCGGGTCGTGGCGATGGAGACCTACACCAACCCGGACCGGGACTTCTCCGCCCAGCTGACCAAGATCAAGCAGACGAACCCCGAGATCGTCTTCCTCCCCAACTACTACAGCGAGGTCCCCCTCCAGATCGAGCAGGCCCGCCGGCTCGGCATCTCCGCCCCCTTCCTGGGGAGCGATTCCTGGGGCTCCAGCGACCTGGTCAAGCTGGGGGGGGCGCAGGTGGAGGGGTGCTGCTTCAGCACCCACTATGCCCCCGACCGCGCCTCCCCGGTGGCGCGGAAGTTCATCGCCGCCTTCACCGCCGCCTACGGCTCCGCCCCGGACGACGTGGCCGCTCTCACCTACGACGCCTTCGGGCTCCTCTTCCAGGCCCTCTCCCGGGCGGGCCGGGCCGACCGGGAGGCGCTGCGCGACGCCCTCGCCGGGACCCCCAGTTTCGAGGGGGTGACCGGGACGATGCGGTTCGCGCCCGGCTCGGGCGATCCGGTGAAGAGCGCGGTGATCATCCAGGTCCGCCAGGGCGCCTTCGCCTGGTTCGCGGACGCGGCGCCCTAAAGCGGCCGGCCGCAACTCAAACCAGCCGCGGATTTCGCGGATTATCGACCCGGCCTGATTGTATGCTCGTTGCTGTGGGAGGGGCATTCCTGCCCCGATCCGGGCCCGCTCGGATCGCGCCCCCCGATAGTCCCGAACTTCCGCCGGGACTATCGGGGCAGGCAGGAATGCCCCTCCCACAATTATTATAAACGGGGAATACTCCACAGAGCGCTTGTCGTCGAGAAAAGGGCTGATCCGTCCATGACCTATCTTCTCCAGCAGATCCTCAACTCCCTCCAGCTCGGCTCGATCTACGCCCTGATCGCGCTGGGCTACACGATGGTCTACGGCATCCTCTCCATGATCAACTTCGCCCACGGCGACGTCTTCATGGTCGGTGCCTTCCTCTGCTTCGTGGCCTCCGTCCTCCTCAAGTTCGCCTTCCTCCCCTCCCTCCTCTTCGCGATGGGGGGGGCCGCCTGCCTCGGCGCGGCGATCGAGCGCTTCGCCTACCGGCCCCTGCGCCGGGCTCCCCGGGTCTCCGCGATCATCACGGCCCTGGGCGTCGGCCTCTTCCTCGAGCACGCGACACTGGCCGTGAGCCCCTACCCCCAGACCCTGCCCCGCCTCCTCGGCAACACCACCTGGAGGCTGGGCGGTCTCTCCCTCTCCTCGCTCCAGATCGCGGTCATCGCCCTCTCGCTCCTCCTGATGGGGGCGCTCGACTTCATCGTCCACCGGACCCGGGTCGGGATGGCGATGCGGGCCATCTCCTGGGATCGCGACGCCGCCCTCCTCCTGGGCGTCCCGGCCGACGCCGTCATCTCGCTGACCTTTGCCCTGGGCGCGGCCCTGGCCGGTGCCGCGGGGATGATGTACGGCCTCGCCTACCCGGTGATCGACCCCTACATGGGCGTGATGCTCGGCTGGAAGGCCTTCATCTCCGCGGTGGTGGGGGGGATCGGGAACGTCCGGGGGGCGGTCCTCGGGGGCTTCATCCTGGGCGGCGTGGAGATACTGGTGGCGGCCTTCCTCCCCTCTACCTTCCGGGACTTCACCGCCTTCGCGCTCCTCCTCGTCCTCCTGATCGCGCGCCCCTACGGGATCCTGGGCACGCCCCGCCCGCAGAAAGTGTGAGACATACTCCGGGGGGAATGCCACCAAGGCACCCAGGCACGAAGAAAGCCGAACAATTTTATAGTGGGAGGGGCGTCTCGCCCCGATCCACGGCGGCGGGGATCGCGGCGAGTCCCGAAGATATTTCCGGGATGGGGCAGACGCCGCTCTCACAGATGGACTGAGAACCGTTGTTGAAAATGCCAAGCCGAGCCGGATCGCGCCCCCGATTTATATTCGGAATTATTTTGAGAACGGGGCAAGACCCGGCGGGCGCCCCCACGGCTGGCGAGAGCACGATGTTCTGATCACGCATGAGCGCTGTTCCAAAACCGACCCGACGCATCGCCGCGATCTTCGCCCTGATCGCGCTCGGCCTCCTCCTCTCCGACGCCGTCGGGCGCTTCGGCCTCCTCGACCGCTACTGCCTGCTCATCCTCGGCTACATCGGGATCAACGTCATCCTGGCGACGAGCCTCAACCTGGTCAACGGCTACATGGGCGAGTTCTCCATCGGCCACGCCGGCTTTATGGCGGCGGGGGCCTACGTCTCCGCCTTCCTCACCGTCCGCGTCTTCCCCGTCCACCTTCAGTCGCTCCTCTTCCCCCTGGCCGTGGCTGCGGGCGGCGCGGCGGCCGCCCTCCTGGGCCTCCTCGTCGCGATCCCTTCCTTCCGCACCCGGGGGGACTACCTGGCGATCGTGACGCTGGCCTTCACCATGATCGTGAAGTCGGCGATCGAGAACATATCCGCCCTCGGTGGCCCCCGGGGCTTCCTGGGGATGCACCCCCTCACCACCCTCCCCTGGATCTACCTCTGGTGCGCCGCCGCCGTCTTCTTCATCCGGAACTTCATCTACTCCTCCTTCGGGCGGGGGATGCTCGCCATCCGCGAGGACGAGACCGCCGGCGAGCTGATGGGGGTCAACGTGCGCCGGGTCAAGGCGATGGCCTTCTCCCTCTCCTCCTTCTTCGCCGGGGTGGGCGGCGCGCTCCTCGCCCACCTCCTCCTCTTCATCAACCCCAGGATGTTCGACATCAACCGCTCCACCGACATCCTGATCATGGTCTACCTGGGAGGGATCGGCTCGCTCGCCGGCTCGGCGGCGGGGGCGGTCATCTACACCGTCCTCCTGGAGGTCCTGCGCCCGGTGGGCGTCTGGCGGATGGTCCTGATGCCCCTGATCCTGGTCCTGATCATGATCTACCGCCCCCGGGGGATCATGGGCTTGAAGGAGATCGCCCTCCTCCTCCCTGCCCGCGACCGGTCGCGGCGGGACGTCCCCATCCCCGAGAGCGAAAGGGGGATCCGTTGAAACCTTCCGGCGCCCCCCTCCTGGAGGTGGCGGGGCTCACCCATTCCTTCGGGGGGTTGCGCGCCCTCTCCGGCTTCAACCTGAGCCTCGCCCCGGGCGAGATCGCGGGGCTGATCGGCCCCAACGGGGCGGGGAAGACCACGGTCTTCAACCTGATCACCCAGGTTTACCGTCCGGACTCGGGGACCATCCGTTTCGAGGGGCGCCTCCTCGCGGGCCGCCGTCCCGACCAGGTGGCGGCGCTGGGGATCGGCCGCACCTTCCAGAACATCCGCCTTTTCAAGAACCTCTCCGTCCTCGACAACGTCCGGGTCGCCGGCTACGCCCGCTCCCGCTATTCCGCCGGGGAGGCGATCCTGCGCTGCGGCCGCTGCCGGGCCGAGGAGGGGAGGATCCGCGACGAGGCTCTCAGCCTTCTCTCCCGCTTCGGCCTCGCGGGCTTGTCGGGGGAGGCCGCCCGCAACCTCCCCTACGGCCCCCAGCGGCGGCTCGAGATCGCCCGGGCGCTCATGCTGCGCCCCCGCCTCCTCCTCCTCGACGAGCCGGCGGCGGGGATGAACCCGAGCGAGATCGTCGAGCTCAATTCCGCGATCCGCCTCCTCCGCGACGACTTCGGCCTGGCGATCCTCTTGATCGAGCACCAGATGTCGCTGGTCATGGGCGTCTGCGAGCGGATCGCGGTCCTCGACTTCGGCGAGACGATCGCCTTTGGCCCCCCGGAGGAGGTGCGCCGGGATCCCAAGGTGCTCGCGGCCTACCTGGGCGGGGAGGAGGAGGGATGAAGGCGCGCCCGCCGATCCTCGAGGTCGCCAACCTCTCCGTCTCCTACGACCGGATCGCCGCCGTCCGGTCCGTCTCCTTCTCGGTCGGAGAGGGGGAGCTGGTCGCCCTGATCGGTTCGAACGGGGCGGGGAAGTCCAGCATCCTGCGGGCGATCTCCGGTTTGATCCCCTCCTCCGGGACCATCCGTTTCCGGGGGCAGACACTGGCCTCTATGCCGGCGAACCGGCGGACGGCGCTGGGCATCGCCCACGTCCCCGAGGGGCGCGGGATACTGGGGAACCTCACGGTCCTGGAGAACCTCCTCCTCGCCGCCTGGACGCGCCGCGACCGGGCGTCCGTCCGCTCGTCGCTGGAGAGGGTCTTCGCCCTCTTCCCGCGCCTGGAGGAGCGGCGGAAGCAGTCGGCCGGGACCCTCTCCGGGGGGGAGCAGCAGATGCTCGCCATCGGCCGGGCGCTGATGATCCGGGGGGAGCTGATGCTCCTCGACGAGCCGTCGATGGGGCTCGCCCCCCTCCTGGTCCGGGAGATCTTCCGCGTTCTTAACGAGATCAACCGGGTGGGGACCGCCGTTCTCCTGGTCGAGCAGAACGCCCGCCTGGCCCTCGCCACCGCCGCCCGGGCCTACGTCCTGGAGACGGGGCGGATCGTCCTGGAAGGGGAGGGGCCGAAGCTCCTCAACGACCCCCGCGTGCAGGAGGCCTACCTGGGGGCGTGACTCGGCCAGGCTGAAGAATTCCACGAATTGACACGAATTTTCACGAATGGGCTCGGCGTTTAACCGCGAATCTTCACGAATCTATTTTAGCTCCCGCCTTGCCCTCATTCGTGCTAATTCGTGGAAATCTTTTCCCGGCAGCCCGCTTTCAGGCGGGCGTCCAAAGACGCGAAGACCGCGTCGATCTTCGGGGAGGGCGGATAGGACCGGCGGAGGAGCTCGAGGCACCTCCCTTTGCGGACCCGGCGGAAGGAGGAGGGGAAGTTGATGTCGTGGATCCAGCCCGCGACCAAGAGCTTGAGCTCCCCGATCGTCTTCAGTCGCTTCAGCGAGACGGTCTTCCCGGCCCGGATGTCCTCGAAGAACTGGTCGGCGATCTCGGGCCCCTCCTCGAGGCCGAGCTCGAAGGCGTGGATCCGCGTCTTCCGGGGGCGGCTATAGTAGCGGGAGATGAGGCTTAGGTTGTCGATCTTGTCGGCGTCGCGGATGATCCGCGTGTAGAAAAGGACGCGCGGGTCCTCGCCCCGGGGGAGGCTCGCCTTGTTGTGGAGGAAGATCGAGCGGAGCACGGTCTTCCGGATCCCGGGGGCGAGCCCCCGGAGGACGCCCTCCTCCCGCACGATCCTCCTCCCCAGGGCGGCGTGGTCCTCGGAGCGCCGGTCATAGAGTGTCCGGTGGCGGCGGAACTGGGGGAAACGCCCGACGTCATGGAGGAGGGCGATCGCCTCGACCGTCCGCGTCTCCGCTGCGGAAAGGCCGAGTCCCCTGGCGAGTCCCTCGGCGATCCTTCTCACCCGGAGTGTGTGGTAGCGCTTGAGCGACCAGTTCTGCCGCGCCGCCCGGTCTCCCCGGGCGAAGGGGCGGACGAAGCCGGCGAACCAGTCCTCGATCCGGCGGAGGCGT
>CAZOYW010000059.1:0-13478 GCA_964584165.1 uncultured bacterium
GGTTCAAGGGTTCAAGGGTTCAAGGGTTCAAGGGTTCAAGGGTTCAAGGGTTCAAGGGTTCAACGGTTACTAATCCGATCGTTGTAGTCCAGACATCAGCTGACGTGTCTATATCTCTGGACTGATCAATAACCAGCAGACCGTAAACCGCTGAACCGTGAACCGCTGAACCGTGAGCCTTATTCAGTCTTCGATCTTGACGAAGGTCTTGGCGCGGAGCTTGGCGATCCAGGCGTCGTAGAGCCTCTCGTATTGCTCCTGGGAAATCCGGTTGTCGATCTCTCCCCAGACCTCGGCCAGGGGCTTGGCATAGGCCTCCTTCCTCCCGGTGACCTGGATGATCAGAAAGCCGGAGTCGCTTTCGATGATCCCCGTGTGCTCGCCCACCTTGAGGGGAATGACCTCCTCCCGGAGCTGCCCCTGGGCGAAGTAGCCCATGTCTCCGTCCTTCCCGTCGCCGGACGAGTATTCGCGGGCCAGGTCGGCGAAATCCTCGCCGGCGGAGAGCTTTTCGAGCACCCGCTGGGCCCGCTCCCGGGCGAGAGCGGGATCCGCCCCCTTGCCGGCGCTGGATATCCGGATCTGGCTGATCCGGACCATCTCCGCAGCGGCGAACTCCTCGGGGTGGTCGCGATAGTAGTCCATCACCTCCTTGGGGGAGACGTTGATCTTGGACTGAACCTCGCGATAGGTGAGCAAGCGGACCCGGTAGGAATCCTCGATCCTCTCCCGGAGCTTCTTCTCGTCCAGCCCTTCCCGGGCCAAGGCGGCCGAGAAAGCCTCGGGAGAGGGGAAGCGGCTCTTCTGCTCCTCGATCTGCTGGTCGATCTCGACGGCGTCGAGGGGGAAGTTCTTCAGCTCCTTCGCCTCCCTCAGGATCAGCTGCTGTTCCACCCAGTGGTCGATCGCCGTCCGGCGGCCCGTCTCCTCCCCCCACCCCGCTCCCGCCTCGTACGGCTCGCGGACGGCGGACATGTATCGCTCCAGTTCGCCGGAGGTGAGAATCTTGTCCCCCACCCGGGCGACGATCCGGTCCACCGTCTCCCCCCGCAGGGCCGGCGTTCCCAGGACAACCAGGGGCAGCGTGACCAGGATGGCCGCCCGGATCCTCATTTCGGAGTGACCACCGGCGTCTTCAATTCGCCCTGGAGCCGCTCCAGGACTTGCTCGTCGCGCTCGATGGAGGTCCGGTTGCGGAGTCGGGCCTCCAGGGCGTCGAACCTTTCTTTCCGCCGGGACGCCGCGATCGTCGCCTTGATGTCCTCGCGCGCGTCGTCAAGCGTCTTCTCTCGGGGCGCCTTGCGGCCGGTGACCAGGAAGATGTGCCAGCCGCGACCGGCCTCGATCGGGCCGGCGGTGCCGCCCTCGGGGAGGCTCCAGACGGCGGCTTCGATCTCTGGAGACCACTTGGCCAGCTGGGTCTGGCGGAAATAGCCGAGGTCCGTGCCCGCCCCGGACGCCTCCTTGCCCAGGAGGGACTCGGCCTCGCGGGCGAAATCCTCCTGGCCCTTGATCCGGCCGGCGATCTCCTGGGCGCGCGCCTGGAGGGCGCCGGCGTCCTCGCCCGGCTTCGCCGCGACCAGGATATGGCTCAGGCGGACCAGCTCGGGGACGTGGAAATCCTGGGCGTGATCCTTCCAATAAGCCTCCACCTCGGCCGTCGAGGGCGGGGCGATCGCGAGCACCTCCTTGTTGAGAAGCATCTCGACCAGGAGCTGCTCGCGGTAGCTCTCGACCTCCCGCAGAAAACGGGGGTCCCGGTTGATCCGCTGACGCTTGGCCTCCATCAGAAACAGCTTCTCCACCACCATGTCGTTCAGAAACTCCTCCACCCCGGCGGGGGGAACCCCCGCCGGCGAGGCGAACTGCTTCAGCCATTCATCGCGGAACGAATCGGTCGTGATCGTCTCGTCCCCCACCTTGGCCAGCAACTCTCCGGACGGACGGCGGAAGGCCTTCCCGGCGAAAACGACTACGGCGATCACCGCCGCCAGGGCCACCGCGCCCAGAATCCACAACGCACCTTTCTTCATGCGCATCCTCCTTGACAAAGTTGCGATTATTCCCGGAACAAAGATGGCGTGCGCTTCGCCGCTTGGCTCATCCCCCGTAGGCGCGGACCTTTTAGGTCCGCGCGGCTCGGCCACGCGGGCTTGAAAGCCCACGTCTACAGCCCGCGCCTACAACCGCCGCGTGCGGATGTTAGCATCTCATTTCCTCCCTTCCAACTCTTTCCGCAAAAGACGGCAGGTTTCCCGGGGGCCGGCGGAGGGGGAGGTCGGGATCACCCGGAGGATCTCCTTCCCTCGCCGGAAGACATAGTCCCGGCCCATCCGACCGACCCGATCCGCCCCCGCCCTCCCCGCCGCGATCCTTAAGAGCCCCTCCTCGGCCAGGATCTCCGCCGGCTCGGGGAGCGGCCCGAAGCGGTCGCGGAGATCGGCCCGCCAGGACGCGATCTCCTCCGCGCTCGCGGCGGCCGCCCAGCGCCGATACATCTCCACCCGTTGGGATTGGTCGGGCACGTAGCCGGGGTCAAGGGAGCCCCGGATCTCGAAATCGAGATCCGCCGGCGGGGAGGCCGGGGGCGCCTCCCCCTTCAGCCGCCGGACGCTCCGATCCAGGAGGCGGCAGTAGAGGTCGAAGCCGACCGCGGCGATATGGCCGTGCTGCTGCTTGCCCAGGATGTTGCCCGCCCCCCGGATCTCCAGGTCGCGCACGGCGAGGCTGAAGCCCGCCCCGAGCTGCGAGAACTCCTCGATCGCCTGGAGGCGGCGGCGGGCGCCTTCCTCGAGAAAGGTGAAGGGGGGATAGAAGAAGTAGGCGTAGGCCCGGTGCTTGAACCGCCCCACCCTCCCCCGCAGCTGGTAGAGGTCGGCCAGGCCGAAGCGCTCCGCCCGTTCGACGATGATGGTGTTGGCGTTGGGGATGTCGAGACCCGACTCGATGATGGTGGTGCAGACCAGGACGTCGATTTTGCCCCGCACGAACTTCTGCATCACCGAGGCGAGTTCCCCTTCGTCCATCTGGGCGTGGGCGATCCCGACCCGGCAGCGGGGGAACCAGCCGGCGATCCGGTCGCGGACCGCCTCGATCCCCTTCACCCGGTTGGAGAGGTAGTAGACCTGCCCCTGGCGGCGGAGCTCCCGCTCGATCGCCCGCCGGGCGGAGAGGGGATCGTAGGACATCACCCGGGTCTCCACGGCCAGGCGGTCCTGGGGCGGGGTGGTGATGGAGGAGAGATCGCGCGCGCCGGTGAGCGAGAGGTAGAGGGTGCGGGGGATGGGGGTGGCGGTCAGGGTGAGGATGTCGACCAGCCGGCGCATCTGCTTGAGCCTCTCCTTGTGGCGCACGCCGAAGCGCTGCTCTTCGTCGATGACGACCAGCCCGAGGTTCCGGAAAACGACGTCCGCCTGGAGGAGACGGTGGGTGCCGATGACGATGTCGGTCTCGCCCCGGGCCAGCGACTCGCAGACCGCCTTCTGCTCCCGCCCCGAGAGGAAGCGAGAGAGCATGGAGACCCGGAGGGGATAGTCGGCCAGCCGCTCGCGGAAGGTCTCGTAGTGCTGCTGGGCGAGGATGGTGGTGGGGACGAGGACCGCCACCTGGACCCCGTCGGTCGCCGCCTTGAAGGCGGCCCGGATCGCCACCTCGGTCTTCCCATAGCCCACGTCCCCGCAGAGGAGGCGGTCCATGGGGCGGGTCGACTCCATGTCGGCCTTGATCTCGGCGAGGGCGGCGAGCTGGTCCGGCGTCTCCGGGTAGATGAAGGCCCCCTCGAACTCCCTCTGCCAGGCGGAATCCGGGGAGAAGGCCCGGCCGGACTGGAGCGAGCGCTGGGCCTGGACCTCGATCAGCTCCCGGGCCAGGCCGTCGGCCGCGCGCGCGGCCTTGAGCTTGGCCGTCCGCCAGCGCGTCCCCCCCAGCCGGTCGAGGGCCGGGGCGCGGCCGCCCAGACCAAGGTAGCGGGAGATCAGGAAGGCCTGCTGGAGGGGGACGTAAAGCCGCTGCTTATCGGCGAACTGGAGGAGGATCTTCTCCCGCTCGCCGCCGCCGGCGGCGACCTTCCGGATGCCGAGGTAGCGCCCCACTCCGTAGTCGATATGGACCACGTAATCCCCGGGGCGGAAATCGGCGGGGGTGGCCGCCGGGCGCCCGCCCACGAAGACGCGCGGCGGGCGGCGCACGCGGTAGCGGGAGAAGATCTCGGCGTCGCTGACCACGGCGAGGCGCGCCCCCTCCCAGAGAAAGCCCTCGTCCGCCTCGCCGATCCCGAAGCGGAGGCGGGGGTGGTCGGCGATCCCGCGCTCCCGGACCAGCTCCCGGAGCCTCTGCTTCTCGGCCTCGTTGTGGGCGAGGACCAGGCAGGTGAGCCCCTCGGTCAGCCAGGCGGGGATGGCCGAGAGAAGGGGGTGGAGGGCGCCGTCGGGGCGGTATTTGAAGCGATCGAGGCTGCGGATCGAGAACTCGCACCGGAGCGGAAGATCGAGCCCGGGGCAGGGAGAGTCGATCCCCGAGAAATAGACGGCGCGGGACGCGGGAAGCCGGGGGAGAGCCGTCGCCCAGGATTCCCGGGGAAGGAGGCCGGAGAGGGCCACACGGGAGAGCGGGGGGAGATAGTCCCAGAGGCAGGCCGAGGAGCGTTGGGCGGAGGCGGCGGCCGGGTAGATCTCCCCGAACCTCTCCTCCCCCCGGGAGGCTTGGCTCTGGGGGTCGAAGCTGCGCAGGGAGGCGATGCGGTCCCCCTCCAGCTCCATCCGCAGGGGGTAGAGGCTGTGCCCGGAGAAAACGTCCACGATGCCTCCCCGGCGGGCGAACTGCCCTTTGACCAGGACCGGGTCGGCGGGCTCGTAGCCCGCTTTGACCAGCCAGCGGGCGAGTTCGACAAGCTCGCACCGGTCGCCGGGGCGCAAACGGAGGACGTGGACTTCGATCTCGGCCGGGGGCGGGAGCGGCTGCGCGGCGGCGACCGCCGTGGCCGCGATCGCCAGACCCGGCGAAGCACGGAGGGCGGAGGCGATCCGGAAGCGCTCTCCGACCAGCTCCGGTTCGGCCTTGACTTCGTCGCGGGGCAGAACCTCGAGCGCGGGGAAGACCTCGACGCCGGGAAGGCCGAAAGAGGCGAGCTCCCGCTTCGCCCGCTCCGCCTCCCGTTCGTCCCGGGCGATGAAGAGGAGGGGGCGGCGGCGGCGGAGCTGGGCCCGGGCGAGGAGGAGAAAGGGCGCGGACAAGGGCGCCCCGGAACAGCGGAAACCTTCGTCGGAGCAATAGGCCTTGAGAAAGGAAACGAACTCGGGAGAGGATTCGATTGCGGAATAAAGCGAATCCATCAGTTGAACCATAGCCGGATCCACATTCGTAGGCGCGGACCCTCGCGGTCCGCGCGTCTCCTCCCGCGGACCCGGAGGGTCCGCGGCTACGAACGCCTTTACCCTCCCGGTCGGAGAAGATTCAGCATCCCCCCGGCGAGGAGGATCTCCCTCTCTCTCCGGCTCGCTTCGAAAAGGAGTTTGAGTTCTGAACCCCGCGTGCGATTGCGGAGGGTGATGGTATCGGAATCTTTCGTTTCCCGCCGGAGGGAAGGGAATTCCAGCTCATCGTCGCGCCCTACCGCCTCCCGGAGCGTCTCCGGCGGGAAACGAAGGGGGAGGATCCCGAAGTTGATCAGGTTGGAGCGGTGGATGCGGGCGAAGGAGCGGGCGATCACGGCCCGGACGCCCAGGAAGCGGGGGGCCAGGGCGGCGTGCTCGCGGGACGAACCCTGGCCGTAGTTCTCGCCGGCGAGGATCACCGACCACTCCCCCCGGTCGCGGGCCAAGACGGCGCGGGCGGCGAACTCGGGGTCGGCCGCGGAGAAGACGAAGCGCGAGATCTTCTCGATGTTGGAGCGCAACGGGAGAACCTTGGCGCCGGCGGGCATGATCGCGTCGGTGGAGACGTTGTCGCCGACCGCGAGGCGGACTCTGGCGCCGAGCGATTCCGGGAGCGGATCGAAAACGGGTATCTTTGAGATATTGGGTCCCTTGATCACGGCAACGGACGCGGGATCGGCGGCGGGGGGGAGGACCATGGAATCGTCGGCCGCGAAATACTTGGGCGGGACGACGGCCGGGGCGGCCCCGAGCTGGCGGGGGTCGGAGAGGCGCCCCGCGAGCGCGGTGGCGGCGGCGGTTTCGGCCGAGACCAGGTAGACCGAGGCGTCCCCGGTCCCGCTCCGCCCCGGGAAGTTGCGGTTGTAGGTGCGCACGGACACCCCCCCGCTGGCCGGCGCCTGTCCCATCCCGATGCAGGGTCCGCAGGCGGTCTCCAGGATCCTGGCTCCCGCCGCCACGAGGTCGGCAAGCTCTCCGCTTTTCGCGATCATGGTCAGAACTTGGCGGGAGCCCGGGGAGATGACCAGGCTGACGTCGGGGTGGACCCGCTTCCCCTTGAGGATCGCCGCCACGGTGGAGAGGTCCTTGAGCGAGGAGTTGGTGCAGGAGCCGATGCAGACCTGGCCGACCTTGACGCCGGAGAGCTCGGAGACTGGCCTGATCGCGTCGGGCGAATGCGGGCAGGCGGCCAGGGGCTCCAGCGCGGAGAGGTCGACCGTGAGCTCGCCGGCGTAGCGGGCGTCGCGGTCGGCCTTGACCTCGCGGAAGTCCTTCCTCCGCTTCTGGGCGCCGAGAAAACCGGCGGTCTGCTCGTCGGAGGGGAAGACGGTCGAGGTGGCGCCGGTCTCCGCCCCCATGTTGGCGATCACCGCCCGCTCCGGGACGGAGAGGGCGGAGACACCCGGGCCGCCGTACTCCAGGATCCTCCCCACCCCGCCCTTGACCGAGAGCTTCTTCAGAACGAAGAGGATGATGTCCTTGGCGCCGACCCAGGGAGGGAGCGAGCCGACGAGCCGGACATGGAAGATCTCGGGCATGAGGAGGGAGTAGGGGCGCCCGGCCAGAGCGGCGGCGATCTCCAGCCCCCCCACGCCGATCCCCAGCATCCCCAGGCCGCCGGCCGTGGGGGTGTGGGAGTCGGATCCGAGGAGGACCTCGCCGGGGCGGCCGAACCGCTCCAGGTGGACCTGGTGGCAGATCCCGTTCCCGGGTCGGGAGAAGTGGATGCCGTATTTCACGGCGAAGGTCTTGAGGAAGAGATGGTCGTCGGCGTTCTCGAACCCGGCCTGGAGCGTGTTGTGGTCGACGTAGGAGACGGAAAAGCCGGTCCGGACCCGAGGGATCCCGAGCGACTCGAACTCGAGATAGGCCAGCGTCCCGGTGGCGTCCTGGGTGAGCGTCTGGTCCACCCGGAGCGCAATCTCTTCCCCGGGGACCATCTTCCCGGAGGCGAGATGCGATTCGATGATTTTTTCGGCGACGGAGAGTCCCATAAAATATTTCCTCCGGAAATATTTTATCCGGGGGGGAGTATACAACGGGCGGGGGGCGGACGGCAAGGCCGGGGCCGGGCGAACATGAAGTTCGCCCCTACAACCGTCGACCATGACCCAACCCGTAGGGGCGAACCTGCCTGCCCCGATCTATCGGGTGTGTTCGCCCGACAGGCCAAACCCGGGGACGGGCGAACATGAAGTTCGCCCCTACAACCGTCGACCATGACCCAACCCGTAGGGGCGAACCTGCCTGCCCCGATCTATCGGGTGTGTTCGCCCGACAGGCCAAACCCGGGGACGGGCGAACATGAAGTTCGCCCCTACAACCGTCGACCACGACCCAGCCTGTAGGGGCGAACCTAGTGTTCGCCCGACAGGCCGAACCCGGGAACGGGCGAACATGAAGTTCGCCCCTGCAACCGCTATGAGAGGCGGGAGACGAACTGCTGGAGCCGATCCAAGCCCTTGAGGAGGTTCTCCTGGGAGTCGGCGAAGGACATCCGGAGGTGGCTGTCCCAACCGAAGGCGATCCCGGGGACGACGGCGATCCGGGCCTCCTCCAGGAGCCGGCGGGCGAGCTCCTGGGAGGGGATGCCCAGGGCGGAGACGTTGGGGAAGGTGTAGAAGGTCCCCCGGGGCCGGACGCAAGCGATCCCCCGGATCCGGGAGAAACCCTCGAGCATGACGTTCCGCCGCTCCTCGAAGGCCTTCCGCATCGACTCCACGCAGGACTGGTCGCCGGTGAGCGCGGCCAGGGCGGCGTACTGGGCGATCGTGGTCGGGTTGGAGGTGGTGTGGTCCTGGAAGTTGCTGATCGCCTTGGCCACGGGCGCGGGAGCGGCGAGGTAGCCGACCCGCCAGCCGGTCATCGCGTAGGTCTTGGAGACGCCGTTGACCACGATCGTCCGCTCCCGCACCTCCCGGGAAAGGGAGGCCGGGCTCTTGGCCGCAAAGCCGTCGAAGACGAGTTTCTCGTAGATCTCGTCGCTGACCAGGGAGAAGTCCTTCTCCACGGCCAGGCGGGCGATGAACTCCAGGTCGGCGGCCGGGTAGGCGTTTCCCGCCGGGTTGGCGGGACTGGAAACGACCAGTGCCCGGGTCCGCCCGGTCACCGCCCGCTTCAGGCGGTCGGGGTCGATCCGGAAGCCGTCCTCTTCCCGGGTCGGGAGGAAGACCGGCTTCCCCCCCGCGAGCCTGACCTGCTCGGGGTAGGTCACCCAGTAGGGCGAGGGGATGATCACCTCGTCGCCCTCCTCGCAGATCGCCTGGAAAACGTTGTAGAGGGAGTGCTTGGCCCCGCAGGAGACGATGATCTGCTCGGGGGCGTAGTCGAGGGAGTTATCCCGGCGGAACTTCTCGCGGATCGCCTCGATCAGCTCCGGAGTCCCCCTGGCCGGGGTGTAGCGGGTGCGCCCGGAGGCGATCGCGATCCGGGCGGCCTCCTTGATGTGCTCGGGGGTCTCGAAATCCGGCTCCCCGGCCGCGAAGCCGACCACGTCCACCCCCTCCTTCTTGAGCGCCTTGGCCCGGGCGGTGACGGCCAGGGTGAGCGAGGGGCCGATGTTCTCCAGACGCCCTGAGATCTTCACGAGCGGTAGAAGTCTCCGATCGCCTGCTTGAAGTCGTTCTCGCCCATGCGGATGATCTTCATCTCGCGCTGGGCGTTCTGGCGCGAGTCGGAGGCGTGGGCGACGTTCTCCATGATGGTGTGCCCGTAGATCCGGCGGATGGTGGCCCATTCCGCCTTGAGGGGGTCGGTCGCCCCCAGGACGGAGCGGATCCGGGAGATCGCCTTCTCCCCCTGATAGATCAGGGCGAGGCATTTCTCCGGCCCGGGGACTTTCCGCCCCTGGGCGGTCGTGACCACCGCCGGGTCGAGGCCGGACATCGTGCGCACGATCTTGCGAAACTCGTTCTCCCCCTTGAAGCGCTTCAGGCGGTCGGCCAGCTCCTCGTAGATTTCCTCGGCCACCGGAAAATCCAGGATCTCGGCCAGGCAGCGCTTGAGATCCTCCCGGAGGCGAGGCTTGAACTTGTCGGGGAGCCGCTCCAGGACCGGGCGGTAGAACTCCTGGGCCTGTTCGACGGAGAGGTGGACCACCTTCGCCCCGATGATCTTTAAGCCCGTGCGGGAGATCAGGTCGATCACGTTCCCGGCCAGGGTGGAGGGGCCCTTGAAGTTCTCGGGCTTGATCAGGACCAGCGTCGTCTCGGGCTTGGCGTCGGGGGAAAAGCGGCAGGCCTCCTCCAGGACGCCCCCGTCGGAGTCGGAGTAGCGCGCCCAGAGCTTGAGCGTCGGCTCGGCGTCGGCGGCCTCGGGGATGACGAAAACCGCCGGCTCGAAGTAGCGGATCCGGCCCTGGGGGTCGGTGATGAAGTCCCCGTAGGTGTCGCGCACCGTCTCGCCCAGGATGGAGTCGCGGGTGATCGGGCCCACCACCTGGGTCCGGAGGACGGAAACGGCGTTCTCCCCCCGGAAGAGGAGGACCATCACCCGGGGCTGCTCGGCGAGCGCGCTCTTCCGGACCCACTGCTCCCGGATATAGGAGCGGATGTGGGCCCGCACGTCCCGGGACTCCGGGGAGCCCTTGGGACTGATCAGGGCGGTGTACTTCTCGATCAGCTCGGAGCTGGGGGCGAAGATGCGCGCCGAAACCAGCTCGCAGGGGGAGAGAGAGAGGAGCCGCGCGATCACGCCCCCAGTGCGGGACTTCTTGATCGTGTAGGGGTTGATCCAGACTGCCGCCAGTTCGACCGCCATAGAAAATCTCTCTTTCCGTTCGCCGGAAAATCGAACAAGCAGGACGAGCGCTCCCGTCCTGCTTGCTCGAAAAACTCGATCCCGGCCGGGACCGGCTAGGGCCGTCCGGGGCGATGGGTTACTTGCCGAGAATCTTGAACATCCCGGTGCCGCAGCTCGGGCAGGTCCCCTTGACCGCCTTGCGCTTGTTCTTCATCGTCACTTCTTTGGTGTCTTTCATCTCCTTCTTCGCCTTGCACTTCACGCAATACCCTTCCATTGACCGCCTCCTCCCCCGCAGGGGATTGGAATTATTGTTGGCGCGGAACTTTAGCACCGCCCCCCGGCGCTGTCAATTTCTTTTAATTTTCGATTTCCCGGATGGGAAATCGAAAATTAAAAGCGGAAGTGCAGCCTGGCCCCGAAGGTCAGGTAGTCGAGGTCGAAGTCCTCGATGTCGTCGAACTTCTGGACGTAGTAGTAGGCGTCGGCGTTGACCCAGAGCGCCTCGCCCAGGGGGATCTGGAGGCCAGCCTGGAACTGGTAGTAGAGGTCCCCCCACTCGCCTCCCCCTTCCTTCGGCTTCAGGTAGGGCTTGGTGATCCCGACCCCGGCGTTGATGAAGTCGCCGACCAGAACCGAGGCCGCGGGGCGGAAGGTGTAATCGACGTCCCCGCTTCCCGGATAGTAATCGCCCGTCACCTCGGCGGCCAGGAAAGGGAGGAGCTGATACTTCAGGGAGAGGACGTAGGAGAGGTAGTCCTCGTCGAATTTGAAGTCGTCGTTCTTGAGACTCTTCAGGGCCACGTTGTAGCGCGCTCCGCCGCCCAGGCCGAAGTTGTTCGCGGCCCGAGCCGGGAAAGCCACCGCCAGCATGACCGCCGCCGCCAGCGAAACCGCCACGACCATTCTCATCGGGCACCTCCTTGGTCAGCCAAGAGATTATAAGTTATCGCTTATAGATTATAGGCTCCGGAAGGCCGCGGCCAGAAATTAATTTCTACCCGCGCCCGTTCGGACTTATCATGGCCCCGTGAGCAAGCGGCGCGCGATCCCCTCACTTCACTCGCGGAACGTCCCCCTCCCGGCGAAGAGCTTGGGCGGCCGGCGGCTGGCGCTCACCGCCGCCGCCGTCATCCTCCTCGCCTTCGCCTTGCGCTTCGTCTTCTTCTACCAGATGGCCCGCTCCCCGATCGCCGGGATGGTGATCGAGGACGCCAAGACCTACAACGACTGGGGCCGCGCGATCGCCGCGGGGGACTGGCGGGGCAGCGAGGTCTTCTACGCCCTCCCCCTCTATGGTTACTTCCTGGGCGGGGTCTACGCCCTGGTCGGCCCCCATCTCCAGGCGGTCAAGCTCCTCCAGGTCCTGATCGGGACGGCCAATTGCGCCCTCCTCCTCCTCCTCGGCCTCCGGCTCTTCTCCCCCGCCGTCGCCCTGATCGCCGCTTTTGCCATGTCGGTCTACGGCTGGCTGATCGTCTACGACTCCGCCCTCCTCTCCCCCGTCCTGATCATCTTCCTCGAACTCGTCGCCTTCCTCTTCCTCCTGCGCCTCCGCGCTCGGCGGCGCCCCTGGCCCGCCTGGCTCGCCGCCGGCCTCCTCCTCGGCCTCCTCGCCGCGGGAAGCGGTCCCGCGCTCCTCCTCGCCCCGCTGGTCCTGGGCTGGATCCTGGCCGAGTCCGCCCGCCCCTGGAGATCCCGCCTCGGCGCGGCCCTGGCCCTGGCCGCGGGCTTCGCCCTCCTCCCGGGCCTGATCACCTGGCGCAACGCCGTCGTCGGGGGCGACCCCGTCTTCCTCACCGCCCACGGCGGGATCAACTTCTTCATCGGGAACAACCCCTCCGCCCGGGGGGTCTTCGAGCCGCCGCCCATCCTGCGCACCGGCGGCGCCACCCTCCGGGAGGATTCGGTCAAGATCGCCGAGAAGGACCGCGGACGGCGCCTCTCCCCCTCCGAGGTCTCCGCCTACTGGTTCGGCCAGGGCTGGTCGTTCGTCCGGCGGCAGCCCGGCCGCTTCCTCGGCCTTTTCCTCTTCAAGATCCTGATCTACTTCGACGGCCTGGAGATCGCCGACGTCATCCACCCCTTCTTCTTCCGCGATTTCGCCCCGATCTTGAAGGTCCCCCTCCTCACCTTCCCGGTCGTCTCCCCGGTGGCCCTCCTCGGGATCGTCCTGAGCTGGAAAGAGCGCCGGCGGCTCGGCCTCCTCTATCTCTTCCTCGCCGCCTATGTCCTCTCCACCGCCCTCTATTTCGTCAACTCCCGCTACCGCCTCCCCGCCGTCCCCTTCCTCCTCCTCTTCTTCGCCTACGTCCCCTGGTGGTGGCGCGAGCGCTGGAAGGAGAAGCGGAGGCACCTCATCCCCCTCTCGCTCCTCCTCCTCTTCCCGCTCGTCCTCCTCGCCAACCCCGGACTGATCGGGCGGCCCCGCTTTTCCCTCAACCTGGGCGCGGGCTACAACCACCTGGGGACCTTCTACTCGCAGCAAGGGGACCTTCCGCGGGCGCTCGCGGAGTTCCAGCGGGCGCTGGAACTGGAGCCCTACCGGGCGGAGGCCCACTACAACCTGGCCAACATCCATCTCAGGCAGAATGAGCTCGACGCCGCCATCGCCGCCTACCGGGAGGCGATCCGCCTCAACCCCTTCTACGAGTCCGCCCGCCTCTCCCTGGGGGTGGCCTACGAGAAAAAGGGGGAGAGGGAGAAAGCCCGGCGGGAGTACCTCGAGATCATCCAGAACCTGCCCCGCAACCCGCCCGCCTACCTGCGCCTCTCCCAGCTCCTGGTCGGAGAGGCGAAATACGACGAGGCGATCAGTCTCCTCAACCGCCTCCTCGCGGTCGCGCCGAACCTGTCGGCCGCCCATCTTTACCTCGCCCTCGCCCACGAGAAGAAGGGGGAGGCGGCGGCGGCGCGCTCCGTCTTGGAGGGGGCGCTGCGGACCGACCCGGAGAAGGGGATGCTCCACCTGGAGCTGGCCCGGATCTTAAGCGCGCACTTCAAGGAGGAAGCGGCATCCTTCGCCCAGCTCGTCGAGGCGGCGCGGCTGATGCCGGAGAGCTACTTCGCCCGCCTCTACCTCGGCGACGCCCTCCTCCGCCGGGGCGATTCCGGCGGGGCGGAGCGCGAGTGGGCCGCGGCGGCGGCCTTGCGCCCCGGCGACGAAGCCGTCGCGGAAAGGCGGCGGTCCCTCCATTCCCGCTGACGATCTCTCCCCCGCCGAGCCACCGCGGACCTGCCCCGACAAATGCGTCGGGATGATTATTTGGAAACCCGCTACGGTGACTCAAAGGTCCGCGGCTACGATCTCCCTAGCCCGAATTATTCATGAAGATCTGCGATCTTCATGAAAAATTCGGGCGGTTG
>CAZOYW010000060.1:0-13171 GCA_964584165.1 uncultured bacterium
TCCAGGAGGTCCCACTCATCATACAGCTCTTCGGGCAATTCGAGAAGGTAGCGCGAGGGGCGCAAAACCACGTCCGGCCCGCCCCGCTGGCGGGCGGCGACGGGGTGGCAGAGGTAGAGCTCGTCCCGGCAACGGGTGGTCGCCACGTAGAAGAGCCTCCGCTCCTCCTCCAGCGCCTCGGGGTCGGAAAAGCTCGAGGCGGCGGGGAACTTCCCCTCGGCCAGCCAGACCAGGAAGACCGCCCGCCATTCCAGCCCCTTGGCCTGGTGGACGGTGGTGAGGACGACCATCTCGTCGTCGCGGCCGGAACGGATCTCCTCCCCCGTCACCCCCCCGGTCATGGCCAGGTCGCTTAGGAAATCCTCCAGCTCCCGGTAGCGCTGGGCGTAGTTGCTGAGCTGGCGGATGTCCTCCACCCGGCGCTCGTGGTTCGGATAGTTGGCCTGGAGGTAATCCCGGTAGTCGCTCTCCATCACCCGCCCGATCAGCTCGGCCGGCCCCAGGGCGGCCGAGTCCTTAAGGCCGTGCGCGGCGGCGACGAAGGAGCGCCAGCCGGCGAGCGCCGCCGAGCTCAAGTCCTCCTCCCGAGCCGGGTCGCCGAGGGCGGCGAAGGGGTCGGCCGCGGCGGCCAGCCCCGCCCAGAGCGCCTGGGCGCTCTTGGGCCCCACCCGGGGGATCATCTGGAGGCAGCGCTTCCAGGCGATCTCGTCGCGGGGGTTCTCCACGAACTTCAGATAGGAGAGGACGTCCTTGATGTGGGCCTGCTCGAAAAAGCGCAGGCCGGAGCGGATGGTGAAGGGGACGTCCCGCCGGGTGAGCTCAAGCTGGATCTCCATCGAGTGATAGTGCGAGCGGTAGAGGACGGCGATCTCGCCCAGGTTGACGCCTTCGTCCCGAAGCTCCAGGATCCGCTGGGCGACGAAATCGGCCTGGGCGTAGACGTCGAGGGGGTGGACCAGGACCGGGCGGGGGCCGCCCGCGCGCGCCGCCCGGAGCTCCTTCCGGAAGGCCGCCTCCGCCCCCTCCAGGACCCGGTTGGTCAGGGCCAGGACCTCGGGGGTGGAGCGATAGTTGGTCTCCACCGTGTAGATCCGGCAGGACGGATAGCGCTTCGGGAAATCGCGGATGTTCTGGAAGGCGGCCCCCCGGAAGGAGTAGATCGACTGGGAGTCGTCCCCCACCACCATCACGTTGCCGTGGACGGCCGCGAGCTTATCGACGATCGCCGCCTGGAGCAGGTTGGTGTCCTGGTATTCGTCGACCAGGATATAGCGGAAGCGGCGCCCGTAGCTTCCAGCGATCTCCGGCCGCTGCTCCAGGAGCTCGTGGAAACGGACCAGGAGATCGTCGAAGTCGAGGTAGTCGAGCTCGCGCTTGCGCCGCTCGTAGCGACGGAAGACCTTCTCGATCTGATCGAGGAGGGGGAGAAAGTGGCCGGCCTTGAGCTCCAGGGCCGCCGGGATCTTCAGCCCCGCGTTGCGGGCGTAGGAGTAGACCTCCTGCAGCACGCTCCCCTTGGGGAAACGGTGGGCCTTGACGTCGATCCCCTCCTCCCGGACCGCGCTGTCCATCAGCACCCGGGCGTCCTCCCGGTCGAGGATGGTGTAGGTCTCCTTCAGCCCCAAAAGCGGGGCGTGGGCGCGCAGGACCAGGTTCCCGACGTGGTGGAAGGTGCCCCCCCAGATCCGGCCGACCTCGGCGGCGACCAGGGCGGCGGCCCGGCGGAGCATCTCCTCGGCCGCCTTCTTGGTGAAGGTGAGGAGGAGAATCGCCTCGGGCGGGATCCCCCGCTCCAGGAGGCAAGCCACCCGGTAGGTGACGACGCGGGTCTTCCCCGAGCCCGCCCCGGCGATCACCAGAGCGGGGCCGTCCGGGGCGCGGACCGCGGCGAGCTGCTGGGGGTTCAGGTTCCCTTCGTAGTCGATCGCGCGGAGGGGGCCGCGCGGCTTGAGCGGATAGGATTTTTTCACGTTCTTAACGCGAGCTCAGCATCTCCATTTTGACACCCATTATCCCCCATCTCCTTCAGAAACGGCCGGCGGCGGGAAACCGCCCGCGGATCGAGACGGTCCCGCAGGGAATCCCCCAGCAGGTTGAAGGCGATCACCGCCGCCGAGAGGAAAAGCCCCGGGAAGACCGCCATCCAGGGGGCGGAGGAGAGAAACTCCCGGCTGGAGGAGATCATGAACCCCCAGCTGGGCGCGGGCGGGCGAATCCCCAAGTCGAGGAAGGACAGGGCCGCCTCGCCCAGGATCGTCGTGCCGATCTTGAGCGACCCCGCCACCAGGATGAGCGGAAGGCAGTTCGGCAGGATGTGGCGGAAGAGGATCCGGGCGGACGAGGCCCCCCCCGCCCGGGCCGCGGTGACGAACTCCCTCCCCTTGAGAGAGAGCACCTCTCCCCGGACCAGGCGGGCGACGGCGGCCCAGCCGACCAGCCCCAGGGCGAGGAAGACCGAGACCAGGCCGGGGCTGAGGACGAGCGCGATCGCGATCGCCAGGAGGAGGCTGGGGAAGGCAAGCGTCACGTCGGTCACCGCCTGGAGGACGGCGTCCGCCGCCCCCCCGAAGTATCCCCCGAGGAGGCCCGCCGCCGTCCCCAGGATCAGGGCCAGGGCGGTGGCGAGGAGGCCGATCAGGAGCGAGAAGCGGGCGCCGTAGAGGACGCGGCTCAAGACGTCCCTCCCCTTGTCGTCGGTGCCGAAGGGGTGGCGGGAGGAGGGCGGCGCCTTCACGGACTCCAGATCGAGGGATAGGGGATCGTAGGGGGCGATCAGGGGAGCCAGGAGCGCGAGGAGGAGGAGGAGGAGGATCGCGCCGGAGCAGGCGGCGGCGGTGGCGTCGTGGCGGAAGAACCGGATGATCGCGGAGTCCATGGTAATCAGTGATCAGTAATCAGTGAGCAGTAATCAGTGAGCAGTGAGCGGCCTCGGGGGCGCCAGGAGGCCTGAACCGGGCGGTTGTCATTACACCTGACACTTTGCACCTTGCGCCTATTCGTAACGCACCCGCGGATCGACGAACGCGTAGAGCAGGTCGGCGACGATGTTGGCGGCGACGAAGACCAGCGCCCCCAAAAGGACGCAGCCCAGGATCACCGGGTAGTCGCGCTGGAGGATCGCCGTCATCGCCAGCCGTCCCACCCCGTCCCAGCCGAAGATGGTCTCGGTCAGGACCGAGCCGTTGAGGTACGAGGCGAAGTCGAGGCCGGCCAGCGTGATCAGCGGGATGAGGGCGTTCCGGAAGACGTGCTTTCCGAAGACCAGCCGCTCCGGGAGCCCCTTGGCTCGGGCGACCCGGACGTAGTTCTCGCCCGCCACCTCGAGCAGGCTCAAGCGGGTGATCCGGGCCAGGTAGGCGGCCGAGCGCGAGGCGAGCGTGACGGCGGGGAGGACGAGAAAGGCGAACGCGCCCCCCCCCATCCCCGAGGCCGGGAGCCAGCGCAGCCAAGCGGAGAAGACCAGGATCAGGATCAGGCCGGTCCAGAAGACCGGAAGCGAAATCCCGGCGGCGGAGAGGAAGGAGAGGCCGCGGTCGAGCCGGCTGCCGGGGTGCCGGGCCGAGAGCGCGCCGGCCGAGACGCCGACCAGGCAGGCCAGGACGACCGAGGCCAGGGCGAGCCGGGCCGTGTTCGGGAACTTCTCGGCCAGGATCCGGGCGACCGGTTCATGGGTGAAGTAGGACGACCCCAAATCGGGGGGCTTGGGCACGGGCAGGAAGCGGGGGCATCCGCTCCCGGCGGGAGGGAGGCCGACGGGGAGGACGTTGTGCAGGAAGAGCAGGTATTGTCCGGCGAGCGGGCGGTCGAGGCCAAGCCGGGAGCGGACCGCGGCGATCGCCGCGGGGTCGGCCCGCTCCCCGACCAGGATGGCTACCGGGTCGCCCGGGATGGCCTTCATCAGGAGGAAGACCACCAGGCTCAGCCCGAGCAGGGTGGGAACGGCGACGAGCAATCGTTTGACCAGGTAGCGGATCATCGGCTCATACCGGGGCGCCGAACGCGGCGCGGGCGGTCGCCGCCCCACGTCAGCGGGCCGGCAAACCGCCGCGCGGGGAAGGCGGGGGTCGGGGTCGGATCAACCCTCCCGACCGCGAGCCGCCGGCGAGCGGACGGGATCAGGCGAGTTCGGCGGCCAGGCGCTTCTTCAGGAAATCCTTCCGGTGCGGCTCGAGAAAGGACTGGTCCGCCGCGTCGAGGATGAGGTCCTTGATCTCGGAGAGGGTGAAGCCGAAATGTTCCATGGCCAGCAGGTATTCCCCGCTCAGGGTGGTGTCGCAGATGGCGGGGTCGTCGGTGGAGAGCGAGAGCCTGATCCCGGAGTCGAAGAGGCGGCGGACCGGATGCTCGGCGAGGGAGGGTACGGTCTGGGTCTTGACGTTGCTGGTCAGGCAAATCTCCAGGGGGATCCCGCGCCCCTTCAGCCACTCCATCAGCTCCGGGTCGTTGACGATCCTCACCCCATGGCCGATCCGCTGCGCTCCCAGCTTCTCCGCCGCCACCCGGACGTTCGTCTCGCCCCCCCCCTCCCCGGCATGGACGGTGATGTTGAGGCCGGATTCCACGGCGGCGCGGAAGGCCGCGGTGAAGAGCTCGGGGGGGTAGGCGGCCTCGTCGCCGAAGAGATCGATCCCGACCGCGCCCAGGCCGCAGTACTCCTCGGCGATCTCGACGATCTCGAAGGCCTTGGCGATCGGGTTGGAGCGGGAGACCCCGACGATCAGGCCGGTTTCGATGTCGAACTCCTTCTCCGCCCGAAGCGTGCCCCGAAGCACGTGCTGGATCAGCTCCCGCCAGGACTGCCGGTTCTCCAGGGTCATGAAGCTCGGCGAGAAGCGAAGCTCCACGTAGCGGATGTTGTCCCGGGCGCAGTCCCGGCAGACGAGGTAGGAGATGCGGTCGATCGCCTCCAGGCTCGGGAAGACCCCGTCCAGGAGGCGAAACTTGTCCAGGAAAGCGGAAAGGGGGACGGGGGTCTGGATCCGGATCATCGACCTCAGCTCCTCCAGATCGAGGCTAGGGAGCTTGATCCGGTGCTCCCGCGCCACCTCGAGCATAATCTCGGCGGTGATGCAGCCTTCGAGGTGGCGGTGCAGCTCGACCTTGGGCAGAGCCCGGACCTGGGAGACGATGTCAGGTGGAAGCGGCATGGGAACCCTGGAAATATAGTGCCGAAAGGGCGGTCAAGTCAACAGCCTCTCTCGGAGGGAGCCGCTTGCAGCTTCCCTGATTTCGCGTATGATCGAGGCGCCATGATCCCGGCCCTGCTCATCCTCGCCGGCGCGCTGGTCCTCTGGCTCGCCCTCGCCTACAACCGCCTGGTCCGGGCGCGGAACCTGCTCCGGGAGGCCTGGAGCGGGATCGACGTCCAGCTCAAGCGCCGGGCCGAGCTCGTCCCCAACCTGATCGAGGCGGTCAAGGGCTACCGCCGCTACGAGCGGGCCCTTCTGGAGGAGGTCGCCCGCGCCCGCGCCGCGGCGAGCGCGGACGCAGGAGTCGCTCGGCGGGCGGCGAACGAGGGGGCGCTGAGCGGGGGATTGCGCCGGATCCTGGCCGTCGCCGAGAACTATCCGGAGCTCAAGGCCGACCGCCAGTTCCTCGATCTGCAGGCCAACCTGATCGAGGTGGAGGACAAGATCCAGTTCGCCCGGCGCTACTACAACGGGACCGTCCGCGACTTCAACATCCGCGTCGAGTCCTTCCCCGGACTGATCCCCGCCCGGGCCTTCGGCTTCCGGCCCGCCGAGTTCTTCGAGCTGGATTCGGCGGTGGAGAGGGACACTCCTCAATTTAATAACCCGCAATAAGCAGCGAGCGGCCAGGAGGCCTAATCAAGATCAAAGGTTCAAATGATCAAGAGGTTCCAAGGATGGAACCGACCATCCTTCTTCCCTCCATGCGCCGCCTCGCCTTCGCCATCGTCGCCTCCTGCTGCGTATCCCTTTCCTCCGCCGCGGCGGAGGAAAGAATCCTCGACTTCCAGTCCCGGATCACCGTCCGTCCCGACGCCGCCCTGGACGTCCGGGAGACGATCCGGGTCAGCTGCGAGGGGCAAGAGATCAAGCGCGGGATCTACCGCGATTTCCCCACCGATTACCGCGACCGGAGCGGCCTAATGGTCCGCGTCGGTTTCCGGGTCCGCGAGGTGTTGCGGGACGGCCAGCCGGAGCCGTTCCATTCGGAACGCCGGAGCAACGGGGTGCGGCTCTACATCGGGCAGTCCGACGTCTATCTCTCCCCCGGCGAATATACCTACACCCTGGTCTACGCCACCGACGGCCAGGTCGGCTTCTTCCCCCTCCACGACGAGCTCTACTGGAACGTCACCGGAAACGAGTGGGCCTTCCCCATCCTCCGCGCCTCGGCCGTGGTCGAGCTCCCGCCCGGGGTGGCGGAGGGGATCGGCGAGGTTGACGCCTACACCGGACCCGCGGGGGCGCGGGGGAAGAACTTTGCCTCCCGCCGGAATCCCGACGGGACGGTCAGCTTCGCCTCTACCCGGACGCTCGCGCCGGGGGAAGGGCTGACCATCCTCGTCTCCTGGAGGAAAGGGCTGATCCGCGAGCCGACCCGGGCGGAGAAGGCGAAAGCGCTGATCGAGGACAACCCCGGTCCGGCCGGCGGCCTGCTCGCCATCTTCCTCCTCGTCGTCTACTATCTCGTCGTCTGGTTCCGGGTGGGGCGGGACCCGGCCGCGGGAACGATCATCCCCCTCTACTCTCCCCCCGGCGGACTCTCGCCCGCCGCCGTCCGCTTTATCCGCCGGATGGGCTTCGACCCAAAAGCGATGGCCGCGGCCGTGATCGACCTGGCGGTCAAGGGCCACCTCACGATCCGCGAAAAGAATGGCGTCTGGACCCTGGCCCGGCGGGCGGAGGCCGCCGCCTCCGCCTCCCCCGACGAGGAGGCGGTCAGGAAGGCCCTCCTGGAAGAGGACGAGACCGTGCAGCTCAAGCAGTCCAACCACCGAGTCGTCCAGTCCGCCCTCCAGGCGATCCAGTCCTCCCTCCGCCTGAGCTACGAAAAGGTCTACTTCGTGACCAACGCCGGCTACTTCGCCGGGGGGCTAGTCGCCTCGATCCTCATCCTCGTCCTCAACCTCGTCCTCCAGTCCGCCGGCGTCGAGTCGATCTTCCTGGGCGTCTGGCTCTCCCTCTGGACGATCGGCGTCGTCTTCCTTCTCAAACAGGTCTTCCTCGCCTGGGGCGCGCTCCTCTCCGGGCGGAGCGGGCGATTCGCCGGACCGGCCGGCGCGCTCTTCTGGACCCTCTTCGCCCTCCCCTTCGTCGGCGCCGAGGTCGTCGTGGGCGGGGTCTTCTTCCTGAAGGGCTCTCCGCTCGTTCTCCTCGCCATCCTTGCCGTCGCCGGCGTCAACCTGGTCTTCCACCAACTCCTCAAGGCCCCCACCCGGGCGGGGCGGAAGATCCTGGACGGGATCGAGGGTTTCCGTCTTTTCCTCTCCGTCTCCGAGCGGGACTGGCTCGAGCTCGCCGGTCCGCCGGAGCGGACGCCGGGCCTCTACGAAAGGTTCCTCCCCTACGCCCTCGCCCTCGACGTCGAGCAGCGCTGGGCGGAGAAGTTCTCGGGGGTCCTCAAGCGCGCGGGGGAGGGCTCGTCCTACCACCCCTCCTGGTACTCCGGGGCGGCCTGGACCGGGGCCAACGTCGCCTCCTTCCCCTCGACCCTCTCCTCCTCCCTCGCCGGCGCGATCGCCGCCTCCTCGTCCTCCCCCGGCTCCTCCTCCGGGGGGGGCGGCGGCGGATCGTCGGGCGGCGGGGGGGGCGGCGGGGGCGGGGGAGGGTGGTGACAAATAATAAGTCAGAAGTCAGAAGTCAGAAGTAAGAAGTAAGAAGTAAATACGGTTCTCTTCCGTTTCGTGTGGGTTATTTCACGGGGAGCGGCAGCCTGCCCTGAGCTTGTCGAAGGGTCTCGCCGCGATCCGTCCCCCGCCGGGCTTGTGGGAGCGACATTCCTGTCGCGATCCAAGCTGGCCTGGCATCGCGCCCAGAGGGCGCTCCCACAAACTCGCTGATGATCGCGCTTGCCCCCGACGGGCCTGTGGGAGCGCCGTCCCCGGCGCGATCCGAGCTAGCCCGGATCGGGGCAAGAATGCCCCTCCCACATGAGCGAGCAATCGCCCGCCTTGCTCATGAAGATCGCCCGATCTTCATGAGCAAGGCGGGCTAGGCCAGCATCGCGTCGAGGGCGCGCTTCGCCCCGAGGCGGATCGCCTCGGGAACCGAGACGGCGGGCTGGAGGTCCTCGAGCGACCAGAGGACCTTCTCCAGCGTGATCCGTTTCATGTTCGGGCAGAGAGCGCGCGGGCTCGCGGGATAAAATACCTTGGTCGGGTTCTCCCTCTGCAGTCGCGAGATCAGGCCGAGCTCCGTCCCGACGATGAACTCCCGGGCGGGGGACTCCCGGACGAAGCGCACCATCCCGGAGGTAGAGAGGACCTCCCCCGCCGAGTCGCCGACCGCCGCCGGGCACTCCGGGTGGACCATGACCCGGGCTTCCGGGTGGAGCCTCTTCTCCCGCTCGATGTCCTCGGGGAGGATCGCGACGTGGGTGGGGCAGTATCCCGGCCAGATGATCAGCTCCCGCCCCGTCTTCCGGGCGACCCAGGCGGCGAGGTGCTGGTCGGGGATGAAAACGACCGGGCGGTCCGGGGGCAGGCGGGCGACGACCGCGGCCGCGTTGGCGGAGGTGACGCAGACGTCGGAGACGGCCTTGACCGCGGCCGAGGTGTTGACATAGGCGACCACGACCGCGCCGGGGTGGCGGGCGCGCAGGTCGCGCACGTTCATAGGGGTGATCATCTCCGCCATCGGGCAACCGGCATCCCGGTCGGGGAGAAGGACGAGGCGGCCGGGGGCCAGGATAGCGGCGGTCTCGGCCATGAAGTGGACGCCGCAGAAGACGATGACCTCGGCGGAGGTGGCGGCGGCCTGCCGGGAGAGGTCGAGCGAGTCGCCCAGGAAGTCCGCGAGCCCCTGGACCTCGTCCCGCTGGTAGTTATGGACGAGGATGACGGCGCGGCGGCGGCGGGCGAGATCGCGGATCTTGTCCGCTAAAGCGGTGTCTTTCATGCTGTAGGCCGATTCTGTGAATCGGCGCGGCCGGACGCCGGGTCATAGACCCGGCCTACACAAACCGCGGGAGCCACCGGGCCATCAATGCCCGTGTTCGTCCCGGCGGGGCCCCTCCACGACCGGCAGCCCCCGCTTCCTGAGATAGTCGTTGATCGCCGCCTTGAGGGCGTCCTCGGCGAGCATCGAGCAGTGCATCTTGACCGGGGGGAGGCCGTCCAGGGCCTCGGCCACTTTCTTGTTGGAAAGGGCGAGCGCCTCCTCGATGGTCTTCCCCTTGACCATCTCGGTGACCATGGAGGAGGTCGCGATCGCCGCCCCGCAGCCGAAGGTCTGGAACTTGGCGTCCGCGATCCGGCCGTCCGCGACCTTGACGTAGAGCTTCATCACGTCGCCGCAGACCGGGTTCCCCACCGTCCCCACCCCGTCGGCGTCCGGGATCGCCCCCACGTTGCGGGGGTGGTGAAAGTGGTCCATCACCTTGTCGCTGTACTGCGAGGTTTCGCTCATGTCAGTTTCCTTTCCCGACGAAACGAAAATTTAACCGCGGATCTCGCGCCAAGGCGCAAAGACGCCAAGAAACACAATCAATATCGATCTTTTCTTTGCGCCTTGGCGTCTGGGCGCGAGATAGATTTACATCATTTCCGGGGGGGAGGGGCGAAGGGGGACATCGCGCGCAGGCGGGCGACCACTTCGGCCAGGGCGGGTACGGCAAAGTCCACGTCCTCCGAGGCGTTGTCGCGCCCCAGCGAAAAGCGGATCGAGCCCTGGGCCAGGGCGGCTTCCACGCCCATCGCGGTGAGGACGTGCGAGGGCTCGAGCGTCCCCGAGGTGCAGGCCGATCCCGTGGCGACCGCCACCCCTTGCATGTCCATCCCCAGAACGATCGCCTCGCCTTCCACGTAGGCGAAGGACAGGTTCAGGGTGTTGGGGAGGCGCTCGGCCCCCTCCCCGTTCAGGGAGACCGCCTCGATCTTTTCGACGACGGCGCGGTGGAGGTGGTCGCGCAGGCGGGCGAGGCGAGCCGGCTCCTCCCCGAGCTCGGCCGCCGCCAGGGCGCAGGCCTTCCCGAACCCGACGATCCCGGCCACGTTCTCCGTCCCGGCGCGCTTCCCGCGCTCGTGGTGCCCCCCGTAGAGGAGGGGCTGGACGCGGGTCCCCTTCCGGATGTACAGGGCCCCCACGCCCTTGGGACCGTAGATCTTGTGGGCGGAGAGGGAGACTAGGTCGGCCGGGATTTCCGCGACGGAGACGGGGACCTTGCCCAGGGCCTGGATCGCGTCGGTGTGGAAGATGACCCCGCGTTCCCGGGCCAGGGCGCCGATCTCCCGGATCGGCTGGAGGACGCCGGTCTCGTTGTTGGCGGCCATGATCGAGATCAGGACGGTCTCCTCCCGGAGCGCTTTCCGCACGTCCTCCGGGCTGACCCGGCCTTCCCGGCCCACCGGGAGATAGGTGACGGCGACGCCCTGCTTCTCCAGGAACTGGCAGGCCCGCAAGACCGCGTGGTGCTCGATCCGGGAGGTGATGACGTGCCTCCCCTTCTTCGCGGAGGCGGCCGCCGCCCCCTGGAGGGCCAGGTTGTCGGCCTCCGTCCCCCCGCCGGTGAAGACGATCTCCTCCGGCTGGGCCCGGATCGCCGCCGCCACCTGGGAGCGGGCCGCTTCCAGGGCCTGGTGGGCCTCCCGGCCGAAACGGTGGACGCTGGAGGGGTTGCCGAAGGTCTCTCGGAAGAAGGGCAGCATCGCCTGGAGGACCTCGGCCCGGACGGGCGTGGTGGCGTTATGGTCGAAGTAGATGCGCTTCATCGATTTTGCTCCGCTATTTTTGCTTCGCAAAAAGTATTTCCAGAGCATCGGAGATTATCGCTTCAGCGATAATCTCCGGTGCTCTTGCATCAGGCACTTGTCCATCACCACTGTAAGACCGGCGGCGACGGCGCGGGAGGCGGCCGGGGCGTTGATCACGCCGAGCTGCATCCAGACCGCCCGGGCCCGCTTCCGGATCGCCTCCTCCACGATCGGCCCCACGTATTCCGAGGCGCGGAAGATGTCGACGATGTCCACCGGGAGCGGGACCGCCGAGAGCGAGGGATAGCACGTCTCGCCCAGGATCTCGGGGAAGGCGGGGTTGACCGGGACGATCGTGTAGCCCTTCTCCTTGAGGTAGCTCGCGACCCGGAAGCTGGGGCGGTCCGGCTTGGCGGAAAGCCCCACCACAGCTATTACCTTGCTCCCGTGGATCAGCTTTTCTTCCGGAGTCATGGGAGAAAAAATCCAGGTTCCACGGTTCAACGTTTCAATGGTTCAACGGTTGGAAATAACCGTGAACCGCTGAACCGTGAACCTGATAACCGCAAATGTCCGTCTCGGCCCGTATGCTCAACGGCCCCCAGATTTCCGCCGGTCAATAGTGCACCTCCATCGCCCCCAGCGGACAGGCCGGGATGCAGAGCTCGCAGGCGATGCACTTCTCGCTCAGGAAGGCGACCTCGCGGGTCAAGGGATCGACGACCAGCGCCCCGGCCGGGCAGATGGAGACACAGGCCCCGCAGTGGGTGCAGCGCTTCTCGTTCCGGGTGACGTCCTGGTCGAGGAACTGGGTCTTCACCCCCTGTTTCTTCAGGTAGTCCACCGCGTTCTTGTAGTCCTTGTCCCCGCCGGAGATCTCGAGGATCAGCAGTCCCTCCTCCCGGGGCGTCACCGAGGCCTTGAGGATGTTGAAGTCCAGGTTGAACTCCCGGACCAGCCGGCTGATGATCGGCTGGTCGACCAGGCGGGAGGGGAAATGGAGAACGATCCGTCTCGTGATCATGATCTATATCCTTATTCCACAGTCCGACTCGGAATTCCGCGCATTTTCCCGTAGCCGCGGACCTTTAGGTCCGCACCCACGATCCTCCGGAAGACCATCGTTCAGGAGAGAGTCCTTTCGTTCATCGGCTTGCAGGAGTAGCCGCTCTCCGGCCCGGGGAGGGCGGAGACCGGCTCGGAGATGAGGAACTTCCCGCTCCCGATCCATCTCTTGAGAATCCCGGCGATCTCCCGCGCTTTGAAGTAGCTGGAAAGGGAGGAGGTGGGAACCTTCCTGCCCTTGACCTCGATCGCCCCGGACTTTAGCTGCGCGTAGGAGACCAGCCCCAGCGACTCCTTCCTGCCCTGGGGGTAGGCCGAACCGTAGTCCACCACCTGGGCGAAGAGCTCCTCGTCGGTGAGGGCGGCCTGGACGCAGGATTCCTCGTCGATGATCGGGATGGGTATCCCCACCCCGACCGTGAGGGTCACCCCGTACCCGACGAAGCTCGTCCCCCGGAGCCACTCGGCCGACATCCCCTTGAGGTCGCCGATCAGGGCCAGCGTGCCCGCCGGGGAGAGGGGGGCTCCCCGTTCGCTCCGCTTGACCCCGGGGTTGTGCTGGGTCCCCCACCAGGCGACGTAGCCCACGCCCCCGCCTAAGAAGATCCGCGTCCCGATCCCGATCGTCCGGTAGAGCGGGTCCTTGAGGAGGGGGGAGAGCTGGCCGGCGCTGCAGTAGTTGGCGTTCCCCAGGTGCGGCTTCAGGATCCCCATGTAGGTGTAGATCATCCGGTCGGAGAGGTTCACCCCGACGTTGTAGTTCTGGTAGGCGTTGCGGGGGTTGAAGAGGACCGCCTCGTTCACGTCCTTCAGGCTGATCCAGGTCTCCAGCCGCTTGCGGGGGTAGCAGTCGGTCCCGTAGGCGCTGGCGACCAGGCGCGCGTCCTTGCCCGCCACCAGCTCCTCGATGACGTGCCCGCCGCCGTACTTGAACTGACCGGGGTAGACCTGGTTGCGGGGATCGTCGTCGGGCAGGGCGGTCGCCCCCAGGACGACGTCCACGGCGGCGAAGCCGGTGTAGAGCGGGACCCCGTTCAGGGAGGCGGCCCCCCCGCCGATCTTGATCTTGGGCGCGCTGTGGCCGAGGTTGAAGTAGGCGCCGGAGGAGCACATCGGCCCGAAGGTGCCGGTGGTGACCACGTCCACCTCCCGGGCCGCCCGGGCGGTCCCCTTCTCCCTGACGCAAGCGATCAGCTCCTCGGCGGTCATCACCACCGCCTGGCCCTT
>CAZOYW010000061.1:0-13147 GCA_964584165.1 uncultured bacterium
AAGTGTTACCCCATTCTCTTCAATCTCGGTCTCATAAACCTGGTGGATGCACAACTCAAGTGGATCTAAAATGTTGTTTTCAACATACTTGGGCGGAGGAGACGGAGATTACGGTAAAGGAATTATAGCCGATAAATCAGGAAATGCATATTTGTCTGGTTTCACCAAATCACTAAACTTTCCAACAGCTAGCGCATATCAATCATCAATACATCCAGGCGAATATGATTCATTCGCACTGAAGCTATCTTCTAGCGGGTCGGGTTTGATCTATTCCACATACCTAGGTGGGAGCGCAGAAGATAGGGGCGAAAATCTTGCCGTCGATAGTTTGGGTTGTGTTTATATGTCGGGAAGCACTGAATCGGAGGATTATCCCACTATCGATGCCTATCAGGCGAGCTATACAGGCGCCATCGATACGTTTGTCACCAAGATCACATGGGAGCCCTCTCCTACCCCTACACCCATCTCCCCGGTAGTCACTATGGAAAGCGGAGATTACGATGGAAACGGGACATCGGAGATAGCGATTTTCAGGCCGAGCGTAGGCTCGTGGAGATTTAGGGATCTGGAATCGACGATCTTCGGCCGGGAGGGGGATATCCCCATCACCGGCGATTATTGGGGAGACGGTACGAGTGAAATCGGTGTGTTCCGTCCGGCAACGGGTTCCTGGCTGGTGAGATCCCTGACGCGGTTCGCTTTCGGAGCGGGCGGGGACGTTCCGGTTCCTCGGGATTACGATCAAGATGGGAAAACGGATGCGGCCTTCTTCCGTGCGAGAGAGGGTTTATGGAGCGTTCGGGATCTGACGGATATTTACTTCGGGAAGGCGGGCGATGTTCCTTTGCCCGCCGATTACGATGGAGACGGCTGGATCGATGCCGCGGTCTTCCGGCCTTCTTTAGGTCTTTGGGCCGTCCGCGGTCTGACGCGGAAGTGGTGGGGCACGATGGGGGATATCCCCGCCCCAGCCGATTACGACAGGGATGGGACGACAGAGATGGCCATTTACCGCCCCCCTACGGGTCTCTGGGCGGGGATACTATCCCAGGAAGGCCCGAGCAGGATTTGCCTCGGGCTGGACGGCGACATCCCCGTCCCGGCTAACTTTGACGGCGGGGATTGGACTCAACCGGCGGTCTTCCGCCCTTCCTCCGGCCTCTGGGCGGCCCGGAACCTCACCCGCTGCTGGTTCGGTATGTCCGGCGATACCCCCGTGACACGCTGAAACGGGCTGGGCCGGAAGGAAGGAGAAACCCCAAGTGCCGGCTCGGTGGCATTTAATATTGCGCCGCCTGCATTCTATGCCCGTTATATCCCGGCCGTTCCCGTCTGGGGAATCTCTTCAATTTTCGCCCGATTTTGTAACTTGACAGATCGCCCCGATTGGCATATATTGCTCCCGACGATGCGGGGTAGAGCAGCCAGGTAGCTCGTCGGGCTCATAACCCGGAGGTCGCTGGTTCAAATCCAGCCCCCGCTACTTTGTTGCAGCGGGCGGAGGCCGGCCCGACACAAGTCGGGCCCCCCGCTATAAAAAGACCGGCCCGACGCCGTTGGCGTCGGGCCGGTCTTTTTAACGGGCTGGTCCATGAACTATTCCGATCGCCAGGGTGTCTGGGTTGTCTTATGCCTCCTCATGATCGCGGGGTGCACGCCCTGCCGTCAGGTGAGGATCGACTCGGTCCCCCCGGGGGCGCGGGTCTCCGTTCGGCGGGAGATGCCTGGGATGTGGCCGGAGCCGCGTCTCGCCTGGGAGCAGATCGGAATCACGCCGCTCAGCGTTGACTCCTGCGCCCTCCAAGACGAGCTGAAGGCCCGCTGGAACGGCAGCGAGCTCCCGGCCTACTACCGCCACGGGACGGAGGCGATCTTCTTCGATTTCGAGCAGAACGAGGTCCGGGAGATTCCGTCGCCGACCGATGATTGACGCTCCATATTATTCTGGATTGACGCATATTTCGGCCGTATGCCCGTACTCCTAACACCGATCGCCCGGCTGACGCCGGATGAGACCCCGGTCACGATCCGGGCCACGATCCGGGCCATCCGCCCCGCCGGGGGCGGTCTGATGCTCCAGGAAGGGCTGCTCCGTGACGAGACCGGGGAAGTCCCCTTCACGGTCTGGAAAGGGACCGGGATCAAGAACCTCCGGTCCGGTCAGCAGTACATCTTCCACCGGGCGGATATCGGACGCCGGGACGGCCGGACCGAGGTCCGCCTCCAACAGGCCGCCTCGGCGACGCCCGTCTTGCGGGAGGAGGACGTTCCCCGCGCCCTCTACCGCCTCTCCCGCTCGGAGCGGTCCTTCCGGAGCGGTCGGGCGGCGGCCGCCTCGCGCGGGAGAGGCCTCTCCCGCAAAGGCGTCTACAGCGCCATCATCACCGCCGGCCTCGCTCTCTGGCTCGGGGCGATGGCCCTGCTCTATACGGGGGTTTTGAACGAGGAGAAGATCCGGGGATACCTGCGCTTCCGCCGGACGCTGGCCCGGAACAAGGCGCTCGCCTACCCCCGGTCGGGGCGAGTGACGGAGATCGTCGACCGCGGGACGATCGCCGTCCGGACGGGGGAGGGGACTCTCCGGGTGCGCTTCCTCGGGCTCGATCTCCCCGCCGGGAAAGGGCCGTCGGCGGCCGACCCGCTCGACCTGAGGCGGGCAAACTACCTGAAGTTCTTCCTCGCCGACCGGGACGTGCGACTGGAGTTCGAGCCGTCCCTCCCGCCGCAGGATGGGAAGGCGCTGGCCTATGTCTTCCGGGGGGAGGAGATGGCGAACCTCGATCTCCTGGAGAAGGGGCTCGCCCGGCTTCTGCCTGAAGCGGCCCAGCTCGCGCACGGGCGGGAGATGAAGCGGGCCGAGGAGCGGGCCCGTCTGGGGCGGCTGGGCGTCTGGGCCGCCGAGCGGAAGGGACGCTGACGGCCGTGGCGGTTCTAGCGGCCCGGGCGATCGGAAAGGGCGTCGAGGGCCCGGAGGGCCTCCGCGGCGCCGTCCGCTTCCCGGACCCCCTCGATCTTCCAGGTGCGGATTCCGATCACGGTTTTGCCGAACTGCAGGGCGAAGGCGATCTCGGAGAGAGTCCCGTGGGACCCGCCCAGAGCGACCACCGCCTCCCCGGCCCGGGCGACGATCGCGTTGCGGGAGAGCCCCATCCCGGTGGGGATGGCGAGGTCCACGTGGCGGTTCGCCTCCCTCGGGTCGTGGCCGGGCAGGATCCCCACGGTCGTTCCCCCCGCCCGCTGGGCGCCGCGGCAGACCGCCTCCATCACCCCTTCCATCCCGCCGCAGACCACCGCCCAGCCCCTCCGGGCCAGGCCTTCCCCCAGCCGTTCCGCCTCGGCGAGAAGGTCCGGCGAGGCCTCCCGTCCCCCGATGACGCTGATCAGACGCTTCATATCTTAGGAATCCAGGAAGCCAGGAGATTTATCCGGAATGTTGATCCAACCATTGCGCCCCGGGCATCAGGATTGACGGTCATTGCGAGCGCAGCGAAGCAATCTTTCGTTGCGCGGGGAGTCGAGATTGCTTCGTCCCCCTCGCTCACGCTCGGGGTCCTCGCAATGATATGCCCATAATATTCTGGACTGACTAGTATTCTAGTCGCAGGTTATCCTGGTTTCCTGGTTGCCTCAGATTTAGATCATCTTGATCCGGTAGCCGATGTCGTCGCGGCCGGTGGTCCGACGGCCGAGCTCGATCCGGACCGAGCCGTCCGGGCGAGCGAAGACCTTGATCCCCACCGCCGGCGGCTTGTAGACCACGGCCCGGATCGCTCCCCCTGCCCCGGTCACCACCACCGGGACGAGGTTCGAGTCGTCGAGCTCGGCGATGATGTCCTTGGTCGGCGCCTCCCCCCGCTTCCCCTCCCGGGAGTCGAGCACGATCACGTTGAGCGTGTCGGGGAGGTACTTGGCATAGGTGTTCGGCTCCCTCCTCACCCAGTCGAACTTGCCGCCGTGCGGTCCCGGCTCCAAGCGGTTGAAGATGACGATCTGGGGCTGGCGGGTCCTCCGGTCGACGAGCCGGGTGACGGTGTAGCGGGCGGGATCGGCGAGGTCGTCCTCGTTCCCGATCAGGGCCCAGGCCCGCTCGCCCGTCGCTTGCGGGCCGGCCGACGAGCAGGCGAGGGGAGAGACGATGGCGGCCGCGAGGGCCAACCCGAGCAAATTGCGCGTCCGATTCATGCGGAGCTCCTTTGGGATTGCTTTCATGGTTCGGCGGTGGAGACCAGGCGGAAGGAGGCCTTGACCCTGATCTGGATGGGGATGTTGCCGGGGGCCAGGAATCCGCCGGACCCCGCCGCGTCTCCCGCCGTGGTCCTTTCCTGGGCGATGACGTTGCTGAAGCGGCTGGTCCAGCCCTCGCTCACGCCGAGGTCTTCCTCCACCAGGAGGGGTTCGGCGATCCGGGCGCCCAGGGTCTGGGCGATCTCCCGGGCCTTCTCCCGGGCGGCGAGGACGGCCTTGCGGCGGGTCTCATTCTGAAAGTCGATCCGGCGCGAATGGTCGTAGTAGACGCCGTTCACGCTCGCGCCCTCGATCCGGGAGAGCCCCTCCCAGAGGGAGCGGTAGGCGCTGAAATCTCCAGTTTTGAAGGTGATCGAGCTGGAGGCGACGTAGCCCTCCTTGACCCGCGATTCGTCGCGATACTCCCAGTTCTCCCCGAACTCCATGCGCGCGGTCTGGATGTCCTTCTCCTCGACCTTCGCCGCCTTGAGGAGGGCGAGCGCCTCTTCCACGATCGCGGCGTGCTTCTGGGCGACCTGGTCGAGGGCCGGGCCCTTGTTGCTCACTCCCACCAGCCAGACCATCTGATCGGGGACGACCTCGGTGATCGCCGTCCCGTAGACGGTGACTCGGGGCGGGTCGCTCTCCTCGGCGGAGACGGGGGCGGCCACGGCCGCCAGCGCCGTGAGTCCGAAGCACCATACTCTCATGGTCTTCCTCCTGGGGTCGGGGGCTTCCGGGACCGGAGCCACAACCCGGGTTGGCCTGGATCGGGGCCCCGAGTAGATTCTTTGAATGCGGGGCAAGCGAGACGCCCCTCCCACAAACAGTTGCACCTATTCTCCTGGGGATCAGGTGTCGATCTCGCTCAGCTTCACCGCCGCGCCGGTTCGGGCGGAGAGGTGGAGGGCCGCGACCGCCGCGACGACGTCGCCCGACTCCGCGAGCGTCCAGGGGAGGGGGCGGCCGTCCAGGATCGCCCCCTCCAGGGCTTTCGCCTCGCACAGGTAGGGGTCGATCGGGGGGAAGTCGAGGGGGGTGGCCTTGTCGTCGGGGGATATGAAGAGGAGGCCGTTCCGCTTCCCGTCGACGTCGGGCTGCCAGGGGTTGGGGAGGATGAGCGTGCCGTTCTCGCCCACCACCTCCGCGCCCACTCCATAGGAGAGGGAGTAGCCGCATTCGATCTGGGCGAGGAGTCCGTCTGGGAAGCGGAGCTGTCCCGCCCCGAGGACGTCGACTCCGGTCTTCCCCGCGCGGAGGCTCATGAAGGCCGCCTCAGGGGGCTCCCCGGCCACCGCCCGGGCGAAGCTGACGGGGTAGCAGCCGACGTCCCAGAGGGCGCCTCCCCCCAGCTCCTTGTTCCAGCGGATGTTGGTCTCCCCCGCCCCCAGCGTGAAGCAGTAGCGCGCCCGGAGGATCTTCGGCCGCCCCACCGCCCCTTTCCGGACCAGCTCCAGGAGCTTCAGGAACTGGGGATGGGCGCGGTAAGCGTAGGCCTCCAGGATCTTCACGCCGTGTTTCGCCGCCGCGGCGGCTATCCGGCCGACCTCGGCGGGCGAGAGGGCCAGGGGCTTCTCGACCAGGAGGTGCTTCCCGGCCGCCGCCGCCCGGACCGCCCACTCGCAGTGGAGGGAGTTGGGGAGGGGGAGGTAGACGGCGGAGACCTCCGGCGATTCCAGGAGCTCCTCGTAGGAAGGGAAGGAGCGGGGGATCTCCCAACGGGCGGCGAAGTCCCGCGCCCGCTTTTCATCCCGGCTCGCCACGGCGACCACCCGAGAGCGACCGGTGGAGTTGATCGCCGGGATCAGCCGACGGGAAATCCGGGCGGTGGAGAGGATTCCCCATCCGAGGGGCCGGTCTGTCGCAGGGGTCTTCATATCCGGCCCTCGGGGCCGCCAGCCGCATTCTCCGGCCGGGAGGGGGCGGAGTCAAAAGGAATCGGGCTTGTCTCCGGTTTGAGCGCCTCCGCATCCAGGCGGACGGTCTTCGCCCGGACGAGACCGGACGGGGTCGGGGGGTGATCCCGCAGGTAGAGACGGGACAGGGCGGAGCTGAAACTTCCCCGCCGGTCTTCTTCCGCCAGCTCCAGGTAACGGCGTCCGGCGGTCCGGAGCCAGGACGCGAAGCTTCGGGTGTCCCGCCAGCGCTTTGTCCGGGGGATCGGATCGACCCGCGCGGGCTGGAGCCCGGCCGCGGCCAGCCATCCCCGGCACTCGTCCGCCGAGGGGAAGGGGGACGGGGAGCGCAATCCCGCGCCCGGCCGCCGGCGGGCGATCTCCCCGGCGGCGGCGAGGAGGTCCGCGAGATGGCCTTCCCCGTCCATCCGGAAGAAGAGCCGCCCCCCCGGTTTGAGCGCCCGCGCCGCTCCCGGCAGGCTGGCCGGAGGGGCGCTTTCCCCGCTCCCGGCGCCATCCGAGACGACAAGGTCGAACTGGGATTCGAAGACGATCCGGGCCGGGTCCATCATCAGGAAACGGAGGTTCGGTCGCTTGCGGTTGGGGAAGGCGGCGCGGGCGCGGGCGACCCGCGCCGCCGCGGCGTCGATCGCGACGACCTGGCCGCGGGGGAGGAGGCGGGCGATCGATGAGGCGAGCCGGCCGTCGCCCGCGCCGATCACCAGGACCGTCTCGTCTCCGCGGAGGCGGAGTCGCCCGGCCAGCTCCCGGGCGGAGCGGAGCTGGCTGGAGGACTGACGCGTGCAATCGGCGGGGTCCCGGGGGTAGCTCTTTTCGCTCATCGGAGCATCCCGATTCAGCGTCGTCAACCCGTGCCGGTCCATGGGACCGACGGGTCAGGCGGGAGCGACGGCGCTACAATCCTTTGATTTCCGGCGTGAAGACGCTCCGCGTCTTCACGCCGGAAATCAATGCCGGAAGACGGCCCGGTAGCAGAGGCTTCCCGCCGCTTCCTTGAGGTAGCGGAAGCGCGTGGCGGGGAGGCAGCCCTGGCGGAACTTCCCGCAGATCTCATGGAGAGGAGCGCCGGTCTGGACGATCTCCGGCTTCCCGAAGAGGTCCCAGGCCTCCCGGTAGGTCTTCAGCGTCCCGACGTCGATCCCCATCACCGCCGCGGCGACCTCGTCCACGGCCAGGAGGTTTTCCCCGCCGACCACCACCCCGGCGTTGACCGGGGAGGACTTGATCTCGTCGAACTCGTTCCCCCAGACGCCGTCCACCAGGCAGAAGTCGCTCCGGATCGCCTGGTTCATGTCCAGGACGGCGGTCCGGATGAAGGGGTGATACATCAGCTTCTGGCGGCGGGTGGGGGTGAAGCCGAAGACGTTTTTCAAGCAGAGGGAGACGCCGGCCAGGGAATGCGTCTTCATCTTGGCGATGTTGACTAGGTAGTCGTACTCGAAGACCTCCCGGGCGAAGGGCATGGCCTTGGTGTGGCGGGGGTGAGGGATCGCCTTCCAGACCGACCGGGAGAGGCGCAGGTCCAGGAGCTTGAGGCGGGGGTATTTCTCCCGGAGGGCGGTGTAGCCGAGGTCGACGAAGGCCCGGTCGGTCTTGCTGCAGGATTCCCCGATCGCGATCTCCGGGCAGTCCTCGAGGCGCTCCAGGACCGCCCGGACCATCCCCGTGTCCACGCCCATCCCCTCGTGCGAGGGGCGGTTGCCGGTGAGGTTGGGCTTGATGAAGACCCTTTTGCCCCGCACCTTGAAGGCCAGGGCGTCGAGGACCTCGCCAGCGCCCCGGTAGGGGTCCTGGGTGCGGGCGACGTGGACGCGGGTCTTCAATATATTTTCCCCCAGGCGGGCGTTTCACGCCCGCCTGGGGAAAAATATAGCAAAAACGAGTCCCCCGCGCATTCTCAACCTCGGGCGCGACCAGGCGCCGCGGCGGAGACGAGAAGGGCCCGCCGGGAATCCGCGAAGATGAGGAAAGGCAGGAGGGCGGGGATCGCTCCCACGAGATAGGAGCCTGCGGAGATGAAGCCGATCTCCCAGGGGTTGTCGATCGCCCCCGGGCTGTTCCCGATCTCTTCCTGGGCGTGTGCCAGATCTCCCCGTGCCACTCCTCTGCTCAGGATTTCCAGAGGCCGTGGACGTTGCAATACTCGCGGACGGCGATCTGCTTCCCGTCCACCCGGAAGACGGCCTCCGGCGCCTGGCCGGGATTCAGGAACTGGCGGTAGGCCTTGCCGTCGGCGATCACCTCGATCCACTCGATGAAGTGCTTCGCCTCCATCGGGTGGGGGAGGGCGCCGACCTTGACCCGGAGCCCGCCGGGGATCTTCTCGACCACCGGGACATGCTTCTCCCGGGAGGCGTCGACCGTGTTCTCGGTCAGGAGCTTCATCGGTTGCCCGCAGCAGACGAGCTCCCCGCCGCCCGCGTGCAGGACCTCGACGATGTTTCCGCAGAGCTCGCACTTATAGACCTGCAGTCTCTCCGTCATTTTTCGCCTCCCGGGTTAGATTGTTCGCCGCGAGCCTGTATCGGGGGCGATCCAGCGTCTGGCGCGCCGGCGGTGTCCCGGCGAAAAATGAAGTCTGGGACGAAGTGGATCGCCCCGCCGCGTGTTTACCTTATAGCACAGGATCGCCCCTCCGGCAACGCTCCGATGGGGGCGGACAGATGCGATCCGGCGTTTGTGCCTTGTCGGCCGTTGTAGGCGGGTTCTGCGAACCGGCGGTCCGGTCATGGTCGGCCATTGTAGGCCGGCTCTGCGAGCCGGCGTCCGGTCATGGTCGGCCGTTGTAGGCCCCGACTTTGTCGGGGCCTACAGATGGCGGCCTGGGCGGCGGAGATGACGGATCCGCTCCAGGACCGGGGGGTGGGAGTACTCCAGGAAAACCTTCAGGGGATGGGGGGTGAGGTTGGAGAGGTTATCGCGGCTGAGCTTTTTCAGGGCGGCGATCAGAGCCTCCGCCCCGTAGGGCGTGTCGGCCCCATCCCGGTCGGCCGAGAGTTCGAAGCGGCGGGAGACGGCATGCTCGAGAAGGCCGCAGAGCCAGAGGGCGGGAGAGGCGAGGAACCCGAAGGCGACCATCCCGGCGTAGACCGAGGGGCGCTCCAGGCGGAAGGCGGCGAAGAGGAGGGGATCCCCAAGGAGCCGGGAGAGGAGGAAGAGGAGGAGCCCCTGGACGGCGATCCCCCAGGCGAAGAGGAGGAGGACGTGGCGGCGCCGGAAATGCCCCAGCTCGTGGGCGAGGACGGCGACGATTTCCGGGGTGCCGAGCCTCTCCAGGAGCGTGTCGAAGAGGACGATCCGCTTCAGGGCGCCGAAGCCGGTAAAGAAGGCGTTGGACTTGGCCGAGCGGCGGGAGGCGTCCATGGTGAAGATCCCCCGCAGGCGGAAGCGGCGGGCGCGGGCGAGCCGCTCGATCGCGGCCTTGAGTTCGCCTTCCGGGAGGGGGGTGAAGGTGTTGAAAAGAGGCAGGACCGCCGCCGGGGCGATGAAGGCGACGAAGAGCTGGAAGAGGGCGAGCGCCGCCCAGCCGACCGGCCAGGCGCCCGGCCCGAGGCGTTCGAAGATCGCGACGGCCGCGGAGAAGACGGCGCCGCCGAGGACCGCGGCGAGGAGGGCGCCCTTGGCGAGGTCGAGGAGAAAGGTCCTCCCGGTCGTCCGGTTGAAGCCGTATTTCTCCTCGATCCGAAAGACGCGGTAAACGCGGAAGGGGAGGCAAGAGGCCGCCCAGAGGAGGGCCGGGAGAGCGGCGAAGATCAGGCCGCGAAGGACGGGGCCGCGCCCGAGGGCGCGCGCGATCCGGTCCGCCGCCGGGAAACCGCCGAGGAGGATGAAGGCCGCGGCGAGGGCGGTCTCCGCCGTCCGGGCCAGCCGGTCCAGGCGCGTGGTCTCCCGGAGGTAATCCTGGGACTTCCGGTAGCGCCCGGCGTCGTAGACCCCCGCGAACTCCTCCGGGAGGAGGGGGGAGAGGCGGCGGAGGTTGAGGGAGTCGACGGCGAGGCGGAGGAGCCAGCCGCCGAGGAGCGAGGCGAGGACGATGGCGAGATAAGGATTCACGGCGGGGAATGCCACGAAGGCACGAAGACACTAAGAATTGATTTCCAGATCCTTCGTGCCTTTGTGTCTTGGTGGCAGAATATTTATTTGGATTTTTGGATTTCCCGCCACTCGACGTTGGAACCCTCGTTGGGGTTGTAGCTCGGCGATTCGGAAAGGATGTATTCGCCCAAGCTATTGGTCCAGGCGCGCTCGTAGCCGGCGGGGAGCTCCACCGGCCGCTCCTCGATCGGGTTGTAGTAGCGATCCACGCCGCGGACATAGTCGCTGAAGTTCTCGGCGATCCGGTCGTTCACCGCCTGGCGCTCCTCATAGGATTTCATCGTCATCGCGCTGATCTCGTCGCTGGTCCGGCTGATGATCCGGCTCAGCTCTCCGACGTTCTTGATCGCCTGGATCTGCCGGGCGATCAGGTACTCCACGACCTGGTTGTGTTTACTGAACCAGCGCGGGTTGAGGCGGAAGGAGCGGGCCATCGTCTCGAAGGTCTTGGCCAGCCCGGAGAGCTTCCCCTTCTCCGCCCGGAAGGAGAAGAGGTAGTCCGCGAACCAGTTGGTGTTGGTGGAGCGGCCGTACATGGTCTGAAGGGGGTAGCTGAACCCCTCTACCACGCCGTAGATCTCCTCCTCCATCGTTACGCCGTTATCGGAGTATTCGATCCGGAGCTTGGCCGCGTCGGCGAAGGTCTGGACGCCCGCCTGGGGTTTCCCCGCGCCCAGGGCCCGGGCGAGTTCGGGGAGGTGCTCCTCTCCCGTCACCCGTAGCCCCGATTTCCCGGAGCGGAAGCGGGGGAGGACGATCTCCTTGAGCATCGCCGCCGGCTCCAGCACCGCCCTCACCTCGCTCCCGAAGTAGCGGCTGCCGGGAGGAAAGTTGGAGAGGGTCATCGGGTTGTCGGTGGCGAAGAAAGCCTGGTTGGAAAAGACCTCGAAGCAGGCGCGGCCGGCCGGGGCGGCGACCGTGAAGGCGGCCCGGGCGGGCATCCCCGGGTTGTCCAGGACCCAGTCGATCCCGCCGGAGAAGCGCCAGCCGTCCGGGACGAGCATCCGGAAGGCCTCGATCCCGATCCCCTCTTTGTCCGTGCAGATCACCGTCGTGTATTTGACCGGCGCGATCGCCGCCGGCTTCTTCCCCTCCGCGGTCCCCTCCTTCCCCCCGCAGCTCAGCCCGAAGCCCAGCCCCAGGGCGATCAGCGGCCATCCGGATACTTTCATCGACGCCTCCTGGTTCAAGTCACTCCAGCATAATATAGCCACGCCATCGCGAAGAGCGGAGCGACGAAGCAATCTCAACTCCGCAATGAGCAAAGGATTGCTTCCCCCACGCTTCGCTCGCGGCCAAAGGCCTATACTTGCAATGACATCCCTGGCGGATGTCCGGACTACAGCGGTCGGATTAGCGCTCCGCGTCCGTATCGTTTTCCCAGAGACTCTATTCTACTCCGCCCCGGACAGGGAATAGTCAAATAGGACAACCCTTGTCCGATCGGACAAGGGTTGTCCCGGCGGGGAGGCGGCGAAAGGGGGGGATCGGGGACCTGTCTCCGTCGGAAGAGTGGGACAAACCCGTCCGATCGGACAGATTTGTCCCACCCTGGAGAGGGGTGGGGAGGCGGGGGGAACGGGAGCGATCAAGACATTGAACGGCGAAGCCGGGTGCAGCGTATCAGCCGGTGAAGGCGCCTCAGCAGAGCTGATCCGTCGTCCGCCCGCGCGCGGGGCGGTTGCTGGATGGAAATCTTTAACCGCGGCTGGCAGGATCCCGCGGGAAAGGAGTCGCCATGAATAAGCATCTGCGCTGGGCTCCGGCGGCCGGACTCGCCCTGGCCCTCCTCGGCGCTCTCCCGTCCGCCCGGGGAGAGCAGCCGGGGGCGAAGGGAGGGGCGGTCCCGCCTCCCCCGCCCTCCGGAGAGGAAAGAACGGCCCCCCGCCCGCCACCGCCCCCGCGGCTGACCGGCGTGCTCCAGATGGCGGACGGCACGAAGAACGCCGCCCTGATCGAGGACCCGAGCATCCGGGGAACGGGGATCTTCCGGGTCGGCGACAGCGTGGGCGGGGCCAAGGTCGCGTCCATCTCCGCCGGCGAGGCGGTCCTGGAGGGACCGGAGGGACGCCAAGTCCTTCGGCTTGCCGCCGCCCCCCCCGCGGTCTCCCCGGCCGGGGACACCATCGTCTTCAACGTCGAAAATGTCGATCTCCGGACGGTGATCCGCCTCGTCAGCGACTTGAGCGGGACCAACTTAATCTTCGACGAGAGGGTGCGGGGGATCGTCACCGTGATGACGCCGCGCCCCATCCCGGCCTCCGAGGCGATGGCGATGCTCGCCGCCATCCTGGAAGTGCGTGGCTACGCGCTGGTCCCGGCGGGGTCCTTCTTCAAGGTGACGACGAAGGAGGAGGCGGTCCGGGCGAATGTGCCGGTGGCGGGGGAGGGTAGGGAACAGGGAGGGGGAGCGAAAAAGTGATTAAGCGACCTGTCGCGCGCGCTCCGCGCGGTTTTCCGCCGAGCGCTATGCGCTTGTGGGAGGGGCATTCCTGCCCCGATCCATATCGCTCGGATCGGGGCAAGAATGCCCCTCCCACAGCTTTAGCATCAGAATATCTTCGTGCCTTTGTGACTCAGGGGTAAAATTATTTCTGCACCAGCGCCCGCACCGCGTCGAGGCGGCCGGCGGAACCGAGCTTCTCGTTCTTGTGGGCGATGAACTTCGCGTATTCGCCCATGAAGACCTTGCCGGGGGGGCGGAGGTCGAAGTTGTCGGGGTGCTGGACGAAGTACTCCCGATGGACGCGGGTCCAGACCAACCGCCCGTCGGTGTCGATGTTCACCTTGGTCACGCCCAGGCTCGCCGCCCGGGCGAACTGGTTCTCGTCCACCCCCTTGGCCCCCTTGAGCTGCCCCCCGGCGGCGTTGATCCGGGCGACCTCCTCCTGGGGGACGGAGGAGGA
>CAZOYW010000062.1:0-13126 GCA_964584165.1 uncultured bacterium
CCGCGGCCGGAGGCGGGGGCGCGCCGGGGGCTTCTCCGCGGGGGCGGGCGGTTCGGCCGCCTCCGGCTCGCTCGCCTTCCCCTCGCCGGCGGCGTCCAGGAAATCGCCCACGAAGCCGTCGAGGCGATCGACGGTCTTGGCGACGCGGTGCGTGAAATAGTTGTAGGCGAGGAGGGCCGGGATCGCGATGCCCAGGCCGACCACGGTGGTGAGGAGGGCCTCGGAGATCCCCGGGGCGACCGCGTCGAGGGTGGCCGCCCCCAGCTCGCCCATCCGCCGGAAGGCGATCAGCACCCCCCAGAGAGTCCCCAGGATGCCGAAGAGCGGTCCGGCGGCGGAGGCGGTGGCGAGGAAGATCAGGTGCTTCTCCATCTCCGAGGCCTGCGTCCGGCCGGTCTCGTCCATCGCCGCCCGGATCTTGGCCCGTTCGTCAAGCGAGAGTTTCCCCCCTTGCGGCTTCTCCTCCCGGCGCCGGATCAGCTCCTGGCAGCCGCGCTGATAGACGGAAAAGAAGGGATTGAACTCGGGGGCCAGCCGGCCGGAGTTCAGGGAGAGGAGGCTTCCGGAGCGGGCGCGGCGGAACTGGGAGAGGAAGGCTTCGGCGAGCCCCCCGATCCTCCGGAAGAGGAGGAACTTGTAGGCGATGATCGTCCAGACCCAGATCGAAGCCAGGAAGAGGACGAGATAGATCGTCTTCCCGACCAGACCGGAATCGCCGATGGCGTCGAAGAGAACGTTGCCGCCCATGATAAACCCGGGTAATAGGCAAGGGTAAAGTTAATGGTTTGGTTAGAAGGCAAGGTGCATGGTGCGGCCAGCCGGCACCAATAACCTAGCCCAGTGACCAAACCATTAACCTAATCCTTGCCCAGCGATATGGCTCAAAAACGTTAGAGCTACGTATAGACCAGTGGCGCCGGTTCGTCAAGGGAAAGCGGGGGGGGAATCGCTCCGCTCAACGGGCGAGCAGATCGGCGACCCGGTTGAAGATCTCGTCCACGTTGAAGGGCTTCCGCCAGAGGACGTCCACGCCGTTCTTCTCCAGCTCGGCCTGGACGGGCGGGATGTCCCAACCGGTGATCAGGGCGACCTTGGTCCGGGGGGCGGAGGCCTTGACCCGGCGGGAGAACTCCAGGCCGTTCATCGTCGCCATTCCCAGGTCGACGATGACCAGGTCGAATCCGCCGCCCTCCGCCTCCGCGAGGGCGGATACCGGCTGATCGCTCGTCTTGACGGTCCAGCCGCCACGGGAGAGGATGTCAGTGAGGAGCGAGGCGACGGTGGGGTCGTCCTCGACGATCATGATCCGGCCCGGTTTGGCTCCGGGCGCCTTCTTCTCGGGCGTCTCGCTTTCCGGGCCGGACCTGGCCGGGGCCAGGGGGAGCTTGATGGTGGCGGTGGTCCCCTGGCCGGGGCGGCTCTTCAGCTCGATGTCCCCCTGGTTCTTCTTGACCGTACCGTAGGCTACCGAGAGGCCGAGCCCGGACTTCAGCGGGCGCTGGGTGGTGAAATAGGGCTCGAAAGCCCGCTCCAGGATTTCCGGCTTCATCCCCACGCCGTTGTCGGCGATCTCGATGTAGCCGTATCTCGCGTCCGCCCAGCAGCGGGCGCGGATCTTCCCCCCCTGGGGAAGGGCGTCGATGGCGTTGAAGATGATGTTGATCACGGCGATCCGGAGGTTCTCGTCGTCCCCCTCCAGGGCCGGGGTCTCGCCGAGTTCGGTCTCCACCTCGATGGTGATTCCCTTCTTGTGGGTGAGGTCGCGCCAGCGCGGGCGGGTGATCATCAGGGCCTCCTGGAGGAGGTCCTTCATGACGAAGAGCTTGCGCTCGGTCCCCCCGCTCGAGAGGGTGAAGGTCTGGAGTCTCTTCACCTCCTCCGCCCCGGTCAGGGCGGCCCGCTCGATCGTGCGCAGCCGCTTGGCCAGGGTGGGGTCCTTGGCCGTCTGGAGGAGGATCTGGGTGTTGCCCAGGATCCCGGCCAGGAGGTTGTTGAACTCGTGGGCGATCCCCCCCACCATCTCGCCCAGGGCCTTCATCCGCTCGGAGCGGACCAGCGCTTCCTGGGCCCGGGAGAGATCCTGGTAGGCTTTCTTCAGGTTGGTGATGTCCTTGGTGAAGCCCATGATCCCCAGAAACTTCCCCGAGTTGTCCTTGACCGTGGCCAGGGAGAGGAGGATGGGGAAGATCTCCCCGTTTTTCTTGCGCCCGGAGAGCTCGCCCTCCCAATGGTCCTGCTTCTCCAGGATCGGGATGATCTCGCTCTTGATCCGCTGGGCGCTCATGGGCTCGTAGATGTCCTTGATGTCCTTCTCCAGGAACTCCTCTTGCTCGTAGCCGAAGAGCTTCGCCTCGGCCGGGTTAGACATGATCCATTTTCCCCCCCGGTCGGTCACGGTGATCCCGTCGGCGGACTGCTGGAGGGCGGCCAGGAGGAGGGTGAGCTGATCGCGCTCGGAGAGCTTCTGGGCCTGGAGGCGCTGGCGGGCGTCGTGCACGCCCAGGTGGATGCTGATCCGGTTGAGGAGGGGCTCCTTCTGGACCGGCTTGACCAGGTAGTCGATCGAGCCAAGCGCCTGGCCGGAGAAGCGGTCGAGGATCGACTGCGGGTAGGCGGTCATGAAGATGATCGGGGTGTTCTTGGTCTCGGGGGACTGGCGCAGGACCTCGAAGGCCTCGATCCCGTCCATCCCGGGCATCATCACGTCCATCATGATGACGTCGGCCTTAGGCGCCAGCGCGATCCCGTCCTTGGCATTCCCGGCGGAAAGGACGTTGGCGGAGGTGTAGGAGCGGAGGAGGATCTCGAGCATCCGCCGGTCGTCGGCGGAGTCGTCCACGATCAGGATGGTAGCCATGGCGGTCTCGGTCCATGATACTAGCCCGGTTTATTCGTGAAAACCAGCGGATTTCCACGATTTTCTGGTTGACACCTCCGCGGGCCCTGCCTACTATTGCTCGCCCTCCGAACACATGGGCGGGCACTTTCCCGTCGGGAAGACCCCCGGCGGGCCCCCGCGCAAGGACATGGCCGACCTTTACGACCAGATGATGGGGCGATTCCTTTCCCCGCTTTCCAGCCTGAAGCGGGGCGTGGTCGACGCCCTTTACTTCGTTCGCCGCGACGGGGCTTTCGTTTTCACCGAGGGCTACCTCCATCCCCGCGGCGGCCTGATGGGCAAGGTGATGCTCTTCCCCGACCCGAAGGGCGAGGTGGACATCTTCGGCCGCCGCTTCCGCTCCTCCTACAAGAGGATGAAGGACGGGAAGATCGAGCTCATCCCCCACGGCGAGCAGCTCGCTGTTCAGTTCGAGTTCACCCCCTCCCTCTCCCGGGCGCCCCGCCCGGCCTACGAGAAATACCACGTCGAGTTCCCCTTGAGCGATTTCATCGGCGTCTTCGAGCACGGCCATTCGCTCGCCGCCGCCCGGCGGACCTACCCCTCCCTCGACCGGGCGATCGAGGGGCTGAGTCGATCCTTCGGGATCCCCCTCTCCCGGCTCGGCTGCACCGGCTCCACCTGCTACGGGAAATACGAGGAGCCGGGGGATGACATCGACCTGGTCTTCTACGGCACGCTCGAGGAAAACGCCGCCGTCCTCCGCCGGATCCGGGAGCTGACCAAGGACCCGGCAAAGCGGGTGATCGAATACGGCCGCCTCTGGCCGATCCGCTTCTACTGGGACTCGATCATGATCTGCTCCTTCTTCAACTACGGTCGCGACGAGGACATCCCCCTGAAGGAGTGCCGGATGGAGGTTCTCCGGGAGAGCGTGCGCGCTCGGGGGACGGTGGACGACGACGCCCATTCGATCTACATGCCCTCCATCCTCACCCTCTCCGGGCTCACCGTGGACGGGAAGAAGCGGGCCGACACCGACCTGATCATTTACGACGGCTCGCTCCGGGGCGAGTATTACCGGGGGGACGAACTGGAGCTCGAGGGGTCGCTGGTCCGCGTGTCCACGCCGCGCCGGGAATACGAGGCCTTGCTCGTCACCCTCCGCGACCAAATCGCCGTCCGGCCCTGAGGGCGAGCAACGCCGCGCGATGAAAGACCGTTTCGAGAAGATGCTGGAGGAGTTCCTCCGCCCGCTGTCCGAGCTCAAGGGGAGGGTTCCCGACTCCCATTTCTTCCTCCGCCGGGACGGCTGCTTCGTCTTCAGCGAAGGCTACTGCCACCCGCCCGGTGGGCTCTACGGCAAGATCATCTACTACCCCTGCCCCGGAGGTTCGGTGGACTTCTTCGGGCGCGCCTACGAGTGCACCACCAAGCGCCGGGTGGACGGGGAGATGAAGTACGTCAGCCACCCCGACCAGATCCGCCGCCACGGCGAGATCGACCCCCGCTTGGGCCCGGCCGTCCCCCGCCCGGTCTTCGTCGAGTACGAGATGCCCTTCGCCCTCGACGATTTCATCGGCTTCTTCGAACCCCACCACTCCCTCGACCGTTGCTCCGCCCGCCACGAGTGGGTGCAGGAGGGCGCGCAAGCGGCCGCCTCGGCGCTGGGCGTCCCCTGGGAAAACCTGGGGCTGACCGGCTCGCTCGCCTATGGGCGCTACGAGGCGGGGGACGACGACCTCGACCTGGTCATCCGGGGTTCGCTCGCGGAGAACGACCGGGTCTACCGCGCCATCCGCCGCTTCACGCTCCAGCCGGAGCGGATGGTGGTGGAGTTCGGCCGCTGGTGGCCGATGCGCTTCTACGAGAAGAAGGTCTTGATCTGCCCCTTCTTCATGTACGACCGCTGGGAGTCGGCCCCCCTGCGCGACTTCCGCGTGGAGGTGAAGGAGGATAACGTCCCTCTGGAGGGGACGGTCGGCGACGACACCCACACCATCTACATGCCGCCCTTCCTCACCCTGGAGGAGGTGAAGGGGAAGGGGAGGTCGTACGGTTCGCTCCCCCTGATCATCTACGACGGGGCGCTCCGGGGCGAGTATTTCCGGGGTGACATCCTCAAGCTGAACGCCCGGATGGTCGAGGTCTCCCAGAACGGCTCGCGCTTCGAGGCGGCCCTGGTCACGCTCTGGGACAACATCCGGAAGGTGGGGGAGGCCCACGGATGACAGCAAGGTTATGAATTAGAGGCTATAGTCAACCGTTGTCGCCCCTGATGGCCGCAACCTATAATCCGTGATCTACAATCTGGTTTTTACGCCATGACCGACACCTTCGACACCGTGATGGGAGAGCTCCTCTCGCCGATCTCGGCCCTCCAGGGCCGGATCGACGACTCGCTCTATTTCCTCCGCCAGGACGGATCCTTCGTCTACACCCACGGCTATTACCACCCGACCCCCGGCTCCTTCATCGGGAAGATCATCCACTACCCCTCGCCGACCGGCGACGAGAACATCTGGGGGAGGCGATACGCCGCCATCCACAAGGTCTGGGATAAAGGCGTCCATAAGGCGATCCAGAACGACGTGCAGTATAAGCAGCACTTCACGATCGACCCCTCGCTCGACCCGAAGGTGCCGCCGCCCCTGGTGGCGAGGTACGTCTTCGAGTTCCCCCTGAAGGACTTCCGGGGGTATTTCGAGCCGCACCGCGGGCTCATCTGGTGCAGCCAGGCCCAACCCGCGGTCAAGGCTTGGGCCGAGGAGACGGCCGCGCTGATGGACTTCCCGATCGAGAAGATGGGCGTGACCGGGTCCCTCTCCTACGGCGTGGTCGAGCCGGCGGACATGGACTTCGACGTCATCTTCCGGGGGACGCTGGAGGAGAACGAGCGGGTGCGCCAGAAGCTCTACCAGCTCGCCGCCGAGCCGGGGAGGAAGGTTCGCGAGTTCGACCGCGACTGGCCGATCCGCATCTACTGGAAGGACTACCTCCTCTGCCCCTTCTTCGTCTTCCAGAACCGGGAGGACGCCCCGCTGGCCGACGCCCGCGTCGAGCTGGTCCGGGACGGGGTGGAGGGGACGGCCGTGGTCGGCGACGACTTCTTCAACTCCTACCTCCCGATCGTGGTCGGCCTGACCGAGGTGAAGATCTCCGGCCGCCCCCACGAGGATATCCGCCTCTTCACCTACGACGGATCGCTCCGGGGCGAGTTCCGCTCCGGGGACCGGCTCTGGTTCAAGGGGCGGATCCTGAACGTCTCCTCCCGGTCCGGCGAATACCGGGCGGTGGCGGTGGACATCAACTTCGACATCAAAAAAATCGCGGGCTGACGTTCGTCAGCCCGCGATTTTTTTAATTTAGCGCGGACGCTGCATTCCGTAGCCGCGGACCTTCAGGTCCACGGGGCCGGCCGGGCAAAAGAATTTAACAGACGATTGAATGGGATGAGCTTGGCCGGCCATCGGTATCCTATTCTGTTTTCAGTGGATGGCAATATTTACATGATCAGGAAAGAGACCGTCTACTTCGAGAAGCCCGGCCCGGAGAACAGCGCCGACTGCCTGGGGATCGTCCAGCGGATGGTCCAGGCGGGGGCGAAGCACGTGGTGGTGGCTTCCACGCGGGGGGAGACCGGACTGCTCTTCGCGGAGGGCCTTTCCGGGTCCGGCGCGAACCTCGTCGTCGTCGCCCACTCCGCCGGCTTCGCCAAGCCGGGCGAGGTCGAGTTCGATCCCGAAAAGAGGCGCCGCATCGAGGAGAAGGGCGGGAGGGTGGTCCAGGCGACGATGCCCTTCCACTCCGTCGAGAACGGGATCGAGAAGAAGTTTTCGGGAACGCTTCCGACCTCCCTCGTCGCCCACACCCTGCGGATCTTCGGACAGGGGGCGAAGGTCGCCTGCGAGATCGTGATGATGGCGGCCGACGCCGGGCTCATCTCCGAGGGGGAGGAGGCGGTGGCGGTGGGGGGGACGCGCTGGGGGGCGGACACGGTGCTGGTCGTCCGTTCCGCCGCCTCGAGAAACTTCCTCGACCTCAAGGTGCTGGAGATCGCGGCGAAGCCGAGGGAACGATAAACAAGGCAAAAGCTAAAAGGCAAAAGTAAAAAGTGGGCCAGCCGTATCCGAGCCAGCCCACTTTTTACTTTTGCCTTTTTACTTTTTACCTTGAGTTCTCCCTGGTCACCGGCCCGCCCGCCGCGCCGGGGCTGGGCCGCCGCTGTAGGCCCGGACTGTGTCCGGGCGCGACGGGGCTTGGCCGCCGCTGTAGGCCCGCTCTATGAGCGGGCGCGACGGGCCTGCCGCCGGTTCACAGAACCGGCCTACTCCCCCCGGTCACTTCTGACTTCTGCCTTATCTCGTCACCGGCACGTCCGAAGAACCGCCGAAGTAGACCCTGGTGATGTTCCTCACCGACCACATCCCGTCCGAGTAGCGGAAGATCCCGATGTCGTCGCGGCCGTCCCCGTCGTAGTCGCCGGGGAAGGGCACGCTGGGGCTCCCGCCGAAGTAGGCCGAGGTGAGGTCGCGGACCCGCCAGAGGCCGGTCGAGGGCCGGTAGATCGCCGCCTCCCAGACCTGGTCCCCGTCGTAGTTCCCGGGGACGGGGTTGTCCGTGGAGTTCCCCAGATAGACGCGGGTGAGGTTCCGGATCGCCCAGAGGCCGTCGGGTTTGTAGATGGCGAGGTCGAGCGTGTCGTCGATGGAGTAGAAGCCCGGCACGGGGTAGTCGGCCGATCCGCCGAAGTAGACCCGCGTGATGTCCTTGACCGCCCAGAGGCCCAGCGAGGGGCGGTAGAGACCGAAGTCGGCCGATCCGTCGCCGTTGTAGTCGCCGGGGCGGATGTAGTCGTTGATCTGTCCGAAGTAGACCCGGGTGATGTTCCGGACCGCCCAGAGGTTCTCGCTCCCCCGAAAGATCGAGATGTCGGTGATCCCGTCGCCGTCGTAGTCGGCGGGGACGGGCTGGTCGAGCGAGTTGCCGAGGTAGACCCGGGTGACGTTCCGGACCGACCACATCCCGGTCGAGGGGCGGTAGAGGACGATGTCGGAGGCGCCGTCGCCGTCGAAGTCGGTGTGGTAGTTGTTCCGGGAGATCGGCCCCGGTGTCGGCGTCTTCACGGAGATGGGCGTGTTGGTCGGTTCCGGGACAAAGGGCGTCTTCGTGGGCTCCGGGACGAAAGGCGTCTTGGTCGGCTCCGGCAGGAAGGGTGTCAGCGTCGGCTCAGGCGTCGGTGGGGGCGTGAGCGTCGGTATGGGCGTCGGCGTCCCCGGGAGGGGGGAGGGCGTGGGGACGGGCGAGGTGAACTTGAGCCGGGCCAGGAAGGCCTCGTCGAACCAGGGGCTGTTGTTCGAAGGCTGGTAGGGGTTCGAGGTGGGGAAGTCGTAGGATTTCGTCGTCCCGGCGACCCAGTGCCGTCCCTGCCCGTCGACGGTGACGAAGTTCGCCTTGTCGGCGTCGATCCCGCCGAGGTAGGTGGAGTAGAGGAGGGAAGTCCCGCCGGCCGACAGAGCCGCGACGAAGGCGTCGTTGACGATGGCGGTCTGCGACGAGAAGGACGACTGGTAGGCGTTTTGGACCGGGAAGTCGGTCGATTGCGTGCCGCCGGCGAGGAGTATGCGCCCCGCCGAATCCAGGGCAAGCGAGTAGGCGATGTCGGCGCCGGTCCCCCCGAGATAGGAGGAATAGAGGAGAGCCGATCCGGACGAGGAGAACTCGAAGACGAGGGCGTCGTCGGAGCCGGCCCGCGAGGCCTGGTAGGGGTTGACCGTGGGGAAGAAGGTGCTGGAGGTGTTCCCGCAGACGAAGGCGTTTCCGTCCCCGTCGGCCAAGATGGTCATGCCGTATTCGAGTCCGATCGTCCCGAGATAGGTCGAGTAGTCGAGTTCGCTCCCGATGGAGTTGATGCAGGCGACAAAGATGTCCATCGAGCCGTTGTTCGATCCCTGGTAGGCGCTCACCAGGGGGAAGTTGGTGGAGTTGGTGGAACCGGTGATGTAGACGCGTTTCTCGGCGTCGATGGCGATATCGTTGCCGTTTTCGATGCCGGCCCCCCCCAGGTAGGTGGAGTAGTAGAGGGACGAGCCGTCGGAGTTGAAGACGGTGACGAAGCAGTCGTAAATGGCGCCGGAGGTGGCGTTGCTGAACTGGATGGCGTCCTGGACGGGGAAGTTCTGCGAATTGGTGGAGCCCGCGAGGTAGGCCCGCCCCGCCGTGTCGATAGCGAGTCCGCTGCCGTGGCTGGAGGAGTCGGACATGGTTTCGATGCCGGCGCCGCCCAGATAGGTCGAGAAGACCAGTGCCGAGCCGGTGGAGGAGAGCTTGGCCAGGAAGGCGTCGGCGGCGGTGCTGGCAGACCCCTGGTTGAAGGCCGCCTGGTAGGCGTTGAAAATCGGGAAGTTCGACGACTGGGCGGAGCCCGCCAGGTAGACCTCGCGGTTCGCGTCGACGGCGATGTCATAGCCGTTGTCGATGTAGTTCCCGCCGAGATAGGTCGAAAAGATCAGCGAACCGCCGTCGGAGGAGAGCTTGGCCGCGTAGACGTTGTAGATCCCGCCTCTCGATGCCTGGTAGGGGTTGAGCGTGGGGAAGTCTTCGGAGTTGGCGTCTCCCACGACATAGATGGCGCCAGCTGTGTCGAAGGCGACGGCCCGCCCGCGGTCGTGACCGGAGCCGCCCAGGAAGGTCGAGTATTCGAGTTCGAGCGTCTGGGAGAAAAGCGGCGTGGCGGTTGCGACGAGTGTCAGGGCGACGGCGGCGGTCAAAAGCTTCTTCATCGGCAAATCCTCCTTCCCGGCGTCCCGGATTGGTTTGGGGTGCATTATACCAAAAGCTTGGATTCGGGGAGGAGGAATGTCGGACGCATGTATCCGGTCGCGCCGGGCCTGGCGGGCCTGACGCCGCTTCACACCTGTCCGCCGATCCGGCCGACGTAGCCAAAGGCTACTTGGGCGGAGTCGGCAGCCTGGGCGGAGGCGGAGAAGCGGCCTACAGAGCATGGCGGGCCTGGCCGTTTGTAGGCCCCGACAAAGTCGGAGCGTGCCGGGCTTGGCCGCCGGTTCACATCGCGCGCCGGGGCTGACGCCGGTTCACAGAACCGGCCTACATCGGGGCAGGAATGCCCCTCCCACAAGGTGCTATATTGTGAGCGTGAGAGCGCCCGTCATTTGCTTCCTCGCCGCCTGCCTATTCGCCCTTCCCTCCTGCGAACGGGTGGCCGGAGAGGACCTTGCCGCCCTCCGTGATCGGATGGTCAAGGACCAGATCGAGGAACGGGGGGTCGCGGACCCGCGCGTCCTTCAGGCGATGCGCAAGGTCCCCCGCCACGAGTTCGTTCCACCCGCCCTCCGCCCCGCCGCCTACGACGACCGCCCCCTCCCGATCGGCGAGGGGCAGACGATCTCCCAGCCCTACATCGTCGCCTTCATGACCGAGGCGCTGAAGCTCCGTCCGGGAGACCGGGTTCTGGAAGTCGGGACCGGATCGGGCTACCAGGCGGCGGTCCTCGACGAGATCGCCTCCGAGGTCTTTTCGATCGAGATCCTGCCGGAGCTGGCCCGTTCCGCCGAGGAGCGCCTGAAGCGGCTGGGCTACGGGAAGGTGAGGGTCCGCGCCGGCGACGGCTACTACGGCTGGCCGGAGGCGGGACCCTTCGACGCGATCATCGTCACCGCCGCCCCGGAGGCGGTCCCGCCCCGGCTCGTCGAGCAGTTGCAGGAGGGGGGGAGGATGGTGATACCGGTAGGGGAGGAGTGGTCGGGTCAGGAGCTGATCCGCCTGACCAAGCGCGACGGGAAGATCGAGACGGAGAACCTCCTCCCCGTCCGCTTCGTCCCCCTCACGGGGGAGCACTGAATATTCAGCACCTGCTATCTCTGATTTTCCTGATTCGGGGCAAGAGCATGGATCGGGGCGAGACGCCCCTCCCACAATAGGTTGGAGAAGATCGTCTCCCCGGAAGTTGTGGGAGCGCCGTCCCCGGCGCGATCAGGCCGGGATCGAGGCCCCGATTTTTATTTGGATCTTATGGCGATCGGGGCAGGGATGTCCCTCCCCCAGATCCGCGCTTTCGAGCCTCCCCGAGACTGACCCGTGGGAGCGACATTCCTGTCGCGAGCCAGATCCGCATCGGGGCAGGAATGCCCCTCCCACAAATCACGGCGATGATTACTTCGTGCCTTAGTCTCTTGGTGGCAGATTTAAAAACAAGTCGAAGAAGGTCGGGAAGGTCTTGGCGACGCAGAAGGGGTCCTTGATCGCAATACCCGGCACCTTGAGTCCGGCCAGAGAGAAGGCCATCGCGATCCGGTGGTCGCGGTAGGTCTCGATCTCCGCTGCCCGGAGCCGCCCTCCCTCGACGACGATCGCGTCCGGAAGCTCGGCGGCCTTCCCGCCGATCCGCCGGATCTCGTTCGCCACCGCGCGGATCCGGTCCGACTCCTTGAAGCGCAAGTTGGCGACGTTCACGATCCGGGTCGGCCCGGGGACGAAGAGGGCGGCGACCGCCAGGGTGGGGACCAGGTCGGGCATGTCGTTGAGGTCGGCCTCGATGGCGCGGACGACCGGCCCCTCCACCTCGGTCCACCCCTCCCCCCGCCGGACCTTGGCTCCCATCCGCTCCAGGACCTCGACGAAGCGGGCGTCGCCCTGGATCGAGCTCTCCCCGATGTTCGTCACCCGCACGCGCCCCCCCGCGACCGCCGCCGCCCCCCAGAAGTAGGAGGCGGAGGAGGCGTCGCCCTCCACCAGGTAGTCCCGCCCGCGATATTTCCGTCCCGCGGGGACGCGGAAGGTTCTCCACCCCTCGCGCTCGATCTCGACGCCGAAGTCGGCCATCATCCGGATCGTCATCTCCACGTAGGGGCGGGAGACGAGTTCCCCCGCGATCCGGACGAGCAGGTCCCGGCCGGCGCCGGGGCCGCTCAGGAGGAGGGCGGAGAGGAACTGGGAGGAGACGTCGCCCGCGAGCGCGCACTCGCCGCCTTTGAGCCCGCGCGCCTCGATCTCGACCGGGGGGCAGCCGTTGCCCTCGACCGACCGGGCCTCGACGCCCAGCGCGCGCAGCGAGTCGAGAAGGGGGCCGATCGGGCGCTCCCGCATCCGCTCGTTCCCGTCGAGGGTGAAGCGCCCCCGGCCGAGGGAGACGAGGGCGGAGAGGAAACGGATCGTCGTCCCGGAGTTCGCCGCGTCGAGCGAAGCGCCGGGGGAGGGGACCCTCCCCCCACGGCCGGCGATGCGCAGGGGGCGGGATTCTTCGCCATGATCGAGCCGGATGGGATCGGGGCGAGACGCCCCTCCCACAATCACTGGATCGGGACCGGCGATGGAGAAGCCGAGAGAGCGGAGACAGCGGATCATGACGAGGGTGTCCTCGCTCTCCAGCCAGTTCCGGAGAACGGTCGTCCCTTCCGCCAGGGCGGCGATGACGAGCGCCCGGTTGGTGATGGACTTCGAGCCGGGGAGGGAGACGTCCGCGTCGAGGGGGCCGCGGGGGGTTATGGAGATGGTATCCATGTGCAAGCTTGGTTAATAGGTTCGGGTAAGGATGTGGATTTGGTCGATGGGTAAGGTTGATGGTGCGGCCCGGCTAGCGTGCACTTAACCCTGACCCATTTACCAGTCCCACTTCCTAACCCTTACCCATCGACTATCTTTTCGACTGTGATCTCGGTCGGCAACGACACGTACCCCTCCATCCTCCGGGGGTTCTCCACCTCGACGATCGCGGCGTTGTTGATCCAGTCGAGCGTGCGGTACTGGTCGGGGCCGATCCGGGAGGAGGCCGCCGGGTTCAGGGAATAGGTCCCGGAGGCGAAATCGGCCTTCTGGCGGAAGACGACCGCAAGCTTCGTCCCGGCGGGGTAGTCGCGGATCGGGAGACCCTCCCACTCCATATTCGTGCCGTAGACGTGGAGGCCCCACTTGTTCCGGAAGATGTTGCCGAGGATGAACTGCTCGACGGGCTCGTGGAAGACGACGTGGAAGCGGATGACCATCTCCTCGCCGGCGCGGAAGCGGGCGGCGGCTTCGCCGCGTCCGTTTCGGATCTCGATCCGCACGATCTCCACCTCCCGCCGCCCGTGGCGGCTGTAGCCCTCGATCGCCGCGGCCGGCGCGGCCTCTGCCTCCCCCCGGGGTTCGCCGAGGCGGGGCGCGATCCAGCAGGACCAGGCGCGGGACTCCTCCCCCGCCCGCGCCGAGGTGGAGAAGAAGAGGTCGATCTCGCGGCCGGCGAACTCGTCCAGGTTGATCAGGTGGGTCCGGACCGTCCGGCGGTCCGGC
>CAZOYW010000063.1:0-12662 GCA_964584165.1 uncultured bacterium
CCCCGCCTCCGGCCTCTGGGCCGTCCGCAGCTTCACCTCCTTCTACTTCGGCTCCTCTTCCGACTTCCCGGTCAGCGGGGACTACGACGGCAACGGGACCGCCGAGGCGGCGCTCTTCCGTCCGGCGGAAGGTCTCTGGGCGATGCGCGACCTGACCCGCGTATTCTTCGGGGCCGACGGCGATATCCCCGTCCCGGCCGACTACGCGGGTGAAGGCTCTCCCGCCGTCGCCATCTTCCGCCCCCGCAGCGGCCTCTGGACGGCGCGCGGCCTCTCCCGCTTCCTCTTCGGCGGCTCCGACGACCTCCCCGTCCCCGGCGATTACGACGGCGACGGGTCTTCCGACTCCGCCGTCTTCCGCCCCGCCTCCGGCCTCTGGGCCCTCCGGGGGATAAGCCGCTTCTTCCTGGGAACGGCCGGCGACCTTCCGCTTGCCGCCGATTGGAACGGCGAGGGGGCCGACCGGGCGGCCGTCTTCCGCCCCCCTGACGGCCTCTGGGTGATCCGCGAGGCCACCCGCTTCGCCCTGGGGGCGAGCGGCGACCTCCCCGTTCCGGGCGATTACGGCGGAGACGGTTCGGCCGACGCCGCGATCTTCCGGGAGGCCACGGGCGAGTGGGTCGTGCGCGGTCTCACCCGTCTCGGCTTCGGCCTGAAGGGAGACCTCCCGGCGACGAGGTAGGGAGTAGAGAGTAGGCAGTAGGGAGCAGTGGCTTTACCAGCGTCGGCCCTCCCGGGCCGACGCTTTTGTCAAAAGCGATTCATCCGGTCTGATGCCGAGACGACCTCGCCGCGATGCCAGGTTCCGTGGGAGCGACATTCCTGTCGCGACGCCGGGCTCCGTAGGAGCGGCGTCCCCGCCACCGTCATTGCGAGGCCCCGGAGCGAAGCGGAGGGGCCGAAGCAATCCCCCCTCGCGAGGGCATGGTGCAGCGTCGCCAGGCCCGGGGCGGCGTTTCTATTTGATCAGCCGCCGCTTCATCATCCGCAAAGCGACGAAGAACGCCACGGCGGCGAGGCCGACGAGGTAGAGGAGGTTCCCGGCGATCCCCGGCGGCCGCTCCCCCGTGAAAACGGCCCGGGAGAGCTCGACCGCGTGCGTCAGGGGGAGGAGGCGGGAGAAGGCCTTCATCCAGCCCGGGAAGGAGTCGAGCGGGAAGAAGACGCCGGAGAAGAAGAGCATCGGCGTGATGACGAGCTCCGTGTAATAGTTGAAGAAGTCGAAGGTCGGCGCGAACGAGGTCACGATGATCGCGAGCGAGCCGAAGAGGACGCCGGAGAGCGCCATCAGGAGGAGGAGGAAGGCCCCTCCCGCCGCCGAGGGCGGCCGCACCCCCATGACCGCCGCCATGACCAGGACCAGGACTCCGTTGACCAGCCCCCGGAATGCCCCCCAGGCGATCTCCCCGGCGATCGCGTCCTCGGCCGAGATCGGGGTGGCGATCAGCGAATCGTAGAGCTTCTGGTGGACGATCTTGAGGAAGGTGTCGTAGAGGCACTCGAAGGAGGAGGTCATCATCACCCCGGAGAGGAGGACGCCGGGGACGAGGAACTCCAGGTAGGGCTTCCCGCCGAGATAGCCCATGTAGGCCCCCATCCCGATCCCGAAGGTGACGAGGTAGAAGAGCGGCTCGACGAGGCTCACCACCAGGGTCGGGAGGACAAAGCGCTTGTAGGAAACCAGGTTCCGGCGGAAAACGTGCTTGACCCGGTAGGAAAGGTTCATGGTTGGGTGGGGAGTGGAGAGGGATTTGAGATTGGAGATTTGAAATTTGAAATCTGAGATCTGAGATTTGAGATTTGAGATTTGAAATCTGAGATTTGAGATTTGAGATCTGAGATCTGAGATTATCGTCCTTTACGATTTACCCCTCTTTCCCCTCATTATCAAGCATCTTGCGCGCCGGCCGCCCGTATCCCGCTGCCCCCGTTTTTGCTGGTCGCTTCTCCCCTTGTCCCCGTGCTTTGTCCCCCATTTTCGGGTATATTTTAAATTTTTAGATCCTGAGCCACGCGCCACAACCGGAGACGAATGGACCATGCTCGCCAAGATCCGTCCTATCGCCACGCTTTTTCTCGCCCTTTCCGCGGCGAGCGCCCCCGCTGCTGACCTCTACGTCAGCCAGACCGGCGCCGACGGCAACGCCGGGATCTCCTGGGAGACCTCCTACCTGACGGTCAACCACGCCGCCGCCGCCGCCCAGTCCGGGACCACGATCCTGGTCGGCGCGGGCACCTACCAGGAGGAGGTATACCGGCTTTCGGCCGACTGGGTCACCTTCTCCGCGCTCGGCGACGTCGTCCTGGACGGAAGTTGGGGAACCTTGACTGGGATCTGGTTCAACCGCGTCAATTATCCGACCGTCAAAGGCTTCACGATCCAGACCCAATACCGCCACATCCGTTGTCTCAACACCACGGGTGCTACTTTCGAGAACTGCCGCATTGTCGGAGACCTCTATAATGGACCCGGTATCGGAGCCTTATTTAACCAATCAACCGACTGGGAATTGAAAGGCTGTGAATTCGCATCCATCCAGAACTTTCTCACCGCCACTGCCTCATCGCCTCTCCCGAAGGCCGGTCCTCGCGGCGGCCCGAAGATCGACGATTGTAGCTTCATCAAGACGCTCCAATATCCCATCGTCGGCGTGATCATCCAGCAGTGGGACCTGACCGTGACCGATTCCTCTTTTGCCACTCTGAGCGCGGGCGTCACCGCCCTCCAGTTGGGCGCGAACGCGGTCAACGCGAAGGTGAAGAACTGCGAATTCTCCGAGTCCAAATACGGCATCGAGTGGATACAGGGATTCAACATCAGCGTCCAGGGCTGCGTCTTCCGCGATATGAGCAACTACGCCGTCTACGGAACCTATCTTTCCAACCTCGATTTTATTAACAACGTCCTGGTCAACAACCGCGGTGGTCTGCGCTTCACGAACCCACCCAACGTCGGGTCGAGCTTCAAGATCTACAACAACATCATCGCCTGGAACTCCGAAACCGCGATCTTCGCTCCCGCGACCTCCGGCTCCGCCCGGATACTAGTCGGCAACAACGACGTCTTCGGGAACGGCGACAACACCTTCTCCGTCTGCAGCGACGTGGGCGGGAACATCGCCTTCGACTCGGCCTTCTGCGTCGGAACCTTCGGAGACTACGGCCTCTGGAACTATCCCGAGGTCATCGACGGCGGCTCCTGGGCGCAGGCCTCGGCCGTGACCGACTGGACGGGGGCGACCTTCACCGACCACGGGGGCGGCAAGACCGCGATCGGGATCTACGACCGGGGGCGCTGCTTCACCCCCTCCCCAACGCCTCACGGCTATAAGACCCCGACTCCGTCGCCGACGCTGACACCCGAGCCCTCGGCCACCCCCACGGCCGAGCCGAGCAAGACGCCCACGCCGGAACCATCGGCCACGCCGACCCCCGAGCCGACGCTCACTCCCTCCCCCCCGCCCTCGCCCACGCCTTCCTCCCCGGCCACTCCCACCCCCTTCGCCCCCTCCCCCACGCCGACCTGCGGGCCCTCGGCCCCTCCCGAGGAGGCGGTGATCGCGTCCGGCGACTACGACGGAGACGGAGCAGCCGACCTCGCGATCTTCCGCCCCGCCTTCTCCCTCTGGTCGGTCCGGGGAATCACCCGTCTCTATTTCGGCGCCGACGGCGACCAGCCCGCTCCCGGAGACTACGACGGCGACGGGACGGCCGAGATCGCGATCTTCCGCCCCGTCTCCGGCCTCTGGTCCGTCTCCGGCATCTCCCGCGCCTACTTCGGCGGTTCGGAGGACCGCGCCGCGCCGGCGGACTTCGACGGGGACGGCACCTGCGACGCCGCGATCTTCCGCGGGGAGGGCGGGCTCTGGTCAGTCCGCTTCCTCACCCGCTTCTATTTCGGTTCCTCGGGCGACTGGCCTCTCCCCGGCGACTACGCCGGGGACGGGGAGGCGGCGGCCGGCCTCTACCGCCCGGCGGCCGGCCAGTGGCTGATCCACGGCCTTACCCGCTTCTACTTCGGCTCCTCGGACGACCGCCCCGTCCCGGGCGACTATTCCGGAACGGGGAGGCGCGCCGGCGGTATCTTCCGTCCCTGCACGGGGATGTGGAGCCTGCGGGACCTGACGCGGATATATTTCGGCAACTGTCTCGACACGCCAAGCCCCGGCGACTTCGACGGCGACGGAACGGACGATCCCGCCGTCTTCCGCGGTTCGTCCGGCCTCTGGTCGCTCCGCGGCCTCTCGCGCGCCTACTTCGGCTCGACCGGCGACGTCCCCGTCACCAGGTAGGGAGCCCCGCTGGCGCGCGGGCCTTTGGTTCTCCATATCGCGATTAATAATAACCATCCCGACGAATACGTCGGGACAGGCCCGCGCCTACGGGCCGGAGAAGACCCGCTCGTAGAGCTCGCGGCAGAGACGGGGGTAGCGGAAACGCTCGTGGAACCACTCCAGGTTCCGGCGGGGCCGGCCGAGAGGCCGCCCCGCTTTTTTCATCCCTACCAGCTCGAGGAGGTTTTCGGCGATCGCCGCCTCGTCCCGGATGTCGGCCACGACGGCGGCGTCGGTCCGCTCCAGGATCTCCCGCGCCAGGCCGCCCGTTCCGGCCGGGAGGAGGGCGAAGATGGGCCGGCCGGATTCGATCAACTCGAAGATCTTGCCGGTGACGATCGTCTCCGCCCGCGGCCAGTCGCCGACCAGGAAGAGAACGACGTCGCTCAGGAAATACTGGCGGAAGACCTCCCGGCGGGGAGCCACCCCCCGGAACTCGACCAGCCGCCGAAAGCGGGATGGCCAGTCGGAGGCGTGCTGCTCGTGGTGGCCGTAGAGGCTGATCGCGACCTCTCCGGGCCGGATTTTCCCCGCCGCAATGAGCGCGTCGACCGCCCGCAGGAGGGGACGGATGTCCTGCGTCCCGAAGAGCGAGCCGGCGTAGAGAAGTCGGAGCGAGCCGGGGGCGGGGGCGGGCGCCTCTTCCCTCAGCCTGGAGAGCTCCCCGATCTCGTCGTCCCCGATCCCGTTGGGGATCCAGACGATCCGCTCGGCGTTCCGCCCCCCGGTCCGGCGGAGGACCCCCTCCCGGAATTCCCGTCCGACGACGACGACGCGGTCGGCGGCGAGGAGGGCGCTCCGCTCCAGCTCTTCCCCCCCGCGCCGCTCCAGGAGGTGGCGCGCCAGGCGGTAGAGGCTCTTCCCCCGGTGGTAGCGGTGGACCAGGAGGTTCCGCTCGGCGTAGGCGGTCGATCCGTCGAACCACTCGTCGCGGTATTCCAGGATCAGCTTCTTCCCGGGGAACCTCCGTTTGAGGGAGAGGGCGAGCCTAAGCTGCGAGGCGAAGGGCGGCAAGGAGATGTAGAAGGCGTCGTAGCGGTCGAGCCCGGCGCTCCTCTCGACCGCCGCGGCCAGCCCGCCGTCCAGGCGGTTCCAGAAGAGCGTCCGGGAGAGGAGCTTGTGCAGAAAAGTCCGCTCGGAGAGGAGCCCCTCCTCCAGGCCGCTCCGGTGCGCCTGAAGGTAGCGGACGCCCGAGAGATCGAGCGGGAAGTCGTCCCCCTCCGGGCACACCCGGTTCCGGGCATCGGTCAGGACCTCGACCGAGAGGTCCGCGCGCTCGTTCAGGTGGCGGTAGAGGTTGACCGCCCGCTTGGAGGCCATCCGGGGGTCGGGGTAGAAGTGCCGAACGATCAGCGCGACCCGCCGCTTCTGGTCGGGTTTCGGTCGAACGGTCATGGGAGCTTCGCTGGGGCCCCGGGACCGGCTCGGTCGGTTTCTTTTCGGCCCGGCGCCGGCCGGGAGAGGAACGCCCGGAGTCCCTCGCGGACCAGGGCCGGGTCGCCCCGGCGGGGAATCAGCAGATCCCGCCAGCGGTTGCCCGAGAGACGGCAATAGATGACCATCCGAACCAGGAGGGCGGCACCGTAGCAAAGGCTCGACGCCAGGGCCGCTCCCCCGATCCCGTAGCGGGGGATCCAGAGCAGGTCGAGTCCCAGGTTGAGGACGAGCATCGCGCCCGCGAGGTAGGAGTTGAGGAGCGGCCGTCCCCGGCCGGCGATGTCGTTGGCAATCAGGCGCGAGATCCCCATGGCCAGGGCGCCGGGGATGAGGAGGCGCAGGGGAAGAACCGCCGGGAGATAGAGATCGGAGAAGAGCAGCTTCACGATCCAGCCGGCCAGGAGAGCGAGCGCGGCGGCGGGGGGGAGACCGATCAGGAGCATCGCCCGCGTCAGGCGGGGAGTGAACTCCTTGCGGCGTCCCGGGTCGTTCTCGGCCGCGACCCGGAGGAAGAGGGCCGGCTGGACGGCGTTGGTGAAGATCCAGAGCTGCTCGGCGATGAGCACGGAAACCGAGTAGAAGCCCGCGGCGGCGGGGCCGAGCAGCCAGTTGACCAGGAGGAGATCGCCGCGGTAGTTGAGGTAGGAGAGGAGATTGCCGACGTGGCTCTGCAGGCCAAAGCGGGAGACTTCGCGGAGATAGGAGCGGCGGAGGCGCAAGACGGGACGGCCCGCCAGCCGCCTCGTCTCGGCGAAGAGGACCAGCCCGGCCAGCCCCCAGGCGAAGGCGGAGGCCGCGAGCGCGTAGAGGGCGCCTCCCGGCGGGGCCCAGACCAGCATGACCGTCCCGATCAGGAAAAAGGCGGAGCGGAGGACGGCGGCCCGGTTGTAATCCGCGAACCTCTGCAAACCCAGGGGGACGGCCTGCACGAAAAGGAAGAAGATCTGGAGCGGGGCGAGGAGGAGGCATCCGTAGAGACAGGCCGGCGGCACGGCGGCGAAGGCCGTCGCCCGGAGAAGGGAAATGGCGACCGCGCCCAGGACAACGCCGGCGGTCCCCAGCGCCCCCGCGAAGAGGATGTTGTTGCCGAGGACCTCGCCGGGGGGATGGCGGCGGCGGGCGAGGAAATAGGCGCTGGAGGGGACCACGCCAAAATCGAAGACGGTGACGATCAAGAACGGGATGAGAGTGCAGACGGCGAAGATCCCCTTCCCGTCCGGACCGAGGACGCGGGCGAGGATCACGGAGGAGATGGTGCCCAGGATCAGCGTCCCGACCTGCCCCGCGAGGGTCAGGCGGCTTTTCCGAACGAAGGTTCCCATGGCGACCGAGAGTTCGTCCCCCCTGCCGGGCGGCGGTCTATCCCAGGCGGCAGACGGCCAGGAGATCGATCCCCCGCTCGGGATGGCGGGCGTCCGCCCAGTAGTCGTCGAGGCGGGTCCCCATCCCGCCTCCGGGCGCCCAGGCGCCGCTCTCCGGGGCGGGCAGCCGGCGATTCCGGCGGCGGAGACCGGGGACGAAGCATTTTACCAGAGACGCGAGCGGATCGCGCAGGTAGATGCGCAGGGGCGAGCGGCGCAGGCGCGCGCGCTCGAGCGCCTCGATCCGGTTCCCCCCGCGGATCCCCAGGACGGAGACCTCTCCGAACGCCTCCCGGAGGGAGCGGCCCAGGGACCGGCGGGTGAACTCCTGGCGATGCTCCGGGTTGAAGGGGCGCTGGCCGGGGAGAAGACGGAAGGACCGGTTGGGAGTGGAGACGATCACCTCCCCTCCGGACGCCGTCACCCGGCGCGCTTCCTTGAGAAAAGAGGCCACGCGCGGCGGCGGCAGGTGCTCGATCAGGTGGAAGGCGGCGACCACCTCGAACGCCCCATCCGGGAAAGGGAGGAGGAAGGCGTCGGCGCGAAGGTAGCGGACATTCCCCGAGGGGCGGATCCGGGCGGCGGCGGCCAGGGCCCTCTCGCCGGAATCGATCGCCACGACTCGGGATTCGGCGGAGAGCAAGCGGGCGCCATGGCCAAGGGAGCATCCGATATCCAACACCCGCTTCCCGGCACAGCGGGGGGCGATGAGATCGTAACCCCGGCAGCGACGGACGAAGGCGGCCCAAGCGGCGGCGTCGCTCCGATACTGCTCGGAGGATCCGATCATCCCCTCCGCGGCGAGAAAGTCCGCCAGGCGGTGAAACTCCCCGGCCAGACCGCTCATGACCGCGCCACCCCGTAAGCGGCCAGAACCGATCGGTAGACGGAGTCCATCCGTCTCCCCACCGCGTCGAAGCCGAAGTTCTCCTCGGCGTAGCGCGCGATCCGCTCCGGGCAATATTCGCTCCGGCGGTCGAGCATCAGGTCGAGAGCGGCGGCCAGGGCGGCGGGGTCGCCCGGGGGGACGAGGACACCTCGCTCCGGGGAGACCGTCCGCTCGAAGGCGGGAAGGCGGGAGACCACCAGCGGCTTGCCGCAGGCCATCGCCTCGATCGCCGCCACCCCGAAGGTTTCGCAGAGGCTCGGCTGGACGACGAAGGCGGACCCGCGGATCAGTTCCGCGACCTCCGGGCGGGTCTTCATCCCCAGGAAGCTCACCTCGCCGGGAAGCCCCAGGGCGCGAGAAAGGGAGCGGTATCTTTCGCCCTCCGGCCCTTCGCCGGCCACCTGGAGCAGGAAGTCCCGGCGCTTCCTTTTCAGGGCGGCCAGGGCTTCGAGGAGGACGGGGATCCCCTTCCCCTCCCGGAGGAGAGCGACCAGAAGTATCTTCGCCCTCCCCTCCTCCTCCGGCCCGGGCGGCGGACCCGGATGGAAGAGGGCGGTGTCCACCGTGTTGGGGACGATCTCCATCCGGCTCCGAACCCCCGCCGCTCGCAACGCCTCCCGCAACTCCTCGCCCACGGGGAGGACGGCGTCGGCCCGGTTGAGGGCAAAACGGGCCTTGTGGATATCCCGTCTTCTCAGTGAGCCCCGGAGGAAATCACCGCAATACTCGCTCACGACGACGGGGAGGCGGCGGGCTTTCCCCACCGTCACCGCCGCCAACCCGGCGGCATACTCGTGGGCATGGATGACATCGGGTCGGAGGCCGGATCGCCAGAGCCGCCCGAAAACCCGGCGCACCCTCCAGAGATACCAGGCATAGGTGCAGCCGGGAACCGGCCAGCGGCGGAGGGCGACCCGGATGGTGCGGACCCCGTCTTCTTCGGCGGACGTGATCGTTTCCCCCCGCGGGGCGCGGGCGGCGGAAGGATCGAGGCAGAGCACCGTGATCCGGTGCCGGCGGGAAGCGGCGCGCGCCAGTTCCCGGACAAAGGCCCCCTGGGCGGGATGATCGGGTGCCGGATACCAGCGCCAGAACGGGAGGAATAGGATCTGGAGCCTGTCCTGGCCGCCCATAGCGCGCCCGGTCACCCGCAATCCGCGGTCATTATTCGTAACTTCGAGCAATCCTGCGCAACCTTCCGTAACCTTGCGCAACGGCTTGTCAGGACCTGATCAGGATCGCGTCCTCGAGGACCGCCTCCACCACGCCGTCGATCGCGGAATGGATCGGCGCGCCCTGAGCGCCGGCGGGAACGTCGGCGACTTTCTCCCCCGCCCGCACCCGGTCCCCTTTCCCGACCCGGGGGACGCAGGCCGCCCCGACGTGCTGCTTCAGGGGGAGGCGGAGCCGGCCCACCGGGAGCGGCTCGATCCTTAAGGGGGCGTCGCCGTCGTAGCGGGCGACGTCGATCCGGGAGGCGAAGCGCGAGACCGGGATGCGGCGGCCGTCGCGGAAGGGATGGGGCGAGGGGGTCGCCCGCCGGTGCATCTTCTCCACGCCGCCCTTCCGGAGCTCCTGGAGAAGGCCGGCGATCACCCGTTCGGGGGAGAGCGAGGTGGGGCAGGCGAACATCCCGCAGACGCCGCACTGGCAGCAGAGGTAGGCCCGGGCCAGGTCGGAGCGGGGGATGGCGTCGAAACGCTGCTGGCCGACCAGGCGCATGATGACGTGGGGTTCGATCGCGTGGCCGAGGAGGTAGCGCGGGCAGTAGTCCGTGCAGGTCCGGCAGCCGTCGCAGGCCCAGGAGGCCTTGCGCACGTCCGTCAGAAGCGGGCGCTTCTTGTACGCGACGAGCTTGTGGCCGGAGGGGAGGACGATCAAGCCCGTGGTGGTCTTGGTCACCACACCGGAGGAGAGCGCGCCCATGATCGGCCCGCCGTCGAGGACGACGGGGTCGGCGACGGCGGCCCCGCCCGCCGCCGCGAGGACCTCCTCGACGTAGGCGCCCACCGGAACGACCAGTGTCGCGGGACGGCGGACCTCTCCGGCGACGGTGAGGACCCGATGGGTGACCGGCGTCCCCCGCGAGGCCCTAAAGACGTTGATCAGCGTTCCGACGTTGCTGACCACCGCCCCCACGGCGAGGGGGAGGCCGCCCTCGGGGACGACCCGGCCCAGGGCCTCATAGACCAGGACCTGCTCGTCTCCGGCGGGGTAGTGGCTGGAAAGGAGGACGATCTCGACCCGGGAGGAGCGGCGGGCGATCTCGGCCCGGAGCGCGTCGGCGGCCGGCTGGTATTTCCTCTTCAGGGCGATGACCGCCCGCTTCGCCCCCACCGCGCCCGCCATGAGCTCCATCCCGGCGACTAGCTCCGGCGCCCAGGCCGCCATCGCCTGCTGGTCGACCCGGAGGAGGGGCTCGCACTCGGCCCCGTTGGCGAGGAGGACCTCGGCCCGGGCGGCGAGCTTGACGTGGGTTGGGAAGCCGGCCCCGCCGGCTCCGACCACGCCGGCTTCCTTTACGAGCTCTGGCAGTGAACCGGTCACGGTCTTGGGTGATCAGTGACCGACAAGCAGTAATCAGTTATCAGTAATCAGTGATCAGTTATCAGTAATCAGTAACTGATCACTGATTACTGGTCACTGGTCACTGATTACTGGTCACTGATCACTGATCACTGATTACCGATCACTGCTTAATCCGTTGCTCCCGGCGGTGGCGGCGGAGGAGGAGAGAAGCCGGCGGCGGGGGCCTCTGCGCCGGTCTCACCGGACGGGGAGACCGCCGGAGCGGCCGCGCCGGAGGTTTCCGGAGCAACCGCGCCGACGCCTTCCGGAGCGGCCGCGCCAACGCCTTCCGAAGCGGCCGCGCCGGCGCCTTCCGGAGCAACCGCGCCGGGGAGGCCGGCCGGGGCCGGGGCGCGCAGCTTCTGCACCGCGAGGTTCTGGCTCGCCGCCCGGCAGTATTCGTCGATCTTTTCGGCGGACTTGCGCCCCTTGAGCATCTCGGCGATGTTGGCCTTGACCTCTTCGAAGGGGACCGTCCCGGCCGGACGCCGCTCCTCCAGCTTGATCAGGTGGTAGCCGAAGCGAGTCTCCACCAGGTCGCTGAGCTGGCCGGTCGAAAGGCTCCAGGCCGCCTTCTCGAAGACCGGGTCCATCTGTCCCTGGGGGAAGAAGCCGAGGTCGCCGCCCTGGGTCTTGGAACCCGGATCCTCGGAGACCTCGGACGCTACCGCCGCGAAGTCCTCCTTCTCCAGCCGCTCCTTGATCTTATCCATCTTCTCCCGGGCCGCCTGCTTCTGCTCCTCGGTCGCGGCGGGATCGAGCATGACTAGGATGTGGCGGGCCCGGATCGTCTCCGGGCGGCTGAAGGCGGCGGGGTTATCCCGGTAGAAAGCGGCTACCTCCTCGTCGGTCACGGCGAGCTCGGCGTAGATCTTCTTCTCCAAGACCGCGTTGACCACCACGTCCTTCTTGATCCGCTCCCGGAGCTCCTGGGGGGAGAGGCCTTCCTGGGCCAGGGCGTCGGCGAAGGCCTGCTCGGTGGGGAACTGCTTCACCATGCCCTGGTACATCGACTCCACTTTCTCCGAGAGATCGGGGAGCTCCAGGTCCTTCCCGCTCTGGTAGAGGACCTCGCTCTTGATCATCACGTCCAGGATCGAATCCTCGTAGCCCGGAGGCGGACGGCGCCCCTGCATCATCAGCTTCTGGGCGTAGCTGTGAGCCGTGCGGGCGAGCTCCAGCCCCGTGATCTCGTAGTCGCCGACCTTGGCGACGACTTCGTCGGCGCCGGCGGACATGCCGTAGGGGCGGTCCTTCTCCGGGGCCTCCTTCTTGCAGGCGGAGACCCAGACCAGGCTGAGACCCAGGACGGCCAGGACGGCCGCCCGGGACGTGGGGATCAATCGCTTCACGCATCCTCCTTTGAGCGCCGGTGGTGGGATCGGGATCCGAGCGATTCGGCGATCGGCGTCCGGCGCCAGGGAAATGAGTTAATCAGGACGGAGGGGGGAAGTCAAGTAGGGATTGACCGGGAGAAGGGGAGAAATCGCCCCCGGCGACGGGCGGATTGGGAAGGAGAGGCGAAGCTACCGCTTACTTCGCCACGGGAAGATCGCCGGACATACCAAACCAACAGCGGGTGAGGTTCCGGGCCGCCCAGAGGCCGGAGGACGGGCGGAAGACCGCCGGTTGAGTCCACTCCCCACCGTCAAAGTTAGCCGGGACGGGGATGTCGCCGTCTATCCCGAGGCAAATCCTGCTCGGGCCTTCCTGCGACAGAACCCCGGCCCAGAGGCCGGTCGATGGGCGATAGATCGCGATCTCGGTCGTCCCATCCCGGTCGTAGTCCGCCGAAACCGGGATATCTCCAGACGTGCCGAAGCAGAGGCGGGTGAGGTTGCGGACCGCCCAGAGGCCGGAGGAGGGCCGGAAGATCGCCGTATCCATCCATTCGTCTCCATCATAATCGGCGGGCAAAGGAACATCGCCCGCCTTCCCGAAATAGAATTCCGTCAGATCCCGAACGCTCCATAACCCCTCCTCCGCACGGAAGAAGGCCGCATCCGTTTTCCCATCTCGATCGTAATCCCGAGGAACCGGAACGTCCCCGCCCGCTCCGAAAGCGAACCGCGT
>CAZOYW010000064.1:0-12177 GCA_964584165.1 uncultured bacterium
GATTCCCGACCGCCATCAGCACGTTGGGGCGATTCCGGATCGCTTGGATTTCCTTCTTGTCCTTGGCGATCGTCTTCGGGCTGCCCCAATCCTTATCGAGAAGCGCCATTCGCAGAATGGCGTCATCCCTGCGGTAGACGGCCTTGAACTTCTCGTGCATCCCGAAGGCGAAGGTCATGAAGAGCCCCCCCTGGGCGCTGGCCGCGGTCTCCGCGTACCAATCGAGGGCATCGAGGTTCGTGCCGCGCGGAGAGAAGACCGCGGTCGTGCCGGCATCCGGGAGAACCAGCGGCGCCGGGGCGGCCATGACATTATCACTCCGGTAATCGTTCCCGACGACGGGGTCCTTGGCTAACCGTTCCCAGTAGGCCAGGTAAGACCGGGCGATCGAATCGTCTTCCACGATGTGCCCCAGGTTGGAATGGCCGAAGATCCCGTTCTCCGTCAGGTTGGTCGAACCGGTCCAAACGGCCTTCGGCTGGCCGTCCCGGCTCAGGACGAAGAACTTGTTGTGCATCAGCTTGCCGTTTGCTCGCCCCTGGCAGAGCGAGCCGATTTTGGCATTCTTGATCGCCTTCCGATTTTCATACCAGGGTCCTTTCGGCTTCGTTTTCCCTTTCTTGGTTTCATAGGCTTCGATGTTATCGAACAAGATATGCACCGAGGCGCCGCGTTCATGGGCGCGCTTGACCGCGGCCAGCGCCTCCGGCCATTGAAACTCGTAGACCGCACCGTGGACTTCCCAACTCGGGCCGGCCCGGTCGAGGAAGCCGACCAACGCTTCGAGCAAACCGCGCGAGAGCCACTGGTAGGCGCCCGGCCCCACCTTCTTCGGCGGCTCGTTCTGGAAACGGCGGGAATACTCCTGGGTCGCCACCGAGCCGCGATTGAAAAAGGCCGAATGGACGGGCCCGGTTTCGGTCTCGGTCCTGATCGGGACCTCGAGCTCGATCCGCGGATCGAGGCTGGCGGGATCGCCATAGAGCGCCACGATCGTATAGGTGTAGTCGCGCCCCGGTTTGGCGCTGTAGTCTGTCCACTGGAAGGACTGGACCGGGTGGTAACGGGTGGAGAAGGTCTCGCTTTTCGCCGGGTAAGGTTCGGTTTTTTCGAATGTTTTCATCCCCCGCATCCAGACCGTCTCGCCCTCGACGCTGTCGAACCGCTTGAAACCAAAACCGCGGAATCCGGGGCGCTGTTCTTCGGCAAGGTCGAGACCGAAGAAGACCACATGAGTCCCGGCGATCGCGTTGACCGTCAGTCCGTTACGATCCTTGCGGAGTCTCATGGCCAAACCTCCCTCGGTTAGGACGTTGATTCCGGGGACATAATTCGGGATAGCGTGCTTCAACTACCTGGTTACGGGGATATCGTTGGATTTCCCGAAATAAATCCGGCTGAGGCGGGGAACCGACCACAAGCCCGAGTCGTCGCGAAAGATGGCGACGTCGTCCCTTAAGTCGCCGTTGTAATCGGCGGGGACGGGATAATCGCTCCCGGCGCCACAATACATCCGGGTCGCCCCACGGATGGACCAGAGGCCGGAAGCCGGGCGGAAGACGCCGGGTTCCCAAGTTCCATCCCCGTTATAATCGCCGGGGGCAACCCTATCGCCGCCGGCGCCAAAGTACACCCGGGTGACGTTCCTCAAAGCCCATAATCCGGAGCTTCCCCGGAAGAGAGCGACGTCTTTCGTCCCGTCTCCGTTGTAATCGCCCGGGCCAACCACGTCGCCGATGGCGCCGCAGTAAACCCGCGTAACGCCCCGGATAGACCAGAAGCCGGAGGAGGCCCGGAAAATTCCCGCATCGCAACTGCCATCCCCATCGTAATCGCCCGGGACGGCGACATCGGAAGCGGAACCGAAATAGAAACGAGTGATATCCCGGATGGCCCAAAAATCGGAAGTATCCCGGAAGACGCCGATATCGTCGGTTGCGTCTCCATCATAGTCGCCGCAAACCGGGAGATCGAAGTCCGAGCCGAAATTGACGCAGGTGATTCCCCTGATCGCCCAGAGGCCGGGCGAAGGGCGAAAGACGGCGACGTCGGAGACGCCGTCGCCGTCATAATCACTTCCGCCGAGTATCAGCGCCTGGGGCGGCGGCGGCGCATACGGGTTATACGCCTCTTCGGCGAAGATATACCAGCAGGTGGCCGCCAGGCAGCAGCGGGCGTTATACACCCAGTCGAAACCGGTGGTAAGACCATCCTGGCAGGCGGCCGGTATCCCGGTCCCAGCGCACAGGGGCGATTCCGCTTGTATGGCGCGCAGAGCCGCCAGGCACTCGTCGGCATGCGCTTCATCCCCGATCACTTGATAAACGACTCCCATTTGACCCACCCCCTCGAACCAAACGCCATCGCGGTCGGCATTGAAGTCGTATCCGGATATCAGCGAGGGGCAATCGGCATCCTCGACCCAGAGGCGCTCCCGGGCCCAGGCGAGCGCACGGTGATATTCATAAGATCCGGGCGAGGCCAATACGGACCAGGCCTGAACATCAAGCGGGATTTGATCGGGGTTGTCGTTGATGGTTGCTCCGTCTTCCTTCGTCCCCGTCCAGAAATAGCCCGTCGTTTCATTCCACATCGCCTCCACAAAGCTTAAGGCGTGCTGAGCATCATCGTTCCATCCCTGATCCCACCTTGAAAGCAAGGAGAAGGCTATATAAAGATCGATATTGTGCTCGACGGATTTCCAGGTGAGTTTCGCCTGGTCCCCGTCAAAACCATTGTAGCCGCCCGTGAACCCGCCCGCTCCGATATCGCTATAACAATTAGCGACGACCCATTCGGCCATTTCGAGAGCTGCGTTAAGATATTGTCGTCCTCCCCGCTGCTGGTAGTAGTGCATGAGAGCGATCATGGCCCAGGCTATGTTGCCGGCGCTGGTTCCATCCGAACCCGCGTCTTCATACCAGCTTTTAGCGTCGTAATCCCACCACCCGGGCAGTTTGGCATAACCGGTAGCTGGATCGATCAAATCCCCGCACATGTAGGCGTTTCTTAATCTCCCGTCGCTGAAGTAGCGGTCGCTCTGCTGGGCCGTTACAAATGCATCCGCAAGAAGTTTCGCTCTCGGCAAGTCCCGATAGGGGCCCGGCATCGAGTAAGCGATCAGAGCCAACGCGTTATCATATACATTGGCCGCGTTGCGGATGTAATTGTCGCCGGTTTGAGCGTTATAGGTATAACTTTGGAGGAAATGGCTCGTCTCCGGAAACGCCTTGTCGTATTTGACATCGTCAAGATAAAACGTGCAACCGTCGGGATTATGAGCTTTATCCGCGACAAAGCAAAAACCTCCCAATATATTGCTCAAGTCTTTCTGCAGGGGCTTATCGAAAACAATATCATCGAGGTAAAAAACGCACCCATTCGGGTTCGGATCGTGTATGTCGTTGAAGGCAAACCCGAAGCCGCAGCAAACGTCGGACATATCGCGCCCGTTGAGATCTATCTCGTAGCGGGACCAATTGCCGGTTATGCCCACAAAATGCTCGTTGGCCGCGCTGATAAATGTTTCCCCACAGGAATCGTCCGGGTAGCCGACCCAAAACTTCAGCTGGAGCTCCGGCTGGTCGGTGCGGGCATAAAAAGACAGCTTGGTGGCGCCGGCCAGGTCGTATCCCTTTCCATTATTGCCAACCCAATTGTTTTCCGGGTATTGCCAATCTACTCCATTCCACATGAAACCGTCTGACCCGGCTTCTCCATTCCATTCCACGCGGATGCAGGTATCGCCGCCGTGAGGATTATCAGTCCATCCATCGTCGAAGGTCATATTGTTCGAGCCATTCAACCAGCCCGAGGGAATATAGTGGTTATTGCTTCCGGCGTATTTTTCGGTAAAGACTCTGAAATACTCCGCGCCGGCTAGGTCGATGGCGTATTCCTGCCAGGAGTTGGACAGGGTGATAATCCCCGTGCTGAGCAGATCGCAGGAATCCTGATAGGGGAAGGAGGGGTTGCGATAGGGATTCCGATTGATTCCACCCATTTTAAACTCAACCCGCTCGCCACCGATCTTTCCCTTCGCCGCAAAAGTTAGAACGGTTGCGCCGGCGAGATTGTAACCATTGCCTTTATCTCCCCAGTTATTCTCCGGATATTGCCAGTAAACGCCCGCCCAGGCAGTCTCCGGGCTCCCTGAAGCCGCATAAACGATTTCATTGCAGCTGACACCGGAGAATACTTCATGGGTGCAATTGCCGAAAAACCCGATATCCGCTATATCCCCCATCCAACCCGAGGGTATGAAGTGATTCCCCCCGCAATAATCGTCGAAATATACGTAGAATGAGTCGCAATACTGGTCCATTACTCGATTGAGATATTCAAAGGCGCCTCCAGCGCCCGCGGCTGAATTCGAGTGAAGAGGAGGGGCAATCCGCGAAGCTGGAGGCGCCGGGGGGTGAGATATCCGGCTTATCAACGGGGCGGAGCCGCCCCGGCAAACCGCAGGCAGCAACATAGCAGCGATTAAGACAGCTCTCACCTTCGTTTCCACCCGGCCGGAATAGTTTGCGAGCCGCACTTCAAGACAAGCCGGAACTCAATCATTTGACTCTTCCGATCGCCCCGGTCAGGCCGCGAATTTGATCGTCAGTTTCCTCTCCACTTCCTGGCCGGAGGCGATGAAAACGGCCCGGACGAGGTAGACGCCGGCGGACTGGATCAGGCCGGGATCGATGACCCAGGCCTCCGGGAAATCGATGAAGTCCCCTCCGGGGATCGCCACCGGCGTCAGCGCCTGGGTAAAGAACCTGCCCTCGCCCCACCGCCAGACGGTCTTCTTGTCCCGCTCGACGATGAAATCGTAGATCTGGCTCGTCGGGCATACCCCCCTCCAGATGCTTCGGAAAGGCCACTTCACGCGCAGGGCGAGAGAAAACGCCCGGGAAGCCGGGGAGGAGGGCCGGCGCTCCAGGACGAGCTCATCGCTTTCCATCTTGAGCTCGACGGTCAGCGCCGTCTTTTCCGCCCGAACTTCCTCCGCGCGCGTGTAGGGGATAACAGCGTCATAGGAAAGCAAGCCGGACAACACCCTTCCCTCGATGGTGATCTTGGATCCCAGGTGCTCCTGGAGTTTGGGATCATTTCCCCAGAGCGGCGCCTTCTTGGCGATCGGGATCTCGGCGTAGTCGAACTGCTGGAGGATATACACCGGCCCCTCTGACCTGCTCCCGATCAGGTGAAGCTTGGAAAAAAGAAAGCCGTCGAACCTGGTCATCTTCCGGCCCTCCGGGTTAGGGGTAGCGGAGAATAAAATACCCGCCGATCGGGCGGGTTCGATGATTTGCCTTCCAGACCAGAAATCGGTCGGAGTTGCGATACTGGCGCATTTTTCACGGCGGCCACCGGTTGCGCGCTGCGGCCTGCTCTATCCTATTCATCGGTCATTAAATGTCAAGAACATAGTTTATTTTTATAATATTTACCGATACGCCTGAGTTGCTCCCCGGATGATGGTTGGGATTGCTTCGTCCCCTTCTCTCCGCTTCGGAGCCCCGCAATGACGTTCATGCGTTGCTGCCGATGGACTCGGCCAGAACGAATAGCGACGTCTGGGATAGTGGCGGCGCGAATGTTTTTATGCGGAAAGGTAGGAGTGGACGGAGGCGGCGGCGCGGTGGCCGGAGGCGAGGGCGGTGGCGACGAGCGAGGGGCCGACATTGCAGTCCCCGGCCGCGAAGACCTTCGGGAGGGAGGTTCGTCCCTCCGGACCGGCGCGGAGGTTGCCGCGGGGGTCGAGGGGGAGGGCGAGGTCGGAGAGGAGGGGGGACGGCTCGACGTGGAGGAAGCCGGCGGCGAGCAGGACGAGGTCGGCCGGGATCTCGAAACCCGAGCGGGGGATCTCGCGGGGCTCCCCTCCCCCTTGCGGGTAGTCCAGTCGAACGCAGCGGGCGGCCCGGACGGACCCCTCGCCCACGAACTCCCGCACGGCCACGGACCAGAGCCGATCGCACCCCTCTTCATGAGAGCAAGAGGCGCGGAGGATGCGGGGCCAGTTCGGCCAGGGGTCGGAGGGGAGGCGGGAGGCCGGCGGACGGGGGAGGAGTTCGGCTTGGACGACGCTCCTCGCCCCGAGCCTCCGCGCCGTCCCCACGCAGTCCGAACCCGTGTCCCCACCCCCGATGACCAGCACGTCCCGGCCCCGGACCTCCGCCGGTTCCGCGGAGGGGACGGCCTCGCCGGAGACCAGGCGGTTCTGGCGGGAGAGGAAATCAAGAGCGAAGCGGATGCCGGCGAGGGACCGCCCCGGGAGGGGCAGGTCGCGGGGGGTCCCCGCGCCGAGGGCGAGGAGGACGGCGTCGAAGGCGCGGAGGAGGTAGCGGGCGGAGACGTCCACCCCCGCCCGGACGGAGTTCTCGAAGATCACGCCCTCCTCCATAAGCTGGGCCAGCCTCCGGTCGAGGACGCGCTTCTCCAGCTTGAAGTCCGGGATCCCGTAGCGGAGGAGACCGCCCGCCCGGGCGTCCTTCTCGAAGACGACCGGTGAGTGCCCCTTCCGGGCGAGTTCCTGCGCGGCGGCGAGGCCGGCCGGGCCGGAGCCGACGATCGCCACTCGACGTCCCGTTTTCGCCGCGGCCGGGCGGGGGCGGATCCAGCCCTCCCGGAAGCCGCGCTCGGCCGCCTGGAGCTCGATCCGGCGGACGGCCACGGCCGGGAAGGCGAGGGAGAGGGTGCAGGCGGCCTCGCAGGGGGCGGGGCAGACCCGCCCGGTGATCTCGGGGAAGTTGTTGGTGGAGTGGAGGACCTCGAGCGCCATCTCCCAGTGGCCCCGGGCCAGGAGGGAGTTGACGTCGGGGACGCGGTTCGCGAGCGGGCAGGCGAAGCCGTGGCAGAAGGGGACGCCGCAATCCAGGCAGCGCCGGGCCTGGAGGAGGAGATCGCCCTCGGGGTAGGGGATCTCGTACTCCCGGAAATCGCGGACCCGCTCCCGGACGGGGCGCGGCGAGGGGTCGCGGCGGTCGATGGTCAGAAAATCAGCCATAACGGATTAGAGGCATGCAGGATCGCTGCGGTTGTAGCATCTCCTTTTCGATTCGCCGGCGAATCGAAAAGGATTGCAGTATTGCTAGGATGCCGCACTTCCAAGCGGCGGCGTGCCGCCGCACTCCAAAACGCCGGGCCCTAGACCTGGCCTGCAACACGACCCCGCCAAATCGCCCCGACGCAGTCGGGGCCTACATGGAATACGTTTCTCGCTCATGCTCTCGTCCTCGATTTCGTAAACGGATATGTGAACGTGGACGCAGACGAATCAGCGCAGGCCAGGTTCAAAGTTCCACATTACACGTTCCACGTTACACGCTACTTGTAGACCTCCTCCGTCGCCGAGACCGTCTCGCCCACGAGGTCTTCCCGCAGGCGCATCCGCTCCAGGGCCTTGCCGTAGTCGATCGGGAGGACCTTGACGAAGAGGGGGAGGCGCGACTCCCAGTTGTCGATGAGCCACTTAGCCCGCGCCGAGCCGGTGCAGCGGAGATGGGACTCGATCAGCGAACGGAGGAGGCGGCGGTCCTCCTCGCTCCACACCCCCTCCAGGTTGACCATGTCGAGGTTGCAGCGGGTGTCGAAGAGCTCGGTCTCGTCGTAAACGTAAGCGATCCCGCCGGACATCCCGGCGGCGAAGTTGTGCCCGGTCGGCCCCAGGACCACCACCGTCCCCCCGGTCATATACTCGCAGGCGTGGTCGCCCACGCCCTCCGCCACCGCGACGGCGCCGGAGTTCCGGACCGCGAAGCGCTCGCCGGCCGTCCCGTAGAGGAAGACCTCCCCCCCGGTCGCGCCGTAGAGGATGGTGTTCCCGGCGATCACGTTCTCGCGGGGGACAAAGGCCGTCCCCGGAGGGGGGAGGACGACGATCCTCCCTCCCGACATCCCCTTCCCGAGATAGTCGTTGGCCTCGCCCTCGAGGCGGAGCGAGACGCCGGGGACGAGGAAGGCGCCAAAGGACTGGCCGGCCGTCCCGGAGAAGCGGAGGTCGAGCGTCCCCGCGGGGAGGCCAGAGGGGCCGAAGCGGCGGACGATCCAGCCGCTCAGGCGAGCCCCCACGGCCCGGTGGATGTTGCGGATCGGGAGATCGAGGGAGACGGGCTTCCCCCCGGCGAGGGCGGGAGCGACCTGGGCGAGGATCGCGTCGTCGAGAAGCTTGGCCGGCGGTCCGCCCGAGGGGCGCATCCGGCACTCCGGATCGGCCGAAACGGCGGGGCGATCACTAGGATCGCCCCCACACGACTGGCTGGGCGGGCGATCGCCCGGATCGCCCCGACCGGCGCCGACCAGGTCGGAGAGGTCGAGCGTCTCCGCCTTGAAGACCCCCGCGGCGGGGACGAAGCGGAGGCGGTCGGAGCGGCCGACCATCTCGGCCAGCGAGCGGAAGCCCATCTCCGCCATCCCCTCCCGGACGGCGCGGGCGAGGAAGCGGAAGAAGTTCTCGACGTGGACGGGCTTCCCGACGAAATGCTTCCGGAGTTCGGGGTCCTGGGTCGCGATCCCGGCCGGGCAGGAGTTGAGGTGGCATTTCCTCGCCAGGACGCAGCCCAGGGAGACGAGGACGGCGGTCCCGAAGCCGAACTCATCGGCGCCCAGAAGCGCGGCGACGAGGACGTCGCGGGCGGTCTTCATCCCCCCGTCCACCCCGACGCGGATCCGCCCGCGCAGCCCCCCCGCGAGGAGCGCCCGCTGGGTCTCGGCCAAGCCGAGCTCCCATGGGAGGCCGACCCGCTTGATCGCGGTCAGGGGCGAGGCGCCGGTCCCGCCGTCCTGCCCGGAGATGACCACGAGATCCGCCCGCCCCTTGGCCACGCCGGCGGCGACCGTCCCCACGCCGGGTTCGGAGACGAGCTTGACCGAGACGGCGGCGCGGGGGCTCAGCGCCTTCAGGTCGTAGATGAGCTCCGAGAGGTCCTCGATCGAGTAGATGTCGTGATGGGGCGGGGGCGAGATCAGGGTTACGCCGGGCATGGTATGGCGGACGCGGGCGATCTCGGCGGAGACCTTGTGGCCGGGGAGCTGGCCGCCCTCACCCGGCTTCGCCCCCTGGGCGATCTTGATCTGGATCTCCTCCGCGGCGGCGAGATAGGAGGCGGTGACGCCGAAGCGCCCGGAGGCGACCTGGCGGACCTTCGACCGGGCGGGGGCGCTCCGCTCCGGGTCCTCCCCCCCTTCGCCGGAGTTGGAGCGGCCGCCCAAGCGGTTCATCGCCCGCCCGATCGCCTCGTGGGCTTCCCGGCCGATCGAGCCGAAGGACATGGCGGGGGAGACGAGACGCTTCAGGATCGCCTCCTCCGGCTCGACCTCCTCGAGGGGGACGGGCTCCCCGGGGACGAAGGAGAGGAGTCCGCGCAGGTTGCCGGCCTCCCTTCCCGTGCGGTCCACCTCCGCGGCGAAGGCGCGGTAGGATTCGTAATCCCCGTTCCGGACGGCGCGCTGGAGAAGCGCGATCGCCTCTGGCGACCAGAGGTGGCGCTCGCCCCCCGCGCGCAGGCGGTAGTCGCCGCCGGGGTCGAGGAGAAGCGGCGGCGAGCCTTCGGGGGGCAATCCCCGGCGGTGGCGCTCGTTCGCCTCCCGGGCGATCTCGGAAAGCCCGATCCCCCCGACCCGGGAGACCGTCCCGGTGAAATACTTCCCGACCAGGGACCGGTCGAGGCCCACGGCCGCGAAGATCTGGGCACCCTGGTAGGAGCGTATGGTGGAGATCCCCATCCGGGAGAGGGTCTTGAGGAGCCCCTTCTTGAGCGCCGTGACGTAGTTCGCGGCCGCGTCCTCCGGGCGGGGATCGCCCTCGAGAAAACCCCGGCCGGCGAGGTCGCGGACGGCGGCGAGGGCGAGGTAGGGACAGACGGCCGAGGCCCCGTAGCCGACGAGGAGGGCGAGGTGGGCCACCTCCCTCGCCTCCGCCGTCTCGACCACGATCCCGCAGGCGGCGCGCAACCCCTTGCGGATCAGGTGGTGGTGGAGGGCGGAGACGGCGAGGAGGGCGGGGAGGGGGGCGCGGGCGGGCGAGACCGCGCGGTCGGAAAGGACGATGACCGAAGCCCCCTCCCCGATCCGCGAGGAGGCGAGGTCGCATACGTACTTGAGCGCGGTCTCGAGGTCCCGCCCGTCGCCGCCGGCCGGGAAGGTGATCTCGATCCCGGCCGGGAGGAGGTCGGGCGAATCCGAGGCCCGGATCCGCTCGAGCTCTTCCGGGGAAAGAACGGGGTGGGGGAGCTTGAGCCGCCGGGCGTGGGCGGGCGTCTCCTCCAGGAGGTTCCTCTCCCGGCCGAGCCAGCCCATCAGGGACATCACCAGCTCTTCTCGGAGGGGATCGATCGGGGGGTTGGTCACCTGGGCGAAGAGCTGCTGGAAGTAGGAGAAGAGGAGCTGGGGGCGGCGGGAGAAGACGGGGAGGACGGAGTCGTTCCCCATCGACCCCACCGGCTCCTGCCCCCGCTCGGCCATGGGGGCGAGGACGAGGCGGAGGTCCTCGTCGGTGTAGCCGAAGGCGGCCAGGAGGGCGGGGAGCGAATGCCCCGCGGGGGCCGGGACGGGGCGGGAGGCGGGGAGGGAGGCGAGCTCGATCCGCCCGTCCTTCACCCAGCGCCGGTAGGGCTTGCGGCGGGAGATCCGCGCCTTGATCTCGTGATCCGGGACGATCCGCTTCGCCTCGAGATCGACCAAAAGCATCTTCCCGGGCTGAAGCCGCCCCCGCTGGAGGACCCGCTCCGAGGAGAGAGAAAGGACGCCGGCCTCGGAGGCGAGGACGACGAGGCCGTCGCGGGTGACGGCGTAACGGGCGGGGCGCAGGCCGTTCCGGTCGAGGGTGGCGCCGAGATAGGCGCCGTCGCAGAAGACCAGGGCCGCCGGACCGTCCCAGGGCTCCATCAGTGCGGAGGCGTACTCGTAGAAGGCCCGCTTATCTTCGCCGATGTGGAAGCGGGACCCCCAGGCCTCCGGGACCAGCGTCATCACGGCCTGGGGGAGCTCCCGGCCGGAGCGGACGAGGAGTTCGAGGACGTTGTCCAGGATCGCCGAGTCGGACCCCGACTCGTCGATCACGGGGAGAACCTTGGCCAGGTCGTCCCCGAGGAGCGCCGAGGCGAGGGCGGGCTCGCGGGCCTTCATCCGGTTGACGTTCCCGCGGAGGGTGTTGATCTCGCCGTTGTGGGCGAGGAAGCGGAAGGGCTGGGCGAGCCGCCAGTCGGGGAGCGTGTTGGTGCTGTAGCGCTGGTGGACGACCGCCCAGGAGGAGGCGAAGGCCGCGTCGGCGAGGTCGGGGTAGAAGGCCCCCAGCTGGGAGGCGGTGAGGAGCCCCTTGTAGACGACCGTCCGCGAGGAGAGGCTCGCGAAATAGGGGCGCTCCCCCTCCCCGGCCGGGGAAGTCGCCGACTCCTTCTCGATCAGGCGGCGGAGGGCGTAGAGCTTCCGCTCGAAGGAAGCGCGGGGGATCTCCCCCCTCCCGAGGAAGACCTGGAGGACGCGGGGGAGGCTCTGGCGGGCGAGATCGCCGAGGACGCCGGGCGCGACCGGGACCTCCCTCCAGCCGAGGAGTGCGATCCCCTCCCCCAGCGCCAGGCGTTCGACCAGGCGGCGGGTCCGGCCGTCAGCGCTTGCGCCGGGTATTCCCGGAAGAAAGAGGATGCCGACGGCATAGTCCCCGGGTCCGGGGAGGGGCAGCCCCGCGGAGCGGACGAAGAAGTCGTGGGGGAGGCCGACCATGATCCCGGCCCCGTCGCCCGTCCCGTCGTCGCCCCCGGTCGCCCCCCGGTGCTCGAGGTTGACCAGGGCTGAGAGGGCGTCCCGGACGATTGCCGGGGCGGGGACGCCGTCGAGGCGGGCGACGAAGCCGACGCCGCAGCTCCCCTTCGGGACGATGGCGTCATGGAGGCGGTCTGGCATGGCGGCCCGGCGAAGAATTCCACGAATTGACACGAATTTTCACGAATTAGATTCCAGCCCGGCTAACCAATAACCGCGAATTGCGCGAATTAGCCCGGCGCGGAATATGTAACTACGAATTTCACGAATTACGCGAATTAGCCCGGCTTATTCAAATTCGCGTAATTCGCGTAATTCGTAGTTCCATCCGCCGAGCCAGGCCAAGCCGATTCGCGGTTCAGAGTATAGGGAGGTATTCGGTGAGCTCGTAGCGCGAGACGTGGGTCCGGTAGTTGTCCCACTCGA
>CAZOYW010000065.1:0-12079 GCA_964584165.1 uncultured bacterium
GTTCCCAGAGAGAGCTTACTCTCTCCAGGAGGAACGGCCTTCATGTTAACTAGGACCTCAGCAGGAAGAAGCGGCGGGGATCGAGGAAGAAATCGAGGACGGTCTCCAGGCGGAAATCGTCTCCCCCGGCTGCGCCGGCTGGCTCGAGGATCCGCCGGTAGATCCCGGTCAGGACGCGGGCGTAGGCCTCGGATCCGAAGCGCTTCCGGGCGATCTCGCGGTTTCTCCGGACGGCGGCACCCGGATGGCTCCCGGCGTCGAGCGCGCCTTCGGGTCCGCCGCCCCGGGACCGGCGGATGATCGCCATCTGCAGGGCTTCGTCGAGGCGTCCGAAGTCGAACTCCCGGCCGCCGCCGGCGGCTTCCAGCGCCCGCTCGGCGTCCCCCCGCCGCGGCCGGCGGCCGTAGGCCTCCAGCCAGCGGGCGACCCCCTCGGCGATCTTCTCCCGGAGGCGCCGGCGCTCGCCCGTTTGGAGGAGGACCGGGAGGCGTTCGTAAAGCGGGGAGAGGTCGATCCCCGCCGCCTCGATCTCCTCGGTGATCTCCGGGATCTTGCGCCCGGCCAGCGGCCTCCCCGCGACATAGGGCTCCAGGAAGGCGAGTCCAAAGCCCTCGGCGACACTGGTGGTGACCGCCGCCGCGCTTACGGCGAAGAGGGCGGAGAGTGACCGCCCCCCCCGCGTCCCGGCCTCGAATTCGACGGGGAGCTTCTCCCGGCGGGCGAAAGCCACCCAGCGCTCGTAGAACGGGCGCTCGGCGCTCGTGCGCGGGGCGAGCGTCACGGCGAAGCGGTCGCCCGGCCTTCCGCGCGCCGCCCAGAGGAGGAATTCGCCGAGGTTTTTCCTCCGGATGGCGCGGGTCGGGTAGAGGAAGAGTCGGCCTTCCCCGCCCGCGGGCGGGGGAACGTCGCGCGGGACGGCGACCGGGTCGGGGAGGAAGTGGAGGCGGGCGGGGGCGACGCCGGCCTTCTCGAGGAGGAGGAGATCGCGGCGGTTGATGGCGGCGTAGTGGACGTTCGCCCCCTGGGGATAGAGGCGCCGTCCGAGCTCCGGGCCGCCGCCCTCTCCCAGGGCCTCCCGGAGCGCTCGGAAGAGCGCCGGCCGTCCGTCCTCGGCAAAATCGTGGATTTGGAGGAGGAGCCGGCGGCCCCGGCGGGCCAGGATCCCGACCGCCCGGGTCAGGGACGGGTTCTTGCCCAGGGAGTGGTTGTGGAAATGCCAGAGGTCGGGCGGCCCGCCCAGGGCCGCGCGGGCCGCCTCCTCCAGGCGGACGGCGAGCGTTTCCGGGTCGGGCGCGCCCTTCCCGGAGGCGTAACCCAGCCCCGGCACGGCCCGGGATCGCCCCCGGAGAAGCGACCCGCCGGCGGGCGCCTCGCCGGAGAGGACGGCGGTCGCCGCCCCGCTCTCTTCGAGCGCGGCGGCGGCGTTCTCGATCACCCGGGTCACTCCGCCCGGGCGGAGGTGGTAATGAACGACGGCGACGCGCGTCACGGCCCGATCTTTTCGCGGTAGGCCGGGATCTCGATCATCGGCGGCCTTTCCTCCTCGCGGATCTCGCTGCGGATCTCCTCGTAAAGATCTTCGCGGGACTGGAACTGGCGGAGGTAGTGATTGAGTTCGGGGAGACCGGAGATCAGGCCGAGCCCCTCCAGGCGGGAGAGGAAGGTCTGGAGGATGCCGAAGGACATCCGGCCGAGGTCGCGGGTGGGCTGGTTGCGGTGGACCCGCTGGTCGAGGTCGGTCTGGGCGAAGGCCGACATCCCCCAGCGCCGGTAGATGTCGATCAGATGGGAGGTTTCCACGCCGTAGCCGATGGGGAAGGGGATCCGCTCCAGGACCTCCCGCCGGGCGGCGTACTCGCCGCTCAAGGGCTGGATGATGCCGGCGAGCTCCGGGAAGAAGAGGGAGAAGAGGGGGCGGATCAGGATCTCGGTCACCCGGCCCCCGCCCGAGAGGCGGGGGCCCGCGCCCAGGGCGAGGGGGCGGTCGTAGAAGGCCTTGACGTACTTGACCTCGGGACGGAGGAGGAGGGGGGCGACCAATCCGTAGACGAAGCGGGCGTGGATGTTCTTGATGTCGGCGTCGACGTAAACGATCACGTCGCCCCGGAGCTGGTAGATGCTCTTCCAGAGGTTCTCGCCCTTGCCTTTTTTCTGCCCCAGCTCGGGCAGGATCTCCCGGGAGAGATAGACGTCGGCGCCGAAGGAGGCGGCCACCTCGCGGGTCCGGTCGGTGGAGCCGGAGTCGATCACCGCGAGCTCATCGATGAGGGGGCAGCGGCTCATCAGCTCGGACTTGAAGACCACCACCTCCTTGCCGATGGTCTTCTCCTCGTTGAGGGCGGGGAGACAGACCGAGATCTTGAGCCCCTGCCGCTCCTTCTCCTCGACCAGGCGCCGGAGGTCGGCGAAGCGGGAGTGGTGGTAGGTGTTGGCCCGGAGCCAGCCGCGGGCGGGATCGTCAGGCGGGGTTTTCATCGCTGCCGAAGGCGTCGACGGCCAGGATCATCCCGATGGTCTGGGCGAGGCCGGTGAAGACGAGCTGGAGATCGATCAGTTCCTCGATCTCGGCCAAATCGAATTTTCTTTCCCCGACCGAGATCCCCAGGGTGAGGGCCGGGATGTTTTTCTCCAGGAAAGCGGCCAGGGCGCCGGTGGTGGGGTAGAGCATGGGCTCGATCCCGAGACTGGAGAGGAGGGATTTGGCCCTCCGGACCAGGGGGTCAGAGATCTTGAGGCTGCCCGGGCTCCGGCGGGCGAAGATATCGAGCTCGACCTTAACCCCCGCCCGGGCCGCCACCTCCTCGACGATGTCGGCGATCTTCTCCGCGATCTCGCCGAGGACCTCGGCCGACTCGCTCCGGGCTTCGAAGCCGAGGGTGGTCTGGCGGGCGATGTTCTGGTGGGAGATGCCGCCGCGGAGCGAGCCGAGGATGATGCGCCCGGCCGGCCGGCGGGTCAGGGGGATGGCCGCGATCCGGGAGATGATATCGCTCATCGGGAGGATCGTCCCGGAGGCGCCGAACTGGGCCCAGTTGTAGTCGTCGGGGAGCCGGCAGACGATCTCGCCCCGGAGCATGCCCAGGCTGGAGAAGTTGATCCGGCCGAGTTGGACGCTCTCCAGGCAGAGGCCGGCCTGGACCGGAAGCGAGCCATGGTCCAGGAAGAACTTGATCCCGGCGAGGTTCCCCCGTCCCAGCGCGCGGGAGGCCCCCATCAGGACAAGGTTCGCCTTGAGGCGCAGGTTCAGCTTGTCGAGGAGGAAGGGGAGGGAAGCGATCGCGGCGAGCGAGAGGCTGTTGTCCCCCACGAAGGGGCCCCGGATCCGATCGGTGCGGATCTCGATCGGCGGCGGGTGCTCGGGTTCGGTGAAGCTGTCGAGGTTGGCGACGAGGAGGATGTTCCGGTCCCCGCTCGACCCGGGGAGGACGCCGTAGGCGTTGGACATCTCGTCGGTGGAGCAGTTCTGGAGTCCGAATTCGCTCAGCCGCTCGACGAAGACAGAGGCCCTCGCCGCTTCTCCGAAGGTCGGGGAGGGGACCTCGCCCAGGGCGACCAGGTTGGCGAGGACGATCTCCGCCGATCGCTCCGCCGTCTCCCGGAAGAGGGGGAGGCGGTCGAGGATGGGGTCGGCGCTGTCGGTGGCGGCTGTCACGGGGAAGCTCCATGCGCTTGCGGCTGGATTATCAACGCCGGTGCGCGGTTTGTCCAAGGGAAAAATCGGCGGCGGGGTTGACAGGCGCCGCGGATTCGGGGATAAAAGGGCTGGCGGCCGCGCGCCGCCCTTCCCCATGCCGGAATCGATCGGATTCGTGTCCACGCGTTTCGCCGGGACGGACGGCGTCTCCCTGGAGAGCGCGAAGTGGGCCCAGGTCTTCGCCGCCGACGGCCACGCCTGTTCCTGGTTCGCCGGCAAGCTCGACCGCGAGCCGGAGCGGTGCGTCTGCGTTCCCGAGGCGTTCTTCGGCCATCCCGAGAACGCCTGGATCAACGAGCGGATCTGGGGAAAGTACTCCCGCCCCCCCCTGGTCACCGCCCGCGTCCACGCCCTGGCCGATTACCTCAAGGGCGCGCTCTACGAATTCATCCGGCGGTTCGACGCCTCGCTGCTGGTGCTGGAGAACGCGGTCAGCCTCCCCATGCACCTGCCGCTCGGGATCGCCCTGGCCGAGCTCCTCTCGGAGAGCCGCATCCCGGCCATCGCCCATCACCACGATTTCTACTGGGAGCGCGACCGCTTCGCCGTCAACGCCGCCACGGATTACCTGGACATGGCCTTCCCCCCCCGCGATCCCGACCTCCAGCACGTCGTGATCAACCAGTCCGCCCGGGAGGAGCTCGCCCGCCGCAAGGCGGTGCCTTCGGTGGTCGTCCCCAACGTTATGAACTTCGAGAGCCCGCCGCCCGCCCCGGACGCCTACGCCGCGGCCGTCCGGGAGGAGATCGGCCTCGCCCCCTCCGACGTCATGATCCTCCAGCCCAGCCGGGTCGTCCCGCGCAAGGGGATCGAGCACGCCGTCACCCTGGTCCAGATGCTGGGGGACCCCCGCTACAAGCTGGTCGTCTCCCACGAGGCGGGCGACGAGGGGACGGCCTATCGCGACATGCTCGCGGCCTTCGCCCGCCGCAACGGCGTGGACGTCAGGTTCATCGCCACCCGGGTGGGCGACGTCCGCCAGATCGACAGCGAGGGGAAGAAGATCTTCACCCTCTGGGACCTTTACCCCCACGCCGCCCTGGTCACCTACCCCAGCCTCTACGAGGGCTTCGGCAACGCCTTCCTGGAGGCGATCTACTTCAAGATCCCGGTCCTGGTCAACCGCTACGCGATCTTCGGGCGGGACATCGAGCCCAAGGGGTTCCGGATCCCGATCATGGAGGGCTTCCTGGCCGAGGAGGCGGTGCGCGAGGTCAAACGCCTGCTCGAGGACGCGGATTACCGCCGGGAGGTGGTCGAGCACAACTACCGCGTGGCCAGCTCCTACTACAGCTACGCCGTCCTCCGGAGGTCGCTTAGGACGCTGCTCACGGCCATCCGGGGTTTCCCCGCCTCCTCCTCATGAAGGCTTGCTCTGCCAGCCCGGCGCTGGAGCGCCTGCGGGGCCGTTTCGAGCGCCTCTACGGCCGGTCCGCCGCCCCCGCCTGCCTGGAGCGCCTGGTCCTGGCGCTCGGGCGCTACGGCCTCGAGGCGAGGACGCCCGGCCGACGGGGCTGGGACCAGTCCGACCGGATCCTGATCGCCTACCCCGACGCGGTCACCGCGCGGGGCGAACGCCCCCTGGCCGTCCTCAAGCGCTTCCTGGATCGCCGCCTGGCCGGGGCTTTCGACACCCTCCATCTCCTCCCCTTTTTTCCTTCCAGTTCGGACGAGGGGTTCTCGGTGATCCACTACCGCACGGTTAACCCCGAGCTGGGGAACTGGGCCGACGTGGCGGGTCTGGGCGGGAGCTTCCGTCTGATGTTAGACCTGGTCCTGAACCACGTCTCCCGGCAGAGCGCCTGGTTCAAGGAGTTCTCCACCGGGATCGCCCCCGCCCGCGACTACTTCATCGAGGCCGACCCCGGAACCGATCTCTCCGCGGTGGTCCGCCCCCGCTCCTCGGCCCTGCTCACCCCGGTCTGGACCCGGCGGGGCTACCGCCACGTCTGGTCCACGTTCGGCCCCGACCAGATCGATCTCAACTACGCGAACCCCGATGTCTTTTTCGAGATCCTCGACATCCTCCTCTACTACGTGTCCCAGGGGGCGCGGATCATCCGCCTCGACGCCGTCGCCTTCCTCTGGAAGCGGATCGGGACGCCCTGTCTCAACCTCCCCGAGACCCACGAGATCGTGAGGATATTCCGGGAGTGCCTCGCGCTGGCCGCCCCCGACGTCCTCCTTCTCACCGAGACCAACCTCCCCGCCGGGGAGAACGAGTCCTATTTCGGCGGCGGCGAGGAGGCGCACCTGATCTACAACTTCGTCCTGCCCCCGCTCCTCCTCCACGCGCTTCTTTCCGGGAGCAGCCGGGCTCTCAACGCCTGGGCGGCCTCGCGCCGCCCGCCGCCGCCCGGCTGCGCCTGCCTGAACTTCACGGCTTCCCACGACGGGATCGGCCTGCGCCCCCTGGAGGGGCTCCTTCCCGAGGCGGAGGTCGGCCGGCTGGTCGAGCAGGCCCTCTCCCGAGGCGGGCGGATCTCTCTCCGGGCCGGCCGGGAGGGGAAGGAGGCCCCCTACGAGCTCAATATCGCCTATCCCGACGCCCTCTCCCTCCCGAACGACGCCGCGCTCTCCCGGGAACGCTTCCTCGCTTCCCAGGCGATCGCCCTCGCCCTGCGCGGGATCCCGGCGATCTACTTCAACAGTCTTTTCGCCGCCCGCAACGACTACGCCCGCGCCGAGAAGACCGGCCAGTCCCGCTCCCTGAACCGCCGCCGCTGGGCCGAGGACGAGATCGAGGAGCTCTTGGCGGACTCGGGATCGGAAACGGCGGAGGCGTTCCGGAGGTACCTCGTCCTCCTCGCCGCCCGGTCCGCCCACCCCGCCTTCCACCCCGATGGGGAGGAGCGGGTGGTCGATCTGGGGGAAAGGCTATTCGCCCTGGAGCGGACGTCCCCGGGAAGAGAGGAGAGGATTCTCGCGGTGACCAACCTGACCGCCGGGACGGCCGATCTCCCCCGGTCCGGGTTGCGGGCGGCGGGCTGCGCCGGAGAGATCGGGGAGGATTTGCTGGGAGGAGCCTTGCGGCGGGAGAGGGGCGCGGAGGCTTCTCTCGCTCCCTATCAGACGCGCTGGCTGCCTTTGCGTTGCTGATAGATTAACCGAGTTCCGGAAGTAAGATAACCCGCCGTGAACGTCCTCGAACATGCCCTGGTCGCGCTCGCCGGGTCGTTTCTGGCTGGTTTCCTCGGCGCCTTGACCGGCCTCGGGGGCGGGGTGGTGATCGTGCCCTTCCTGGTCCTCCTCTTCAGCCTCCTGGCGGGCTGACCGCGCTCCGCGTCCGCGCCGGATTCAGCTCCGGCCAGCGCTCGGGCAGGGGCCTCGCCTCCATTTCCCTCCCGACCGTTTTAGCGGGTCACGGGGATGTCGCCGGTGGAGCCGAAATACACCCGGGTCATGTCTCGGACCGACCACATCCCCGCGGAGTCGCGGAATATCCCGAAGTCGTCCGCGCCGTCGCCGTTGAAGTCCCCGGGTCGCGGGTAGTCGAAGCAGTTCCCGAAGTAGATCCGGGTGAGGTCCTTGAGCGCCCACTGGCCGGGACAGGGCCGATAGACCGCGAAGACCTTCCCGCTCGATTCGAGGTAGTCGCCCGGGACCGGCCAGTCGGTCGCGCCGCCGAAGTAGAAGCGGCTGAGGTCCCGGATCATCCACTGCCCGGAGGAGACGCGGTAGAGGCCCGCCTCCGCCGTCCCGTCGTCCCCGTAGTCTCCCGGTATCGGCCAGTCGCCCGTGTCGCCGAAGTAGAAACGGGTGAGAGCGCGGATCGACCAGAGCCCGCCGTTCTCTCGGAAGACCCCGATCTCGCAGGAACCGTCGCCATTGTAATCCGCCGGGGCGGCGCGGTCTTCCGCCCCGCCGAAGTAGGCGCGGGTTACCCCGGAGACCGACCAGAGGCCCGTGGAGGGACGGAAGATGGCGATCTCGGATGTCCCGTCGCCGTCGTAGTCGCCGCTTCCGGGCTGGTCGGAGGCGCCCCCGAAGTTCAGGCGGGTGATATCGCGAATGGACCAGAGGCCCGCCGCTGGGCGGAAGATGCCGAAGTCGGCGGCCCCGTCCCCGTTGTAGTCCCCGGACTGGATCACCGCCTGTTCCGGAACGATGCTGGGTCCGCAGGTGGGCGAAGGCGTCGCGGTGGGTTGGGGCGTGGGCGTGGCCGTCCGGACGGGAGTGGGAGTGCCCGTGCGGACGGGGGTGGGCGTGGCCGTCCGGACGGGGGTGGGCGTGGCCGTCCGGATGGGAGTGGGCGTGGCCGTCCGGACGGGAGTGGGGCTGCGGGAGGGGGTTGCCGTCGGAGAGGGCGGGACCGAGGGGCTGGGTGAGGCGGTGGGAGACGGCGTGGGCGAGGTGAAAGTCGAGACGAAAGAGAAACGGGCGGCATAGCCGTCGAAGCCGCTCGCCTGGCTCGCCTGGAAGGGATTGAGCGTGGGGAAGTCGTAGGAGGCGGTGTACCCGGCGGCGACGATCCCGGAGCCGGAGGCGGGGGCGACGCCATAGCCGTAGTCGGTCGCGCCGCCGCCGAAGAAGGTGGAGAAGAGGAGGTTCTGCCCGGAGGGATTGAAGGCGGCGAAGAAGGCGTCGAAGCTTCCCCCCCCGGAGTGGCTGGCCTGGTAGGGGTTGCGGGTGGGGAAATCGGGGGAGTCGGTATAGCCGCTCAGGAGGGCGTTGCCGTTTTCGTCGACGGCGATGGCATAGGCCTGTTCGCTTCGCTCTCCCCCGAGGAGGGTCGAATAGATCGCCGCCGAGCCCGAGGAGGCGAGCTTGACGACGAAAGCCTCGAAGGATCCTTCCCCGACCGCGCGGTAGGCGTTGTGGACGGGGAAGGTGTCGGTGGAATTGGTCCAACCGATCAGGTGGGCCTGGCCGTCGGGGTCGACCGCCACGCCGTGGGCGTAATCGATGGCGCCGCCCCCGAGGTAGCTGGAATAGCGCAGCACGGACCCCGTCGAGGCGAAGCGGGCGGCGAAGCCGTCGATGGATCCGGAGTTGGAGCTCTGCCAGGGATTGAGCGTGGGGAAGTCCTCCGAATAGCCGTAGCCGGCGAGGAAGATGGTATCGTCGGAACCCAGCGCCACGCCTTTCCCCCAATCGCTGCTGTCCCCCCCCAGGTAGGTGGAGAAGAGAAGCTGGCTCCCGTTCCGGTGGAGCTTGGTGAGAAAGACGTCCCGGGAACCCCTCAGCCCGGCCTGATAGGGGCTGACGGTGGGGAAATCGCTCGAGCAAGTGGAGCCGACGATCACGGCATCGTAGAGGTCCAAACCGATCTCCTCCCCGGCGTCCTCCTCCGCGCCGCCGAGATAGGTCGAATAGTACAGCCAGCTCCCGGAGGTGGCGAACTGGATGACGAAAGCGTCGTAGTCGCCGGCTTTAGCCGCCTGGAAGGCGGGGTCCGGCCACACCCCGCAGGTGGGGAAGTCGGCCGAGGCGGTCCGGCCGGTGACGTAGGCGTAGTCGAGAGTGTCGACGGCAACGGCATAGGCTTCGTCCTTTCCCACTCCGCCGAAGTAGCTGGAGTAGATCAGGGCGGACCCGGCGGAGCTGAAGCGGGCGATGAAGCAGTCCTCGCTGGCTTCGGTCCAGCTCGACTGGTAGGGGTTCGCGAGCGGGAAGTCGGTGGAGAGGGTGGACCCGGCGACGAAGACGTGCCCCGCGCTGCCCAGGACGACGTCATAGAGCGTGTCGGCGGCGTTCCCCCCCAGGTAGGTGGAGAAGTCGAGCCGCAGCTCGCTCTGGAAGAGGAGGCGATAGATGCGGCCGAGGGAGCCGCCCGCCCAGACCTCGCCGGGGTTGCGGGATTCGAGGCAGGTGGGTCCGGTCCCGGCCTGGCGGGCCCAGGCCTCGCCGTCGTAGAAGTACACGCCGGTCGCCGACCCGTCGAAGCCCGCCCAGACCTGGTCGGGGGAGAGAGCGGTGACCCAGGCGTCGTCGGTGTTGTCGCCCACGGAGGTGGCGACGGACCAGGACGACCCGTCGTAATGGAGGACGATTCCGCCGTCGCCCGTCGCCCAGACGTCGTCGGTGTCGACCGCCCAGACGTCGCGGAGATAGTCCAAGGTAGGCATGTTGGCGAGATAGGTCTGCACCGTCCAGGACGCGCCGTTGTAGAACATGATGCGGTTGTATACATCCGTGCTCTGCGACCATCCCCCCACCGCCCAGACGTTATTCGCGTCCGTTCCGTGGATCCCGAGCCAAATCGCCATGGGGAAGGTCTGCTGCGTCCAGCTGGCTCCGCCGTCGGCGGACGAGTAGATGTTCCCGCCGTTGCCCGTCGCCCAGACGTGGGCCGGATCGGCGGCGAAAACGTCGTGGAGCATGCCCGAGGCGCTCCCGTCGCCGTAGGTCCGGGTCTGGTAAGACCACTGCGAGCCGTCGTAGGCATAGACCACCCCGTACTGCGGCCCGACGGTGTTCCCCACCGCCCAGACGTGGGAGGCGTCGTAAGCGAAGGCGCCCCGGAGCTCGCCGCTCTGAGTCGAGAAGAGGGAGGTCTGAAGGCCCCAGGAAACACCGTCGAAGTAATAGATCGCCCCCCCTCCGTTGGTGCCGGCGGCCACCGCCCAGACGTTGCTGCCGTCGGCCACCGCGACCCCGCTGATGGTCGGATCGCCCACGTCGGTGGAGAGCGTCCAGTTCGCGGCGGGGGAGACCGCCGCGGCGGCGAAGACGAATCCGGCGAGAAGGAGAAACGGAACCGAGCGTCTCATGGCCCCCCCTATCGTGGTAGGGTTCGGACAATAAAAAGCCCGGCCGGATATCCCTATCCGAGCCGGGTCAGCGCTGCAAGCCTCCTGTCCCCCGCATGGTCTCACGTCTTATCCCGCCGGGGTTATGACGATTCGCTTAAGGGAGTATTCTCCTCCCGGCTAGGGGCGGTCAATAATATTCTTCCGTTCCTTCCGCACCGGCGCCGCCCGGCCCGCAAGATTGGAGTGACGCTTCTTCCCCGGGCCGCTACAATCGCCCCGACGGGGTTGTTCCCGCGACCGGCCTGACGGCCAGAGGAGGGGATATGGCGAAGACGAACGCCCATGCCGCCGAGTACCGGCGAAAACTCAGCACCGCCCCGGAAGCCGTGGGGCCGATCCGGAGCGGCGAGACCATCGTCTACGGGATGAGCAACTCCCAGCCCCCGGCCCTGCTTCACGCGGTGGCCGCCCGGGCCCGCGCCGGCGAGCTCAAGGGACTCCAGATGTACAACTTCCTCCCCCTGGAGCACGCCGTCCGGAGCGTCCTCGCCCCCGACCTCTGCGACTGCATCCAGGGCTACTCCTGGTTCGTGGGCGGGAGCGAGCGGGGACTGATCAAGACCGGGCTCCACTACCACGTTCCCTGCTATCTCCACCAGATTCCCCGTCTCTGCCGGGACTACCTGAAGATCGACACGGTCCTCACCACCGTCTCCCCGATGGACGGCGCGGGCTTTTTCTCCTTCGGCACCGCCAACGATTACATCTCGACCGCGGCCCGGCACTGCGGGCGGCTGGTCGTCGAGGTGAACGACCGCATGCCCCGGGTCTACGGGGACAGCCTCCTCCACGTCTCGGAGGTGGACGCGATCGTGGAGAACTCCGTCCCCCTCCTGGAGATGAGGCCGCCGCCCCCTCGCCCGGAGGACGAGGTCATCGGCCCGCTGCTGGCCGGTCTCATCCCCGACGGGGCCACCATCCAGCTGGGGATCGGGGGATTGCCCAACGCGGTCACCCGCTACCTCTCCGGCCACCGGGACATCGGAGTCCACAGCGAGCTCATGACCACGGGGATGATCGACCTGATCGAGAAGGGGGTGATCAACGGGCGGAAGAAGACGCTTCACCCCATGAAGCACGTCTTCACCACCGCCGCCGGCACCGCGCGCATGTACGAATTCATGGACGGCAACCCGAGCTTCGAGAGCTACTCGGCGGCCCACGTCTGCTCGCCCGAGGTGATCGCGCGGAACGACAACATGATCGCCGTGAACTCCGTCCTCGAGGTCGATCTCCTCGGCCAGGCCAACGCCGAGTATCTCTCCGGCGCCACCTTCAGCGGCACCGGGGGGCAGCTCGACTTCGTGCGGGGGGCCTTCGCCTCCCGGGGGGGCAAATCGATCCACGCCTTCTATTCCACCGCCAAGGGGGGCGACCTCTCCCGGATCGTGCCGCGCTTCCAGGAGGGGGCCGTGATCACCTCGCCCCGGGCGGACACCCACTACCTGGTGACGGAGTACGGGGTGGCGGACCTGAAGGGGAAGTCCACCCGGGAGCGGGCCCTGGCGATCATCGGCCTGGCCCACCCCAACTTCCGGGACGGCCTGCTCAAGGAAGCGGAGAACATGTACCTGCTCTAGTTAACATGAAGGCCGTTCCTCCTGGAGAGAGTAAGCTCTCTCTGGGAACA
>CAZOYW010000066.1:0-11501 GCA_964584165.1 uncultured bacterium
GGGTCATGGTCGACGGTTGTAGGGGCGAACTTCATGTTCGCCCGTCCCCGGGTTTAGCGCGGCGGGCGAACACCCCCGATAGATCGGGGCAGGCAGGTTCGCCCCTACCGGACCGGTCAGCGGCGGGAGAGGGCCTCGGCGATCCGCCCGACCTCGTCGGCCGGGTAGTAGCCCTCGAGGACGAGCACGCCGGTGGGGATAGCGGCCCGGATGATCGAGGCGGTGATCGCCTCGCCTCCGATGATCACGGCGAGCGGCTCCCCCTGGTGCTTCTCCGTGAGCTCGGCGAAGCTCCGCGTCCCGGTCCGGGTGAAGGTGAGGCGGAGGGCCGTCGTCTGCCGCCCGGGCACCGCCTCGGCGGAGAGGAGGTCGTCCACGGTGAGCGCCGCCTCGGGGGCGAGGTAGACGGTCTCCCCGGTGGAGCGGATGTCGACGCGGACCCACTTCGCCTCCGGCGTCGTCCGGGCCAGCCGGAGTTCGAAGACGGGGGAGGGGAGCGCCGCGGTTGCCGCCTCGGTCTTCGTCTCGGGCGAGGATGCGCAGCCGGAGAGGAGGCCGGCGATCAGCATAATGCCGGGCGCCGAATCAGCGAGAATCCGGGTAATCCGTGGTTTCATTGCTGTATCTTTTCTTGCGTTTCCGGCAGACGGGTTTTCCGCACCTCCTCGAAGAGGGCCCGGAACTTCGGGTCCTTCATCAGGGGGCGGGTGTTGGCGAAGAACTCCTCGAAGTCGTGGTAGCCGAGCTTCTCGTAGACAGTCGCCTGGAGAAGCATCTCCAGGCGGTCGGCCTGCTTCACGATCCGCGCCTCCGGCGTCAAGTTCTCCTCGAACTCCTCCCAGAGGGCGAGGTACTCCGGCGCCTGGGGGAGGCCGGCGAAGACCCGGAGAGCGGAGTCCCTCTCCCGCGCATGCTTCTCCTCGGGCGAGACCCCGTCCACCGGCGTGATGTCCCCGGCGTAGACCTCCCCCGCCTCGTGGATGAGCGCCATCCGGACGATCCGGTCGCGGTCGGCCGAGGGGAAGCAGTTGTCGGCAAGGAAGAGGCAGAGGAGGGCCGTCGAGAAGGAGTGGTCGGCCACCGACTCGCAGGCGGAGTCGGGGACGGACCGCTTCAGCCAGCCCTGGCGGTAGAGGTTCTTAAGCTGGAGGAACTCGCTCATCACCCGGAGGACGGGGGAGGAGGGCCGGAGGAAATTCGCGGAATGGCGGTTTTTCGTGCGCACGGTCTAGCGGTCACCCGGTCCGATCCGTCCAATCCGATCGGTCCGTCCGATACCTTCTAACCCCCCGGCCGCCCCAAGTCAAGTTTGACTGTCGGCCGCTCTCCCTCCGTGGTAGCCTCTTTCACCATGCGGTGACCGGTCCAGCGCGGCGGGAGAGCGGCCCTGGCCGCCGCCCTCTGCCTGGCCATCCCCGCCTTCTCCCGCCGCCCGCCCGCCGTTTCCGCGGAGCGGCTGTTCCGGTTCGGGAGGATTTCTGATAGACTAGACGGCCATGACGACGCCGAGCGACCAGCCGACCTCCTCCCCACCCTCCGTCCATTTCCCGGTCGAGTTCCACGTCTCCCGGGAAGCCCGGAAGCGCTACGGGCTCGACCGCGTCCTCTACGGCCTCCACGGAAACCTCCTGATCGCGGATCTCCCGGGGGCCCAGGGCCTCGCCGAGCGGATCAACGCCGTCCGTGGCGCCGCGTCCCGCCCCGAGCGCGCCGTCCGCGCCGGCCAGGTCAACGCGGTGGGGTTGATTGACGAGGTCTTCCACTGCATGGCCGCCCGCTACCGGGAGCTGATCAATCCGGAGGCCCTCGCCGGGCTCCTCGCCCGCCTGGAGAAGAAGCTGGGGAACGATACCCTTCGGAGCACGCTCAACGCCTTCGTCGACCGCTTCCCGGGGAGCGCGGTCTGGCGGGACGGCCAGTCCCCGGCGGAGTATCTCGCCGGGAGCACCGAGGGGGTCCCCAATCGCCAGATCCTCTGCGAGGAGCTGATCATGCTCTTCCTGGCCAACGCCGACCGCGCCTTCGACCCCCTCGCCGACCTCTTCGACGAGACCGTTCTCAAGGAGACCACCGCCTACCGCGAGGTCTGCCGGCAGATCGCCGCCTTCTTCGAGTCGGAACCGCGTTTCGGGCCGGAGAACCTCCCCCTGGTGGACCTCCTGCTCGCCCCCATCCGCCACTCGCCCCGTTCCCTCTCCGGCCAGATCAACTATATCGTCGAGAAATGGAAGGACTACCTTCCCCCCGAGCTCCTTCGCCGCCTCCTGATCAGCCTCGACATCATCAAGGAGGAGGAGCGGGCGAGGGGGATGGGGCCGGGGCCGGTGGTGGTGCCCGACTTCGCCCGCCTCCTGGGCTACCTGGAGGGGGAGGACGCCCGCCGCTTCCCGGAATACGAGAAGTATTCGACCGACCTCGACTGGATGCCCCGGGTCGTCCTTCTGGCCAAGAACACCTACGTCTGGCTCGACCAGCTCTCCAAGCGCTACGCCCGCCCCATCCGCCGGCTCGACCAGATCCCGGACGAGGAACTCGACAAGCTTAAGGATTGGGGCTTCAGCGGTCTCTGGCTGATCGGGCTCTGGGAAAGGTCGACGGCCTCCCGGAAGATCAAGCAGGGGTGCGGCAACCCGGAGGCGGCCTCCTCCGCCTACTCCCTCTTCGACTACACCATCGCCTCCGAGCTCGGCGGGGAGAGCGCCCTGCGCGATCTCAAGGAGCGGACCCTCCGGCGGGGGATCAAGCTCTCGAGCGACATGGTCCCCAACCATACCGGGATCTACTCCCGTTGGGTGATCGAGCGCCCCGACTGGTTCATCCAGCTGCGCGCCCCGCCCTTCCCGGGCTACCGCTTCACCGGCGGGGATCTTTCCGACGATCCCCGGGTGCGGATCGCCATCGAGGACGGCTACTGGACCCGGCGGGACGCCGCCGTGGTCTTCGAGCGCCGCGACAAGCGGACCGGCGACGTCCGCTACATCTACCACGGCAACGACGGGACGAACATGCCCTGGAACGACACCGCCCAGATCGACTTCCTCAACGCCGAGGCGCGGGAGGCGGTGATCCAGGCCGTCCTCTCCGTCGCCCGCCGCTTCCCCATCATCCGCTTCGATGCCGCCATGGTCCTCACCCGCCAGCACTTCCAGCGCCTCTGGTTCCCCCCGCCGGGCGCCGGCGGGGCGATCCCCTCCCGGGCCGGGCGGGGGGTGACCGCCGAGGAGTTCGACCGCCTGATGCCCAAGGAGTTCTGGCGCGAGGTGGTCGACCGGGTGGCGAAGGAGGTTCCCGAGACCCTCCTCCTGGCCGAGGCCTTCTGGCTCCTCGAGGGCTACTTCGTCCGGACGCTGGGGATGCACCGGGTCTACAACAGCGCCTTCATGAACATGCTCAAAATGGAGCTGAACTCCGAGTATCGCCAGCTCGTGAAGAACGTTCTCGAGTTCGACCCCCAGATCCTGAAGCGCTTCGTCAACTTCATGTCCAACCCGGACGAGGCGACCGCCGTCGCCCAGTTCGGCAAGGGGGACAAGTATTTCGGCGTCTGCACCATGATGGTGACGATGCCGGGGCTGCCCCTTCTCGGGCACGGCCAGGTCGAGGGGCTGACCGAGAAGTACGGGATGGAATACCGCAAGGCCTACTGGGACGAGCCGGTGGACGGGTTCCTGGTGAAAAGGCACGAGGCCGAGATCTTTCCCCTGATGAAGCGGCGGGCCCTCTTTTCCGACGTCGCGAACTTTGAGCTCTACGACTTCTATCTCGAGAACGGGCGGGTGAACGAAGACGTCTTCGCCTACTCCAACCGCTACGGGAACGACCGGGCCCTGGTCTTCTACCACAACCGCTACCGCGCCACCGCGGGCTGGATCCGCCTCTCCGCCGCCCGGGTCGAGAAAAGCGGCGGGGGGGGCAAGCAGCTCCGGCGGACGGACCTGGCCTCCGGGCTGGGGATCCGGGGCGAGGCGGGAGACTACTGCGTCTTTAAGGACCTGCGGAGCGGCCTGGAATTCATCCGCTCCAGCCGCGGTCTCAAGAAGAAGGGCTTCCGGATCAGCCTCAACGCCTACCAGACCTGCGTCTTCACCGACTTCCGGGAGGTCCGGGACGACTCCCGCGGGCTTCTCCGCCAGCTCGAGCGGCTCCTCCAGGGAAGGGGGGTGCGCAACATCAACGAGGCCGTCCGGAAGATCCGCTTCGCCTCCCTCCACCGCTCCTTCCGGGGAGTCTTCAACCCCGACACCGCCCGCCGCCTCGTCCGTCTGGCTCTGGAGGCGAAGACCGAGCCGGAGCTGTACGCTTCCCTCCAGGAGACGCTCGGCCCCGCGCTGGCCTCCTTCTTCCGCGAGGTCTCCCGCGCCTCCGGCGCCCGGTTCGCCGAGGAGACTCCGGAGCGGGCTCTCGCCGGCCTGGAGGCGGTCCTGCTCCTCCTCCCGTCGGAAGCCCTCCCGCCCTGGCGCGCCGCCGCCCACGGCCGCCCGGCGCTGAAGAAGATTCGGGAGTTCGTTCCCGCCGCCGGGGACGAGCGCCTCCCGGGCCTCCGCCTCCTTCTCCTCTGGGCCGTCCTTCGGGAGATCGAGCGGGTCCTCGCCGCGCGTCCCGGCGAGACCGTCTGGCTCAAGGAATGGTTCCTGGGGGAGACCTCGGTCGAGTTTCTCCAGTCGCTGGGCGCGGACTGGGAGACGGCGCTCCGGGAGTTCGCCCTCCTCACCATCCTCCTCCGCCACGCCGGGAAGGTGGGAGCGCTCGCGGTCGTTCGCCGGGTCGGCGGCCTCGCCCCCGTCTTCGCGGACGCCGAGGTCAAGGGCTTCCTCGGCTTCAACTGGTACGAGGACGCGCTCTGGATGAGCGGGGAGAGGATCGCGGAGATGGCCGATTGGCTCGGCGCCGCCGCCCAGATCGATCGGGCGGTCTCCCGCTGGACACCGGGGAAGGGGAAAGCGCCCCGGGTGGCCACCTCCGTCCCCCACCGCGCGGCCTCCGCGCTTCGGGAGAAGGCGGCCAAAGCCGGCTACCGGGTCAAGGATTTCCTGGAGAAGCTGGCCGCTTCGCCGGCTTCCGCCCGCCGGCTGCGGAAGGCTCCCCTTCCTCCGGAGAAGCGAGCGTAGCGGGCCATGGCCGGGGACGCTATGGACGGGATGGACAACATGGACGGTATGGACAATATGGACGATATGGACTCCAGTGATGAGATCGGATCGGAAAGGATTTAGTTCGGGCATTCTCTCCGGCCGGCGTTCTTCCCGTCCATAGCGTCCATCTCGCCCATTTCGTCCATCTCGTCCATCTCGTCCATAGCGTCCATCTCGCCCATTTCGTCCATTTCGTCCATAGAGTCCATATCGTCCATTTAGTCCATAGAGTCCCTTTCGTCCGATCCTCCCGCCCCGAGTTTTTCTTTTATTTCGGGGCGGATTATGCTTATAATCCGGCCCGGAAAAAAAGGAGGTAAAGGAATGAAGGTACCGCCGCCCTGCAAGGTGTCCCAGGAGCAGATCGTCTTCGAGGCCTCCGAGATCGAGGCCCTTCTCCAGCCCCCGCCGCTTCTGCTCAAGCCCTATCCGCCCGCCTATATCACCCTCAAGGGCAAGACCATGCTGATCCGCGAGGCCAGGGAGGAGGAGATCCCCCTCCTTCTCGGCTACATGCGGAAGATCCTGGACAGCGATCAGTTCAAGGAGGGGAAGGACTACTACGACATCGTGGTCGCCCGCGTCTACGCCGAGTTGCTCGGCGTCCTGCGCAAGCGCCTCAAGGACCCCTACACCTTCGTCGGCCTGATCGACGGCGTTCTCGCCGGCTTCTGCAACGGCCGCCTCTTCGACGAAGACGTGAACATCTCGCTCCACACCGTGGCCATCAACCGCGGGATGCGGGTGGGGGCGGTGATGTATTACGCCAAGTGCGAGTACTGCTTCGACATCCTCGGCCAGAAGGAGTTCCAGGCCACCTACGAGTCGATCAACGGCCTCAAGCGCTGGGGGCTGGGGATGTGCCAGCCCTCCAAGCCCTGGCCGGAGATCCAGCACGAGCTGGGCGGCGCCAAGGTTTTCTACATCAGCAAGAAGTACTGGGAAGCCCGGGTCAAGAAGTACGTCCTGGACCTGGTCGGCACCGAGCTCAAGCGCCCGGTCCCGGCCGATCTCCTGAAGAAGAACGAGAAGATGATCGTCCCCGACGACGTCGCGATCTGACCACGACCGCCGGGAGGGGGAAGCCGGTCTCGGGCGCGACCACGCGGCCGGGACCGGTTTTCCGCTTATAGGTCCTATAGGTCCTATAGGACCTATAGGACCTATAGGACCTATAAAATGCAGCCCGGCTCCCGAACCTTCTTCCTCCTGGCTTCCCTGCTCGGCTTAGCGGCCCTGCTCTTCTTCGGCTCCCGTTCGCCGGCGGCGGAGCCTGCCCCCGTCCCGGTGACCTACTTCTTCAACCCGGGTTGCCGGGAGTGCGACGAGATCAAGTCCCTCCTCGCCCGGGCCGGGGAGGACTGGGGGATCGCCGTTCGGGTCGAGCTGGTCGACCTCAGCGAGGGCAAGAACATCGAGCTCCTCTGGGGGTGGGAGGAAAAGACGGGGAAGAAGGCGGAGCCCCTCCTGGGGCTGGTGGTCGGGAACGAGTTTCTCGCCGGCTACGAGGAGACCCGCGGCCGGCTGCGGACGGTCCTCGAGGATTACGCCGCCGGCCGGGCTCCGCGCGCCGGGAGCTCGCCGCCCGCCTCCCCCCGCCGGTCGGTCGAAGGGGAGTTCAGCCGCTTCGGCCCCGGGACGGTGGCCCTGGCCGGCCTGGTCGACGGGATCAACCCCTGCGCCTTCACGGTCCTGGTGATGCTCCTCTCCTTCATGATGGTGGGGGGGATTTCCCGCGGGTATGCCCTGGGCGCCGGTCTCGCCTTCGCCGCGGCGGTCTTTTCCGCCTACCTTCTGGTCGGGTTCGGCCTTTTCTCCGCGGCTCGGGCCGCCCAGGGCTACCGGACCGCGGCCGACGTCGTGTATCTGGCGGTGGGCGCGCTCTCGGTCGTCCTGGGCGGGATCTCGATCCGCGACGCCGTCGTCGTCCGGCGAACGGGCGAGCTCGGGGCCGCCCGCCTCCGCCTGCCCCCGGCGCTCCTGGGCCGCATTCAGCGGACGATCGGCCGCGGGCTCAATCCCCGCCACCTGATCGTCTCCGCCTTCCTGATCGGCCTGGTGGTCTCGCTGCTGGAGCTCGCCTGCACCGGCCAGATCTATTTTCCGACCATCGTCCTGATCATGAAGAACTCCGCTCTCCGCGCCCGGGGTTTCGCCTATCTCCTGCTCTACTGCGGCGCCTTCATCCTCCCCCTTCTCGTCGTCCTCGGCGCCGTTTTCGGGGGATCGCGGATCCCCCGCGTGGCCGAGGCGGTGGGGAAGTTCGCCTGGCTCGCCAAGGGCTTGGCGGGTCTCATCTTCCTGGCGCTGGGGATCTTCCTCCTGGTTCGTTTCTAAACGCATCGCCGGAAACGTGGGAGGGGCGTCTCGCCCCGATCCCCAAGGAGACAACAACATGAAAAAGACCGACTATGACCGCGAACTGGCGTCGATCATCGACCACACCTTGCTGAAACCCGAGGCGACGAAGAAAGACTTCGACCGCTTCGCCTCCGAGGCGAAGAAGTTCCACTTCCGCTCGGTCTGCGTCCACTCCAGCAACGTGGAGTACGTGGCCAAGCTTCTCAAGGGGTCCGACGTGATCCCGATCGCCGTGGTCGGCTTCCCCCACGGGCAGATGACGGCGGTGGCCAAGGCCTTCGAGGCCCACGACGCCATCGTCAACCGGGGGGCGCAGGAGATCGACATGGTGATCAACATCAGCGCTTTGAAGAGCAAGCACTACCTCATGGTGCTCGAGGATATCCAGCAGGTGGTGAAGGCCTGCGAGGGGAAGCCCGTCAAGGTGATCCTGGAGACGGCTAAGCTCAGCTACAACGAGAAGGTCTGCGGCTGCTGCCTGGCCAAGGCCGCCGGCGCCCGCTTCATCAAGACCTCGACCGGGACGGTGGAGGGGGGCGCCACGGTCGACGACATCAAGCTCATCCGGGAGGTGGTGGGGGACGAGCTTCTGATCAAGGCGAGCGGGGGGATCCGGACCAAGGAGTTCGCCCGCTCTCTGATGGCCGCCGGCGCCAACCGGATCGGGACCAGCCACTCCGTGGAGCTGGTCTCGGGGAAGAAGCTCGCCGCCTCGGAAAAATACTGAATTAGTTAGCCGGGTTGGCGGGGCGAGCACAATCGACGTGGATACCGGGAAGAAAAAGTATTGGATGCTGGTGGTCCTCGTCCTGCTCGCCGCCGTCCTCCTCCGCTTCTCCGGGCTCTCCTTCGGCTTCCCCGCCCTCCTCCACCCCGACGAGCCGACGGCGGTGAAGCGGGCCGTCCTCTTCTTCCGGGACGGGATGAACCCCCGCTGGTTCGCGATGCCCTCCGGCTACCTCTATCTCCTCCACTTCACCTACCGAATCTACGGCGCGCTCGCGGGGGCGGCGCATTTCGAGCCCGACCAGACCGTCCTCTATCTCATCGGGCGGATCTGGTCGGCGCTGCTCGGGTCGGCCTCCGTGGTCGTCGTCTTCTTCGCGGGGAGAAGGCTTTTCGGGGCCAAGGCGGGCGCGGGCGCCGCCGCTCTCCTGGCCGTCCTCCCCCTCCACGTGCTCCACTCCCACTACGCCACGGTCGACGTCCCGGTCGCCTTCACGATCTCCCTTTCCCTCCTCTTCGCCGCCCGCCTCCTCGAAAACGGCCGCCTTCGCGACTATCTCTGCGCCGGCGTATTCGCCGGCTTCTCCGCGGGGCTCAAATACAACGGCGCTTTCGCGGCCTTCCCCCTCCTCGCCGCCTGCCTTCTCCGCTGGCGGGGCGGGGGAGGGGAGGGGGGGAGGCCGTTCGACCGGCGGGAATGGTCGCGGCTCGCCGGCTCGCTGGTTGCGCTCGCGGCCGCCTTTGTCGTCGCGACGCCCTTCGTCCTCGCCTCGCCCGCGCAGTTTTTGCATGACCTCGGCACCCAGTCTCACTACCTCATCCGCTACGGCCACGGGCCGATCTTCATCGCCACCTCGCCGGGCGCCGTCTACCAGCTCGGCAACGTCCTCTACTACGCCGGGGGCGGGGCCTTCTGGCTGCTGGCGGTCGCGGGAACGATCGCCGCCCTGGGCCTGCGCCGGCGGCCAGACATCCTCCTCCTCTCCTTCCTCGTCCCCTACTTTGTCCTGATCTCCATCCCGACCGTCAAGTTCTCCCGTTTCTCCATCCCGCTCCTCCCCTTTCTCGCCCTTCTCGCCGGGCGGCTCCTCGAGCTCCCGTTCCCGCGCCCGGCTCTCCGGCGGGCCGTTTCCGGACTCTTCGCGGCCGGCGTTGTCTGGACCGCCCTGATCGGGTCCGCCTACGCTACGATGCTCGTCCGGCCGGACGCCCGCTTCGCCGCCCGCGACTGGATCGAGGCCAACCTGCCGAAGGGAACGCGGGTGGGGATGATCAAGACCGAGACCGGACTCGTCTTCCTCGACGATCCTCTTCTGCCCTATCCCCACCCCTTTCTCTCGATCGAGAGGTACGAGCGCCTTCTCCCCGCCCTCCAGGGGAAGCCCGACTACCTTATCGTCACCGACTTCGACTACCGGGACATCATCCGCCTCAAGGAGAAGTACGACATCATCCGCTACGACCTCTGGATGAAGTTCTTCCCCGGAGGGGCCGGCTACGAGAAGATCGAGGAGTTTTACCGCCCCCCCTCCCTCATCGGATTGGCCTTCGGCCAGCCCTTCGCCCCCCACGACATGACCTACAACTGCCCGCGGATCAGCCTCTTCCGCCGCCGGCCGGAACCACCGCCGGCCGAAAAAATCAATATTTAACCGCGAATTCACGCGAATAACGCGCGAATGGGCCTGGCCGGGCTGGGCGCGGCAATTTAACTACGAATTTCGCGAATTACGCGAATTGGCACGTCTTGGTTCACTATCGGATTTCCACGGGCGAAGAGATTAGACCGCCGGTTATGTATTCGCGGCTAAAATGCCGAGCCCAAGCCAGGCTCAATTCGCGTAATTCGCGAAATTCGTAGTTTAATAGTCGGGCCAAGCCTATTCGCGTGAATTCGCGGTTAAAATGCCAGGCCCCAGCCGAGTCCGATTCGCGGTGAAGAGTCCATGAAAAACCGTTGGCGGGACAAACTGATCCGCTTCACCCGCGAGATCGTCGCCATCGCCTCGCCCCCCGGCGGGGAGAAGGCGGTTCTCGAACGCATCGGCGAGGAGATGTCGGGCCTCGGCTGGGAGAAGATCCGCCGGGACCGGATGGGGAACCTCCGCGGCCGCTTCGGGCGCGGGAAGACCGCGGTCGCCCTCGACGGCCACGCCGACACGGTCGGCCCCGGCTACCTTTCAAACTGGTCCTGCGACCCCTACCGGGGGCGCTACGAGAGAGGCTGGATCTGGGGGAGGGGGACGGTGGACCAGAAGGGGGGTCTCGCCGCCGCGGTCTACGCCCTCCCCGCCATCCGGGAACTGGGGCTCCTGGGGGATTATTCCCTCCACCTCGTCGCCTCGGTCCAGGAGGAGGGATCGGAGGGCTTAAGCTGGGACCATATCATCGACGAGGACGGCTTCCGGCCCGACCTGGTCGTCCTGACCGAGCCGAGCGACCTCAAGATCATGCGCGGGCAGAAGGGGCGGGCGGAGATCATCGTGACCGCCCGCGGTGTCACCGCCCACGCTTCCCGCCCGGAGAGAGGAAGGAACGCGGCCGCGATAGTCTGCTCCATCGCGGAGAAAATCCCCGCCCTGTCCGCCCGCTTCCGCTCCCATCCCGCGATGGGGAAGGGGAGGATCGCGATCATCCGCGTCCGCTCCTCCTCCCCCGGCGGCAACTCCGTCCCCGACCTCTGCCGGATGCTGATCGACCGGCGCTTCGTGCCCGGGGACGACCGGCGCTCCCTTCTCCGCGAGGTCAGGGGCCTCTGCCCCCGGAAGTCCGTCCGGGTGGATTACCACTGCTACCGGCGAACGGGATTCACCGGCTACACGGCCGAGGGGGAGAAGTTCTTCCCCTCCTGGGTTCTCCCCTCCGATCATCCCGCCGTCGCGGCCGGGCGGCGGGCCGCGCGGGCCGCCTGGGGGCGGAAAGCATCGGTCGGCGTCTGGCCTTTCAGCACCAACGGCGTCTCCATCGCCGGGCGGCACGGCATCCCCGCGATCGGGCTGGGGCCGGGGCAGGAGGAGATGGCCCATGCCCCGGACGAGCGGATTCGGGCCTCGGACATAATCCGGGCGAGCCTCTTCTACGCCCATCTGCCGGGCGAGTTCGCCGGGAGGGGCTGAGCCAGGAACGGCGTTTCCACCGCGCAGGGGCTTGGCCCGGCTATTAAACTACGAATTTCGCGAATTACGCGAATTGAGCCTGGCTTGGGCTCGGCGTTGTAGCCGCGAATGGGCTTGGCCCGACTATTAAACTACGAATTTCGCGAATTACGCGAATTGAGCCTGG
>CAZOYW010000067.1:0-11498 GCA_964584165.1 uncultured bacterium
TTATGAGTCCCTCGCTCTAATTGTCAGCGGTCACTCAAAACCAGCCATTCCGATCGCCGGGAACCCGGTTCTCCCTGATTCAAAAGGGGCCACACCGACCGCCGGAAACGGGGGCCAGCCAAACCGACGCGATATTCCCTTTCCCATTATTTCTATTGCAATTGAACCCAAATATGGTACATTCGCACCCTAAATGGGTGCAGATATGATCGAAGCCCTATTCCCCAAGACCAGGCGAAAGCTTCTGGAGATCCTCTTTCTGTCCCCGGAACAAGATTTCTATCTGCGGGAACTGGTAAGGAAGGTTGGCTTCGGACAGGGGGCGGTCCAAAGGGAACTGCAATCGCTGGCGGAGGCGGGCCTCATCGCGCGGAGAAAGGATGGCAATCGCGTTTACTACCGGGCCAACACCCAGGCGGCGATCTACTCCGATCTGAAAAACATCCTTCTTAAGACTTCCGGCCTGGTCGATGTCCTGAAGGATTCCTTGAAAGCCGCTGCCGGCGATATCGATCTCGCTTTTGTTTATGGCTCGATCGCCCGGGGAGAGGGGAAAACCTCCAGCGATATCGATATCATGATCATCGGCGAGATTCCTTTCAACCGTCTAAGCGCGCGGCTGAATCCCGCGCAGAACTTGCTGGGGCGCGAGATCAATCCCACCGTTTACACCGCGCGGGAATTTCAGACCAAGCTGGCAGAGGGTCGCCATTTCCCCCGAGCGCTGCTGAACGAAGCGAAGCTCTTCATAATCGGAGATGAAACCGGACTTAGAAAACTGGCTCAAGGCCGGCTGGCTGACACAGCATAAAACCAGCCCACGGGAGATCGCCGATCTGCTTGCGGTCGCCGACCGCGATCTCAAAAGCGCCGAGAGCCCGGGGCTGGATGCTGACTGGAAGCATAATATTGCTTACAGTTCAGCCTTGAACTGCACTGCCGCGGCCCTGGCAGCCTCTGGCTATCGCCCGTCTCGAGAGCAACATCATTATCGCCTGATCCATTCCTTGCCTCTGGTGATGGGCAAGGAGCTATCTAAAGCGACCGACCGGCTGGAATGCGCGCGCCGGAAGCGCAACATCGGTATTTACGAACGGGCGGGCGTTATTAGCGAGGGCGAAGCCGGGGAGATGTTGTCATTGGCACGGAACCTTCGCCACCGAGTTGAAGAATATCTTCGCCAGTCACACCCGGAATTGGTTTGAATTCAAACTGATGATCGCTAGCAAAGGATAAGATGTAGAATCGGGCTAACGCCCTTGCAGGATCTCCTTTCCGATTCGCCGGCGAATCGGAAAGGATTGCAGTATCGCTCCGCTGGCACCGGCACTTTTTCCCCAGCCCTGCCCCCTTTGACGTTGCCATTCGACAGACTCTGGACTCCGTCCTCTCTCTTCTCTCCGATCGGCGCTATTTAAAGTGGGGGAGCAATTTAGTATGGTGTCCCCGGAATTCGCGACCATAAGCGGGGAGAAACATGAAAAATAAATATCCCATACTCGAGTTCGATAAGTATCCGAAAGCGGTAATTTCACCAGCGAACTTAATTAAACCGGTAGACGCGCCCGAACACTGTGTCCTTTGCTTTTTTCGGGAAGTCATCGAGCACCTGCGCAAGCATGAAGGAGCAAAGGCGATCGCCATCCACAAAGGAGAAGCGGGGGAGCACCCCCTGTATGAACTTACAGTGGGAGGAAAGAGGCTCGCGGTTTTCCATCCCGGCGTGGGAGCTCCGCTGGCGGCGGCTCTCCTGGAGGAGATCCTAGTTCACGGCTGCAGCAAGATCATAGCCTGCGGCGGCGCAGGGGTTCTGGATAAGGGCATCGCCAGCGGGCGCATCCTGGTGCCATCCAAAGCAATCCGTGATGAGGGAACGTCCTATCATTATCTCCCCCCGGCCCGGGAAGTGAGCGCGAGCCACGAAGCCGTGGAAGCTATTGTATCCGTCCTCAAGGAGCACGGACGCGATTACATCATCACCAAGACCTGGACCACCGACGCCCCTTACCGGGAAACCCCGGCGAAGGTGAAGCTTCGGCGTGAGGAAGGATGCCTGGCCGTCGACATGGAAACGGCGGCTTTCTTCGCCGTCGCCAAATTCAGGGGCGTGAAATTCGGCTCGCTTTTTTATGCGGGCGACGATGTGAGCGGCGACGAGTGGAGCCGCCGGATCTGGGGGAAGCAACACTCGATTCGACGCGAGCTTTTCTGGCTGGCGGCCGAGGCCTGCTTGAAATTATAGAGGAGGCATAACCTTCCGCCTTACAGGAAGAGTTTGGATTCCCGTGCCATCTTCCTATTATTATGTGCTGCCTAATAACATCGGAGCGTAGAATAGATTGTCTCCCCAAAATATTGAAAAGAGGCTGAAACATGTATGTATCGGGCGGACATAAGCAACCGGCGGTCCTGTGCATCCTGAAGTCAGGCGACCGTTTCCTCCTGCTGAAGCGGGAGAAGGAGCCCAATCAGGGCAAATACACGCCCGTCGGCGGGAAGATCGATCCCCATGAGAGCCCGTTGCATGCGGCCGTCAGGGAGACGTTCGAGGAAACAGGCATCCGCATCGCGGATCCGAAATACTGCGGCGTGATGGTCGAGACCTCGCCGACCGACTACAACTGGATCTGCTTCGTGTATCTCGCCGAGATCGCGCCGATCGATCCCCCTCCGTGCAAGGAAGGCCGGCTCAAGTGGATCGATAGTTCAAACCTAGCCGACATCCCCACGCCCCGAACCGACTGGCACATATACAAGCACGTGATCGAGAACAGGCCTTTCATGCTGAACGTCGAATATGACCAGCATTTGAACATCCTTTCCCTGAGGGAAGAGATAGAGAACATCTCCCTCGTCTGATCGAGGGGGGAACGGCATCTCCAAGCGGGGTTGAGCCGACCGGAGAGGAAGCTCTATATCCCGTGCCTCGCTCACCGATCGGGGGTATGCTGGAGAGGCATGAAAGCGCGGGCGGCCATAGTCATCTGCCTTGCGGCGAATGCGTCCCTCCTCTTCTCCTTCTCCGCGCGAGCGGACTCGACTGACGACGTCCTCGAAGAGATCCGCTTCCGGATCGAAGAGAAGGGCTGGCGCTTTCGCGTCGAGCGGAACCGTTTCCTGGAAGAATCCCTCGTTCGCCCCGTCCCCGGCTCCCGCTTCGCCCGATCGGTCCCCGCCGCCTCGAAAGATCTGGGCCCCCTGAAGCGTTTTCTCGGCCGGACCAGCCTCCCCTCCCGCTTCGACTGGCGGAACCGCGACGGCCACAGCTACATCGGCCCCATCCGCGACCAGGAGCGCAAGGTCTGCTCCTCGTGCTACGCCTTCGGCGCCTGCGCCGCCGCCGAGGGGACCTATAACGTCGCCCGTGGCCTTTTCGACGGGAACTGCGCCGACTTCTCCGAATCCTTCGTCATGTGGTGCCTGGGTGTCTACGGCCCCTACGCCGAGGACATGCACGGGTGCGACTGCGGGGACGCACTCCGGGCGCTCCAGGCCTTCGGCCGCCAAGGGCTCATCTTCGAATCCTCCTTTCCCTACCAGACCGACGATCCCGGCTCCTGCGCCCACTGGAGCGACGAGACCGTCTCCTTCCAATCCTGGCACCTCCTGCCGGAAAACGACATCGAGGCGATCAAAACCGCGATCATGACCTTCGGCGTGGTCCTGGCGGGGATCAGGGAGGAGGCCGCCTGGGACGCCTACGCCGGAGGGGTCTACGAGGACGAGGTGGAGAACTGCGCCCACGCCGACGGCGCGATCGGCCACGCGGTCTCGCTGGTCGGCTGGGACGACTATCCCCCCGAGGGGGGATCGGGTTGCTGGATTCTCCGCAACCAGTATGGGACGGGTTGGGGCGAGGGCGGCTACATGCGCATCTCCTACCTCTCGGCCTATGTCTCCTGCCGGGCCGCTTACCTCGTCTACCGCGATCCTCCTCTCGATTACCGCGTGATCGGCAGCGGCAATTACGACGGCGACATCTTCGGCCACCCCGAGATCGCCGTCTTCCGCCCCGGAAACGGCCTCTGGGCGGTCCGGGGGATCACCCGTTTCTTCTTCGGATCGTCCGGGGACACACCAGCCTCGGGAGACTTCGACGGCGACCGGACGACCGACGCCGCCGTCTTCCGTCCCGCGACCGGCCTCTGGTCGGTCCGGAACGTCACCCGTGCCTATCTCGGGTCCGCAGGGGACATCGCCGTCCCCGCCGACTACGCCGGCGGGGGGACCTGCTCGATCGGCGTCTTCCGCCCCGGCGCCGGCCTCTGGTCGGTCCGGGATTGGACACGGGCGCATTTCGGGATCATGACCGACAACGACTCCGACCTCCCCGTCCCCTTCGATTACGACCGGGACGGCCAGGCCGACTTGGGCGTCTTCCGGGGGACGGCGGGGCTCTGGGCCTTCTCCGGAGTCACCCGCTTCCATTTCGGGACCAGGGGCGACCAGCCGCTGGTCGGTATCGCGGAATCGTCTCCGGCCTTCCCCGCGGCGGCGGTCTACCGGGCCGGCGAGTGGGCGGTGAGGGGCTTCACTCGCTTTTCTCTGGGTTCCCCCGCCTTCGCGCCGGTGATGATCGCCGACGGCCCGTCGACGCCTCCCGCGCCCCCGGCGACCGTCTACACCGTCTTCGATCCCGGGCAAGGCCTCTGGATACAGAAGGAGGGCGGGCGGTTCTTCTTTGGAACGGCGGGTGATGTCCCGGCGACCGGGGCGAAAAAATAGCAGGCGAAATTTTTCGGAATATTTCTCCGGGATTTGCGACATATGGATTGAGAAGCAAGGGACCGCTCATCCGGGGATTGGCCCGCGGCAGATCGGAGGAGGCTGGTGAGTCATGAACAGTCTCGTTCCAACGGAGAAGATCGAGAAAACCATCCGCCTGGTGCGCGGGCAGAAGGTCATGCTCGACTTCGATCTCGCCGCGCTCTATGGAGTGACGACCCGACATCTAAACCGTTGCGTGCGACGAAACGCGAGACGCTTCCCGCTAGATTTTATGTTTCAGCTTGATGCGCAAGAGGTTGCGCATTTGATGTACCAAAAAGGTACATCAAAAACCGGCCGCGGCGGCCGCCGGAAACCGGTTTTAGCGTTCACGCAAGAAGGAGTGGCGATGCTGTCGAGCGTGCTGCACAGTCCGCGCGCGATCAGAGTAAACATTGAAATCATGCGAGCATTCGTCCGGCTGCGGTCGTTGCTGGCCTTGCATACCGACCTCGCGCGGCGGCTGGATGAAATAGAGAGCCGCTATGACGGGCAGTTCCGAGTGGTATTTGAGGCGATCCGGGAATTGACAATGCCGCCTGAACCGCCAAGGAGACAGATCGGCTTTAAGTAAAAGAGAGGGGCGCTCGCAAAAGATTGGAAGCTTGATATTCCAAATTGGAATATCAAACGCGGGAAATTATTCGGTAGTGTGTAGCGTTGGCCATGGGGATGACCATCCATTACCGGGGCTGTCTGAAGAACATCGACCTGATCGGCCAGCTGGTCGACGAGGTCGAGGACATCGCGAAGAGCCTGAGCTGGACGACCCAGCGTCTGGACGGCGATCTCGGGCGCGAGAATACCGCGCGGCTGATCCACACCCCCGATGGCGCGACGATCACCGGCTATCTTCCCATCCGTGGGGTCTGCCTCGCTCCCGGGAGGGGCTGTGAGGGGATCGATCTCTTTTTCGACCGATGGGGCTGGCTGACCTCCCCTTTGACCATGGCCCTCGCCGATCCCTTGCAGTCCGAATATCCCTATCTCTGCGTGAAGACGCAATTCGCCGGCTGGGATGTCCACATCGCCATCGTCAAGCTCCTGAAATATCTCGAGAAGAAATATTTTGAATGCTTCGAGGTTATGGACGAGGGCGACTATTGGCAGACCGGGAATGCCGTTCTTTTGAAGAAGAAGATGGAGTTCCTGGACGGCAAGATCAAGGAGGTGGGGGAAGCCCTCTCCGAAGCCGGCAGCGACCTACCGCCCGACGCCTCCCCCCATCAGCTCGCCGATGAGATCGAAAGGATTCTCAGAGAAAAATTCGGGTAAGGGAGGAGGGCCGGTGGCAAATCGTCAAATAGACCGCCTCCGGGATATTACAAGGCAGTCCATATCGGATTAGTAGCATGTCCCCCGAAAACCGGGCCGGGTGGTACGCGGGAGTCTGCGCCTTGGCATGTCCTCAACGGTAAACATCACCGCCTCAATGTTGTATAACCTGGTGCAGTGCCCCCGGCGTTTCACGCTCGATCTCTTCGGCGATCCGAAACTGAAGGACCCGGTCAGCCCCTTCGTGGAGCTCCTCTGGGAAAAGGGGAACGCCTACGAAGCGGAGGTCGTCAAGGGGCTCAAAGTCCCTTTCACCAATCTCCGCGTCCGGGACGGGGCGGAAAGGGAACGGCTGACGGCGGAGGCGATCCGGCGGGGGGACGGGCTGATCTACGGCGGACGGCTGACCGCGGGCGACCTCGCGGGGGAACCGGACCTCCTCAGGAAGACGTCCGCCGGCTATGTCGCCGGGGACATCAAGAGCGGAGCGGGGCGCGAGGGGGAGACCGAGGAGAGCGAGGGCCGGCTCAAGGCGCACTACGCCGTCCAGCTTGCTCTCTACACCGACATCCTTGAGAAGAGGGGTTTCTCGACCAGCCGCGTCCCCTTCGTCCTCGACGCGAACGGCGAAGAGGTCCCCTACGATCTCGGCTCCGAACTGCGCCAGAGCCGGACACTCTGGGATGCCTATCAGGACGCGCTCGCCCTGGCGCGGGACCTCGCCGCGAAGAAGGCCCGCTCCGCGCCCGCCCTGACCGCGATCTGCAAACTCTGCCACTGGCGGACCTTTTGCCTGCGCCAGATGGAGAAGGCGGACGACCTCACGCTGATCCCCGAGCTCGGCCGCTCCCGCCGCGATACCCTGCTCTCCCGCGTCCACTCCGTGGGGGACCTGGCGAGAATGGACGTCGAAAAGCTGATGGCCGGGAAGAAAACCGTGTTCAAGGGGATCGGCCCCGACACGCTCCGCAAGTTCAAGGCGCGCGCCGTCCTCCAGAAAACTCCGGGCGCCCGGCCCTATCTCAAAAAACCCCTGAACCTTCCCGTTTCGGACCGGGAGCTGTTCTTCGATATCGAGGCGGACCCCATGCGCGACATCTGCTACCTCCACGGCTTCCTCGAACGGAAGGGAGGGAAAGAGAGCTATTCGGCTTTCCTGGCGGGAAAGCCCACGCCCCAGGAGGAAGAACGGGCGTTCCGGGAGGCCTGGAGGTATATTCAGTCCCGGCGGCCCTGCGCAATCTACTACTACTCGCCTTACGAACGGACGTATTGGCGCAAACTCCGGAGGAAATACCCCGCCGTCATATCGGAAGCGCAGGTCGAGGAGCTGTTCGAGCCCAGGAATTCGATCGACTTATACAAGGACGTGGTCCGGACCAGGACCGAATGGCCGACCCGGGATCTATCCGTCAAGACGCTGGCGAAGTTCCTCGGTTTCAAATGGCGCGACCTGAGCCCCTCGGGCGCCGAGTCGATCGAGTGGTACAACCGGTGGGCCGAAAGCGGCGATCCCGCCCTTCGGGACCGGATTCTCCAGTATAACGAGGACGATTGCGCGGCGATGCGGGTTTTGCTGGACGGCCTCCGCGGCCTCCGAGTGCTTCTACTGGATGTGGTTCGACGCCCCTTACTTCGGGAAGGTGACCGGGCGGACGATGCTCACGATCGAACCGGAGGACCGGGCAGCATCGGCAGGAAATGACGGCGCCCAGCGCGGGCAGGGGCGGAATCAGGTTTTCTTATAGGGCGGCTTCAATCCCGGAAACATGGGGAAATGCCTGACATTGAGAGTGGCCAGGCGGGCATTTCCTGAGCGCGCGGTGGCGGCGATCACAGCGTCTCCGAGCAGCAGGCCGTGCGATTTCCGCCATCTCCGCTGATAGAGACCGGCTACCCGCGCGATCGGCCCGGTGACCGGAACCACCGGGAACAGAGAGAGGAATTGATCGAGCTCGGCTGTTTCTTGGTCGTCTCTGGCCCCGGAGTAAATCTCGGCCGCCGTAATTGCCGAGAGAACTATTTCTCCCCGGCACGATTGCACAAAATCGCTCGCCCGCGCATCCCCACGAAGGAAATCCACCACGACGTCGGTGTCCAGAAGGATGCGGTGGTTCATGCCGCGCCCGCGCGGGTCCAGCCGGTTCGGATACCGGCAAAATCGGGAAGATCGGTCCGGTCTTTCCACAGGCCGGCATAATGGTTGAGGAGTTCCCGCTTGTGCTTGATCTCCTGACGCTGGATGAGCCCGTCAACGGCGGCCCGGATGAGCTCGGACTGAGATTTTCCGTGCACGCGGGCGATAGCGCGCAAGGCCGTCCTTTCCTCATCCGTAAGATAGATCTGGGTTCTCACCATAATAGACCTCCCGTATATACATCATGACTATACATCACCTTGCCGCGGCGGTCAAGGGCGGATAAGCCGGCGGGATAATCGTGATGCCCCGGCCGCCGGCCCTGCCGTCTTCCACCGACCCTCCTTGCCGATGGTTGCGTTTTCACCCCATTAGTCGCTCGGATCCCATGATTTATTCCCGATATTTTCGGAGGGACACAAGCCTCGAATGACCACTCAGATATGGTATAAATTAGGAGCGCCATCGCATGAGGCGCCTGAACCCCCGGCATCCATGTCCCCCTTAAGAACAATCGGTCTTTGCATCCTGGCCTTCGCCTTCGCGGCCTCCGCCGCCGCGCAGGGGAACTACTTCGGCCTGGGCGAACAGGGCGCGATAGCCCCCCCTCCCCCGCCCGGATCTTCCGGCAGCTTCTACGGTCCCGGCGGGCAGTACCTCGGCTCGGCGCGGACGGACAGCGGTGGGAGAACAAGCTACTACGGCTCGGGCGGACAATACCTCGGCTCGTCCCAGCCGGGGAGCGGAGGGCAGGCGAGCTACTACGGTTCGGGCGGGCAGTACCTCGGCTCCTCCCGCCAGTCCTCTGGTTCCATCAGTTTCTACGGCTCGGGAGGACAGTACCAGGGCGCGGCCCGTCAGGACGGGAGCGGCGGTTACAGCATCTACGGATCAGGGGGGCAATACCAGGGATCGGCGCGCCCATCTGGAGGCACCGGCTACAGCTACTACGGCTCCGGTGGCCAGTACCAGGGCTCCATGTCAGCCCCGCGGTAATCCGGCTCGCCGCCTTGCCCAAGAGAAACTGATTTGACCTTCCCCCCGGAAACCGATCCGGGTTATGTGTGGATCTGCTCCCAGTTCTTTGCCTCCTCTTGGTTGACTTATATATTGTCCGCCTAACCGCCCGAAAAAATACACTTTCATTCCGATCGGAATGAAAGTGTTCTTTTTTTGTCACGCATATCGCATTGGCGGGCATGGGGTTGGGATCGGGCTGTCGGAATTCCGCGCGGACGGATTCATCTCTTCGGATCGGGATTGCTTCGTCCCCATCGCTTGGCTCGGGATTCCTCGCGATGACGGGGCCCGAGCTGAGGGCGGTTTTCATGGATAATCCGCCCTAGTGTTCGATCGCCCGGAGAACCGTTTTGATCTCCGGGAAGGACATCCCCTTCGCCCCGATGGCGTCGAACCAATCCCGCACCGCCCGCTGCTGCTCCTCCGTCCGGGGCGGGTCCGCCTTGATTTCTCCAAGAATAAACCGCGCGATTCTGGCGTCTAAACGAATGCACAACAAACCGGGAGGGATATCTTCGATGAACAGGCGCGCTGGGTTGGCTGGTTTATGGGTCACGCTGCTCACGGTGGGGGTTGCGGGCTGCTCGTCCCAGCAGGCAACGCCGTCGGCGGCGCTGGCCGGCAGCTACGGATTCCTGGAGGATTCCAGCCTGGTCTATTGGCCTGGCCACAACACGGAGGCCTACGACCGGATCGTCGACAACCCCTTCCTCGACGCCGCCGCCAACCCGCTCTCCACCTTCTCGATCGACGTCGACACCGCTTCCTACTCCAACGTCCGCCGCTTCCTCGACAACGGCGACCTCCCCCCGAAAGACGCCGTCCGAATCGAGGAGCTGGTCAACTACTTCCCCTACGACTACCCTCCCCCGTCCGATGGCGCGCCCTTTGCCGCCAGCGTGGAAATATCCTCCTGCCCCTGGCGAACGGCCCATCGCCTGGCCCGGATCGGCCTCAAAGGCCGGGAGATCCCGAATGAACGACGGCCGCTCAGCAACCTCGTCTTCCTGATCGACGTCTCCGGCTCGATGACGCCGGCCAACAAGCTCCCCCTCCTCAAGCGGGCGCTGAAACTGCTGGCGGAGCGGCTGACCGAGAACGACCGGGTGGCGATCGTGGTCTACGCCAGCTCCGAAGGCCTCTCCCTGCCGCCAACCCCGGGGAACGAGCGGGAAACGATCCTCGCGGCGATCGAGAACCTGGAGTCGGGCGGATCGACCAACGGAGGCAAGGGGATCGAGCTCGCCTACAAGGTTGCGGCGGCCAATTTCATCCGGGGCGGCGTCAACCGGGTGATCCTCGCCACTGACGGCGACTTCAACGTCGGCGTCACCAGCCAGGGCGACCTCGTCCGCCTGATCGAGGAGAAGGCGAAGAGCGGGGTCTTCCTCACCGTCCTCGGATTCGGGATGGGCAACGTCAAGGATTCCACTCTCGAGAAGCTGGCGGACAAGGGGAACGGCAACTACGCCTACATCGACACCATCAACGAGGCGCGCAAGGTGCTGGTCGAGCAGATCAGCGGGACTTTGATCACCATCGCCAAGGACGTGAAGATCCAGGTCGAGTTCAACCCCGCGCGGGTGAAGGCCTACCGCCTCATCGGCTACGAGAACCGCCTGCTCCGGAACGAGGATTTCCAGGACGACGCCAAGGACGCCGGGGAGATCGGGGCCGGGCACACGGTCACCGCCCTGTATGAGATCGTCCCGGCCGGGGCCGACTTCCCCACCCCCTCTATCGACCCCCTGAAGTACCAGAAGCCGGCCGCGCTCTCCGATGCCGCCGGGGGGAACGAGCTCCTGACCCTGAAGCTCCGCTACAAGCCGCCGGACGGCGAGACCAGCGCCCTTCTCGAATTCCCGGTCATCGACGAAGGGAATGAAATCGCCGCGGCCTCGCCGGATTTCAAGTTCGCCGCCGCGGTGGCGTCCTTCGGGATGATTCTCCGGGAGTCGGAATACAAGGGGGATTCCACCTTCGAAAGCGCCACCGCCCTCGCCGGGGAAAGCCTGGGCAAAGACCCTTCCGGCTACCGCTCCGAATTCATCCGCCTGATCGCCAAAGCCCGCGGCCTCTCCCCCATATGCCAGGACAAGTCACCGTAGCAGGCGCTGTCCTGCTCTATCTAGCCCGGTTTATTCATGAAAACCGACGGTTTTCATGAATAAATCGGGCTAGTGTCCTAACAACCAGATCCTGAGACCGAAGATTTGAAGGAAAGGGGTAACACTCCCGACCCAAGGTTCCACCCGGGAACCGAAAGGAGTGTTACCCATGAGCAAGGCTGGTCAAGAAG
>CAZOYW010000068.1:0-10807 GCA_964584165.1 uncultured bacterium
GGGCGGTGAGCGGCATCACCCGCTGCTGGTTCGGCTCCACCGGCGACATCCCCGTGACCAGATAACAGGGATAGAGGGGAAGCCATCGTGCAGAGAGAGTGGGGAAACGAGGTCAAGCAATCTGACCCGGATCGGATAATGGGATCCGGCCGGGTTTTTCTTTTGAAACATCAGGGTGGAGGAAGAGGCCCATGAATGATTCTCGACAGCACCATGAGCGAATTATTGTCCCTGTCGTTGCCGTCTCAGCTTTTATTATCTGTTTCCTGTGCGTCCCCAATCTGGCGATTCCTGCGCCATGCCCCCTGGAGATGGTCGCCTACTGGCGGGCGGACAGCGATGCAACCGATCACATGCTGAACCACGACGGCACCTTGCTAGGCGGGGCAACCTTCGGAGAGGGACATTGCGAGGGAGCCTTTTCCCTGGACGGCGAGGACGATTGTGTGAGCATCCCAAGCAGCCCGGATTTCAACTTAAGCCAGACGGACGCCAGGAGCATTGTCCTCTGGTGGAAAGCCGACGTGCTGAACGGGGCCCTTGTAGCCAGAAGAGACTCGGGCAATTTCGATAGCGGCTTGCTTATGGCTATTGAGCCGTCGAATTATTATCTTCATCTCCGGATCAGTCATTGGGCCAAATATTCCGCTGGCTATACCATCGGGCAGTGGTATCAGGTGGCGATAACGAAAAACGGTACCGACTGGAAGCTATACCAAAACGGGTCGGAGATACCCATATCTTCATCGCATAATTGGCCGCATACCCAAGATTCCACGAAGAATGTTCCGCTCTTGATTGGGCAAGACGGCGCTATGTCTTATCCCAACTTCGACGGGTCGATCGACGAGGTCGCCGCCTACAATAAGACCCTCAGCCCCGAGGAAGTCCTCACCCTGTATCAAAGCTCCTGCCATTACTGCTACCGCGTTCCCACCGCCACACCGACCCCCACCCCGGAGGGATACAAGACCCCCACTCCGACTCCCTCCCCGAATCCGACGACCACTCCGACCCCCTGGGGATGCTTCATAGTCGCCGGTGAGGTCCGAAACGCTTATACCGATCAACCGATCGGTGAAGCGTATATACGAACGGTCACCTCCGACTACGGTTCAGACCCCAGTTTCAACTCGGCCACCGGCACATTTTCAATCAGCGCCTGCAGCGGAGTCTCCAGCGGGGATGTCCGCGTGGAAGCACGCTGCCTCTCTTATCTCCCCGGCTACACCGTCGCTGCCTACACTGACTGGCAAGGCGTCTCCGGTCTGATTGTCTATCTCACGCCCGAGTCTTCCGACCCCCAGATCGGAAGCGGCGATTACAACGGTGACGGATCTTCCGATGCTGCAATCTTTCGTCAGTCGACCGGGCAATGGGCGATCAAGGACCTCACCCGTTGTTACTATGGGGCCTCGAACTCCCAGATCGTTCCTGCCGACTATGATGGAGACGGGACCACAGACATAGCCGCCTTCAGCCCCTGGTACCAGTTCCTGTTTGATTCAACGGACCCCCATTGGAGCATCCGGGGTCTGACCCGCTTCCACTTCGGCAACTTCACGGACATCCCCGTCCCCGGAGACTGGGACGGCGACGGCTGCGCCGACGCCGCCATATTCCAGGGTGGGAAAAACCTCTGGGCGGTCCGCGGTGTCACCCGTTTCTTCTTCGGCCAACAGGACGATCAGCCGTTGAGCGCCGATTCCACCGGTGATGGTTCCAGGACGGCCGCCGTCTTCCGGGCCTGCCAGGGCTTGTGGGCGATCCGGGACCTCACCCGCATCTATCTGGGGAACTCCTCCGATCTGGTGGAAATGATGGATCCCACAGGGGACGGGACTGATACGCCGGTCGCTTTCCGCGCTTCATCCGGCCTATGGGCGATCTTCAACTCGACCCGTTTCTACTTCGGATCGTCCGGGGACAGACCCGTGCCGGGAGATTATCCAGGAAACGGCCAGGACGTCCCCGCCGTTTTCCGCAGATCATCCGGTTTGTGGGGGATCCGGGATTTTACCCGGTTTTACTTCGGGGCCACCGGCGACATCCCGGCCACACGGTAGATTGAACCTCGATCCTAGGCCCCATTAGGCCCTCAGGAAGGGCATCGGCGAGGAAGGGCTGAAGAGCTCCCCTGCCCTACCGGAGTAGCGCCAGACAAGCTCGTCGTGAACAAGGGTGGTCCCGGGAGGGGCCGCCCTTTTTCCCCAGTCGCGAAAGTCAGGCTAGAATCGCGGGGCATACCGATGAAAGGCTTGCTGTTTAGATGCTTGGCTCTTGCCTTCGGGGTGACGACCGGCCTGATTTTGGCCGAAGCGGTGGTCCGGATCATTAAAATGGAGGACTCCATCCGCATCGCGCAAGAGACTCGGATGGGGAAAGGGTTCATCGGGGCCGATAAAATCGGGGCAGAAGCCCGCTTCAAGCTCTCCGCTAACCCTCGCTTGCTCTATGAGCCGAATCATCCGCCTCTAGTGCCCAGCGCCAACCTTCCCGACGAACTGCGAGTCCTCTGCCTGGGAGATTCCATCACCGACAACATTTGGCAGCCAATGCGGACCACCTTCCCGGCGCTTCTGGAGAAAATCCTCAATCCGGCGTTGGCGCCATTGGGAAAACGAGCGATCGTGGTCAATGCCGCGGTCACCGGCTACAACGCCGTTCAGGTCGGCGAGTGGTTCAACCAGCAATGGCGAGAACACGAGTTCGACTGGGTGATCTACGCATATTGTTGCGTCAACGACCGGACAATGGCCCGGCAAATTGTCGAAATTGATGGAAATTTCTGGTGCGCGATGGGCATGGAATATATCCCCTGCCTGAAGCCATTCCCGGGACAAGGCGTGCTGCTCCGATATTCCGCTCTCTATCGATGCCTGTCGCTCCATCTTGTCCCCCCCCTCCAGCGATTGGGTATCCCAGCGAGTGAATATACTCCCGATCTGACAGCGGGCACCCAATCTGCGATTCTTAGCCTGCACCGAAATGTCTGCGATTCCGGCGGGCGCTTCTTGCTGGTAGTTTTTCCCAGTCTATCCCCGGAAGAAAGGGAGCACGGTTGGATCATGCGCCTGGCGGATACTAACCGGATTGACTGCTTGGACCTGCAACCGATATTTAATCACGTAGGGCTAAAACAGATCCGGATTGCCAGCCCCGGCTATTCAGACCTCGTGCATCCCAATCAAAGGGGCCACAGCCTCGTAGCCAATTCGCTAGCGAGGAAGATCCTGGGACAAGATCCTCCCGGCCCCATCCTACCCGCGGTATGCCGGGAGTACTTGCCGGACAATCTGCTCTCTAGGGAAGGGGTCAGGCTGGAGGTTTCGTCCGCGAATAGCCTGCTGGAAAACGCCGGCGCCCTTAATGACGCAAATCCTAGATCGTACTGGCACGTGGCCCTAGATCAAGTGGGCGCGAGCGCTTGGGTAACGATCGATTTCGCCGCGCCGAAAATGGTCCGGGGATTGACCGCTCGCCCCCGGTCAACTCGGCCCCGGCAATTTTTTCGAACCGCTCAACTCCGGGGCAGCACCGACGGGAGGCTCTGGGTCCCGATTGCGGGCTTATGCGAGCCGGATCTTCCCGAGGATGACGCCTGGCGGTTGTGGATTTTCGACAATGAACGTCCTTTTCGCTTCTATCAAGTCGTCTTCGAGGATGGACACGAAAATGGCCCGGCTCGCAATTTTTACTCCCTGGCTGAGTTGGGCTTATTCGAATAGTCTGCCCAAGCGGAAATGACTTTCGCCGGCCGACGCCTCCCCTGGGCAAAGGCGACGGCCCATTCGGAGTGTCCAGCGAAAGCTTGACCGCTCGGGGCGAAGCTTTCGCTTCACACTCCACCTTATCCTCGGAGAGAAGGGGAGGTGCGCAGACTTATATCGTTGACATCTATTTCCAATCGGATGATACTTTTACCCGCAGCTCACCCTCCCCCCGGCGGGAGGGGCCGCGATGACAGACTCCGGTCATGAGACTCGGCCAGGCAGACCCGGCTCGGATAGCGATATCCGGCCGGGTAGCTTTTTCGCCGGCCAAACACCGGCCAACGAACCCGGGAGGTTCAGGATCATGAAATACCTCGTCGCGGGCGTCATCGGGATAGCGATCGTTGCGGCAACGAGTTCGCTTGCTGGGGCCGTTACCCAAGTCTACGTCAGTCAGTCCACGGGCAGCGACCTGACCGGAACCGGGAGCAAAGCCAAACCCTGGGCGACGATCGGGAAGGCCATAGATTCGGTCTCGGGCAGCCACGGCAATCCCTATGAAATCCTCGTGGCCCAGGGGACCTATGCCGAGAACGAGTTGCACATGGACGATTACGAATCCATCCTGGGCGGCTATTCACCGCTCAACTGGGAAAGGTCCATCGACACCTTTCAGTCGATCATCGACGCCGACGGCGGCGACCACGCTCTCTGGGGCGCACAATCGCTGACCATCGGAGGCCTCTATATCCAGAATGCTGCGGAGGATGGAATATTCTGTTACGGCTCCTCTCCCATCATCGCCTACTGCCGCATCTCCAACTGCGGCTCGGCCGCGATATCCACCGCCGAAGGAGCCGTCATCCGCGACAATATCCTGGAAAACAACCGCTATGGCATTTTCGGCGGAGTCAATCCGGGGTTCACCACCCGGATCGAGAACAATCTCATCCTCTCGTCTCGCGGAACGGCCGCAAACGCGATCACTAGCGTCTCCAACAACATGATCTGCATCAACTCCACCATCGATTCCAACAACAATGGGATATGGGTTCAAAAATTCAGCTCGGGCGAATCCCCGACGGTCGTCATCCAGAACAACAACATCACCAGGAATACCTCAACCTCGGGATATGGTATCTATCTGGTCGATTGGTCGAACCCGACCTATGGCGTCAACCCCGCGCTCGTCACCATCCAGAACAACAACGTTTGGGGCAATGACGACAACTACCACGGCGGAGCTCAACCCGGCACCGGAGACATCTCCCAGAACCCCATGTATTGCAGTCCGCTGGCCGCTTCGCCGGGGGCTGCCCCCCGGACAGAGTCCGACATCAATGCCGCGCTGCGTGAGGATCTGGAGTCGCTCGCCCGGAAAGAGGTCGCCGAAAGACTCGCCGGGCAACGGGGGCGCAGCTCCGGCGAGAGAAAAGCGAACCCCAAGTCGAGCAAGGCCCTGGCGTCCGCCTATAACTACCGCCTGGCGGCCGGCTCCCATTCCATTGACGCCGGCGCTAACTCCGGCGCTCCCACCGACGATCTGGAGGGCAAGGCCCGCCCCAACCCGAACACCGGGGTGGCGGACATCGGCGGCAGCGAGTATTACGCCTCGGTCGCGGAGGGGCTGGATTCCGCCGATTACGACGGGAACGGAACTTCGGATATCGGGATCTTCCGTCCCTCCGAGGGGAAGTGGGCGATCCGGAACGTAACCCTGGTCTATTTCGGGGGCACCTCGGACTGTCCGGTCTCCGCCGACTACAACGGAGACGGGACATCGGACTTCGCGATCTACCGCCCCGCCCTGGGGATGTGGTCGGTGCGGAACGTGACCAGGCTCTATCTCGGCAACAGCGCCGACTTATTGGCGCCCGGCGATTATGACGGGAACGGGACCGTCGAAGCGGGCATCTTCCGCCCCTCGAACGGGATGTGGTCGATCCGCAACGCCACCCGCATCTACCTGGGCAATTCCAGCGATCGCCCGGCCCCGGGAGATTTCGACGGCGACGGGAGGAAAGACGCGGCGATCTTCCGGCCCTCCTCCACTCTCTGGTCGGTTTGGAACGTGACCAGGTTCTTCTTCGGGAATTCGACCGATGCGCCGATGCCGGGTGATTACAATGGGGATGGGGCAGACGAGGGGGCGATCTTCCGGGCGTCAGCCGGGATGTGGTCGATCCGGAACCTCACCCGCTGGTATCAGGGAAGCCGCACGGATTCCCCGGTGAGGGCCGACTTCGCCGGCTCGGGGCGGGACCAGATCGGCATCTTCCGGGACTCGGCCAAGATGTGGTCGGTCCTCAACCTGACCCGCACCTACTTCGGCTCCAGCGGCGACATCCCCGTGACCCGCTAAAACGAGATGGCGGGGTAGGCAGGGCGGTCTCCTCAGAAAGGGGAACGGAACCGGATGAAGGGAACACTGGCGCTTCCGCTGGGTCTCGGCTTGTGCCTGCTCCCCTTTGCTTCCGCTGCCCCCGCCGCCCTCCTCATCGACGAAGGTTTCAACAACTTCGAGTTTGGGGTCCGGCCGGACGGCTGGATCTTCACCAACTGCAACGCCAACTCCGACGTTTACACCTCTGCCGCTTACTACGGCTACGGACGGCCGGCGCTCATGCTCGACGACACCGGCGACTCCGCCGCCAGCGCCGCTTTCTCGGCCGGGTCGGGTCTAGAACTCAAGTTCTGGTATCGGGGAGACAGCACGGACGCGACCAGCAATCTTCTCGTTGAACAGAAGTATGCCGGGAGCTGGAACTCGCTCACCTCCCTCTCCAGCCTCCCCCCCTCGGGGACGGAATCTCCGTTCATCCCCCTCTCTGCCAGCGCCTCCGGCGTCAAGTTCAGCTACACCAAGAGCTTCGGCAAGCTGGCTCTGGACGACGTCCGGATCATCAGCCGCAGATACATGCGGGTCACCTACCTGAGCTGGACCCTCCAGGGATCGACCGGGGCGTACGGGGACGCGGTCTACTACGAGTTTCCCGGAGAGGACGGCCTTCTCGACACCCCGGACGACAAAAACCTTCTCTTCGACGGTGGGTACAGCACCAGTCCTTCCGAAGCCCTGGGCCAGTTCCTGGACTCCAAGATCGGGGCGGGGGGAACTATCCACTACATGGTGCTCTCGTCTCCCGGGGCCGACCACATCTATGGGCTAGTTATGGCGGTGAAACGCTACAACGTCCTCAACTACTATGAGAACGTCCGCTGGAACCCGGGAGTCAAAGGTGATTACGATAGTTTCATCGCGGACCTCAACGCGGACGAGGGCGGCTGCAACGTCTATTACTACAACGCCGGCCATTACCTGAGCGGGCCGAGCACGAACCTGGGTCCGGGGTGGGACCCTTACATCCGGGCCCGGGTCCTCGCCGCGAAGACAGAGCCCGGCTCAGTCAGCGAAGACAACCCTTGGGCCGGTGTCATCCAGATCCGGTGCGGGGATTCCGTTTTCCTCCAGGGAGGCGACGCCAACGATTCCACCGGGGAACAGTGGATACTCGATAACAACACGACCTACAGCTACTCGGGGGCACGGACGGATCTCGCCGACACCGATTTCTACAAAGTCCACCACCACGGGAGCGACGGGGCGAGCGGGGCGAACTTCCTCAACCAGATGAGCCCGCAATACGCGGTGGTGACTGTCGCCCACAGCTCGGCCAACCACCCGACCGCCGGGGCGCTCGACCGGATCAACGACGCCGGCGGCGTCTCCTATCGCGTCGACCTTGACCATCACGTCACGGTCCGCTGCGACAATCTGGACAACTACGAGATCACCCGTTCGATGTGCTGGAGCCGTCAGACCGACATTCTGTACGGTGGAAGCGGCGGGTACTACGCATCCGGAGAACTCCATTTCCCACCTCCCCCGCTGGTCGCGAATCTCCGGGCGGTCGAAGAAACCAAGGAGCGCGTGGTGGTGGCCTGGGATGCCTGCACCACCCCGAGCACGGCGTATAACGTCTACCGCTCTTTGACCCACGATGGCGACAGCGGCGCGGGGACCGCCCGCGAACCGGGAATGGCCGACGCCACGGGGATCTACCAGAAGCTCACCGCTTCGGCCATAGCCTACACTTCGTATACCGACGTCCAGGGCCAGCCCGGGACTACGTATTACTATCGGGTGGCCAGCCTCCAGACGAACACCGACGGCGCGTCGTCTGTCACCTACGAGCGGAGATGGTCGAACGAGGTGGCGGCCCGGCGAACGAATTTCAGCCCCACACCGACACCGATAGGCTACCGCACACCCACTCCGACCCCGACGCCGTCGCCGTCCGCCACCCCCTCCCCGTCGCCGTCGCCCAGCTCGTCCCCATCCCCCACCCCGACTCCCTCCCCCAGCCCGTCTCCGTCTTCCACCCCGTCGCCGACTCCCGAGGGTTATCATACCCCGACGCCGACTCCATCGCCGAGTTCGAGCCCGACCGCCTCGCCGTCACCGAGCGCTTCTCCCACTTCCAGCCCTACGCCTACCCCGGAGGGATACCTCACGCCGACGCCCACGCCGAGCCCGGCTCCCTCTCCTTCTCCCACTCCCGTCGGTTTCATCTGCTTCGTCTCCCTTGGCTACTCGACCTACCTGGGCGGAGGCAACCCGAGCGATGCCGCCTACGCCATCGCCCTCGGACCGGAGGGCGAGGCCTACGTAACCGGGACCACCCTGTCGACCGCCTTCCCGACCCTAAACCCCTATCAATCCACGCAGTCGGCCATCCCCGCCTCCCAGGACGTCTTCCTGGCGGCTGTCTCCTCCTCCGGTTCCTCGCTCGTCTTCTCCACCTACTTGGGCGGGACTCGGGAAGAGAGCGGCCGGGCGATCCGCCTGGATTCCGAACTCTGCCCTTATCTGGCCGGGGATACCTGGTCGAATGATTTCCCGACGATAGATCCTTTGCAGGCTTCCCTGAACAATGCCCTGGGCAGCTACATGGACGCTTTCGCCGTTAAATTTTCTTCCTCCGGATCGTCGCTCGTCTTCTCCACCTATCTGGGGGGGGTCAACCAGGATCAGGCGCTGGCGATAGAGGTCGACGGGGAGCGGAGGATCGTCCTGGGCGGGTTCACCAGGTCCTCCAACTTCCCGACCCAGAATCCCTATCAGCCCAGTTTGGCAGGCTCGACGGCCAGCGATGCTTTCGCGGCGCGCCTTTCCTCCTCCGGGAGTTCGCTGGAGTTCTCCACTTTCATCGGAGGCAGCCTCAATGATCAGGCCAACGGCTTGGCCGTCGACGCCACTGGCAACGTCTACCTTGGCGGTTACGCCGTATCCGCAAACTTCCCGACCCGTAACGCATTTCAGTCCAGCCGGGCCGGCAGCACGTACGATGCGTTCGTGACCGCCCTGAACTCGTCCGGGTCCCAGCTGATCTATTCCAGCTATCTCGGGGGTAGCGACTCCGACATCGGTTACTCCTTCGCTCTCGACTGCCTGGGCCGGGCTTATCTCGCCGGGCATACCGCCTCCCCCGATTTTCCCCTCGTCCAACCCTACCAATCGAGCCGGAGCGGCACGGGGACCGACGCCTTCGTGGCCCAAATCTCCTCCTCCGGGACCAGCCTCCTATATTCCACCTACCTGGGAGGAGCGGGTTCGGATTCTGGCTACGCAATCGCCTGCGATTCGTCGGATGGTTTCTACCTGAGCGGGAGAACCGCTTCCTCCGACTTTCCCACGCTCTGCGCCTATCAAGCGAGCTCGGCCGGCGGCTATGATGCCTTTGTCGCACACATGGCGGGGCCGGCTCTCATCTTCTCCACCTTCCTGGGAGGGAGCGCCGGCGACGAAGGCAAAGGGGTGGCGGCCGGAGCGACCGACTGCTATGTCGCCGGACAAACCTACTCCTCGAATTTTCCCACGGTCAGCGCCTATCAAGCGTCCTGGGGCGGAACCGAGGCCGCGACCGACGGTTTCGTCAGCAAGCTGGCCTTGATTTGTTACCAAATCACTCCGACACCGGTAGGATACCACACGCCCAGCCCGACCCCGGCGCCGTCGCCCTCCGCCACCCGCTCACCGTCGCCGACCCCGTCGCCCTCCGCCTCCCCCAGTCCCAGCATTACCCCCACGCCAGAGGGATACAAGAGCCCCCCTCCCAGTCCCTCGGCGACACCAACCGCCACCTCGACTCCAACCCCCGTCCCCACCTTCACGCCCACACCCCCGGTCTGCGACACCGATATGATCGCCTATTGGAAGGCGGATGGGGATACCGTCGACAGCGCGGGGGACCATGATGGGACTCTTTCGGGAGCTAGCTATACTTCCGGTAAGGTTGACCAGGCTTTCGCTTGCCAGAGCGGAGCCTATGTGAGAATCCCCTCCAGCACCGCTTTCGACTTCGGCTCTACTTCCTTCTCGATGTGCGCGTGGATCAAGACCGACCAGATCCAGCAACCGGCGTACGGAACTATATTCGCCCGGACTGAACTGGGTTGGCCCGCGTATCCGCCGTATTTTGCCGCGTACGATTGCCACGTCGATGGGCACTATTTCGGGGTCATGCTGCGGGATGACCTGAACGGTTTCGGCCAACTCGACATTAGGGGAACAAAGGATGTCACCGACAATAACTGGCATTTCGTTGTGGGGACGGTGGACCGCGCAAAAACGGAAGTCAGGGCCTATGTCGATGGCGCTCTGGACGATAGCGGAAGCCTCGCTGAAACCGGGGCTATGACTTTCACTGCCGACGAGTCTGTCGGGTGCACGCTCAATCCCAACGCCGGCTACTTCTTCAGGGGTGCAATCGATGAGCTGGCGGTTTATCGAAGGGCTCTGAGCGAAACCGAGATTCTGGACCTGTACCAGTCCTCTTACCATTACTGTGAGACCACGCCCTCACCCGGGCCTTCCGCCACCCCGACCGCCGAACCGACCAAGACCCCGACGCCCGAGCCATCCCCCACCCCGTCGCCCACCCCGGTCAGTCCCTCTCCGTCCGTTACCCCCACACCCGAGCCTACCGCCACGCCCTCCCCCAGCGCGACGCCGATCACGCCGACGCCGACGGCCGCGCCTTCTCCGTCTCCCAGCCCGACGCCGATCACCCCGACGCCGACGGCCACTCCTT
>CAZOYW010000069.1:0-10551 GCA_964584165.1 uncultured bacterium
AAGCTGATAGGACGCAAGCTCATCCCTAACCGCCATATCCTTGCGGACACGTCTTTAATCCCCCAATGATGCCATCGGAGGACCACATGCGGTATTAACCCTCCTTTCGGAGGGATATTCCACAGTTAGGGGTAGATTGCTTACGTGTTACTCACCCTTTCGCCACCGTTCCCCCGGTATCCGAGACTTGCGCCCCGGACACCGAAGGTCCAGTCGACTTGCATGCCTAATCCACGCCGCCAGCGTTCGTTCTGAGCCAGGATCAAACTCTCAATAGTGACTCAAGAATTGAGCTAGGCGCCTAATAAAAGGCCCGCATCTTGCCATTCAATTTTCAAAGAGCAGAAAAAAAATGCATCAGAAGATGCATTGTTCGCTCTTCTGCCAAATGGGAACTGACTGCCGGTTTTTTAAGGAACTAGCATCAAGTTCACCGCGCGCAATATACGACTTGCCCTCCTGTCTGTCAAGAGCAAAAAGCGAATTATTTCACTTTTTTTCCGGGGCGGAAATGATGACCTTTTTGAACTTTCTCTTGCCGAGGCGCAGGATGTCCCCATCTTTAATTGCAAGCAGCCCATCTGGTTGCGTCACGCGTTCCGAGTTGATGGCCACCGCTCCCTCCAGGATCTTCCTTCTCTTTCCGGAGAGCGCAAAATAAATTGCGCTCTCCGGAAAGAGAAATATTCCACCGCGCACCTACCCTTCGCCCCCAGCTGCTCTTCCACCATTAACTGGGTTCCGCGACTTTGATTTCCAAGAATTTCCTGTTCCCCAAGCTGAGAACGTTCTTGCTATTTAGATCAATTGCATACCAGTTTTCATCCCGAAGAGACATAGGCCTACGGCCCAAGATCTTCTCTCCGTTGAGTCGAATGGCGCCGGCGGCGAGGTTGCTCCAAAGCTCCGATTTGCTTCGCGCCAGCTTCGCTCCCGCCAACAGGTCGACGATGCTTCGAGAGGATATCTCTTTCCCGTTCCTGATCCTGTCGGAGCTTACAAACACGACTGGGATCTCGGACGGAGGAAGTTTCTTCTGGTGGACGTGGGAGAAGTGCTCCTCGGCGGCCCGCGCCCCTTCCGCCGAGGAGAAGCGCTCGGAGAGCTCGAAGGCCAGACGCTTCTTCCACTCCATCGGGTTCGCCCCCCGCAAGCACTCCTCCCTCCCCCGGGCGACCTCCGACCCGGAGAGGCGGCTCAAGAGCTCGTAGTAGCGCCACATCAGGGAGTCCGAGATCGACATCACCTTGCCATAGATATCGCGGGGGTCCTCGCTCACCCCGATGTAGTTCCCGAGACTCTTGCTCATCTTCTGCGTCCCGTCGGTCCCCTCGAGAAGCGGGAGTGTGAGGATGACCTGGGGGGAAGCCCCGTATTCCTTCTGTATCTCCCTGGCCAAGAGCAAGTTAAACGTCTGATCCGTCCCCCCGATCTCCACGTCGGCTTTGACCGCCACCGAGTCGTAGCCCTGCATCAGGGGATAGAGGAACTCCAGCACGCTGATCGGGAGGCCGGACTGATAACGCTTCTTGAAATCGTCCCGCTCGAGCATCCGGGCCACCGTGTAGCGGGAGGCGAGGTCAAGGACGCCCGCGAAGTTCAAGGGGGCGAGCCAGGAGGAGTTGTAGACCACCTCGGTCTTCGCGGGGTCGAGGATCTTGAAAACCTGCTCCTGGTAGGTCCGGGCGTTCGCCGTAACCTCTTCCCGGCTAAGGGCCTTCCTGGTCTGCGATCGGCCGGACGGGTCCCCGACCATGGCGGTGAAATCGCCGATGATGAAGACCACCAGATGGCCGAGGTCCTGGAACTGCCGGAGCTTGCTTAAGGGAACGGTATGGCCGAGGTGGATGTCGGGGGCGGAGGGGTCGGCGCCATACTTGACCCGCAGGGGCTTGCCGCTCTTGGCCGAGGCGAGAAGCTTCGCCTCGAGCTCCGCTTCGGAAACGACGGAGACGGCGCCGCGCCGGAGGATCTCGATCGACTGTTTAACGTTTTGATCCGGCATAACAATATGATGGTAAATGGGTTAGGGAGAAGAAGTGGGTTTGGTCGATGGGCAAGGTTGAGGGTGTCGGCCGGCTGGCAGACCAGCGAGTCCGCACTTAACCCTTACCAATCTACCAAACCCACTTCCTAACCCTAACCCATGACTTCGGTTATGGCGCAACCGGGGGCGGCGTGGGGCCGAACTTCTTCTCCAGTTCGTCCTTAAGGCGGGTGTCGGTGTCGTCCACCTGCATCGCCTTCTTGGTCATCTCCCGCTGGGCGGTGTCCATCCCCTTCCCCTCGAGGTAGTTCTTGATCGAGAGCGAGATCTTCCGCTCGCTCCGGTCGATGGAGAGGACCAGGGCTTTGACCTTATCCCCCTCGTGGATCACGTCTTTCAGCTCGTCGAAGGGACGGTCGCTGACCTGGGAGATGTGGACCAGCCCCTCGATCCCGGAGTCGAGTTCCACGAAGACACCGAAACTCGCGAGGTTGGTCACCTTTCCGTCCACGATCTCGCCCACGGCGTAGGTCTTCTCCACCTGCTCCCAGGGGTCGGGCGAGAGCTGCTTGATCCCGAGCGCGATCTTCTTGTTCTCCTGGTCGACCGAGATCACCTTGGCTTCCACCTTGTCCCCCCGCTTGAAGAGCTGGGAGGGGTGGGTGACCTTTCGCGACCAGGACATGTCGGAGACGCGGATGAGGCCGTCGATCCCGTCCTCCAGTTCGATGAAGGCGCCGTAGGTGGTCAGGTTCCGGATCTTGCCCTTGACCACCGTCCCGATCGGATACTTCTGCGCCACCACGGTCCAGGGGTTGAACTCGAGCTGCTTGATCCCGAGCGAGATCTTCTCCTGCTCCGACTCCACCTTGAGCACCACCACCTCGATGATGTCGCCGATGGCCAGGATCTCGGAGGGATGGTTGATCTTCCGCGTCCAGGAGAGCTCGGAGATGTGCACGAGCCCCTCGACGCCGTCTTCCAGCTCCACGAAGGCGCCGTAGGGCATGATGTTGACCACCCGCCCCTTCACCTTGCGGCCCAGGGGGTAGCGCTCGGCGACCGTCTCCCACGGGTTGGGGGTTTTCTGCTTCAGGCCGAGCGAGACCCGCTGCTTCTCGCGGTCGTAGTTGAGGATCTTGACCTCCACCGCGTCGCCCACGGCCAGGACCTCGGAGGGGTGGCTGATCCTCCCCCAGGTCATGTCGGTGATGTGGAGGAGGCCGTCCAGGCCGCCCAGGTCGACGAAGGCTCCGAAGTCGGTGATGTTCTTGACGACGCCCTTGCGGAGGTCCCCTTCCTTGATCTCGGAGAGGAGCTTCTGGCGGGCCCTCTCCCGCTGCTCCTCGAGGAGCTCGCGGCGGGAGAGAACGATGTTCTTGCGCTTCTCGTTGACCTTGATGATCTTGAAGTCGTACTTCTGGCCGATGAGGGCCCCCTTGTCCTTGACGTAGCGGACATCGATCTGGGAGGAGGGGAGGAAGGCCTCCACCCCGATGTCCACCATCAGGCCGCCGTTGACCTGGTGGGTGATCACGCCGCTCACGGTGTCGCCTTCCTTGGAGGCGGCGATGATCTTCTCCCAGTTCTTGAGCTTGTCGGCCTTCTGCTTGGAGATGACCACGAGCCCGTCGGCGTCCTCGAAGTTCTCGAGGAGGACCTCGATCTCGTCGCCCGACTGGAGGCTGGTCTCCTTCTCGAACTCCCTTAAGGGGATCAGGCCCTCGGACTTGTACCCGATGTCGACCATCACGTAATCGGACCGGACTCCGTAGACCCGGCCCTTGACGATCTTCCCCTCCTCCAGGTGCTGCATCGTCTGCGCCACCATCTCCCGCATCGTATCGTCGGATACGGGGGCGGCGGCCGGGGCGGCCGCCTCGACCATCTCTTTTCCCGTGCTTTCCATCGCTTTGTTCACCTTCCTTGTTCGACCGCGCCAAAAGGCGCGTTTTCCGCCCCGCCCGTTCCGGGGCGAGGGCCACAGCGCGCGGAGGGGTCGGCGGTCGGAATGTCGGGGGGCGAGACTAGCACCGGCTCCGGGGGCTGTCAAACGAAAATCCTCAAGGCTGTAGGCCGCTTCTGCGAAGCGGCGGCCGGCCGCCCGATCACAGATCGGGCCTACAGAACCGGCCGAGCCTGTCGCGCCCGATCACAGATCGGGCCTACAGAACCGGCCGAGCCTGTCGCGCCCGATCACAGATCGGGCCTACAGGCTGCCTCTGCCCCAGAGGCGGGGAAGCTTCCCGCCAATAACCCGGCCTTGACGCGAGAGGGCATTTTGCTATAATGGAACCAAGCGGCGCGCGTTTTCCACTATTGGGCAGGCGGCCCGTTGGAATGAGCATGAAGCTTCTCCTCTCCGCGTCGATCCTCCTTCTCCTCTCCCCCGCCCTCGCCGCCGCCCTCGACGAGCCGTTCGCCGCCAAGGTGGTCGGGATCAGCGACGGGGACACGCTGACCGTCCTCCGCCAGACCGGGGCGAAGGTGGAGAGCGTGACCGTCCGCCTGCACGGCGTGGACGCACCCGAGACCGGCCAGCCCTTCGGCGCCCAAGCCAAAAAGTTCACCTCCGGGCTCACCTACGGGAAGCACGTCGTCGTCGTCCCCAAGGCCATGGACCGCTACGGGCGCCAGGTCGCCGAGATCATCCTCCCGGAGGGGACCAACCTCTCCCACGAGATCGTCCGGTCCGGATACGGCTGGTGGTACCGCCAATACTGCCCGGACCATGCGGTCCTCCGAGGACTGGAGGAGGCCGCCCGACAGAAGCGCTCCGGCCTCTGGGCGGGAAGCGACCCCGTCCCGCCCTGGCAATTTCGGCACGGTGGTCCGACTCCGGCCGCCTCCCCCCCGCCGGAGAGCGCGCCCCGTACGGACGGGGGAAAAAAGGAGGAGACGCCCATGAGCGGATCGGGAGCGAACGCGCCCAATCTTCCCGCGGCGGGAAACCCTCCCCCCGGTTCCCCGCCGCCCGCACTTTCCCGCAGAACGCCGGCGCCCGCCGTCTCGGCCGCGCCCCGGAAGAGCCCGGAGAGCGCGAACGACCGGGCCGGGGGGGGGATGGTGGTCTACATCACCAAGAGCGGGAAGTGCTACCACCGGTGGGGCTGCCACCACCTGCGCAAGGGAGGGATGCAGACCACGCTCCGGGACGCGAAGAAGAACGGCTACACGCCCTGCTCCTCCTGCAAGCCGCCGGGGTAGGAGGATCTCGGATTTCAAATCTGAGATCGCAAATCGCCGATTTCAGATCTCAAATTTCAAATCTCAAATCTGAGATTTGAGATCTCGCCCCGGGCGGAGATGGGGGAAAGCATCGGAAGCGGCGGCGGAGATCCGCGGTCAAGGCTTGTCCGGAGCGGCCGGGGAAGGAGAAGCGGCGGCCTTTTTCTTCTCCGTCTCCCCCTTCCCCACCCCGCTCTCCTTCTTCGCCGCTTCCCGGTAGCTGGGCGACCGGTAGTCCGTGGCGTAGAAGCCGGAGCCCTTGAAGATGATCCCCGCCCCCGTCCCCAGCAGCCGCTTCAGCTTCCCCCGGCAGCGGGGGCAGACCGTCAGCTTGGGGGCGGTCATGGACTGGAAGACCTCGAAGGTGTTCCCGCATTCCTCGCAACGATAGTCGTAGGTCGGCATAGGCTTCTGCGCTGGGCGAAAGGGGGGAACAGGATAAGCGAGGGGAGCGCGGGAAACAAGGGAAAACCGGGGAAGCGAGAAATAAGATCGAACGAGCGGACCGGCCGGAAGGTCCATACCACGCCGGCGCGGGAGCGATCGGGAGCGCGGACGATGCAAGGAAGCGTTGCCGGCCAGGGCCAAGACGGATATCATGGAAAAGATGCAGACGGCAAATCGGCCAACGCACGCTCCCCTCCACCGGCGTTTCCCCGCCGCCGTCCTGGACGCGGCGGCGCTCGGCCTCCTCTATTACCTCCTCTTCGAGATCTTCCAGAGGCTCGACCGCTTCTGCCCAACCCGGATCGGAGAGATCATTGCCGCCGGGGCGCTGGTCGCGGTCGCCCTGCCCGGAGCCTACCTCTTCCTCTTCCACCTCTTCCTCGGCCGGACGCCGGGGAAGCTGCTCCTCGGGATCAGCCTCCGGAACCGGGCGGGGGGGAGCCTCGGCCCCCGCCAGGTCTTCATCCGCACGGTGATGCAGTACTTTTCGCTCGGCTTCGCCGGCGCCGGTTACCTCACCGTCTTCTTCAACCCGGAGCGCCGGGCCTTCCACGACCTGGTGGCGGACACTTTTGTCTGCCACCTACCGAAAGGAGAGAATGCCATGACCGCCCCGAACACGGGACCGGAACGGCCGCCCCGGCGGGTCCCCCGGAAATCGCTCCGGACCGCGGCCTGGACGCTGGGGGGCATCCTGGTCGCCCTCGTCGTCCTCAAGTCCGTCTTCTACAAGGTCCCCGAAAACCAGAGCGTCATCCACCTCCGCGGAGGGAAGTTCATCGCCGAGCTAAAACCGGGCCTCCACACCATGGTCCCGATACTCGACGACGTCGTCCGGGTCAACCTGGCCGAGCAGCAGGGCTACATCCAGCACATCGACGCCATGACGGCGGACAACGTGATCATGAAGGTCTCCCTCCAGTACTCCTTCGTGGTGGTAGACGCCGTCAAGTACGGCCTGAACCTGCGGCAGCCCTTCCAGATGATCCACGAGTTCGTCCAGGGGAGGCTCCGCGACATCATCAATACCCGCACGATGGAGGAAGTGGCCCACAACCGCAAGGAGATCTCGGATGAGGTTTCGCGCGCCCTTTCCGCGAGCCAGGACCACTTCGGGGTCGCTTTCCGCCTGGTCCAGATCCAGGCCACCTATCCCCCCGAGGAGGTGGCCCAGGCCATCCGCGAGCGGATGGTCTCCGAGCAGCGCAAGCAGGCGGCCACCTCCGACGCGGAGAAGGAGAAGATCCTCGCCGACGCCAAGTTCTACTCCGCCAACCGCGAGAGCGAGGCGAAGGCGCTGGAGGTGGAGAGGCTGGCCGCGGCCCAGCAGAAGTCGATCGGCGCGATGCTCGGCGAGCTGCAGAAGAGCCCCGAGCTGGGGCAGAAATACCTCGACCTCCTCATCGCCCAGGAGCTGAAGGCCAACAGCAAGTGGGTCATCTCCTCCGGCGCGGCGCCCGCGCTGACCCTGCAGGGGCAGGAGTAGGGGCGGACGGGGGGGAGTCGGCATGGGCTACGGTCCGGGCATGAGAACGCTTCTCATCGCGATGCTCTTGATCGCTAGCCTCCCCCCCCGCTCTCCGGCGGCCGACTTCGACGGGGACGGAACGGGGGACATCGCCGTCTTCCGCCCGGAAACCGGCCTCTGGTCGATCCGTTCCCTCTCCCGCCTCTATCTCGGGAGCTCGGGGGACCTTCCCGTGCCGGGGGATTACGACGGGAGCGGGACTGACCGGGCGGCCGTCTTCCGCAAGTCGAGCGGCCTCTGGTCGGCGCTCGCTCTCACCCGGTTTTACTTCGGCGGCGCCTCCGACGAGCCGATGCCCGGCGACTACGACGGCGACGGGACGGAGGATTTCGGGATCTTCCGGGCCGCGGACGGCCTCTGGGCCGCCCGGGACGTCACCCGGGCCTACTGGGGGAACTCGGATGATCGCGCGCTGGCGCCGGGGAAGGTACGGAAGGCGCCCGCGGTCTTTCTCCTCCGGAGCGGCCAGACGGCGAGCTACCGGACCGGGGACGACGGGTTTTATCAGCGGGGCCGGACCGCGAGCTACACGGACAACGCGGACGGTACGGTCACCGACAACGTCACCGGTCTGATGTGGGCGAAGGACGGCGACGGGGAGGGCTGCAACTTCGGCCAGCAGACCGCCTGGGAGGCAGCGCTGGACTGGGCGGAGGGGCTCGTCTTCGCCGGCCACGACGACTGGAGGCTCCCCAACCGCCTGGAGCTTCTCTCCTTGATCGACCTCTCCTTGCGCCCCGCCTTCGCTCCCGCCGTCTTTCCGAACACCAAGGCGACCTACTACTGGTCCTCGACGACCCACCCCCTCAATCCCGATATCGCCTTCCAGGTAAACTTCGATATCGGCGGTTCCAGCGGTCATAGCAAGACGGTCTATAGCCATTATGTCCGGGCCGTGCGCGACGCGCCGCCGGGTCCGCCGGCCGGAAGAAGCGCGGGAGGCGCCCCATGAGAAAGCCCGCGCCACTGCTGGCGGCGGTGATCTTGCCCCTGGCGGCCTCCGCCCTCTCCGCCGATTTCAACGGCGACGGGACGGGGGACATCGCCGTCTTCCGCCCGACCGCGGGACTCTGGTCGGTGCGGGCGATTTCCCGCTTCTACCTGGGAAGCTCCGCGGACGTCCCCGTCCCCGGCGATTACACCGGGAACGGGACGGATCTCGCCGCCGTCTTCCGTTCGGCGGAAGGTCTCTGGTCGGTGCGCGGCCTGACCCGGACCTATTTCGGCGGCAGCGCCGACGAACCGATGCCCGGCGACTACAACGGAGACGGGACGGAAGACCTCGGCGTCTTCCAGGCGGCCAGCGGCCTCTGGGCGGCGAGGGGGATCACCCGGGCTTACTTCGGCGCCTCCGCGGACGAACCCCTACCCCCGGGGAAAGGCAAAAGCCCGGAGCGGACGAACCTCCTCCGAACCGGCCAGGCGGAGAGCTACTATGCGGGGGACGACGGCGCCTACCGGAAAGGCCATCCCCCGAGCTACACCGACAACGGCGACGGGACGGTCACCGACAGCGTCACCGGCCTGGTCTGGGCGAAGGACGGCGACGAAGCGGGGTGCAACTTCGGGGCCCAGACCGACTGGGAGGCGGCGATCGACTGGGCGGAAGGACTGGATTTCGCCGGCCAGACGGACTGGAGGCTCCCCAACCGGCCGGAGCTGATCTCGCTCGTCGACCACGGGGCGCACCAACCCTCGATCGATGACGCGTATTTCCCCCACACCAAATCGAGCAACTACTGGACCTCCACGACCTTTACCCACGAGACCGGCTCCGCCTTCGTGGTGATCTTCGACGTCGGCTCGAACGGCGCCCTCGACAAAGGGAGCGCTTATTACGTCCGCGCCGTGCGCGGAGGCCGTTAGTCCGCGTCTGGACTACAATAGTCGGATTAATAGCGCCATGACACCTAAACTGATTCGCGGATTGTCGGCCGGGGCGCTTCTGGCCGTTTCCCTCTCCGGAAGCGGACGGGCCGGAACCGCCTCCCCCACCCCCCTCCCCGACTACCGGCAGTCCGCCTACGTCCTCGCCGACGGGAGGGAACGGGAACAGAACGGCGCGGCGGTCTGGGCCGACGCCACCTCCATCGCGCTCGCCACCTACGACCGGGTGGAGGTCTTCGGGGGAACGACCTACAACCAGGTCACGGGCATCCGCCTCCCCTCCGCCCATGCGACGATCGGCCTGGGCGGGATCGGCGGCGACAGCCGCTACCTGTACGCCGCCGAGACCTACGACGACGCCGTGGACGTCATCCGCCGCACCGACTGGAGCATCGTGACCTCGGTCTACATCAACCAGCCCTACAAGATCGCGGTCAACACCAGCTACTTCGCCTGCGCGGGGAACCCCACGCGGATCTGGAGAAAGGCGGACTTCAGCCTCCTGACCAACCTCGGCATCCAGGCCGGCGACCTCTATGCCAACGACTCCTGCTTCCTGGCGGGCGACCTCACCAGCAAGGCCTGGAAGGTGTACGACGCGGCAAGCTTCGCCCTCGCCACGGCCATCGCCCGGCCTCCCGCCGCGACCCAAGTCTACGGCGGAGGGGTGGTCGGAGACGACTACCTCCTCGCCACCTACTCCGGCGACACCTCCCTCTACGTCCACTCCCAGGCCGATTTCTCCCTCCACACCGTCATCCCGGGGCGGAACAGCGCCGTCTACGACAGCGTCTCCTGGGGAAAGGTCTGCGCGGTCAACTACGGGAACTTCGTGGGGGAAGGCCTGCGCTTCTACCTCGCCGACGGGGACTGGTCGCTCCTGACCATGATGACCGGAGGCATGTTCTCCCCCTGGAACGCGATGGGCGTCCATGACGGGAAGGTTTACCTGCCGGCCGCCTCCGCCTTCTATGTCTATAGCGACGGCAACGGCGCGCCGGCGAAGAGCGTCGGCGGCCTCTTCCTGCTCGGGACAGGGGAGGCGACACTGTTCTGGCGCTCCAATGGGAACGCCCACCGCGTGGAGTGGGGGACGGACGGCGCCGCCTACACCGAGGAATCGGACTTCGCCGACGCCGGCTGGAACCACTCCTTCGCCCTTCCCCTCCCCGAGAACGGTGACGCCTGCTACTACCGGGCCTGGACCGAGGGCAAGCTCATGTGCGAGGACGCGATCGCCTTGGCGGATGCCCGATTCAACGCCTTCACCATGGGACTTTTGGCCGACCAGCAGAGCAGGATCGCCGCTTGGAGCGCCTCCACCCAGCTCCACGGCAGGTATCACCCCGACTTCTCCGTCAGCCTCGGGGACCAGGTGGAAAACGCCTACTGGTCGTCGTTCATGGAGTGGTACGGCTGGGAATACCCGTGGCTCCGGCAAACGCCCAAGATCGCCGTCCTCGGGAACCACGAC
>CAZOYW010000070.1:0-10182 GCA_964584165.1 uncultured bacterium
CATCCGCCTCGTCAACCCCGGCCACGACCGGATCGTCATCCGGACGGACTGACCGATCTTTTCAACGCGTCAATGGATCAGGCCGCCCTTTTTTAACTTGATAAATTCAATGGAGTGGTATTTAGTTTATCCTGATGAATCGGCGAACCGACAAGGCGCGGGGGCCGGGACGGCCGCCCAAGTTCCGGGAGAAGCGCCGGCCCGTCACCATGACCCTCCCGCTGCGCGTCCTCGAGACCCTGCGCTCCGTCGACCCCGACCGCTCCCGCGCCGTCGCCAAGCTCGCCGCGCGCGCCGCCGCCGCGGTCGGCGGAAAGCCTTCCGTCGAGGTCGTGGAGATGGCCCCCCACCGCGGACTGATCGTGGTGACGAACCACCGGGCCCTCAAGGGCGTCGAGGGGCTGCGCCTGGTGGAGATCGCCCCCTCCCGCTTCCTGATCACGCTGGACAAGAGCCTTTCCATGGAGTCCCTCGAGATCGCTCTCCAGGACCTCCTCGACGAATCCGCGGACGGGAGCGCGGACCGCGCCTTCCTCGCCGAGCTCCTGGCCTTGATCCGCCGCCAGCGCCGGGGCAGGACGGTCTCCCGGGAAGAAATCCTGATCGTCAACTCCTGATCCCCCCGCTTCTTTCTCCCCCTCCCTCACGATCCGCGAACGGAACGGGGGCGTCCCGGGCCGCGACCGAACCCGTGACGCCCCCGCCCCTTTCCCGAGAGGACTTTCCCCTCTTTGGCCGATCTCGGGCGTGAACCGCGAGCAAACGCGCTAATTCCAATATCGTCGCCGGCCTTTCTAAATACTCCCCGCGAGCGAGCAATAGCCCGCGTGATCCATGAAGATCGTTCGATCTTCATGGATAACGCGGGCTATTTTAAGCTTTTCCCCACTCCTATCCCGATGACCGCGCCGAGGGCGCCCCCGAACAGGGCGAAGGCATATCCCGCGGTCTGGCTGACGCCGGAGTAACTCCCAGCTCCCCGGTGAAACAGGATCCACCCCGCCGCCGCGCAGCCGATCACCGTCAGCGCCTCTTTCATCCTTCTTCCTTCTCCTCCCCGGAGACAACCCTGGTATTATAACGTTGATAATCTATGACGATATGATATTATAACATTTTAATAAATTATGCCTACAGGCAATAAATCTTCGCGGGCGGGACGGCCTCCCAAGTTCCAGGAGAAGAGCCGGCCGGTCACCATGACCCTCCCGCTGCGCGCGCTCGAGACCCTGCGCTCCGTCGATCCCGACCGCTCCCGCGCCGTCGCCAAGCTCGCCGCGCGGGCGGCCGAGGAGGCTGCGGGACGACCGGCCGTGGAGGTCGTGGAGATGGCCCCCCGCCGCGGACTGATCGTGGTGTCGAACCACCGGGCCCTAAATGGCGTCGAGGGGCTGCGCCTGGTGGAGATCGCCCCCTCCCGCTTCCTGATCACGCTGGGAAAGAGCCTCTCCGTGGAGTCCCTCGAGATCAGGCTCCAGGACCTCCTCGACGAGACCGAGGCCCCGAGCGAGGACCGTGCCTTCCTCGCCGATCTCCTGGCCCTGATCCGGCGCCAGCGCCGGGACCGGACGGTCTCCAAAGAAGAGATCCTGATCATAAGCTCCTGAAAACCGGGCCCCGACCGACGGCGGGCACGGATCTCCCCCCATGACCTCGCGAAGCGCCTTTCTCCAGAAGCTGGCCCTGATCGCCGGAGCCCTCCTCGCCGGCCTCCTCCTCCTCGAGCTCGGTCTGCGGGGAACGGGCTTCCTCCTCCTCTCCATCCGCGACCTGGCGGACCGCCTGCGCTCGGGCGGAACGGGCGAGATCCGCATCCTCTGCGTGGGGGAGTCCACCACCTACTGCTACGGCGGCCGCCATAACTCCTGGCCATACCAGCTGGAGCGGATGCTCAACGAGCGCGGCGCCCCCCGCCGCTTCACGGTCATCAACAAGGGGATCCCCGGGACCAACAGCAGCCGCATCGCGGACAAGCTCCCCTCCTGGCTCTACACCTACCGTCCGGACGCCGTGGTGGCGATGATGGGCATCAACGACGGCGAGAAGATACTGGTCACGCCACTCCCGGAGGATGGGGACTCCCTCGCTCGCTTCGCCAGGAACCTCCGCCTCTACAAGCTCTTCACCCTGATCCGGGAAGGAGCGAGGCGGACGGGCGGCGGGCCGGACGGCTTCCTGGAGGCCGACGAACTGGCGGCTTCCCTCCGCAAAAAGCTGGTGAAAAACCCCCGCGACCCGGCGGAGTATCTGAAACTCGGCGACGCCCTCCTGGAGCGCGGGCTCTTCCAGCAGGCCGTCCGGGCGTTCGAGAAGGCCCAGGGAATATCGCCCTCGGCCGAGGCCTGCTTCGACCGGGGCATGGCCCTCGCCAAAGCGGCGAACTGGAAGAAAGCGCGGGAGGCCTTCCAGGACTGCCTCTCCCTCGACCCGAAACAAGCTCGCGCCTGGTCGGGCATCGGGATGAGCTACCTGATGCAGCACGGCAAGGAGCGCGGGCGGGCGGAAGAGGCCTTCGCCCGCGCGCTCGATATCGATCCCCGCAACGACGAAGGACTGGCCGGGATGGCCTACTGCGTCTTGAAGAAGGAGGACTACCGCGGGGCGATCGACCTCGCCGAGCGCGCCGTCGCGGCCAATCCCGGGAACGAGTGGGCCCACGGCATCCTCTGGTCGTGCCATCGCAAGCTGCACAACACCCCGGCCGCGATCCAAGCCGCCGAACGGGCGCTCGCCGCCAACCCCCGGAATTACCTGGCGCTCACCCAGCTCGCCGCGCTCTACCCCAAGATGGGAGACACCGCCCGCGCGGAGGAGCGCTCCCGCCAAGCGCGCGAGCTCGCGAACGGCGCCTTCAACCCGGCGACCTCCCGCAACTACCGCCGGATCCGGGAGATCCTCGCGGGACGGAAGGTCCGCCTGGTGGCGATGCAATACCCCGTCCGCCCGGTCGCCTCGCTGCGGGCGATGCTGGCGCCCCCCGGACAAGAGGTCTACGTTTCGAACGAAGAGAACTTCCTCGAAGCGCTCAAGAATAATCCCCCCCGGACCATTTTCACCGACCACTTCGCGGGCGACTTCGGCCACTGCACGCCGGAGGGAAACCGCCTGATCGCCGAAAACCTCGCCCGCGTCCTCCTCGCCGAGGTCTTCCCGCCCCGCCCGGCCGGGACCGCCGGGAGCCCGGAGACGGGCTCCCCCTAGCCCCCCCGGGGAGCGGCGCGGGCGGGGCCGGACCGGCCCGCCCAACTTTCGTTTGCCGGAGATCGGGACGCGCTATACATTATCCGCATTCCCGCAAACCGCGCCGCGGGGGGATCGGCCCTTGGAGAGACGAAGAAAGATCTTCCGCCGGAAAATTTGCCCGCCCGCCTTGAGCCTGGCGGTCCTGGGCGCGCTCCTGTCGGCGGCCGCCGCCGTGCAGAAGGTCCGATTCGCCGACCCCGGGCTGGAGGAGGCGGTCCGCGAGAAGCTCGGGAACCCGGCCCGTCCCATCGCGAGGACCGAGCTTCTGCAGATCAGCCGCTTGGACGCTTCGGGGAGGCGTATCGCCGACCTCCGCGGCATCGAATACCTGCGGCAGCTGGTCGCCCTCGACCTGTCGCGCAACCGGATCGGCGACGCGGCGCCTTTGCGGTCTCTGCGCAAATTGCGGGAGCTCAACCTGGGGGGGAACGGCATCCGGTCGCTCGCCGCCTTGAACTTCGACGCCCTGGTCGGCATCCCCCTGAGGAAACTCTCCCTGGACGGGGACCGCGACCTGCCCACCGACTCGGGCCTCTCCGACATCTCCCTCCTCGGCCGCTTCCCCTCCCTGGAGAAGCTCGCCCTGGCGGACAACCACGTCGCGGACATCTCCCCGCTAAGCGCCTTGACCGCGCTGCGTTCGCTCGATCTCCGGGGGAACCGCGTCGCCGACTGCTCTCCCCTCTCCCGCCTGACGTCCCTGACCAAGCTCGACCTGCGGGAGAACGACCTCTCCGATCTCGCGCCCCTCTCCGGCCTGACCGGGCTTACCTATCTGAACCTCCATTCCAATGCCCGCCTCCGTTCCCTCCGCCCGCTCCAGGGTCTTGCCCGGCTGAACACCCTGATCCTGAGGTCAGTCCCGGCGGGCGACGAGATCGGCTTTCTCAAGAACCTCACCGGCCTGAACCGCCTGAACGTCCGCGACTGCGCCATCGCCGACTTCTCTGTCCTGGGGGAGCTGATGGCGTCCGGCGCCCTCCAGAACGACCCGGCGGCCCGGCGGGTGGCGGGGGTCAACGTCCTGGACAATCCCCTGCCCGCGGGTGACCGGGATCCCTACCTCCCGATCCGGCCCTACTGGGGGAAGATAGCCGGGCGCAAGCCCCTCGTCGCCGGCCGCAAGCCCTTCGATCTTCCCCCTCCCGCCGGCCGGATCGATCCGCCTTCGTTCTCCCGACCCGGCGGCTTTTACGACGAGCCCTTCGACCTGCGGCTCGGCTCCGACGAACCCGGAGCGGCGATCCGCTACACTCTCGACGGGTCCTCGCCCAAGGAACAGTCGGCGCGTTACGCTTCCCCCCTGCCGATCCGGGCGGCGCCGTCTCCCCCGGGCGGATTTTGCACGGGCACCGTGGTCAGGGCCCAGGCGATCGCGGAGGACGGGAGATCGAGCCGGGTCGTCACCCACACCTATTGGGTCGACCCCTCCCGCGCCCACCGCTATACGCTGCCGGTCTTCTCCTTGAGCACGGACATGGCCAACCTGTCGAACAAGACGACCGGCCTTTTCCAGTATCGCAACCGCATGGCGACCGGCCGCTTCTGGGAGAGGCCGGTCGCGATCGAATTCTTCGAAACGGACGGGAGGCGCGCGTTCGCCCTCAACGGCGGGTTCCGTCTCCACGGGGGGTCGTCCCGCGACTACGACCAGAAGTCGCTGCGCCTCTACGCCCGGCCGGAGTACGGCTGGGATGACGCCTTCCGCTACCCCTTCTTCCCCGGCTTGAAGAAGCGGGGGAGCGGCGAGCCGCTCCAGGAATTCAAGACCCTGATCCTGAGCAACGCCAGCAACGATTACCGGGCGACCAAGCTCCGGGACGTCCTGATGCAAGGGCTGGTGGAGCACAGCGCCCGCCTGGACACGCAGGCGTCCCGCCCGGTGGTCGTGTTCCTCAACGGAGTGTATTGGGGCGTATACTCCCTCCGCGAGTTTTACGACGAGCATTACCTCGCGGGCCATTACGACGGACCGCCGGACCGGGCGGTCATCCTGAAGGAGAACGCGCTCTTGAAAAGAGGGGCGCCGGCGGACCGGGACCCTTACCTGGCGCTGCGCGAATACGCCCGCCGCCACGACCTCTCCGACCCCGCGAACTACCGCCGCGTCGCCGGGCTGATGGACCTCGACAACTACCTCGAGTATTACGCGGCGGAGATCTATTTCCACAACAGCGACTGGCCGCACAACAACATCACCTTCTGGCGCCTCAAGCCCGAGGGGGATCCGGACCCCGCCCGCCCCGGGCACGACGGCCGCTGGCGCTGGATGCTGCACAGCACGGAATACGGTTTCCTGTGCAAGTCGCCGGCGATCCGGGGGATCAACCGCCGGGCCATAAACGAGTTTCAGGGCCGATTCGGCTCGCTCAACAAGCCATCGGCCAACACGCTGGAATGGGCGCTGCAAGAGAGGGACTGCCGCCTTCAGGAGGAGTGGCCGAACCTCCTCTTCCGGAAGCTCATCGACAACGAGGAGTTCCGGAACGCCTTCATCAACCGCCTGGCCGACGGGCTGAACAGCTCGTTCGCGGCGGAGCGCGTGATCCGGAGGATCGACGAGCTGGAGGCGTCTCTCCTCCCGGAGATGGCGGAGCACATCCGCCGCTGGCCGGTGATCCCGAGCCTGGAGGCCTGGAAGAGCAATGTCCAGGTCCTGCGCCGCTTCGCCGCGGAGAGGCCGGACCATGTCCGGAGGCACATCCTCGATCGCTTCGGCCTGAGCGGCTACGCCCGGGTCACCCTCCGGGCGGACCCGAGTGAGGGACACGTCCGGATCAACGGGCTTTCTGTCACGGAGGGCACGCCGGGTATCCGCCGCCCGGAAGATTGGACCGGCGTCTACTTCCGGGGCGTCCCGATTAAGATCGCGGCGATCCCGGAGAAGGGCTACCGCTTCGCGGGCTGGGAGGGGACGGAGCTCAAGGGGGCCGAGATCACGCTGGTCCCCGAGGGGGACCTCGAACTGACCGCGCGCTTCGAGAAGGATTCGCGAGATTAGTGTCCCCCTCGGGGGATGGTCGAAACCCATCGCCTTCAGGCGAAGTAAAGGATAGCAAAGTCGTTGGCATTTTGTGGGAGGGGCGTCCTCGCCCCGATCCAAGTCAGCCCGAATCGCGGCCCAGAGTTGATTCTTCGAGACCGCATGAGAAACCTCCGCCGGAAAATCATCGCCTTCCCCGGAATGGCGCCGGCGGCCGCGCTCGGCCTCGGGGCGCTCCTCCTCTCCTGGGCGGGCTGCGCCGGCTCGGGCGAGGACGCGCCGGCGAGACCGCCGGGCGTCAAGCCGCCGGCGTGCGTCATCGATATCGACAAGACGATCACCGACCCGGCCAGCCGGGGGAGGACCGCGAAGAAAGCCCCCATGGCGAACGCCCAGGCCGTTTTGGCCCGCGTCGCTTCCCGGGGCATCGCCGTCTTCTACTTGAGCCGCCGCCCCATCGGACGCCTGGAGACGACGAAATGGTGGCTGGAGCGCCACGGTTTCCCGCCCGGCGCCGGCCTCTATCTGTGCGATCGGGACGAAGACAGGGTCCCCTTCAAGATCCGGATCATCCAGGAGCTCCAGAAGGATTACACCTTCCTCTTCGGAGTCGGCGACCAGCCGACGGACGCGGAATCGTATACCATCTGCGGAATCCCCTCCCTCCATATCGAGACCGCCTCCGATTGGCTGGCCGCGGACCGCCGGATACAGGAGATCTTCGCCGCGGCGAACGCCGGGCGCTCCGCCGGGCGCGGCCCGGGCGATGCCGAATTCGCCGACTCCGGGAGGAACCCCTACTTCAACCTCCATCCCGGCTGCCAAACGGTGCTGGAGAGCGGGGCCAGAAGACTGACCGTCACTGTCCTCGACGAGACCAGGGATTTCGCGGGCATTCCCGCGCGGGCGGTCGAGGAGCGGGAGGAAGCGGACGGGCGGGTAACGAAACTGGCGCGGAGCTACTACACGATCGGCGTGGACACGAGCGACGTCTTCTCCCTCCTCCCAAGGGCGGGGACCGGGAGCGGGGAGGAGGTCGCCTCGTCTCCGGCCGCCGGGTCCATATTCGACCGTCCGTTCTACGCCAACCTTTTTCTGCCGGGACGGCCGAGGCGCGGCATGAGATACTTCCGGGAAGCAACCCCCGGGACGGCCCGGGGAAGGGTCGAAATCCTGGGTTTAAGCGTGAGAGAAACCGCCGTCACGCCGGACGGGACGTTCACGGGTTGCCTGAAAATCCGGGAGCGGTCGGAGGAAACCGGGCAGAGGGACGAGATCCTCACCTTCGCCCCCGGGATCGGCCTCGTGCGGAAGGACGATCTCCTGCTCGCGCGCCGCCGGCGGGCGACCGGCGCCGAGACACCGCTCCCCCTCAACTGATCGCCGCGCCATGGCCGTTGCTCCGAAGACACCGCCCCGGACGACCCGACCGCAAAGACTCCTCCTCCTCGCCGGAGGACTCCTCGCCGCCCTCCTCCTCCTCGAGCTCGGCCTGCGGGGAACGGGCTTCCTCCTCCTCACCCTCCGCGACCTGGCGGACCGCCGGCGCTCGGGGGAAAAGGAAGAGGTCCGCATCCTCTGCGTGGGGGAGTCCACCACCTACTGCGGCGGCTCCAAGTCCTACCCCCGCCAGCTGGAGGAGATCCTCAACCGGCTCGGCGCCCCCCGCCGCTTCATCGTCGTCAACAAGGGGATCCCCGGGACCAACACCGGGGTCATCGCCAACCGGCTGGAGTCCTGGATCGAGTCCTGCCGCCCGGACGCCGTGGTGGCCATGATCGGAGTCAACGACGGGGGGGAGCTGATGGTCACGCCCCTCGAGGAGGAGGGGGGAGCGGGCGAACGCTTCCTGAAGAACCTCCGCCTCAACAAGCTCTTCACCCTCATCCGGGAGGGGGCGCGGCGGCGCGGCGGCGGGGCGGACGGCCTCCCGGACGCCGACGCGGAGACCGCGGAACTGGTCCGGGAAACGGAGAAGAACCCCCGCGACGCGGCCGGCTTCCGGAAGCTCGGCGACGCCCTCCTCCGCCGGGAGCTCTTTGACCGGGCGGCGGCGGCCTACGGGCGGGCCGGCGAGCTTGAGCCTTCCCCCGAAGCCTTCTTCGGCCTCGGCGTGGCCCTCCACCGGTCGGCGTCGTACCCGCAGGCCCTCTCGGCCCTCCGGCGCTGTCTCGAACTCGATCCGGATCACGACCGGGCCTGGACGGAGTCGGGCCGGTGCCTACTCGACAAGTTCCCCAAGGACCGGACGAAGGCGAAAGAGATGTTCTCCCGCGCGCTCGCGGCCAATCCGCGGAACGACATGGCACTGGCCGGGATGGCTTACTGCCTCTGGAAGAAAAGGCAATACCGCGAGGCGATCGATTACGCCGAGCGCGCGGTGGCCGAGAACCCGCGGAACGAATGGGCCTACGGGACCATCCGGTCCTGCCGCAAGAAAATGGGCGATTACCCCGCCGCGCTCCGGGCCTGCGAGCGGGCGATCGCCGCCGTCCCCCTGAACAACTGGGCCTACGCGGCCGCGGCCGGCCTCTCCGCCAAGCTGGGAGACTCGGCCCGGGCCGAGGAGTATTGGCAGCGGGCCCGGGAGATCGGCCTCGCCGCCGCCAAGCCGGCGACCCGGCGCAACTACCAGAAAATCCGGGAGATCCTGATCCGGAGGAAGGTACGCCTGGTCGCCATGCAGTATCCCCGGCGGCCGGTCGAGCAGCTCCGGCGCCTCCTCGCTCCTCCCGGCGGCGAGATCTACGTCTCGAACGAGGAGAACTTCCGCGAGGCGCTCCGGCGGGATTCCGCCGGAGCCCTCTTCAAGGACAACTTCGGCGGCGACTTCGGCCACTGCACGCCGGAGGGGAACCGCCTGATCGCCGAGAACCTCGCCCGCGTCATCCTCTCCGAGGTCCTGCCCCCGCGCCGGACGCCTCAGCGGTAAATCGCCAGAATCCGGCCCATCACCAGAATGTTATTGCCAGCCGCCAGCGCGACCAACGCCGCCAATGCGATCCGGAGGCGGAAGCGGATGGCGCGCGGGGCGGAGAAGCCCCCGAGAAGCGCTATGGTCAGGAAGGTGAAATTGCCGGTGTAGCAGAAATATTCGATGTTCCCCTTCTCCCCCACTCCATAGATGCTGTGCAAGAAAACATTGAACAACAGGCAGAGAGCGATCCCGGCGTAAACCGCGCGGCGCCTTTCCGTTTCGAGCAAGCCCCCGACGATCCCCCCGGCCAGGGCGACGAGCCAGAGGCCGGCGGCCAGCCACCCAACGGCCGTATAGCGCAACGCGCCGGTGAACGTCACGGCCGTCAATACCCCTCCCTGGCCGCTCATTTCGAAGAGGTTCGGCAGGGGGCCGACGACGTTGACCAGGAAAACATGCTTCGCGAGAGTGGCGATCACGTACAGAGGGTGCCGCAGAATGAGGAGGCTCGCGAATTGGTATTCGTGCCGGTAGCCGGAGATCTGCCAGAACAGCCGGGCTCGATAGAGACTATGCTGGACGAGAGCCAGAGCGATCGCGACCAGAGCGACCGCGAGCAGGAACTTCGCGATCCTGGCCCGCGCGGATTCACGCTGGTCTTGGGGAGCTAGCATCGTCGAAAGGCTGAAACAAATCAGGGTCTGGATAAAATTGGAGGAGGTGGCGCCAAAGGTGATCACGCCGGCGGCGACCCAGGCCGCGAGAGACACGCGCTTCCCCTGCAGGCTGGCCAGGAAAAGAATATACGTCGCCAGCAAGCTGCATGCCGACAGGGAGGCGGTATGGGGAACCGTCGAGGAGAAGAGCTGGCTCATCGAGAACCCGAAAAGGCCGGCCAGCAGCATGGAATACGGATAATCGCCGCCGAGCAGAAGGATAAATGCGAACGCCAGGCAAGTGGCGAGCGCGCCCAGAAAGGAGTTGAGCGCCACCGCCGCCATGACATCCGATCGTACGACGCTCTTGATCAAGGAACCGA
>CAZOYW010000071.1:0-2029 GCA_964584165.1 uncultured bacterium
CTCGCGGAGGCGGTTGAAGCGCTCGCTCTCGGCCGCGCTGGCGGGGATGAAGCGTTTGCGCTCTGGGAGGGACGGCCATGCGCCGGGCGGGAGCGACCGGGCCGCGCCGATCGCCTTTTCCAGCGCCGCGAGCCGCTTCCCCACGCAGTTGCGGGGAAGGCGCGGCCCCCGCGAGAGGTGCTTGTCGGGATGGGAGTGGAGCCAGAGGGCGAGAGCGATCAGCGGCTCGTTGCCGAGGACCTTGAAGGAGGGGACGTCCGCCTCCCGGGCTTGGGCATCCCGCCAAAGCCAGAGGGCGCGCACCAGCGCCAGCTGGTCCCGCCGGAGGTCCTTGAGCCCCTTGATCCGCCAGACCTCGTCGGGGTCCGCCTCCTCCGCGATCTCCCCCGTCTTCAGGACGAGGGCCGCGCAGGTCTCCTCAAGCCACTCCTCCCGGCCGCGCCGCCGCAGCTCCCGCAGGAGAAGGTCCGCGATCGTCTCGAGGTAGCGGGTGTCGTTGGCGGCGTAGGCGAGCTTGTCCGGGGGGAGGGGGCGGCGCGACCAGTCGAACTTCTGGGAGCCCTTCTCCAGGGTCACCCCGAGGAGCTCCTCCGCCAGGGCGGCGAGCCCCAGCCGCTCGCGGCCGAGGAGGCGGGCGGCGAGCATGGTGTCGAAGACCCTTCCCCGGGGCGTGAAACCGCAGGAGAGGCGGAGCAGGCGGAGGTCGTAGTCGGCGCCGTGGAAGACGATCTCCTTCTCCTCCAGGGCCCGGAAGAGGGGGGCGAGGTCGCACCCGGCCAGCGGGTCGACGATCCAGTTTCCCCCGCCCGCGGAGAGCTGGATGAGGCAGACCTTCTCGAAGTAGTGGTGGAGGCTGTCGGCCTCGGTGTCGATCGCCACCCGAGGGGCGGCCGCGATCCTCCCGGCCAGGGCGGCCAGGCTCTCGGCGGTGTCGATGAAGGCGTAGGGGGAGTGATTCATGCCGCCGACTGTACCACGACCTGTGTCCGCATTCATCGCCTATTCCAGGCCAGGGAGGAGATGTGATAGCAGGAACTAGGGTTATGGTGGGTATATCCCCAGACCGGATTTTATTGTATATGTATGGGAATAATCATGAACCACGGCGAGATAGTCGGATTTCTCTGGTCCGTCGCGGACCTGATCCGCGATACCTTCAAGCGCGGCAAATACCAGGATATTATCCTGCCGCTCACGGTTCTCCGGCGCCTGGATTGCGTGCTGGCCCCGACTAAGGCGAAGGTCCTGGAGACGCAGGCCAAGTTCAAGGGTAAGCTCGACGACCTATACCAGTTGCTCCGCAAGGCGTCAGGTTTCGCCTTCTATAACACCTCCCGCTACGACTTCGAGAAGCTCCTCGCCGACGCTCCCCATCTGGCGGCCAACCTCCGCAATTTCATCGCCGGCTTCAGCCCGAACATGCGGGAGGTGCTGGAGAGGTTCGATTTCGACAACACCATCAGCAAACTGGACGAAGCCGGCCTTATCTTCCAGGTTCTTGAACGCTTCAAGAACGTCGATCTCCACCCGGATAAGATCGACAACGCGGCCATGGGAACGATCTTCGAGGAGTTGATCCGGAAATTCAACGAAGCGCTGAATGAAAATCCCGGGGAGCACTTCACCCCTCGCGATGTCGTCCATCTGATGGTGGATCTCCTCCTCGCGGGTGATGAGGCCCGGATCGGCCGGAAAGGCGCGGTCTGCGCCATCTACGATCCCTGCTGCGGCTCGGGAGGAATGCTGACCATCGCCAAGGAGCATATTGCGTATGGGGTGCGTAAGAATGGGGTAGTTGTCAGGAAACCGATCAATCCCCAAGCCGATATCCATCTATTCGGGCAGGAGGTAAATCCCGAAACCTTCGCCGTCTGCAAGTCCGATCTTTTTATGAAATCGGCCGATGGCCGCGACGCGGAGCATATCTTCTTCGGAAGCACCCTCTCCACCGACCGCCACGCCGGCCGTTCCTTCGATTACCTGATCGCCAATCCCCCCTATGGCAAAGACTGGAAGCGCGACGAGGAGG
>CAZOYW010000071.1:2129-9608 GCA_964584165.1 uncultured bacterium
GAGAACGTCCGGATTTATCCGACCACCCACTTCGGTTTCCGGAAGATCACCGTCGAGCGCCCGCTCCGTCTCAATTTTCGCGCTTGCCCGGAAAGAATCATTCGCTTGGAGGACGAGAAGGCATTCCAAAAACTCGGTCAATCGAAGAAGCAAGGCTCCGCGGGGGCTAAGGAACAGGAAGAGGGGCGAAAGCAGATGGAGGCGATCCGGAAGTTGTTGCGGAACCTCCCCGATACGCTTTTCCTGGACCGGGATGGGTTCGAGAAAGCGCTAGATGCGGCCATAAAGAGGGCGTCTCTCAAAATCGCATCCCCGGTTGTGAAAGCCATCTTCTCCGCGCTCTCGGAGCGGGACGAGACGGCCGCGATCTGCCGCGATGCGGACGGTAATCCCGAGCCCGACCCGGATCTGCGCGACACCGAGTCCGTCCCACTGCCCGTCGGCGACGATCCTTCAGATTCCGCGGGTATTCCAGCGAGCGTGCGCGTCTTTTTCGACCGCGAGGTGAAACCCCATGTCAAGGATGCCTGGATCGATCGCGCCAAGCGCGATGCCAAGGACGGTCGTGTGGGCCTCATCGGTTACGAGATCAACTTCAACCGCTACTTCTACCGCTACGCGCCCCCTCGTCCCCTCGAAAAAATTGAAGCCGATATACGGGCCATCGAGGGCGACATCGTCCGCATGCTAGCTGAGGTAACGGGTGGGCAGACCAAGTAATCACGTAAAACGTCGGCATGTATGGATAAGTGCCGACATTTTGTGTTGACAGAAGCGCTATTCTGACCCATATTGTCGGCATAATGATGCATGGTGCCGACAATATGAGTTTTGATAATCAAGCAGGCCGGCCACTCAGCCGGCTCCGCTCTGCCGGGATAACTGGCTTCTTCCGCCCTTCGCAGATCGAGATAGCGGGCCTGACTCGCGACCAGCTCCCGGCTCTGGTGCGATCCGGAAGCGTCGAGCGTGTCGGACGCGGACTCTATCGGATCGCTGATGCAGAGCCGACCGAGAACTACTCCCTTGCCATGGCCTGTGTGCGGGCGCCAAACAGCATCGTCTGCCTGCTCTCGGCTCTCCGTGTCCACGGCATCGGGACCCAGGCGCCGGCCGAGGTCTGGCTCGCCATTCCGCACAAGGCCCGCGCGCCACGCCTGCATGAACTCCGACTGCGCATCGTGCGCTTCAGCGGCCCGGCCTGGACGTTCGGAGTGCAGAAAATGGAGTTCGAGGGCGTGCCGGCGCGGATCACTTCGCCCGCGCGTACCGTGGCCGACTGCTTTCGTTTCGAGCGTCTTGTGGGGCCGGAGACCGCGATGGAGGCGCTCCAGGATGCTCTGCGCCAGCGCAAGGTGACGGTCGCCGAGCTCTCGCGCGTCGCGGAAGTTCTTCCCTCCCGCCGCCTCACATCGGCGCTCAATGTGAGGTCAATATGAGCCCCGATGTCGCGGCTTCAGTCCGCGCTCGTCTGTTGAACCAGGCCAAGCAGAGCGGGGAGGAGTTCGAGCGGACGCTTGTTCGTTTCGCGGCCGAACGCTTGCTCTATCGACTCGGCGCGTCCCCGGCCAGGGATCGCTGTCTCCTGAAGGGTGCGAGCCTGCTCGCGGTCTGGCTCCCCGATCCCTACCGCGCCACCCGAGACGTAGACGTCCTCGCTTCAGGCGCCGCGGACGATGCAGCGATCAAATCTCTCGTCGCGGAGATCTGCGCCGTCCCGTGTCCCGAAGACGGCTTACGTTTCGATCTCTCCGAGATGGTCGTCGAGACAATCCGGCCGGAGGAGGAGTACCCCGGCAAGCGCGCCCGCTTCCGCGCTTTGCTGGGCCAAGCCCGCATCGCGGTGCAACTTGACATCGGCGACGGCGACGCCGTGGCGATTGCGCCGGAGGAGATCATGTATCCGACAATGCTGGCACCGCTGCCAGTCCCGCATCTACGCGCCTATCCGTGTGCGCTGACAGTCTCCGAGAAATTCGAGGCGATGGTCAAGCTCGACACGCTCAACAGCCGGATGAAGGATTTCCACGATATCTGGGCGCTCGCCGGCGCGTTCGCGTTTGATGGCGCGACGCTGCAGCGCGCCGTCTCCGCTTGTTTCGAGCGCCGTGGAACGACCTGGACCAGCGAAATCCCGCGGGTCCTGACGCCGGCCTTCTACCAGATGCCCGAGATCGAAACCCGCTGGCGGTACTATCTCGCCGCGGGCGCGGTGCTGATCCCGCCGCCAGCGCAGTTCGAGGTGATCGGCGAGCGCGTGATCCAATTCCTCGGCCCGCTGCGGGATAGCATTGTCGCCAGCAAATCATTCGAAAACGCATGGCCGCCCGGAGGTCCCTGGCGATGAGCATGTTGCGGCGCTTCAAACCATACCCCGCCTACAAGGACTCCGGCGCCGAGTGGCTGGGGGAAATCCCGACGCATTGGGAGGTGCGGCGCCTGAAGTATGGTGCCGAGCTGAATCCGTCGCCGATGGAAGCGCGCAGACTATCGCAAAACGCCGAGGTCTCATTCGTACCGATGGAGGCTGTCGGCGAGTATGGCGGTATGGATCTCTCTATGACAAAGCAGTTGGTTGACGTTAGCTCCGGCTACACCTACTTCGCGGACGGAGATGTTGTCGTCGCCAAGATCACTCCCTGCTTCGAAAACAGGAAAGGAGCTCTGGCGGCCGGCTTGGCAAATGGAGTCGCGTTCGGGACTACCGAACTGCACGTTCTGCGAGCCCTCGACGCCGTAGACCGGAAGTACTTGTTCTATATTTCGCTGTCCGATGCATTTCGACGGCTCGGGGCAGCCGAGATGTATGGCGCCGGGGGGCAGAAGCGAGTTCCCGAAGCCTTCGTGGAAAACCTGAAGCACCCGCTGCCCCCTGCGCCCGAGCAACGCGCCATTGCTGCGTTCCTCGACCGGGAGACGGATCGGATCGATGGGCTGGTGGCCAAGAATGAGCGGCTGATCGAACTGCTCAGGGAAAAGCGGACGGCTCTCATCACCTGCGCCGTCACTAAGGGTCTCGATCCCAATGTCAAAATGAAGGATTCCGGCGTCGAGTGGCTAGGCGAGATCCCGGCGCACTGGGAGGTGAAGATGCTCAAACGACTCGGGGTAATGCGGGCAGGCGTCTCGATCACCGCCGAGAGCATCGAGCCGACAGGCGAGTATCCCGTCTACGGTGGAAATGGAATCCGGGGGTACACGACTGACTTTACCCACGAGGGGCAGTTTCCGCTCGTGGGCCGCCAAGGTGCGCTATGCGGATGCGTAAACTTCGCGACCGGCAGGTTTTGGGCTTCGGAGCATGCGGTCGTAGTGTCCCCCAACGCGCGGATCAACCCACACTGGCTGGCAGCACTAATTCAGTCTATGGCGCTGAATGCGTATTCGCAATCCGCCGCCCAACCTGGGCTAGCTGTGGAGACTATCGGCGCCGTTTATGCACCGCATCCACCGGAAGCAGAGCAAGGCGCCATCGCCGAGTATCTTGAACACGAGACAACTCGCTTTGACACTCTGATCGTCAAGGTCTGTGACGCAATCAACCACCTCAAGGAATACCGCACCGCCCTCGTCTCCGCCGCGGTGACGGGGAAGATCGATGTTCGGGAACCTACCGCCGGTCTCGCCTCATCATGGAATGACTATATGGATTGATCTGTATCTGCTAGTGTTCGCGTTATGCAATACGAAGCCATCCGCTTCCGCATAAAAAAGCCCGGTTTCAATCCATTGTGGGAGCGGCATTCCTGCCGCGATCCTTCCAATCCGATGGATCGGGGCGGGTCCCGAAGAAGAATTCGGGATGGGGCAGCCGCCCCTCCTACTGGCTGAGCGGGGGAATCAAGATGCCGGAGATCAGCGAACGATCCTTCGAGGAAGCCATGGAGGTCGGCTTGACCTGGAATGCCCCCGCCGCTCACGCCCCTGTCGCGCCCCCGCTGCTTAAGCCTTCTGGAGCATTCGGCGAGCTGAGACCTAGGGGCGGGAGAAAACTCCCCCAAAACAATGTTCCCATTATGGGAACATTGTTTATTGACATCTTCCAGGGACCGGGTATCTTTATATGAGAGTAATCCCCCGAAAACCGAGGCAACTGGAAACCTTTTGGAAACACCATCCCTCCGCAGAACAACCCCTCAGAGCCTGGATGCACGAGGCGGGAAAAGCTCGTTGGCAGACGCCGGCTCAAGTTAAAGTAGAATATCCTTCTGCTGAGATTCTCTGTCACCATAGGGTCATCTTCAAAATCCGAGGGAACCACTATCGTCTGATCGTCGTCATGAATTATAGCCTTCAGATTGCCTATATCCGATTCGTCGGGACCCACAAAGAATATGACCGGATTGATGCGGAGACTATTTAATGAAACCCAAAGTAATCAAAACCGACCGGGAATACGAGGCCGCTCTTAAGCGGATCGGGGATCTCATGGGTGCCCAACCAGGGACTCCTGCGGGGGAAGAGTTGGACCTCTGGGCCACACTGGCAGAACAGTATGGTAATTCTAAATTCCCGATTGAACCACCCAGCCCCATAGAGGCTATCCGCTTCCGAATGGACCAGGCCGGACTTCGCCCCAAGGATTTGGTCCCCTACATCGGCACACGCGGAAAAGTTTCGGAGGTGCTGAGCGGTAAGCGTCCTTTGAGCCTCGCGATGATTAGGAGCTTGAATCAAGGCCTGGGGATACCGGCGGAATCTCTCTTGTCGGATACCGGACAGTATTTACCGGAAAATTCCGACCGCCTTGATTGGGCTCGTTTCCCGATAAAAGAAATGGCGCGCTTCGGCTGGATTTCTCGTGGTTCAAATTCATTAATCAAGACAAGAGAATCGGCGAAAGAAGCGATATTTTCAATGATTTCTAGCCTGGGAGGCATGGAACTGGAACCGGCTTTCCTGCGCCAGCATATACGCTCCGGTTCCAGCGCAAACCACTATGCTCTCCTAGCGTGGCGTCTCCGGATATTATCTCAGGCCACTTTACAAAGCATACTTCCCTACAAACCGGGTTCGATCTCCGCTGCATTTACCAGCGAGCTAGCACATATAAGCGCCCTGGAGAATGGGGCCCAGCTAGCTCGGAAATACCTGAAGGAACATGGTATATACCTGATCATCGAACGCCATCTGCCCGGCACCCATCTCGACGGGGCGGCCATGAAAGCAGCAGATGGCAAGCCCTTAATCGCTCTCACTCTTCGCTATGATCGGCTCGATAATTTCTGGTTTACCCTGTTCCATGAACTAGCGCATGTCGCTCTTCATTTGAACACCAGTAAGAATTCGGTTTTTTTGGACGATCTGGAATATAGAAATGTCGATACTCCTGAAAAAGAGGCCGATAGATGGGCCGAAAATGCGCTTATCCCTCCGGATTCCTGGCGGAAATTGAGGCGCACGCGCTCTTTATCGCCATTCAAGATACGCAAATTCGCGAACGAGCTGATGATAAGTCCAGCAATAGCCGTCGGGAGATTGCGCAGGGAGCGCAATAATTACCGTCTGTTGGCAAACATGGTCGGGAGCGGCGAAGTGCGCAAGCAGTTTGGAATGAATAAGTCCTAAAAGACCCTACGGGCAATCCTTTTCGATCTTGTGTCTGGAGACAGTTCATGCCGGAGATCAGTGAACGATCCTTCGAGGAAGCCATTGAGGCCGGCTTGACCAGGAATGCCCCCGCCGCTCACGCCTCTGGCGCGCCCCCGCTACTTGAGCCTTCCGGAGTTTTCGGCGAGCTGAGACCGGGGGGCTGGAGGAAACTCTCCCCGGAAGCTTATGATCGAGCGCTCTGTCTCATCCCCGAGGACGCGGTAGGATTTATCCTCGCCACACAGACGAAGGAATGGGGGCGCCTCAAGCAGCATCATGGCGACGGCGTCAGGGAGCAGTTTATCAAGCGACTCGCCCGCGAAATTGAACGGCGGGGCTCGCTCGACGTCCTGCGCAACGGGATCAAGGACTCGGGCTGTAAGTTTCATCTCGCCTTCTTTCGCCCCTCGAGCGGCCTCAACGAAGAGACCCGCCGCCTCCATGCCGCCAACCTCTTCGCCGTGGTCCGCCAGCTCGCCTACAGCGAGAAGACCTCGCAGACCCTCGACCTCGTCCTGTTCCTGAACGGCATCCCGATCTTCACGGCGGAGCTCAAGAATCCCTTGACCGGCCAGACGGTCGAAGACGCCATCCGGCAATACCAACGCGACCGCGATCCCCGGGAGCCTCTCTTCGCTCATGGCCGCTGTCTCGCCCACTTCGCGGTGGACCCCGATATGGTCTATGTCACCACCCGTCTCGCCGGCCCCCGGACACGCTTCCTGCCCTTCAACCAGGGCAAGTTTGGAGGCGCGGGGAACCCTCCCGTCCCTCCCACCCGCCAGGGCTATGCCACGGACTATCTCTGGGAGAATATCTGGGCGAGGGACTGCGTGCTCGAGCTTGTCCGCCGGTTCATCCATGAGGTGGAAGAGGAGGACGACCGTGGCCGCAAGACCGGGACACGTTCTCTGATCTTCCCGCGTTTCCACCAGCTCGACGCCGTCCGCCAACTGGTCTCGCATGCCCGTTCAGAGGGGCCGGGACAACGATATCTGATCCAGCATTCTGCGGGAAGCGGCAAGAGTTTCACCATCGCCTGGCTCGCCCATCATTTAGCCACCCTTCACGACGATTCCGATCGGCGGGTATTCGATTCGATCGTGGTCGTCACCGACCGGCGCATTCTCGACCGCCAACTTCAGACCACCATGCGCCAGTTCGAGCAGACTCTGGGGGTGGTGGAGAACATCGACACCACCTCCCGCCAGCTCAAAGAAGCCCTGGAAGCGGGGAAAACGATCATCGTCACCACCTTGCAGAAATTTCCGGTGATCGCCAAGGAGATCGGCGAGCTTCCAGGAAAGCATTTTGCGGTAATTGTCGACGAAGCGCATTCCTCGCAGACGGGCGAGAGCAGCAAGAGCCTGAAATCAGTGCTCGCCGCCGGCAGCCTGGAGGAAGCCGAACGCGAGGAAGAGAGCGCCGAGACGCCCGAAGAAGAACTGGAGGACGCGGTCCTCTCCGAGATGGAGAAGCGGGGGCGGCTCCCCAACCTCTCCCTGTTCGCTTTTACTGCCACGCCCAAGCCCAAAACGCTGGAGCTCTTCGGGCGGCGGCGCACGGACGGGAAGTTCGAGCCCTTCCATCTCTACAGCATGCGCCAGGCGATCGAAGAGCGGTTCATCCTCGACGTTCTAGAGAACTACACCACCTATAAAGCCTATTGGCGCCTGCTGAAAACGATCCGAAACGATCCCCGCTACGACAAGAAGAAGGCCGAATATCTCCTCAAGTCGTTCGTGGAGCTCCACGCCCACGCGATCAACGAAAAGGTGCGGATCATGGTCGAGCACTTTGCCGCCAAGTCCCAAAACGAGATCGGCGGGAAAGCCAAGGCGATGATCGTGACCCGCTCCCGGTTGCACGCCGTCCGCTACAAGCTGG
>CAZOYW010000072.1:0-8914 GCA_964584165.1 uncultured bacterium
GGGGTGTCGCCCGCGCCGCCGAAGGAGAAGCGGGTGACGCCGGAGATCGCCCAGAGGCCGTTCCCCTCGCGGAAGAGGCCCATCTCGTCCCCCGGGGCGCCGCTGTAATCGGCGGGCATCGGCATGTCCTCGCAGTCGCCGAGATAGACCCGGGTGACGTTCCGGATCGCCCAAAGGCCGGAGCCGGGGCGGAAGACGCCGATGTCCCAGGTCCCGTCGGAGTCGAAGTCGCCGGGGACGACCTTGTCGTTGCCGGCGCCGAAGTAGGCGATGGTGACGTATTTAACGGACCACATCCCCGTGGAGGGGCGGAAGATCCCCACTCCCGCGGAGCCGTCGCCGTCGTAGTCTCCGGGGACGGGGAGGTCGCCCTCGAGTCCGAGGTAGTCGCGCAGCGCCCCCCGGACCGCCCAGAGGCTCGTCGCGGAGCGGAAGAGGGCGATGTTGCAGGTCCCGTCGCCGTCGTAGTCGGCGGGGACCGACTGGTCGCCCGCGGAGCCGTAGTTCACCCGGGTGACGTCGCGGATCGCCCAGAGGCCGTCCGCCGGGCGGTAGAGGCCGAAATCGGAGGTGCCGTCGCCGTTGTAGTCGCCCGGCGCCAGGAGATCGCCGACCTGGGCGAAGAAGAAGCGGGTGAAGCCGCGGATCAGCCAGCGGCCTTCCTGGGAACGGAACACGGCCGCTTCGCTCGTCCCGTCTCCGTTGTAGTCGCCGGAGGCATAGACCGGGCGGAGGACCGGCTGGATCAGCTTGCTCAAGAAGACATCGGAGCTGCCGGCCGGGGCGGCCTGGTAGGGATTGACGACGGGATAGTCGGCCGAGAGGGTGGTCCCGGCGAGGTAGGCGGAACCCTGGAAGTCGACCGCCACCCCGCCCCCGAAGTCGTCGTCCGATCCGCCGAGGTAGGTAGAGAAGAGGAGGCGCTGGGCCTGGCAGGAGAACTTGGCCAGGAAGGCGTCGCCGCCGGTCTGGCTGGCGAAGCTGGACTGGTAGGCGTGCCGCGTGGGGAGGTCGGTCGACTCGGTGTAGCCGGCGAGGAAGGGGAACTGGTCGAGGTAGACCGCCAGGCCGGCGCCGCCGTCGTCGCCGGAACCGCCGAAATACGTGGAATAGACGAGATTGTCGCCGAAGGGATTGAACTTGGCCAGGAAGGCGTCCCAGCCCCCGGCCTTGGTCGCCTGGTAGGCGTTGGCGGTGGGGAAATCGGAAGAGTAGGTGGTGCCGGCGAGGTAGGCGCAGCCGTCGACGTCCACCGCCACGCCTTTCGCCCCGTCGTGATGGCTCCCGCCGAGATAGGTGGAGAAGAGGAGGATGGACCCCGAGGGGTTGAGGCGGCTGAGGAAGGCGTCGTCGTTGCTTGCCCACGCCGCCTGGTAGGCGTTGACGGTGGGGAAGTCGTCCGAGCTGGTGTCGCCGGCGACTAATACGCAGCCGAGCGAGTCCACCGCGATCCCGCGGCCGCTCTCGTCGGAGTCGGCCCCGCCGAGGTAGGTGGAGAAGAGGAGGACCGAGCCGCTGGCGTCGAGCTTGGCGGCGAAGGCGTCTCCGGCCCCGGCGAAGGCCGCCTGGTAGGGGTTGACCGTGGGGAAGGCGTAGGAGCCGGTGGAGCCGGTGACGTGGGCGTTGCCGTTGTTGTCCACGGCGATGTCGTGCCCGTGCTCGTAGGGGGAGTAGCCGGTGGGCCCGCCCAGGTAGGTGGAGTAGAGCAGCGCCGACCCGGAGGAGTCGAGCTTGGCGACGAAGGCGTCCTCGTTCCCTCCGGCGAGCGTCGCCTGGTAGGGGTTGACGGTCGGGAAGTCCGCCGCCCCAGTCCAGCCGACGAGGTAGGCGTTGAGGGCGCCGTCGAGCGCGATCCCCTGGCCGGTGCCGGTGCCGAGATAGGTGGCATAGATCAGCGAAGACCCGTCCGAATCGATCTTGGCGATGAAAACGGTGTCGCCGGAAGATTTGCTCGCCTGATAGGGGTCCACGGTCGGGAAATCGTTCGAGGCGGTCGAGCCGATGATGTAGGCCCGCAGGGCCGAATCGACCGCGACGCACTTCCCGCCGCCGTTGCCGCTGAAGTCGCCGCACTGGTCGGCCCCGCTCCCTCCCAGATAGGTCGAATACTCGAGATCGAGAGTCTGGTAAATCTCCTGGGAGGCGGCCGGGCGCGCGTTCATGGCGGCGGCCGCCAGAAGCAGGGCGGACAGACAAGCAAAATATTTCATCATTCCCCTCCTGGGCAGACGGTTGCGGGGGTTGGCTGACGGATCACCACGCTAGCGGAGCGCGCAGATTTAGTCAAGCCCATAAAGGGAGAAGCAGCCCCGGAGGCACTTAATCCGGTTCTATTCTTGATGCCCCCGATCGGCCGGCGCGGCGCCGGCCGGCCGGGTCAGCTCCGGGTCGAGATAGGTGGAGCCGTCGGAAGCGACGTAGAAGGTCCCGTTGGTCCCCGCCAGCGGGGCGGGGTAGATCCGGACGATCTTTCCCCCGTCGTAGCGGACGGCCACGCAGTCGCCGGCCCGGACGTCCACCGGGTGGGAGTTCTGGTAGATGAGGAGGGCGACCGGGGCGGAATCCAGGTCGGTATGGCGGAGCCAGGCCGCGTCGGAGTCGAAGATGGAGCCCCAGTGATAGCGGTCGTCGCCGGTGTTCTCGGCGCTGTAGAAGGCCCAGCAGACTCCGTTCCCGCCGGGCGACCTGGTCTGGGAGAGCCAGGCGCCTTCGATCCGCGAGACGCGCAGGGGCTCTGCTGCGCCGTAGCGCCGGGGGGGAGGGGGGGTGGGGGCGGCGGACGGGGCCGCCGCTTCGCGGGCCGGTTCGGGGAGGGCTGCTTCCGTCGGGTTCGGCTGCGCTGTCCCCGCCGTCTTCTGGCAGCCGACGGCGAGGAACGCGGCGAGCGGGAGGGCGAAATAGGCGATCCTTCTCATCTTCTGTCTCCTTGCGCTGGTGTGGTGAAGTCTGCTATTCTCCCTCCCTATTATAACCGGGCGCCTTGGTCTGGCGCAAGCGATCCTCCGGGTTGGCGGATCACGGCGCGCGGGCCTTCCAGGTCCGCGCCTAGGAAAGCCGGGACGGCCATGTCCGCATCGGGCCAAATCAGCGCTAAAGAGGGGACCTCGCGGGCGGCGGTGATCGCGGGCGGCGCGGACACCCTGGTCACTTTTCTCTGCCTGGTCCTTTCCAGCTCCACGGTCATCCTGGCCGATTTCCTCAAGACCTCCCTCGAGTTCTTCGCGGTCCTCCTCTCCTGGCTGGCCATCCGGAGGATCCGGCGCGGGGAGAGGCACGCCTACGATTACGGCCTGGACAAGCTGGAGAACCTCTCCAGCCTCTTCATCGGCTTCCTGATGTTCCTCTGCCTGGCGGTGATCATCCTGAGCGCGCTCCACCGCCTCTACCACCCGTCCCACATCGCCGGGTTCGGGGTCACCCTGTCCATGGTCTTCCAGGTGGTCTATGGCGCGATCAACGGCGGCCTCTACTTCAAAAGCCGCCGGGCGGCCGCCGCTGAGTCCTCGCCGATCATGATCGCCCAGGCGCGCCTCTTCCTGATCAAGGCGGCGGCGAACGTCTTCATCCTCGCCGCCCTCCTCTTGAGCACGCTCCTCGGCGGCTACTCCTGGGCGACGGCCATCGACCCGTTCTCCTCGCTGGTGATCGCGGCCTCGATCCTGATGGCCGCGCTCGGGATCTTCCGCTCCTCCTGCCGTGACCTGCTCGACCGGACGCTGGAGGAGTCGCACCAGATCGTGATCCTCCGCGAGCTCACCCGCCACTTCGACGACTACCACGCCCTCCACGGCATCCGCTCCCGCCGGGCGGGGTCCCGGGTCTTCGTCGAGATCTTTCTGGAGTTTGCCCCCGACCTCCCCGCCGCCGAGGTGCACGCCCTGGCCGAGAAGTTGCGCCGCGCGATCGAGGAGAAGATCTTTCGCTGCCGGGCCAGCATCTGCCTGGCCGTCTCCCCGGAGGAGTGACTCGCCCGCCGGGCCAAATCCGGAACCGGGCGAACATAAAGTTCGCCCCTACAACCGCCCGCCTCGCCCGCCGGGCCAAATCCGGAACCGGGCGAACATTAAGTTCGCCCCTACAACCGCCCGACTCACCGCCAATGCCGGGTCCGTAGGGGCGAACCTGCCTGCCCCGATCTATCGGGGGTGTTCGCCCGCCCCAGCCTGCCGATCCCGACCGGCTTCGCCCGTCCCGAATAATGTATAATGCGTCCATGAAACCGATCCTCCTGATCGTCCCCGCTCTCCTTCTCGCCGGCTGCGCCGCGACCGGGAAAGCGCCGGAGGGGCAGGAGGCGCCGGCTTTCCCCCCCGTCTATGTGGCCGACTTCACGCTCGCGGCGGCCGATCCGTCCGCCGCGGCGGCTCCCGCCCCCGAAACCGGCCCGCTCCGCCGCCGGCTCGGCTCGCTCCGCCGTTCCTCCGCTGACCCTGCGGACCAGGCGCGCGAGGTCCAGGACCTGCTGGCGGAGACGATCGTGGCGGATCTCAAGAAGAAGGGGATCGGGGCCCGGCGCCTCTCCCCGGAAGAGCCTCTGCCCTCCGCAGGATGGCTGGTTCGCGGAGGCTTCGTCGAGGTGGAGGAGGGGAACCGCCTCCGCCGCGCCGCCGTCGGCTTCGGATCGGGGGCGGCCGGGGTCAGCCTCCACGTCGTGGCCGAGGACCTCTCCGCCCGGGGGGGGCAGCCCCTGGTCGGTTTCGACGCGGCGAGCGAGCCGGGAAAGACGCCGGGGGCCGTGGTGATGATGAACCCCTACGCGGCGGCCGCCAAATTCGCCCTGGACCGGAACGACCTGGAAAAGGCCACGGCGCAGGCCGCCTCAGCGATCGCCGCCGCAGTGGCTAAGAATCTCGCGCCGGCGCCCGGCCCGCGACCGTGAGAAAGTCCGTTTCACTTCTCCTGTTGGTTCTGCTCTCCGCCGTCCTCTCCCTGCCCCTGGCGCTCAACCGCAGTCTTCAGGTCGCTTCCGACGGCCTGGTCCATTCCGGGATCGCCTATGCCATTCAGCGCGACGGGCTTCCCCCCGGCAACCCGTTTCTGGCGGGAGAGAAACTGCCGTATTACTGGTTCTACGACGCCCTGGTCGCCGGGGCAAGCGCCCTCCTCCGGCGGGAGCCGGGGATGATCATGGCGCTGCTCAACCCGCTGGTTTTGGTGGTGTTCCTGCTCGCCGTCAGGGCCGCCGCCGGCCGGATGTCCGGCGATCCGGGCGCCGGCGCTCCCGGTTTCCTGGCCGCGGTCTGGGCGGCCCTGGGCTTGAACGGATGGGGGAGCGTTCTCCTCTTCCCGTTGCTCCGCGCCGGCATTTCCTCGCTCCGGCCGGTCCTCGTCGGCGGGGTCTGGGCCTACCTCCCCAGAATCGTTCCGAGCCGCTGGGAGGGGACGATGGGATTCATGGCGACCAAGTTCCTGGTGGCCAATTCGTTCGCCCCGAGCATCGCCAGCCTGGCCTTGGCCGTATTGTTCCTCTTCGAGCTTTTTCGCCGCCGCTGCTTGAAGACCTGGCTGGCCTTCTCGTTGACGCTGCTGCTGACGGCCTATCTCAACCTGGTCGCCGGCGGAGCGCTGATGGCCGTCTGCCTGGTATTTTTCGCGAGCCGGCTGGTCCGGCCCCTCGACCGGGACGGGATCGGTCGTCGCTTCGCCCTCTGGGGCCTGCTCTCTCTCGCCCTGGCGGCGGCGGCCCTGCTCCCGTATCTCTTAAGCCTCGGTCGCGCCGCCGACACCCTGGAGCGGGTCGTCCGCTTCCAAATCCCGGATCGAACCCAGCTCCGGATCCTGGCCGTTATCCTACTGCCGCTCTGGTTCGCCGCCGGGATCGGATGGGTGGCGGGAGGAATCGGACGCACGCCGGCGGCGCGCTTCGTGTCCTGCGCGCTCGTCGTGTTGAGCGCCGCTTTTCTGTTTGCGAGGTTCTCCCGCCACAACGAGTTCAAACTCCCGTTTCTCCTGGCCATATTCCTTGCCCTGTCCGTGGGCGACAGCTCTCGCCGCCTGCCGCGCTGGGGCGGGGTGGCCGTGTGGGTCATGGCCGCCAGCGTGCTCCCCACCACCCTCCTGGGGCTCGTCGCCTTCGCTCTCGCCCCGCCCCAGTTCAGCGTCTCCCCCCCGCTCGCCGCCGCTTACGGATGGATGCGGGACAACCTGCCTCCGGACGCGGTGGTGGTTGCCTCGGGATCGATGGACGAGGTCCCGCATCTGGTCCGCCGGGATGCCTACCTGGCCTGCCGCCCGTTTCTGAGGTCGATCCCGGCTTCCCGCGGTCTGATCAGACGCCGCAAAGCGCTCCTGGCGAGGGCGGAAACGGAAGGGATCGGAGAAATTCTGCGCGAGGTCGCGGACGAAGTGCGCCGGCCGGTATACTTCGTCACGGAAGGGGGCGGGGAGGATAGGGGGGACGGCCCGATCCGCGCTTATTCGTCCGGCGGGATCGCCGTCTGGTCCCTGCCGGTCGCGGCTGACTCCCTCCGCCGCCGATAGAGCAGGCGTTTTCCCCACCCGGCCAGGGCGATGATCGCCGGGATCGCGGAGAGCAGCGCTCCCCAACGGAAGGCGCCGGGGCGAAAAAGCATCGTCAACCGGTGCTCGCCGGCCTCCAGGTAGGTTCCCCGGAAGGCGCCGTTGATCCTGAACAGGGGAGCCGCCTGCGACTCCGTCCGCAGGCTCCAGCCGGGATAGAAGATTTCGTTGAAGAGAACGACGCCGGGCCGGCGGAGCGAAACCGCATAGACTATGCGATCGGGGCTGAAGGATTCGACCCGGCCCTTCCCGCCGGCCGCCTCGTCGCCGGCCCCCGGCAGCGCCTCCAGTTTCTCCAGTAGATCCGGCGAGGGAAGATCCTCCCGGGCGATCCGGGCGATCCGGAGCGGCTCGGTCTCCTCCCGCAGTTCCGCCCAGACCTCCTCGGCGCGGTTCAGGATCCGGACCGATCCGACCGGCGCGAGGCGGATATCCCGATGCAGCAGGCTGCGGACCGGGGTTCCCATCAGCTGTTGGAAATCCTTCAGCCGGGTGCTGTCCGTCCCGCTGTCGGAAAAATTTTTCCAGAACATCGACCCGGACCGCCCGGGGCGGGGATATTCGGCCGCCCGCGCTCCCGGCGCCGCGGTGATCACCGAGCGGTTCCGCGCCCGCTCTTTATCCCGGAGGCGCTTCCACTCTCCTTTTTCGGCCCGCGCCGCCACCGTGGCGAAGTTGTGGTTGGCCCAGACCGACCCGTCGACGATGGCCAGGACGATCAACGCCGGCGCCGCTAGCGTCCGCAGGCGCCGCTTCCCGGCCTCCAGCCCCGCCAGGGCGAGGACGGTCGCCCACCATTCCCCCCCGCCGAGGGCGGGAGAGAAGACCCGTCCGCCCGCGATCGCCAGCCCCGCCGCCCACAGCGCGCCCGCCGCCGCCAGCGTCCAGGCCGCCGCCTGGGCGCCCTCCGCTCCCCGGGAAAAGCGGTCGAGACCCAGGCCCGCCGACAGGCAGAGCAGGAACAGGAAGATCGCCCGGAAATCCATGGCGGGGTGGCTGACCAGGCGCAGGACGGGCAGGCGGGCGGAGACGAGCGCATAGAGCGGGGTGTTGAATCCCCAGGAGAGGGCCAAGGAGAGAGCGAGCAGGAGAGCCAGGATGGCCTTGGTCCGCCCCCGGGCGCGGATCAGGTAAAAGGCGCAGAAGCCAAGGCCGACGAGACCGATGCTGCAGTTGCGGAATTCCGGCCAGAGACGGTAGGAGGACAGGTCGGTCGATCCCAGGAAGGGGAAGAGCAGGCTGAGGGTTTGGGCCGGGGGGAGCGATTTCTTCAGGACGACATCCCGGGGCAGGGAGAGGCGAGACTCTGCCGAGCGGTCGGGCCGGGTGACGTGGGGATAGCTTTGGAGCGCCGGGAGGAGCAAGATCCCGGCCAGGGCCACTCCGGCGGCCAGCAGGCCGATCAAACCGGCGGCGCCTCGCGCCCGCTCCTTCCCCGATCCGATCCCGGCGAATGCGATCCGGGAAAAACCGAAGGCGAAGCTGGCGGCGATCATGAAGAAGGACATGCTGGGATAGCCCGCGAAGAGCATCAGGGCGATCGCGCCGCCCCCCCAGAAAATCCGCCGCCCGCTCGGCCGCTCCGCGACCTTGGCCGCCGCCAGGAAGACCAGGGGGAAGTGGGAGAGGGTGAGGATCTGGGGCAGATAGCTCGCGTTTCCCACGAAGAATCCGCAGCCGGTGAAGCTGACCGCGGAAAGGAGCGCCCCCGGGCGGGAGGCCTTAAGGCCGCGGGCGCAGAGATACATGCCGACGGCGGCGCTGAAGAAAACGAAGACCAGCTCGACTTGGAGGGCGGCGGCGCTGTAGCCGAAGAGGAGGATGATCGCGAGGTGGCAGGGGTGGAACAGGCCGGACTGGAAATTGGACGCCCAGGGACAGCCGCCGAAGGGGTAGGGATTCCAGAGCGGGAAGACGCCCTGGCGGATGGCGTCGGAGTTGTAGATCAGGCGGGGATACATGAAATCCTTTAATCCCCACCTGACCGCCCGATAGGCGAAGTCGCCATCCGGCCCGACGATCAGGAGGCGGTGGTAGCATCCCAGCGTCGCCGCCAGGCAGACCAGCAGGGCGATCGCCCCGGCGCCGCCCCTTGATCGGAGAAACGATTTCAGCCCTGTCACAGCCGACTTGCTTGCGGTAACCGTAGAGAAGGTTACGTGATGTTACGCAAGGTTACGTTGGGGTTACGTGAGGTTACGATAACACGCCGGCGGCAACCTCACGTAACCTTACGTAACCATAGTTACGAAGAGTTACGTAAGGTTACGGCAAGTTACGTAAGGTTACGAAAAGTTATGGCCCGCGCGCCGGCGGTAACCTTACGTAACCTTTTATCTCGTCACAGCCACGTCCCCCGTGGATCCGAAATAGAGGCGGGTCAGGTTCCGCGCCG
>CAZOYW010000073.1:0-8462 GCA_964584165.1 uncultured bacterium
CGCGCTTTCGCTTGGAGTTGTCGAAGAGGGCGTCGACCGCCTCCTGGAGCATCCGCTTCTCGTTCCGGATGATGATCTCCGGCGCGTTGAGGGACATGAGCCTCTTGAGGCGGTTGTTGCGGTTGATGACGCGGCGGTAGAGGTCGTTGAGGTCGGAGGTGGCGAAGCGGCCGCCCTCGAGCGGGACCAGGGGGCGCAGGTCCGGCGGAATGACCGGGAGGACCGAGAGAATCATCCACTCCGGCCGGCAGCCCGACTTGCGGAATCCCTCGACGATGCGCAGGCGCTTGGCCAGCTTGGCCACCGTCTGGTCGGACGGCTTGCGCTTGGGCTTGGCCGTCTTCTCCCGGTCCCGGCAGGCGAACTTGCTCCCCTCCTGCTTCATCTCCCCGCCCTTGATCCGGCAGCGGATCCAGGAGGCGAGGAAATCGAGGTCCTCGGCCATCAGCAGCTTCCGGATCGCCTCGGCCCCGATCCCGATCTCGACAGCGTCGCCGTGCTTCTCCATCGCCGCCCGGCACTCGGTCTCGGTGAGGAGCTGCTTGGCCTTGAGCCCGGTGACCGTAGACTCGCGCTCGTTGTCGCGGCAGAGCTTCTTCAGGTCGATCTCCGGACCGGGGTTGACCACGATGTAGTCCTCGTAGTAGATCACCCGCTCCAGGACCCGGCTGGGGAGGCCGAGAACGTTGCCGACCCGGCTGGGGGCGCTCTTCAGGAACCAGACGTGGGAGACCGGGACGGCCAGGTCGATGTGCCCCATCCGCTCCCGCCGCACCTTGGCCTCGGTCACCTCCACCCCGCAGCGGTCGCAGACCACGCCCTTGTGCTTGATCCGCTTGTACTTCCCGCAGGAGCACTCCCAGTCCTTGGTCGGACCGAAGATCTTCTCGCAGAAAAGCCCGTCCCGCTCCGGCTTGAAGGTCCGGTAGTTGATCGTCTCCGGGGTCTTCACCTCCCCGTGCGACCAGGAGCGGATGGTGTCGGGCGAGGCGATGGAGATGCTGACCTGGTCGAAGATGGCCTCGCTCTCGATCCCGAAGATGCTGGCGACTTTGTCGTCCATATGCTGTCTCTGCCCTTCCCGGGCGGCGATCCGCCGGACTTCGGCCGGACGCCGCCACGGATAACCCGGATTTCTCTCTCGGTTCCCGCCCGTCACGGGGGCCCGGCGCGCCGGGCCCGGCCGTGGTCCTTAGAGGCGCTCGGCTTCCTTGGGCGCCTGCGATTTCTCGGTCCGGACGTCGAGGGCCAGGGACCGGAGTTCCTTGATCAGGACGTTGAACGACTCCGGGGTCCCCGCCTCGAGCAGGTTGGAGCCCTTGACGATCGACTCGTAGATCCGGGAGCGGCCCTTGATGTCGTCGCTCTTGACCGTGAGCATCTCCTGGAGGGCGTAGGCCGCCCCGTAGGCCTCGAGCGCCCAGACCTCCATCTCCCCGAAGCGCTGGCCGCCGAACTGGGCCTTGCCCCCCAGCGGCTGCTGGGTGACCAGGGAGTAGGGGCCGATGGCCCGGGCGTGGATCTTGTCCGCAACCAGGTGGTGGAGCTTCATCATGTAGATCTGGCCGACCAGGACGTCGTTGGAGAAGGGCTCCCCGGTCCGCCCGTCGTAGAGGGTGACCTTGCCGGAGGCGGGGATCCCGGCCTTCTTCATCAGCTCGCTCACGTCGGCCTCGGTCGCCCCGTCGAAAACCGGGGAGACGATGGTCAGGTTCAGGAGCTTGGCCGCCCAGCCCAGGCTCGTCTCCAGGACCTGCCCCACGTTCATCCGGGAGGGTACCCCCAGGGGGTTGAGGACCACGTCCACCGGGGTCCCGTCCTCGAGGAAGGGCATGTCCTCCTCGGGGAGGATCTTGGCCACCACGCCCTTGTTCCCGTGGCGCCCGGCCATCTTGTCCCCGACCGCGAGCCGGCGCTTGGTGGCGATGTAAACCTGGACCTTCTTGATCACGCCGGGCTCCAGCTCGTCGCCGCCGCGGATCTGCTCCATCTCCTGGCTCCGCTTCAGGGCCAGCTCCTCCAGCTTCATCGAGCTTTCCATGAGCGCCTTCCGGAGCTTGGCCAGGGTCTCCCCCGAGCCCTCGAATTGGATGTCCTCGTAGTCGCGGGCCTCCAGCTTCTGGATCATGGCCTTGGTGATCTTCTTCCCCCCGGGGATGATTTCGCTCCCGGTGTCCTCGGCCACGATCGCCCCCTCCAGCTTCTTGCCGTAGAGGATCTGGGTCACCTTCTCCCGCCGTTTCTCCTTGACCCGGGCCATCGCCTGCTTGTGCTGCTGGTTCAAGGAGGAGAGGTTAGAGCCCTCCTCCTCCTCGTCCTCCATCCGCTCCTTGCGGGAGAGGACCTTGGCGTCGATCACGATCCCCTCGATCCCGGAGGGCGCGCGGAGCGAGGTGTCCTTGACGTCGGAGGCCTTGTCTCCGAAGATGGCCCGAAGCAGCCGCTCCTCGGGGAGCAGCTCGGTCTCGCTCTTGGGGGTGAGCTTGCCGACCAAAATATCGTTCGGCTTCACCTCGGCCCCGATCCGGATCACCCCTTCCTCGTCCAGGTTCCGGAGGGCCTCCTCGCCGGCGTTGGGGATGTCGTTGGTGATCTCCTCCCGGCCGAGCTTGGTGTCGCGCGCCCCCACCTCGAACTTCTCGATGTGGACGGAGGTGAAGGTGTCCTCCTTGAGCAGGCGCTCGCTGATCACGATCGCGTCCTCGAAGTTGTAGCCGCGCCAGGGGAGGAAGGCGACCAGCACGTTCCGGCCCAGGGCGAGCTGGCCCTGGGCGGTGCCCGCGCCGTCGGCGATCACCTGCCCCTTCTTCACCTTCTGCCCCTTGGCCACCAGCGGGCGCTGGTTGACGCAGGTCCCGGCGTTGGAGCGGAGGTATTTCATCAGGTGGTAGTTCTTCTTCCCGACCCGGATCGATTCGGCGTCGACCCGCTCCACCGTCCCGTCCTCCTCGGCCGTGACCATGACCCGGCTATCCAGGGCGGTCCGCTCCTCCAGGCCGGTGGTGACCAGGGCCGGCTCGGAGGTGAGCAGGGGCACCGCCTGCCGCTGCATGTTCGAGCCCATGAGCGCGCGGTTGGCGTCGTCGTGCTCGAGGAAGGGGATGAGGCCGGCGGCGACCGAGACCAGCTGCTTGGGGGAGACGTCGACCAGGTGGACCTCTCCGGGGGCGACCATCTTGAAGTCGCCCCGCTGGCGGGCCTGCACCTTCTCGTCCAGCATCTTCCCGTCCTTGTCCACCCGGACGTTGGCCTGGGCGATGATGTAGGCCTCCTCGTCGTCGGCGGTCAGGTACCGGATCTTCCCGGTGACCCGACCGTTCTCCACCACCCGGTAGGGGGTCTCGATGAAGCCGAGCTCGTTCACCTGGCCGTAGGTGGAGAGGGAGGCGATCAGCCCGATGTTCGGGCCTTCCGGGGTCTCGATCGGACAGATCCGCCCGTAGTGGCTGACGTGAACGTCGCGCACCTCGAAGCCGGCCCGCTTGCGGGGGAGGCCCCCGGGGCCGAGCGCGGTGAGCCGGCGCTTGTGGGTGATGTCGGCCAGCGGGTTGGTCTGGTCCATGAACTGGGAGAGCTGGGAGCGGCCGAAGAAGTCGCGGAGCACCCCGGCCAGGGCCTTGGGGTTCACCAGCTTGTGCGGCATCAGGGACTCCGAGGAGACCTCGTACATGTTCATCTTGTCCTTGACCAGCCGCTCGAGCCGGGCCATCCCGGTCCGGCACTGCTCCTCCAAAAGCTCCCCCACCATCGCCACCCGGCGGTTGCCGAGGTGGTCGATGTCATCGATGGAGGTGTTCTCGTCGCCCGCTTGCAGGCGCATCAGGTAGCGGACCGCCTCCACGATGTCCTTGGTGCGCAGGGTGGTGTTCTTGAGTTCGTCGCGGTCGGTGGCAAGCCCGAGCTTCCGGTTGAGCTTGAAGCGCCCCACCGCCCCCAGGTCGAAGCGGCGACGGTCGAAAAAGCGGCGCTCGATCAGGGCGTTGGCCTTGGCCTCGGTGGGGGGGTCGCCCGGGCGGAAGCGCTTGTAGATGAACTTCAGCGCCGACTCCTGGCTGTCGGTGGGGTCGGCCCGGAGCATGTTGACGAGCGGCTCCACCGCCGGAGAGGGGGCGAAGACCTCCACCTTCTCGATCCCGTAGGTCTGAAGCTCCTTAAGGAGGTTCGCGTCGATCTGCTGGTAGGCCTTGAAGAGGACCGTGTTCTTGGCGTCCACCACCGAGGAGGAGAGGTAGCGCCCCTGGATCTTCGCGGCGTCCCGGGCGAGCGTGAGCTCCTCCAGCTCGCTGAAGAGCCGGATGATCTTGGCGTCGGAGCCATAGCCCAGAGCGCGCAGGAGGGTGGTGGCCAAGAGCCGCCGCCGCGTCCGCTTCTTCTCCAGGTGGAAGTAGATGTTGTTCTTGCGGTCGAACTCGGCGTCCATCCAGGAGCCGCGGGCCGGGATGATCCGCATCATGAAGAGCACGAGCTTGCCGGTGCGCTTGACCGGCTCGAAGCAGATCCCGGGGCTGCGGTGGAGCTGGGATACGATCACCCGCTCGGCGCCGTTGATGATGAACGACCCCTGGGGGGTCATCATCGGGATGTTCCCCAGGAAGACCATCTCCTCCTTGACCGTCTCCCCCTTCTTGAGGCGGAGCTTGACCTTGAGCGGCAGGGCGTAGGTCAGGCCCTTCTTCTGGCACTCCAGGATGTCGTAGCGGGGAGCGCCCAGGGTGTAGCTCACGAACTCCAGGCAGGTGTTCCCGTCGTAGGACCAGATCGGGAAGACCTCCTGGAAGACCTTCTGCAGGCCCTGGGGCGCCCGCTTCTCGGGAGGGGCGTTTTCCTGGAGAAAATCCTTGAACGAGATCAGCTGCAGGTCGAGGAGATCCGGCATCTTCACCGAATCCCCGATCCTGGAGTAGCTGACCTCCGTCGGCTTGGTCTTTGTTGCCTGCTTCATGCCCGTGCCCGACCTCCGCGGCGTTTACTTCAATTCCACCTTGGCGCCCACCGCCTCTAGCTTCTTCTTGATCTCGGCCGCCTCTTCCTTGGAGACGTTCTCCTTCACCGGCTTGGGGGCGCCCTCCACCAGGTCCTTGGCCTCCTTCAGGCCCAGGTTGGTGACGGCGCGGACCTCCTTGATCACCTGGATCTTCTTGTCGCCGGCCACGGCCAGGACCACGGTGAAGGTGGTCTTCTCCTCGGCCGCGGGCGCGGCGGCGCCGCCCCCGGCGCCCGGGGCCATCATGGCCATCGGCGCGGCGGCGGTGACGCCGAACTTCTCCTCCAGGGCCTTGACCAGGTCGGAGAGCTCGAGCACCGTGAGGCTCCCGATCTCCTCGATGATCTTGGCGAGCTTGGGAGCGGGGGCGGCCGCGGGCGCGGCCGGCGCCGCCGTCTCCTGGACTTTGGTTTCCTCTGCCATGGCAAACCTCCTTTTCGGACTAGTTAATGGGTCAGGGTAAAGATATTGGACTGGTTGATGGGCAAGGGAAAGGGTGAGGCGGCCCATAGACCTAACCCATTGACCAGACCAATCTCTTGACCCTTACCTTTGTTTAGCTCTTGTTTTTCCCGGTTTTCTGGCTCGCCTGCTTCAGCACGCTCAGGAAGGCGGGGAGCAGGCGGCCCAGGACGGAGACGAAGGAGCTGATCGGCCCCTGGATCCCGGCCGCCACCTGGGCGAGCAGAACCTCGCGCGAGGGGAGGCGGGCCAGGCGCTGGAGGCCGGCGGTCTCGAAGACCGCTCCCTCCCACATCCCGGTCCGCAGGAAGGCCTTGCCCTCCTCCTTCTCGAACTCGAGCAGGGCCTTGGCCAGCTCCGGCATCCCCCGGCGGCCCGCCGCCACCGCTGATCCGCCCTTGATCCCGGCGGAGAGCGCCGCGAAGGGGGTGCCGTTCAGGACCCGTTGGAAAAGGCGGTTGGAGATTACCCAGTAGTCGGCCTCTCCGGAGGCCAAGCGGGCGCGCAGGCGGGTGAAGGACTGGGAGGAGAACCCCTTGATCTCGGTCACCACCACCGCGTCGGCGCCGGAAAGGCGCTCGCGGTATTCCTTCTCCATCGCCTGCTTTTCCGCCGAAATGGCGCGTTGATCGGTCTTCATGACGCTTCCTTTTCCTCGCGACTCGTCGGGTCCGGCGCCGGGGCTACGCCTCGGCGAGCTTACCGGCGTCCAGCCGGACCGAAGGGGACATGGTCAGAGAGATGAACACCTGGAGAAGATACTTGCCCTTGGCCGAAGGGGGGCGGGCGCGCACGATCTCCCTGATGACCGCGCGGATGTTCTCGGCCAGGCTCCCCTCGGGGAAGGAGATCTTCCCCGCCGCCACTTGGATGTTGCCGAACTTGTCGGCCTTGAACTCGATCTTGCCCGCCTTGACCTCCTTCACCGTCCGGGGGAGGTTGTCGCTAACGGTCCCGGCCTTGGGGGAGGGCATCAGGCCGCGCGGCCCCAGGATCTTGCCCAGGGGGGTGATCTCGCGCATCATCTCCTTGGCGGCCACGGCGACGTCGAAATCCAGCCAGCCGCCCTTGATCTTCTCCGCCAGCTCCTTGCCCCCGGCGAAGTCGGCGCCGGCGGACTTGACCGCCTCCGCCTGCTCGGGGAGGCAGAAGGCGAGGATGCGGAGCTTCTTGCCGGTCCCGTGGGGCAGGGAGACGGTGCCGCGCACCATCTGGTCGGAGCGCGCGGGGTCGATCCCCAGCTTCATGACCAGCTCGACCGTCTGGTCGAAGCCGGCGGCGGCGCTTTTCTTGAGCGCCGAGAGCCCTTCCTCGAGCGTGTAGAGGCGGGCGCGGTCGATGGCGGCGGCGGCGGCGCGGTATTTTTTCCCGTGGTAGGCCATGTCTCCTCTCCCTACTGCTGCTGGCTCTCCCCGACTTCAATCCCCATGGACCGGGCGGTGCCCTCGATGATCCGGACGGCGTCCGCCTCGGTGCGGGCGTTCAGATCCTTCATCTTCATCCGGGCGATCTCCCGCACCTGCTCCCGGGTCACCTTGCCCACCTTCTCCCGGTTGGGCTGGGCGGAAGCGGTGGCGATGCCGGCCGCCTTCTTGAGCAGATTGGCGGCGGGCGGGGTCTTGGTGATGAAGGTGAAGGTCCGGTCGTTGTAGACGGTGATCACCACCGGGATGACGTAGCCCGCCTTGTCCCGGGTGGCGGCGTTGAAGGTGTTGCAGAACTCCATGATGTTGACGCCCTGGGCGCCCAGGGCCGGCCCGACCGGGGGCGCGGGGTTGGCCTGCCCGGCCGGGATCTGGAGCTTGATCGTCGCGTTGATCTGTTTAGCCATTAGCTTTTCTCCACCTGCCAGTAGCCCAGCTCCACCGGGGTCTCGCGGCCGAAGACCTCCACCCGAACCACGATCTTGCCCTTGTCGGGGTCGAGGGACTCGACCAGGCCGGTCATGTTGGCGAACGGGCCGTCGGTCACTTTCACGGTCTGGCCCACTTCGAAGAGCACCTTGGGCTTGACCTTTTCCTTCTTGTCGTCGATCTGGCCGAGGACCGCCAGCATCTCCTGGTCGTCGAGCGGGCGCGGGGGGACGCTGGAGCCGAGGAAGCCGATCACGCCCTCGGTCTCGTTGACCATGTAGAAGGTCTCCTCGGAAAACTCCATCTTGACGAAGACGTAGCCGGGCCAGAACTTGCGCTGGCTGATCACCTTCTTCCCGCCCCGGACTTCGGAGACCCGCTCGGTCGGGATCAGGACCTCGCTGATCCGGTCGCTCGCCCGCTGGAGGGCGATCTGGGTCTCCAGCCGCTCCTTGACCTTGCCTTCCAGTCCGGAGAGGGTGTGGACCACATACCAGTTGTGCGCCATGGCCATGAACCCTTTATTTGAAGATCACCTTGACCAGGGAAGAGAAGAGGTAGTCGGCCGCCCCGATGAAGACGGCCAGGAGGATCGAGGCCGCGATCACCACCCGCGTCGAATCGAAGAGCTCCTTCCGCGAGGGCCAGGCCACCTTCTTCAGCTCGGCCTTGGCCTCGGCGATGAACTCCAAAAGCTTTTTCATAGGTCCTCTAAGACCTATAGGACCGATAGGACCTATAGGCTTCCCCGTCAGGCCAGGAGGGACTCGAACCCCCAACCCCCGGTTTTGGAGACCGGTGCTCTAGCCTGATTGAGCTACTGGCCTATCGGCGGGGTCTCCCGTCGAAGCCGGGACTCCCCGCTATTTCGTCTGCTTGTGAGCCGTGTGTTTCCGGCAGAAACGGCAATACTTCTTGAGCTCCAGCTTCCCTTCCACCTTGTTCTGGAAGAAGGTGTAGTTGCGCCGCTTGCAGGTTGCGCAGGCCAGGATGATCAGTTCCGCCGGCATATTTAAGCTCGGGTTACTAAGGGTTACGAGAGGTTACGTAGGGTTGCGTGGGGTTGCCGCTGGCGCCCCGTCCGCAAGCCTTCCGTTCTCTCCGCCTGTTCTCTTCTTTTACCATTCACCATTCACTATTCACCACTACTCGATGATCTCGCT
>CAZOYW010000074.1:0-8311 GCA_964584165.1 uncultured bacterium
GGCATCTATAATTGTCTCATCATGAAGACAGCCATCATCAAGAAGATCGTGGCCCGCGAGATCCTCGACTCGCGCGGCAACCCCACGGTGGAATGCGAGGTGCATCTGGAATCCGGCGCGAGCGGCAGGGCGGCCGTGCCTTCGGGTGCGTCCACGGGCGAGCACGAAGCCCTGGAGCTGCGCGACGGCGATGGCAAACGCTACCTGAAGAAGGGCGTGCTCAACGCCGTGGCCAACGTGGGGAAGATACTGGCTCCGGCCGTGGTGGGGCTCGACGCCTTCGACCAGGCCGGCCTGGACGCCGCCATGCTGAAGGTCGACGGCACGGCCAACAAGGCCAAGGCGGGCGCCAACGCCATCCTGGGCGTGTCCATGGCCGCAGCCCGCGCCGCCGCGGCCGAGCTGGGCTTGCCGCTCTACCGTTATCTCGGCGGGCCCAACGCACGCACCCTGCCGGTTCCCTTGATGAACATCGTGAACGGCGGCGCGCACGCCGACAACACCCTCGACTTCCAAGAGTTCATGGTCGTCCCGCTGGGAGCGCCCACTTTCCGCGAAGCCCTGCGCGCCGGCGCCGAAGTCTTCCACACACTGAAGAAGCTGCTGCACGAGCGCAAGGCCTCGACCGGCGTGGGCGACGAGGGCGGCTTCGCCCCCCGGCTCCCCTCCAACGCCGCCGCGATCGAGGTCATCCTGGAAGCGGTCGCGAAGGCCGGCTACGCGGCGGGGAAGGACATCTTTATCTGCCTCGACCCGGCCGCGAGCGGTTTCTTCAAGAACGGAAAGTACGTGCTAAAATCCGAGAAGCGGGAGCTTACTCCCGCCGAGATGGTCGATTTCTACGCCGACTGGGTGAGGAAGTACCCGATCTACTCGATCGAGGACGGCTTGGCCGAGGACGACTGGGAGGGCTGGAAGCTCCTGACCGACCGGATCGGCAAGACCACCCAGCTCGTCGGCGACGACCTCTTCGTCACCAACACCGTCCGCCTGCAGCGGGGGATCGACCTGGGCGTCGCCAACGCCGTCTTGATCAAGGTCAACCAGATCGGGACCCTTTCCGAGTCGCTCGCCGCGATCGCGATGGCGAAGAAGGCGGGCTACCGCTCGGTGATCAGCCACCGCTCGGGGGAGACCGAGGACACCTACATCGCCGACATCGCCGTCGCCACCAACATCGGGCAGATCAAGACCGGCTCGGCCTGCCGCTCGGAGCGGGTGGCGAAGTACAACCGCCTCCTCCAGATCGAGGAGATGCTGGGGAAAAAGGCGGTCTACGGGAAGTAGCCGCGGACCTTTAGGTCCGCGGGAGAGATCCACCGCGTCGTCCCACCGTGGTGTCCCGCCGGGAGTGATGGAGTAGTGGAGTAATGGAGTGTTGGGGGCGTCGGCTATTCAATACTCCATTACTCCGATACTCCAATCGGCCGCCCCGACCATGCGCCGTCAGACGATACTCTGGCTCCTCCCCCTGGCCGCGCTGGTAGCCCTCTTCGCCGTCTATTTTCCCCGCAAGGTGGCCCAGCTCCGCTCGGTCCAGGCCCAGCTTCGGCAGACCCAGGCGGAGGTGGCCGAGCTCCAGGCGCGCCTGACCGCCATGAACAAGGAGTATGAGTTTCTCTCCACCGACGCGGGGTTGGAATACCTGGCCCGTACGCTCCTGGGCTACCTGAAACCTCCCGAGAAGAAATTTGTCATCGCGGCGACGCCCCCGCCGTCGCCCACCCCCGTCCGCCCGGCCCCGTGAGCTTCGCCCCCCTCGACTACCTGGTCATCGCCCTCTACTTCGCGGGCATCGCCCTGGTCGGCATCCTCGCCGGCCGGCGCGAGAAGAACACCGAGGACTATTTCCTGGCCGAGCGGAAGATTCCCTGGTGGGCCGTCACCTGCTCGATCCTCGCCACCGAGGTCTCCGCGGTCACCTTCATCGGCGTCCCCGGCGAGTCCTACCGGGGCAACTACGCCTATCTCCAGTTCGCCTTCGGCTCGCTCCTGGGAAGGATCCTGATCGCCTTTCTTTTTCTCCCCGCCTTCTACCGGGGGCGGGTGATCTCGATCTACGAATACCTGAAGCAGCGTTTCGGCGAGAGGAGTCGCCTCACCGGCGCCGCCTTCTTCTTCGTCACCCGCATCCTCGCCGACGGAGTCCGCCTCCTGGTCATCTCGCTCGCCCTCCAGGTGGTCACCGGCTATCCCCTGGAGTTTCTGGTCATCCTGGTGGCCGCGGTCGTCGTCGTCTACACCCTGGTCGGGGGGATCAAGGCGGTGATCTGGACGGACGTCGCCCAGTTCGCGATCTTCATGGGCGGGGCCTGGGTGGCAATCTTCTGCGCCCTCCGTTTCGTCCCCGGGGGGTGGGAGGGGATGCGGGCCCTGGTTCCCCCCGAGAAGTTCCGCGTCTTCGATTTCTCCTTCTCCTGGGTCAGCGACAAGGTCTTCCTGATCGCCTTCGTCAACGGCTGCTTCCAGACCTTCGCCGCCCTGGGGGCCGACCAGGACCTCACCCAGCGGATGCTCACCTGCCCCAACCTCAAGGAGGGGCAGCGTGCCCTCCTCCTCACCGGGATCGTCGATTTTCCCATTGTCCTCACCTTTCTCTTCATCGGGACGGCCCTCTTCTGCTTCTACGAGCGCCTGGGCCATCTCCTGCCGGCGGCGATCGCGGCCGACCCGGACCGGATCTTCCCCCATTTCATCATGACCGTCCTCCCCGCGGGCGTGCGCGGCCTCCTGATCGCGGCGGTCTTCGCCGCGGCGATGTCCACGCTCTCCTCGGCGGTCAACGCGCTCGCCTCCAGCGCGATCGTCGACGTTTACAAGCCTTTTCTCCGGCGGCGGGCCTCCGATAAGCATTACCTCGGCGTCTCCCGCCTGGCGGTCGCCTTCTTCGGCGTGGTGATCGTCCTCACCGCCTTCCTCCTGAACGGGCTTCCGGGGGGGAAGCTCTGGCTCGGCTTCAAGGTGACCGGTTTCACCTACGGGGCGCTGCTCGGGGTCTTTCTCCTCGGCGTGACCACCCGGCGGGGGAACGACCGCCTCAACGCCTGGGCGATGGTCTCCTCCGCCGCCGTCCTGATCTCCCTGACCCTGGCCGAGAAACATCTCTTCTCCGGCCGCACCCTGATCGCCTGGCCCTGGTACGTGGTGGTGGGCACCGCCTGGACATGGATCTTCGGCTTCCTCGCCGGACGAACGGGGAGAGACGGTCGCCCGGTGCCGGTTTCGTAGCCGCGGACCCTCCGGGTCCGCGGGACAGGCCGTCCGATCCGTCCGATCCGTCGGATCCGACCGATCGGTCCGGCCCCGCGCCCCGGCCCGTCGCAAAAGTTAACCGCATTTTGCTTAGCCGGGCCGGAAGGAGTATGCTATTAGCAGGAGGCGCTGATATGACCTCGCCCCGCCTGATTCCATTTCTGGCTGTCCTGGCTCTGCTATCCGTTGCCCCCGCCCGCGCCGACAGCTTCAGCAAAATGGTCGGGTCCATCGATTTCAACGATACCGGATGGTTCAGCGACTATTACGCCAACGCCCGCCAGATCGTCCGGCGGCGGTCCGGCACCTTGATCGCCCTCTACTGCCGCGTGCCCTCCGGGGAGAGCTACTCGGTCATCGGCTACGCGGTCTCCACCGACCAGGGCCAGACCTGGTCGACCTACCGCCTGACCGACGACGACGAGTCCGTCGGGCATCACCAGTTCGCTCCCTCCCTGGCGGTGGATTCCTCGGACACGCTCCACGCCGTCTGGTGCGGGAAGTCGGAGAGCTATCCCAACGCCGTCAACATCCGCTACGCCCGGAAACCCAAGGGCGACGTCTGGAGGGATTTTTCCTTCGTCACCACCGACTGGGCCGCGGGCTCCGATAACGCGCACCCGGCGGTCGCCGTCGGGGAGTGGGGTTCCAGCAAGGTCCATGTCGCCTGGGACCGCTCCGGCTCCGGGACCTCCGTCCGCAAGATCTGGTATTCCTCCAAGCTCTGCGCGGCCACCACTTGGCCGCTCCCGACCCAGCTCCTCTCCAGCGACTATTACCGTGATGGACCCTCCATCGCGGTGGACGACGGGGGCGTTCTCCACCTCGCCTGGTGCGCGAAGAAGACCAGCTCGGACCACCGTCACATCTCCTACATCAAGCTGGACGGGAGCATCGAGGCCTGCGCCAGCGGCTTTTCCTCCCTGTACGCGCACGACCAGAGCAACGCCTGCCTCGCCCTGATGCGCGACGGCTACACGCCCGTCGTAGCCTACCTCGGTTACGACGATGCATATCCGAACAACATCTTCGGCAGCCTGCCGATGAACGTCCACGTCACCTACGGCGACCCCGAGAGCTGGAGCCACCGGCGGCTGAGCAGCGAGGTCTTGCGCTATCAGTTCCCCCCCTCCATCGGCTCGTCGCAGGACCCCAGCACGGCCATCACCGTCGCCTGGGGGGCCCAGACCTGCTATCCCGACAACGACGTCTACCAGGGCTGGTACCGCTACTACAACGACTCTAGCGAGGAGTGGTCGAGCCTGGTCGACCAGATGCCCTCCGTCTATGACGGCAACATCATGACCTCCCTCCTCTGGGCCAACTGGCCGATCTTCAACGGGAAGAAGTCCAACGTCCCCTACATGGGCTTCCCCCTGATGGCGGTCAACAAGCAGGACGACGACACCTTCAACCTCAATTACTGGTATTCCTACTGGTGGAACTGGGAGGACACCGACCCCACGCCGACGCCCTACGTCGCCCCGAACACGCCGACGCCCGCAACCAAGACCTCGCCGACACCCGCCCCCACGCCGGTCCCCAACCGCGTCATCTCGGGGGATTACGACGGCGACGGCTATGCCGACTGCGCCGTCTTCCGCCCCTCGACCGGCCTCTGGGCGGCCTACAAACTCACCCGCTTCTATTTCGGGACCTCGACCGATGTCCCGGTCTCGGCCGACTATGACGGCGACGGGACGGCCGAGGCGGGGATCTACCGGGCCGCCGAGGGACTCTGGGCGATCCGGGACCTCCCCCGGGCCTACCTGGGAGGCGTCTCCGACCTGCCCGTCCCCGCCGACTACGACAACGACGGGACGGCCGACGCCGCGGTCTTCCGTCCTTCCGCCGGCCTGTGGGCGGTGCGGGCCCTCACCCGGGCCTATTTCGGCGGTCCCGGCGACACGCCGCTCGCCTTCCGGGTTCTTCCCTCCGGAAGGCGGGAGTTCTGCGTCTGGTCTCCAGCCGACGGGTCTTGGGCGGTGCGGAACTTCACCCGCTGCTACCTGGGCCGAAAGGGAGACGTCCCCCTGGCGGAGGATTTCAACGGCCTGGTCTATCAGCAGGACGAGCCCGCCGTCTTCCGCCCCGACGACGGCTATTGGGCGGTCCTGGCCTACACCAGCTTTTACTTCGGGTCGAAGGGGGACAACCCGGCGCCCGCCCAATACGGCTCCTACACCGGCTTCTACAAGGACCCGGCGATTTGGCGTCCCTCTACCGGTCTCTGGTCGGTGCGGTCGCTCACCAGCTGCTACCTCGGCTCCGCCTCGGACCGGCCGGTCACCCGCTGAGGCGTCGGCCAAGGGCCGGCCCGCCCATTCACGCCTGCCCCGACATTTCCTTTTGAAAATGCCATAACAGAGTCGGGGGAATGGGCCTACCGGCGCGCCTGACCGGCATTTGTAGGCCGCTTCTGTGAAGCGGCGGACAGGTGCGAACCGGCGTCAGCCTCGTCGCGCCCGATCGCAGATCGGGCCTACAGCGGCTGCCGGTCTCTGTAGGCCGCTTCTGCGAAGCGGCGGCCATAGGCCCGGGCTCTGGCGTTCGCGATGAAGAAAGACCCGTCCGCCATCGCCGCACTAGTCCGGCGCTGCGACGTCTGCCTGGTCGACCTCGACCAGTGCATCTTCCCCGTCTTCACCCAGACCGTCCTGGGGGCGATCCTCCTCCTCCGCGCCTGGACGCCGCGCCGCTGGCCTTTCCTGCCCCGTCTCCTCTCCGGCGCCCTCTACATCGCCCGGACCCGCCTCGGCCAGATCGCCGAGGGCCGTCCGTCCAACCACGAGCTGATGGACGCCTTCGCCCGCGTGATCCGGGGTTTTCCCGCCGAATGGGTGGAGGCGGGCGCCGGAATCGTCCCGCGCCTCGGTCCGCAGTCCTGGCGCGCGGCGATGGGGGGGATCGCCGAGAGGATGCCCGTCCACCTCCTCACCTTCGCCATCCTCCCGATCGCCTCCGCCTTCGGGCGCCAGAGGGATCCCTCCGGACGGGTGATCTTCGCCGCCGCCCACGGGACAGAGCTGATCGTCCTTAGGGGGAGGATCGAGGGGTGCTCCTTCACGCTACCCTCCCTCTCCCCCGGCGCGAAGCTCTCCGCCCTGGAGCGGATCTGCCGGGAAGCGGGCTTCGCCCGCCCGCTCGTCATCGGCCACGGCGAGGACGAGTCCCTGATCGCCGCTCGGGCCCGGGAGATGGGAGGCGGATCGATCGGGATCGTCCGCCCCGGTCAGTCTCATCACTTCTTCGACATCGCCCTCCGGAGGAACGCCTGGCGGACGATCGCCCGTTCTCTCCCGGCGCCGGCCGGGCGCCTGTAGGCCGGTTCTGTGAACCGGCGCCCGATTGCCCGCTCATAGAGCGGGCCTACAGTCCCGCGTTTCTGACTCCGCATAAATGACCGCTCCGCACTCTCCCCTTCCCTCATCTCGCCCGCTGCTTTATACTCCCGCCAGGGAAACACCCCAACCTCCCCCGGAGGAGACGCCATGCCCAGCCCGCTCGAGTCCCTTGCCCAGCTCAAGAAAACCGCCTCCCAGCGCGGCTGGTTCCGCGGCCGCCGCCTCGTCCAGCACGGGATCGGCCCGCTCGGGGCCTACGCCTTCCAGCACTTCCTCCCCCCCGCGCTCATCGTCTGCCTCTACCACGGCGACGAGGTGGAGCGCTACCTGGAGAAGGAATGGCCCACCCGGGTCATCTCCTTCGAAAAGCTGAACGGAGTCCGCGTCTGCGACGGCTCGGACTTCCACGAAAACTTCTTCCGGGACTACGGCGACGATATCCTGAAGGCGGCGGGGGAGTCCGGCGTCGACCTCGCCCCCTTCGCCCCCTCTTGGGCGATCCACGAGTTCCTCTTCCGCCGCGCCAGCGCCTGGCGGCTCCACGCCCACTCGAAGATCATGCAGGAGTACTTCGAGTTCAAGTCCCGCCTCGCCCTGGAGGCGGGTAAGATCGGGATCCCCATGCCGCCGGCATCGGTGGTCCGGCCCTTCGGCCATCTCGAATACCGCCTTCTCGCCGACAGATACCCCGACGGCTTCGTGATCCAGACCCCCCTCTCGGCCGCCGGCCGGGGGACGGAGTTCGTCTTCACCGAGGAGGATTTCCGGCGCGTGCTCGCCGAGAAGCGCGCGGCCATGGGGGAAGCCTTCGCCGCCACCCCGGCCAAGGTCACGCCCTTCCTCTCCGGCCCCTCGCCCAACATGACGGGCTGCGTGGTCAACGGGGCGGTCGCCGTCTCCCAGCCCGACATCCAGGTCGTCGGAGATCCCTACTTCGTCAAGACCCCCGGCCAGTACATCGGCTCCGACTTCACGGTGCGCGCCTTCTCCCCCGAGCAGGTCTCTCTCATGGCCGACGTGGTGAGAAGGGTGGGGGAGTGGATGGGGACGCTCGGCTACCGGGGGAACTTCGGTATCGACTTCCTCTCCACCGTCGACAGGAATAACAAAATCAAGGAGATTTTCGTCAGCGAGGTCAACGCCCGCCTGGTCGGCGAGTACCACTACCTCTCCGACTTCCAGGCGATGCGGGACTGCGTCCCTCTCTCCTTCTTCCACCTCGCCGAGTGGTTCGAGATCCGGGAGATCGCGCCGAAGGAGATCGCCGCCTACAACGCCTCCCTCCCCGAGGTGGAGGGCTCGGCGCTCGCCCTCTACACGCGGGAGAAGGGAGTCTTCCAGGCGCGGGGGAAGGTCGCCGCCGGGATCTACCGGATGGAGGGCGAAAAACCAGTGCGCGTTCGCGACGGCTACCTCGCCTCCCACTGCCGGGACAAGGAGGAGTTCGCGATCACCGCCGGGGTCCCCTGGGAGGGGCTCGTCATCGGCCACCCGCGCTTCGGGGACTACAACGTCAACCTCGGCTACCTCTACACCCGCGACTCCATCGTCGACCCCGGCAACTACCGCCTGGTCAGCAAGAAGTGGCGTCAGATCGCCGACGCGGTGGTCAAGGCCTTCGACCTAACGCCCTGCGAGCCGAAGCGGCTTCTCAAGGAAAGATAGACGACCGCGGTCCGCGCCTTATGTAGGCCGGTTCTATGAACCGGCGCCCG
>CAZOYW010000075.1:0-8298 GCA_964584165.1 uncultured bacterium
CCCAACATGGGTTCTCTTCCGTTTCGTGTGGATTCTGTCGACCGCCCATTTGCCCGCTCTGATGCCTTGGCGATCGGAAGATAATACGCCCATTCGCTCGGCTACAGGCGCTTGCCGTTGACGACCAGGTCCCCGGCCTCGTTGACCTGGATCTCGTTGGACCGGACCTCCAGGTCCCGCTTCCCGATGTCGCTCTTGGCGACGACTCCAGCCAAATCCCGCAGGTTCATGCTGCACCCCTCCTTTCCCGTCGGTGGTTCACTTTATTCTCTTATGACGGGAGGAAAGCGGGAACTACCCGGGAGGCCGGTATTCGAGGTTGACATCTGCGACCAGAAGGGCGAATATTTGACCAGTGTTTCACCATAACCCCGGCGGGAGAAGCCGTGAGATCAGACGGGGGACATGAGGTTCGGCTGGTCTAACCCGGCCACGGACAGAGATGTCCTGGCCGGGATTATTTCTCTTCCCGGGTTATTTGAACTAACATGAAAAATTCCTCGATATTGTTCGCAATTGGATTCATAAGTTTCGAACACCTGACGAATTCGGCTTTCGCCTGGACTTCCGAGCCTACGCTCACGCCGACACTGGTCAGCCCAACACCCGCAGCATCGCCGACCATCACGCCATTGCCGACGCCGACCGCTAACCCGTATGCAACGCGCTTATCTTCGCCCTCTCTTACCCAAGCGCAAGTGGGGGCATCGTGGATTGAGGCGACCTCGGGGGCCCAATGGGAGGGGAGGGACTACCATACTTCTGTGGTTTACAGCGATAAAATATGGGCGATCGGAGACGCAGGGAAAAATGATGTCTGGTACTCCAAGCCATTACAGTCCACAACACCAACACCGCATCCGACCACCGGCATTACTCCCCCAATTACAAGAACTCCGACGCCCACTCCGACGTCAACCCCCGAAGGATGCAAAACCCCCAATCCAACGCCGACCCCCGAAGGCTACAAAACCCCCTCGCCCACCCCCTTTCAGATAGATTTCTATTATCGCGACCCGGTCCATTACGGCTACCTCATCCTTTGCACACCAGACAGCTACTACTCTATCGGCTGGGCCACCGATACTTGGCAGGAGATCTCCGGGATGCCCGACAACACCTTCTACAACGCCCAGTGGTCATACGGGACCCACCCGGACCAGACCTGGTGGTCGAACTGGTTCTACCACACCAGCGCCACCCAGTATCTGGAAGCTTGCTGGCCGTCAGCGTCCTCTAGCCCGACCATTCCTACCCCAACGCCCTCCGCTACACCTTCTCCCGGTTACCTTCCCACCCCCGTCTACATAGTCCTCTCCAGGGGGGACTATACCGGGGATGGGACTTCCGACATCGCCCTCTTCCGCCCCTCGATCGGTCTGTGGGCGGTTCGGGATTTTACGCGGACGTACTACGGAATAAGCGGTGATCTTCCAGTCAGTGGGGATTACGACGGTGACGGCAGCGCCGACATCGGCGTCTTCCGGCGGGATTCCGGCCTCTGGGCCGTGCAGGACATCTCCCGGGCCTACTTCGGTTCATCCCTCGATCGTCCCGTTCCCGCTGACTATGACGGCGACGGAACATGCGACGCGGGGGTCTTCCGAGATAACTCCGGCATGTGGGCGATCCCGGGGATCACGCGGATATGTTTCGGGACTCAGTGGGATCTGCCGGCGCCCGGAGATTTCAACGGAGACGGTACGGGGGATATAGCCGTTGTCCGCGGTGATTACCGGCCCGGCTTCTGGGCGATTCGCGGCATCAGCCGCTTCTCCTTCTGGCAGGGAGGCTATGGGTATATCCCCCAGCCCGGAGACTACGATGGCGATGGCCGCGACGAGGCCGCAGTTTACGGGCAAATTGAAGGGCTTTGGATGGTGCGCGATATCACGTATTCCTTCTGGGGGAGATGCTGCGACAGTTCCCCGTCGGGAGCCGATTACAACGGCGATGGCCTCCGGGACATCGGCATTTTCAACGAAGCCGGCCGGTGGGCGGTGAGCGGCATCACCCGCTGCTGGTTCGGCTCCACCGGCGACATCCCCGTCACTCGTTAAGACAGGCTGTAGGGAGAGGACGGAGCGGGCACCAATAGGCAGAACCGGAGCTTCTTCTCGTGAGATGGGTGAAGGCAATCGGAGTCCTGGCGGGGATGGCGGTTCTTGCGTTGGATGGATGCGGGAAGGGCAGCGAAGCTGAATCCCTCCTAGAACGAGGGAAAATGAAATTCGCCACATCTGATTATCAGGGAGCGATCGAGGATTTTACTAAGACCATCGAGCTCAATCCGACGTGTGTCAGGGCCTACGGCAACCGAGGAGGGGCAAAGATCGCGCTCAAGGATTACCAGGGAGCGATAATTGATTGTACGAAAGCGATTGAAATCGATCCAGATGATGCCGTGGCCTATAACGATCGGGGAGCTGCAAAGATCGCTCTCGGAGACAACTCGGGAGGGATCGCTGATTGTACAAAGTCGATCGATCTCAATCCGGCAAATGATGATGCCTACAGTAACCGCGGGTTTGCAAAATTGAACCTATGTGATTTCCAAGGGGCAATCGCAGACTGTACTAAAGAGATAGATCTCAACCCGAAGCATTACCTTGCCTATTGTATTCGAGGAGGCGCGAAGGCCAGACTCGGGGATTTCCACGGGGCAATCGCTGACTGCACGAAAGCGCTCGAAATCGCTCCAAACTCGATTGCAGCGTACTGCGATCGAGCAGTTGCTAAAATCGGCCTGAAGGATTACCAGGGAGCGATTGCTGACTGTATAAGGGCAATTGAAATCGATTCGATGTGTGCGGAGGCCTACAACAACCGAGGAGTGGCGAAGCACCTACTTGAAGATAACAGCGGAGCTTGCGAAGATTTTCGTAAAGCAGGGGAACTGGGCAATGCACACGCTTTAGAGTTATTCAAGGAATACTGCCAGTGAAGAGGAGAAGGGCGGTTCCGGGAGAGGCCGCCTCATCGGGGAAATGGCTACCGGAGATAAGAGCGTCAAACTCTTCTTTCGCAAAGAAGTCCCTCGCTTGGGCGCAGAGTTCTTTCCCGCCCGCCTCACCAGCAGTAGAACCTGATCAACTCGCGGGACTCCGCGTCGCCCATCCCCTTGGCCAGGCGCCAATCCGCGCACGCCCCCTCCGCGTCGCCGAGTGCAAGCCGGGCGGTCCCCCGGCGGCGGTAAGCCTCGACGTTCTTGGGATCGCCCTCGATCACCTTGGACCAATCCTCAACCGCGCCCCGGTGCTCGGCGTTTTCGCTCCTCGCCCTCGCCCGGAGGGCGTAGGCCGCGGCGAGGCTCGGATCGAGTTCGATCGCCCGGGAGGAGTCGTCCAGGACGATCCGCACGTTCCCGGAACGGTAACCCGCCCGGGCCCGCTCCAGGTAGAGCGCGGCGTTTCCGGGGCTGAGGGCGATCGCCCGCCCGTAATCCCTGATCGCGCCACTGTAGTCCCCCAACTCTCGCTTCGCCTCCGCGCGCCGGCTGAAAGCCCCGGCGTCTTTCGCGTCGGCCTTGATCGCTTCCGTGGCTTCGGCCAGCTCCCGGCGGTACTCCTCTATCATAGCCTCGGTCGGCGGAGGCGTGAAGGAGGGAAGGGACTCGGGAGACGCTTCGGAAACCGGCGGCGAGGACGGAGGTGGCCGAACCACGGTGAGCTTGACGTCGCGGAGGGCGGTCCTGGCTTTCGTTGCCGCCGGCGCCGGGGAAGGGGCGGCGCCATCCTTGCCCTCCCGCCCACAGCCGCAACCGAGCGCAGCCGCAGCGGCGACGATCAGAACGGTCCAGACTATCCTCATCGCCGATCTCCGATCCGGTCCCACGGGCTCATCCTATCGCAGCCCGCCCGAGTTGTCCATTCCGGCCGGAAGGCCGGCCGAAGTTGCGGATCGGACGGATCTGACGTATCCGACGGATCGGACAACAAGCTGCCTCGAGACTGATCAGCGCAATTCGTAGTTCTTTCGCCGGATAAGGCCTGGCTCATCTAGGCGCATAGCGCAAAGAGCAAAGCGCAGAGCGCCCGGGCGCATTCGCGAAAATTTGTGAGATTCGTGGTTTCATTCTCGCCGGGATCAGCCGGGCCCATTCGTGTTGATTCGTGCTAATTCGTGGAATTCTTCCGCCGGGCTAAGCGAGCCTCATTCGCGTGGATTCGCGCTTGCGCGCTGAAGCGCTACGGCGCGCAAGCGTGTCAATTCGTGGAAATCTTCGCCAGGCCAGCCCCAATTCGTGGAAGCCTCTTCCCCGCGCGGCGGAAAAGAGAGTTTGAATATCTTCCCCTCCCCGGCGTCTACCCAGTGGAAAGCGCGAACAACCATTCCCCCGGGAAGGAGGATGGAAAAATGAAAACGCTGGTTTGCCTGGGACTGAGCGCCCTGCTCGCGGGAGCGGGGATCGCCCTGGGCGCGGAATCTCCCAAGGTCGCGGGGTGCGTCTCCTACGACACCTACAGCGGGAGCGGGTCCTACACCGAGACCTACTACTGCCCCGACCGCTTCCAGCCGGGACACGCGACCGAGCACTTCGTGACCGAGATCGACTCCCCCGTGACGCCGGTGCAGACCCAGACCGTCGTCACCCACGAGGCGCCCTACTACATCGCGCCGGCCTGTCCTCCGGCTCCTCGGTATATCTGTCGGCCGCCCGCCGGCCGCCCCTGGCCGGTCTGGAGGTACAGCTACCGGACCCGGAACCCGTGGTCCTGGTCGCCCCGCCCCTACTGGGCTTGCGCGAGATAGGGGGAAGCTGCAGGATCTCCCTTCCGATTCGCTTGCGAATCGGAAGGGATTGCAGTATCGCTCCCCCGATCCGGAAACGGATCGGGGGAGCTTGCTTTATCGCTGACGCTTGCGGTATCGCACGCCCGATCCATTCGGATTGGGCGAGTAGGCCGGCCCGGCGCGCCGATGTAGGCCGGTTCTGCGAACCGGCGGCCCGCGCTAGGGCAGGCTCAACCGTGGAAGTCTTTATGATCACGGCCGCGCCGACTGGGTCAGACCGTCGACCCAGGCCCCGCAGCGGAGGACGCGGGCGAAATAGTCCTCCGCCTCTCCGCCGACGTTGAAACGATACTCGGCCAGGGGGGGCAGAACCGCTTCGCTCAAAACCGCGTTGATCGAGCCCAGGATCTTGGCGTCCACCTGAAAGGCGAGAGGGAGGCGGCGGGCGTCGGCGGTCATCCAGACCACCCCCCTCGCCTTCTCCATCTCTTTCCCCTCCGTCGCCGCGCTCGGCATCAGGGCAAAGGCCGGCACCGCGCCGGTGGCGTCGGTCTCGAAGGTCCCCTTATCGACCACCTCGACTTTGACCAGCCAGTTGTCGCCGTCGGCGTTGACGTCGTGGGAGAGCTCCCGCCCCACCATAAGGGGCTGCCGGCGGACCCAGTACAGGATGCTGAAGATGTCCTGGACGTCGGGGGGGATTTCCATCGTCTTGACCTTGCCGTCCTTGGTGTAGGTGGCGACCAGGCGCTCGTGGTCGAACTCCACGACCAGGTCCTTCGAGTAGTGCCCCTCCTGGATATGCTTTTCGAAGCGGACGGGGAAACCCCCGGCCCGGGAGATCCAGCTGTGGACGACGTCATCGATATGGAAGAAGTTAGAGAGGAAGTCGTTGGAGACGGTGCGGAAGGTGAGGTGGTAGGCCTGGAGACCCCCCACCGTCTCCAGGCCGTGGTTCTCCATGATCACCTGGCCGACGCTGATGCCGATCCAGGAGACATCGTAGGTCAGCTTCTCGCCGGCGGCCAGGTCCCCGCACGGCGCCATGAGAGCCGTTCCCTCCTTCATCGCCCGGTCGAAGCGGTCCGAGTCCTTGTCGGCGGTGAAGTTGAAGGAGGAGGCGCAACCCGCCAGGAGGAGGCAAGCGGCCAGTGTGGCAAGAAGTTTTCCGCTCCGTCGTTCCACGCGATCCGTTCCCCTTGGGTTTAGACGTCCCAGAGAGCCTTTTTATTTAATATACAGCATCCCTACGGACCCCGCACCGGCCCTGCGGGGGGCGAGCAGTCGTGGGTGTTCGCCCCTACAACCGCCCGACACCCCGCCGGTGCGCGACCGTAGGGGCGAACCTTGTGTTCGCCCGCCAGGCCCAATCCGAGACCGGGCGAACATCCCCGATAGATCGGGGCAGGCAAGTTCGCCCCTACAACCGCTGGCACGACGGGGCCACCGGCCGGGACGAAAAAAACGGGGGAGGTCCGCTGCGGACCTCCCCCGTCACTCGCGAGAATCTACGGTCGTTCGGATTACTTGACCGCCGGCGCCGGCTCCGCCGGGGCGGGATTCGCCTCGGACGAAATCGGCTCGCTCGCCGGGGCCTCGACCGCCGGCTTGACTTCCGGGATGGTGACGCCCTTGCCGTCGAACACCACCTTCACCTCGTCCTTGTTCATGGCAAGGAGGGCGTTGGGATCGGCGTCGAGGTCATAGACCCAGGAGGCCGAACGGGCGCTCTTAACCTTGGAGGTGGTCTCGATGATATCCGTCGGGGTGTTCAGGGTGAGCGCGATCCGCATCCCCTTGAACATCGGGAGCATCGCCTTCATCTGCTCCTCGCTCTCGGCGCCCTGCCCCAGCTTCTCGCTCCCCATGGGGGCGCTGATGACGTAATTGCCGGCGGCGTCCTTGACGATGCTGATCTTCGAGTCCTTGAAGATCTCCGTGTCCTTGAGCTTGGAGACGTCCTTGAAATCCATGACCAGGGTCATGTACTTCCAGCCGTCCTTGTCGGTGGTCTCCGCGCTCTTCAGGGTGACGCCCAGGTCCTGGTATTTCTTGAACTGCTCTTCCAGCTTGGCCTTGTCGAACTCGAAGGGGCTCTCGGAGCTGACCGACCCCTCTCCCCCCTCGGCCATCTTCTTGCCCGCCTCTTCCATGGCCTTGAACTGGTCGATGGACTGCTGGGTCATCGCGTAGACCACCTTCGCCTCGCCCGAGCCGTCCTTGTTCAGCGTGATGGTCTGGTCGAACTTGATGCAACCGCAGGCTGCGGCCGCGATCAGCGCGATCGCCATCCAGGCATGCTTCTTCATGCTTCCTCCTCCCGGTTTTACCACATCGGATCTCCATCGGCCACCATGGCCTCCGGACGACCCCGATGAACGAGCGCAGAACTATATCCCCCGCGGGGGACGGGGTCAACCGAAAATCCCCGACCCATTCGTGAAGATTCGCGCCTGCGCGCTGTAGCGCTGCCGACTCCGCCAAAGTAGCCTTTGGCTACGACGGCCGGAACGGCGCGCAAGCGCGAGATTCGTGGAAATCCCTCGTATTCGTCCTTCCGGCCCACCCGGCCGTATAGTATTATTCGCCTTTATGAACCCGACATTCCGAGCGGCCCCGACGCCGCCGGCGCTGCCGCCCTGGACGGCCCGGCCCGGGAGCGCCTCCCCCGCCCTTCTCCCGGCCGGTTTCCCCTCGGCCGTGGCCGCCCATTATCCGGTCTTCGGCAGCTACTCCATCGCCCCCGCCCTTCGCGCCACGCTCGCCGGCCTCCTCCGTTCCGCCGCCTTTCTCCTCTCCCCCCTCTTCGCCCTCCTCCTTTTCCCGGCCGTCGCCTCCTACCTCTTCCCCCGCCTCCTGCTTAACCCGATTGTCTCCCTCGATCGGGTTTCGATGCGCCCCCCGGGCGAGACCGCCTTCTTCCAGGAGATGGGCGCTCTCGGGATCGCCCTGGCCGCGGTCGTCATTCTCCAGTGGATCGTCACCCTCGGCGGGCGGAAAAATGCCCCCTGGACCGAAGCTTCGGTCGTCGGGGGCCTGTTCGCCTACGCCGCCTACGGCGTCCTGCGCGGATTTCACACCCTCCTGTCCGATTCCTGGCTCTTTCCCCTCTCCTCCCTCTGGCTCGCCCTCGCCGCCTGGGTCTTCTTCGCCGCCCTCATCCTCTCCCCCCGCTGGCGTTCCGCCGTTTCCTGACCGCCAAAACCCCGAGCTTTTCCGAGGGACGAAGGCAGGAACGGTCGGCCAACGCCCGCCACTTTCCCGCAATATCGCTCTGACACAACCCCGTTGGGGTTGGATATTGTTTCCTTTCGCTTCTTCCCAGGGTAGCGCCTCCGGCGCAACCCTGGGCTAGAGGACTCAGCCCCGTTGGGGCTGATCCCGGATTAGCCTTAACTAGCCCAAACAAGAGTCTGAGGACTCAGCCCCGTTGGGGCTGATCCCTGATTGCCTTGACTAGCCCAGAAAAGAGTCTTGGGAATCCAGAACGGAAGAGGACCCCTTCTGCCGTTGTCTATACCCCCGGCCCGACTCGAACGGGCGGCCAACGGTTTAGGAAACCGC
>CAZOYW010000076.1:0-4715 GCA_964584165.1 uncultured bacterium
CGAAGAAGGGGCACGAGCTCCTGCCCCTGCTTTTCTCGCTGGAGAATAAGCCGCCGGGAGAGAAATAATTGGTCGATGGGTTAGGGTAAGGATATTGGTCTGGTCGATGGGTAAGGGTGAGGTGGCCGTCACACCTGACCCTAACCCATATACCAGACCCACTTCCTAACCTTGACCAATAGACATTTGTTTGCTGCTGAAGCGTTCGGAACCTAATCACAAACGGAGACGGAAAGAGAAAATGCCGATCATGGTTCAGAAGTTCGGGGGCAGCTCGGTGGCCGACGTCGAGCGCATGAAGCGGGTGGCCCGGCGGATCGTCGCCGCCCGCGACCGGGGCTACCGGATGGTGGTGGTGGTCTCGGCCATGGGCGACACCACCGACGAGTTGATCGAGAAGGCCTTGGCGGTGAACCCGGAGCCCTCCGAGCGGGAGATGGACCAGCTGATCTCGACCGGGGAGCAGATCTCCGCGGCGCTCCTGGCCATGACCCTGGAAGGGATGGGCGTGCGGGCGATCTCCCTCACCGGCGACCAGGTGGGGATCGTCACCGACGACAAGCACACCAAGGCCCGGATCTTCGACATCAGCCCGCGCAAGATGAAGGAGGAACTCGACCGGGGGGCCGTGGTGGTGGTGGCGGGCTTCCAGGGGATCAACCTCCGGAAGGACGTGACCACCCTGGGGCGCGGGGGCTCCGACCTGACCGCGGCTGCCCTGGCGGCGGTGCTCAAGGCTTCAGTCTGCGAGATCTACACCGACGTGGACGGGGTCTACACCTCCGACCCCCGGATCGTCCCGGCCGCGCGGAAGCTTAAGCGGATCAGCTACGACGAGATGCTGGAGATGGCCTCCCTGGGGGCGAAGGTGATGCAGAGCCGATCGATCGAGTTCGCCAAGAAGTACTCGGTCGTCCTCCACATCCGCTCCAGCTTCAACGACTCGGAAGGAACCATCGTAAGCGAGGAGACAGGGGATATGTCCATGGAGAAAGTCGTCATCCGCGGGGTGACCGTCAACAACGACGAGGCCAAGCTGACCATCACCCGGGTCCCCGATCGCCCCGGGATCGCCGCCCGGATCTTCCAGCCGATCGCGGCCGGGAACATCAACGTTGACATGATTATCCAGAACGTCAGCGAGGAGGGCTTCACCGACGTCTCCTTCACCGTCCCCCGCACCGAGCTCCGGCGGGCCCGGGCGATCCTGAAGAAGGTGGTCAAGGACGTCCGGGCGCGGGACGTGCGGGCGGAGGAGAAGATCGCCAAGGTCTCGGTGGTCGGGGTGGGGATGAAGAGCCACCCCGGGGTGGCGGCCACCCTCTTCGAGGCCCTGGCCGCGAAGAAGATCAACATCATGATGATCTCCACTTCGGAGATCAAGATCTCCTGCGTGGTTGCCGAGCCTGACGCCCCGGCGGCGGCCCGGGCGGCCCACCGGGCCTTCGGCCTGGACCGCGGGAAGGCGAAATGAAGAAGACGGTCCGTCTCTACGACACCACCCTGCGCGACGGCACCCAGGCCGAGGGGATCAACTTCTCCCGGGCCGACAAGGTGCGAATCGCCCAGGCCCTGGACGCGCTCGGCGTCCACTACGTTGAGGGCGGTTGGCCGGGCTCCAATCCCAAGGACATGGGCTTTTTCCACGACGTTCGCGCCGCCGGCCTTAGGCAGGCGAAGGTGGTGGCCTTCGGCTCCACCCGCCGGGCCTCTCGCCCGGTCGAAGCGGATGACAACGTCGTCACCCTGATCAAGGCCCAGACACCGGCCATCGCGATCTTCGGAAAATCCTGGCTCCTCCACGTCAAAGACGTTCTCAAGGCCTCCCCGGAGGAGAACCTGCGGATGATCTCGGACACGGTCGCCTATCTGAAATCCAAGGGCGTGGAGCTGATCTACGACGCCGAGCACTTCTTCGACGGCTACCGGGACGACCCCGCCTACGCCCTGGCCTCGCTCGCGGCGGCGGAGCGGGCGGGGGCGGACTTCCTGGTCCTCTGCGACACCAACGGGGGGACCCTCCCCTCGCTGGTCCATGAGATCACCGCCGCGGCGGGCAAGAAGCTCAAGGCCCCCCTGGGCATCCACGCCCACAACGATTCGGGGCTGGCCGCGGCGGTCTCCCTGGCCGCGGTCGAGGCGGGGGCGGCGATGGTCCAGGGGACGATGAACGGCTACGGCGAGCGCTGCGGGAACGCCAACCTGGTCACCATCATCCCCAACCTGGTCCTCAAGCTGGGGATCGACTGCGTCGGGAAGAAGGAGCTCGCGAAGCTCGAGGCGACCTCCCGTTTCGTCGACGAGCTCGCCAACGTCCGCTCCGACACCCGCGCCCCCTTCGTGGGGGTGTCGGCCTTCGCCCACAAGGGGGGGATGCACGTGGACGCGGTCCGGAAGAACCCTAAGACCTTCGAGCACATCGACCCCGCCCTGGTGGGCAACCGCCGGCGCATCCTCGTCTCCGAGCTCTCGGGGAAGTCGAATGTCTTCCTGAAGGCGATCGAGTTCGGACTCGACCTGGGCCAGGACACCCCGCAGACCCGCGAGATCCTAAGCGAGCTCAAGCGGCTGGGAGACGAGGGTTACGAGTTCGAGGGGGCCGAGGGCTCCTTCCAGATCCTGATGCAGAAGGCCCTGGGGAGGCACAAGAAATTCTTCGAGCTCGAGGGGTTCCGGGTGATCGTGGAGAGGCGGAGGGGAGGCCGCTCCTACTCGGAGGCGACGATCAAGGTTAGGGTCGCGGGCCAGGGGACGGAGCACACGGCCGCCGAGGGCGACGGACCGGTCCACGCCCTCGACGTCGCCCTGCGCAAGGCCCTCCAGCCCTTCTATCCCCAGATCGCCAAGGTCCACCTGGCCGACTTCAAGGTGCGGGTCCTCGACGCCACCTCCGGCGCGGCGGCCAAGGTCCGGGTGCTGATGGAGAGCCAGGACGACAAGGGGGAGATCTGGGGGACGGTCGGCGTCTCGGAGAACATCATCGAGGCCTGCTGGCAGGCCCTGGTGGACAGCGTGGACTACAAGCTCTTCAAGGACAAGGAAAAACCGCCCTCCCCGGAGAAGAGCTAGAACCGGGAATGGGGACTTATCCGGCAACCTAAGGAGTGATCAGTAAACAGTGATCTGTAAATGACGGCCCACTGATCACTGATTACTGATCACTTTCTTCTCCGCTCTCCGCCCATGGACAACGATCGCCCTTCCGCCGGCCTGGAAGCTCCATCTCCGCAGAACTGGCCTCCCCGCTACGAGCCCGGCGAGGTCGAGGCGGGGATCCTCCGCCTCTGGACCGAGCGGGACGCCTTCCGTGCTTCCCCCTCCGCCCGGCCCCCCTACGTCATCGTCATCCCGCCCCCCAACGTCACCGGCATCCTCACCATGGGGCACGTCCTCAACAACACCCTCCAGGACATCCTCATCCGGACACGCCGGATGCAGGGGAGGGAGGCCCTCTGGCTCCCGGGCACCGACCACGCCGGGATCGCCACCCAGAACGTGGTGGAGAAGAGCCTGGCCAAGGAGGGGACGACGCGCGACCGCCTGGGCCGGGAAGATTTCGTCCGGAAAGTTTGGGAATGGAAAGAGAAGTATGGAGGCGTGATCATCACCCAGCTGAAGAAGCTGGGCTGCTCCTGCGACTGGTCCCGGGAGCGGTTCACGCTCGACCCCGGCCTTTCCCGGGCGGTGAGCGCGGTCTTCGTCGCCCTCTACCGGAAAAACCTGATCTACCGGGGCCCGTATCTCGTCAACTGGTGCCCGCGCTGCCTGACCGCGTTATCCGACGAGGAGGTCGAGCACCGGGAGCAGGAGGGGGCGCTCTGGTACATCCGCTACCCCTTTGCCGACGGGCGCGGCCACCTGACCGTCGCCACCACCCGCCCGGAGACGATGCTGGGGGACACGGCGGTCGCGGTCCACCCGGACGACGAGCGCTACCGCGGCGGCGCGGGCAGGAAGATCGCGCTGCCGCTCACCTCCCGCGTCATCCCGGTCATCGCCGACTCCTTCGTCGATCCGAAGTTCGGGACCGGGGCGGTCAAGGTCACCCCCGCCCACGACCCCAACGACTTTTTGATCGGGAACCGCCATCAGCTTCCCCGCCTGACCGTGATGGACCCTTCCGGGCGGATGAACGCCGAGGCGGGGGAGGAGTTCCGGGGCTTGGACCGCCTGGAGTGCCGGGAGAAGATCCTGGGCCTCCTCCGGGACCGGGGCCTCCTCGAGAAGACGGTCAAGCACCAGCACGCGGTCGGACGCTGCTACCGCTGCCGGACGGTGATCGAGCCCTACCTCTCGGTCCAGTGGTTCGTCCGGATGAAGCCCCTGGCCGGGCCGGCCCTGGCGGCGGTCAAGTCCGGAAAGATCAAGTTCTACCCCCGGCGCTGGGTGAAGGTTTACAACCACTGGATGGAGAACATCCGCGACTGGTGCATCAGCCGGCAGCTCTGGTGGGGTCACCGAATCCCGGCCTGGTATCGGGGGGAGGAGATCCACGTTGGCCTGGAGCCCCCTTCCGGGGAGGGCTGGCGGCGGGACGAGGACGTCCTCGACACCTGGTTCTCCTCCTGGCTCTGGCCCTTCTCCACCCTGGGCTGGCCGGAGCGGACCGCGGACCTTGAAGCCTTCTACCCCACCTCCACTCTGGTCACCGGCCCGGATATCATCTTTTTCGGGGTGGCGCGGATGATCATGGCGGGCCTCGAGTTCATGGGGGA
>CAZOYW010000076.1:4725-8283 GCA_964584165.1 uncultured bacterium
CGCTCGGCAACTCTCCCGATCCCCTCGACGTGATCCGGGACTACGGGGCGGACGCGCTGCGCTTCACCATCGCCCGGATCGCCCCCATCGGCCAGGACGTCCACTACTCCAACTCCCTCTGCGAGCTGGGGCGGAACTTCGCCAACAAGATCTGGAACGCCTCGCGCCTCGTCGCCTCCCAGATCGAAGGGCGGGAGTGGCTTCCCCCCGCCCGGAACCGCGCCGCCCTCTCGCTCGAGGACCGGGCCGTCCTCGGGCGGGCCCAGGCGACGATCCGCTCGGTGACCAGGGATCTCGGCCGCTTCCATTTCAACGAGGCCGCCCTCTCCCTCTACGATTTCTTCTGGCACGCCTTCTGCGACCGCTACCTCGAGGTCTCCAAGTTCCAGCTCGCCCGGGGGGACGAACGGGCCCGAGCCCTGACCCGGGGCGTGATGCGGGAGGCGCTCGCCGTCTCCCTGAAGCTGCTGCACCCCTTCATGCCCTTCATTACCGAGGAGATCTGGCGGCGCTTGATCGGAGAGGGGCTCCTGGCGACCGCCCCCTGGCCGCGCCCATCGCGGACACTGGCCTTCCCCGAGGCCGTCGCCCTCTCCTCGCTCAAGCACGACCTGATCACCGCCGCGCGGAGCCTTCGCAAGGACTACGCGATTCTGTCCGGGCGGGAGGCGGTCTTCATCGTCCGCCTGGACGACGGGGAGAGGCGGGAGGCGCTGGCGCCCGAGACGGAGGAGATGGGCGCGCTCATCCGCGGGGCGAAGGTGGAATTCCGGGCGGAGTACCGGGCCTCCGGCCCGGTCCCCTCCGTCCCCGTCCCCGGCGGGGAGATCTACCTGCCGCTCGCCGGGATCGTGGACCTCGCCCAGGAGAAGGCCCGCGGCGAAAAGCTCCTCGCCCGCGCCTATGCCGAGCTCTCCGGGATCGAGCGGCGTCTCGCCAACGCCGATTTCCTCGCCAAGGCGCCGGCGGAGGTGCGGAAGAAAAGCGAGGAGCGGCGGGAAGAGGTCAAGGCGGAGATTGGGAAGCTTCGGAAGATGATCGCTTCGCTCCGAGATGGGGCGGGCTAAAACAAAATGGTGTCAGGTGTAAGGTGTCAGGTGCAAGAAGCCTGTGGCCGGCGTGTTCCTGACACCTGACACCTAACACCTGACACGTGTTTCCCAATCCATGAACTTCGAACCCTATCGCGATCTCGTCCGCCAGGCCCTGGCCGAGGACGTCGGGGCGGGGGACATCACCGCCGAGGCCCTGGTCGACCCCGGAGAGCAAGCCCGGGCGGCGATGATCGCCAAGGAGGACCTGGTCGCGGCGGGCCTGCCTCTGGCGGAGATGGTCTTCCGCGAGCTCGATCCGGATCTCCGCTGCGAGACGCCGGTCAAGGAAGGCGCGCGCGTCGCGGCGGGGGAGGAGATCCTGCGCCTCGAGGGTGCTGCCCGCGCCATCCTCGCCGGCGAGCGGACCGCTCTCAACTTCGTCCAGCGCCTCTCGGGGATCGCCACGCTGACCGCGCGGGCGATCGGGCGGGCGGGAGTGAAGATCGCCATCCGCGACACCCGCAAGACCGCCCCCCTCCTGCGCGGGCTTGAGAAATACGCGGTCAAGCTGGGCGGCGGAACCAACCACCGCCGCGGCCTTTACGACGCGATCCTCGTCAAGGACAACCACTTGGCCGTTCTCGCCCGCCGGGGCCCGGGCGCGATCCGCCGCGCGGTCAAGCTCTGCCGGGAAAAGCTCCCCGGCCGGGAGGTCGAGATCGAGGTGAAGAACCTCGCCGAGCTGAAGGAGGCGCTGCGCACGGGCGCCGAGATCATCCTCCTCGACAACTTTGCAGTCGAGGATCTGGAGCGGGCGGTCGGGATCGCCCGGGGGAGGGCCCGGCTCGAGGCCTCGGGCGGGGTGGACTTGAAGAACATCGCCGCCGTCGCCGCGACCGGCGTGGACCGGATCTCGGTGGGTTGCCTCACCCACTCCGCCCCCGCCGCCGACATCTCCCTCGAGATCGCCCCGCCCCAGTTTGAATAATAAACTACGAATTGCGCGATTAACGAATTGGGGACTACGAATTACGCGAATTAAAACAAACGCAAATTGCTGGATGGATAAATCCCGGGGTTATAATTCGCGCAATTCGTAGTTAGCTATGGATAAGGCCGTTCTGGAGAAGCTCCTCCATACGACCGTGATCGGCCGGACGGTCTTCGTCCGGGAGGAGGCCGCTTCCACCAACGCCCTGGCGAAGCGGCTATCCCGGGAGGGCTGCCCCGAGGGCACGGCGGTGATCGCCCGGATCCAGACCGGGGGCAGGGGCAAGCGGGGGGCCTCTTGGTTCTCCCCCCCCGGCGGCCTCTGGCTCTCCGTCATCCTCGCCCCCCGCCTGGCCGGGAAGGAACTCGCCTGGCTCACGCTGCTGGCGGCCCAGGCGGTGGCGGGAACGATCTCCGAGGCCTGCGGTCTCTCCGCCGAGATCAAGTGGCCCAACGACGTCCTGATCGCCGGGCGGAAGGCCTGCGGGATCCTCACCGAGACCGTCGGGAAGGGGAGGGCGGTAGTGGGGATCGGGCTGAACGCCAACCTTCGGCGGGAGGACTTTCCCCCGGAGCTCCGGGAAATCGCGACCTCTCTTCTGATTGAAAGCGGCCGGGCATGGCCGCTCGACCGCCTTGCGGCGGACCTGCTCGCCCGCCTCGAAGGGCTCTACGCGCCCGTGCGGAAGGGGGACGTATCCGCGCTGCGGACGGCTTTCGCCGGCTGGATAGGTCCTCTAGGTCCTATAGGACCTAGAAGACCTATAGGACCTATCAAAAGATGAAAACGCTCCTCACTCTCGACCTTGGCAACACCGCCCTCTCCGGCGCGGTCTGGAGAAACGGGCGGCTCGCCCGCCCCTGGTTCATTCGGGTGGGGAAGGGCAGCTTCCCCAGCCGCCTCGAGTCCTGGCTCCGGGATCTCGGGAGGAGGGAGAAGATCGGGGAGGCCATCCTCGCCTCCGTCGTCCCCGCCCGCGATTCCGCCATCCGCCGGCTCTGCCGGAGGCTCCTCGGCGTCTCCTGCCGCGATCTCAAGGACTGCCTCCCCCCCGACCTCGTCATCCGCTACCGCCGCCCCGCGGACGTCGGCGCCGACCGCCTGGCCAACGCCATCGGCGCCTACCGCCTCTACGGGGGGCCCGCCATCGTGGTCGACTTCGGAACGGCGATCACCTTCGACGTCGTCTCGGGCGATTTCGAGTACCTGGGCGGCGTGATCGCCCCCGGGGTCCAGATCTCCGCCGAGGCCCTCTTTCGGCGGACCGCCCTCCTTCCCACCGTCGAGATCCGGCCCCCCGACCGGGTGCTCGGAGAGGACACCGTCTCCGCCATCCGCTCCGGGGTGCACTTCGGGACGCTCGGCTTGGTCGAACGGGTGGCGCGGGAGCTGAAGAAGGAACTGGGCTGGGGGAGGGGAGTCAAGATGATCGCGACCGGCGGCCAGGCCCGCGCCATCCTCTCCCGCTCCCGCCTGATCCGGATCATCGATCCCTACCTCACCCTGCGCGGCCTCTACCTCGCCGCCGCCGGC
>CAZOYW010000077.1:0-7789 GCA_964584165.1 uncultured bacterium
AGTCGAGTGTTCATAGGAGTCGAGTGTTGGGGGGGTGCGTGGTGATCTACCGACTTTTCTCCTATTTATTATATATTATAGTTCTTGGAAGCGAGGGCTCAACGGAGTCGAGTGTTCATAGGAGTCGAGTGTTCATAGGAGTCGAGTGTTCATGGGAGTCGAGTGTTGGGAGGGTGCGTCGTGTTCATGAGTATAGTACAAGATCCCAACCTCAAGGATAAGGAGGACAGTGATGCCAGACTGTTGCACATGCAAGCATCGCACCATCACGCGAACGGGGAACGGGTCACCCGTCATTATTTGTGGGAACCCAAAGATCCTGCGAGCTCTCCATCTTAGCGATGCAGTCAACACCCGACCTGCTGGGTTACTCCGGGCAGTCGCACCAAAGGTATGTGAGAAGCATCATCTATTCGAACCTGGCGAACCAGCACCGATTTTCGCCAGCAGGAGGCGGCGGTGATCGGGGGGTACTAGGGGGGGAGTGACCGGCTCCCAGCACCTGGCACAGCGCTACTACATCTCGATTCTATCATACGCGTATGGGGGGCAACATATTTGTGTAACGATCCCTAATTGGTTCCCAATGTGGAAGAGAAACTATTATTCTGGAACGGGATTAGGTAAAGCGGGAATATCCCGAGAGATAGCCGCATACCTATTACGAGATATCCGGGTACATGACGACGGTATCGAGGCATTTGGTGGGATTTCAAATTGTATCTCTGGTCCGATGGGATGTGGTAAGACTACGTTCATGATCCAACTTGCGGCAGCTGTTGGTTCACTTTCGGCAGGGAAGAAAAAGGAAGAATCTTCCAATCAATCCGTAATTAAGCCGGAGACGGTGATCTGGCGTGGCAGGAGATACGACTACTGGAACAGCCTTGTGCCGTGGAACTTTAAACGTTCTTATCCAAATACCCCAATCACACGAAAGGTATGCATCCACTACAAGGCTGGGGATAAACTCGTTTTCTATGAGCGATTTCCAAAACCAACAGAAGTCCAGTTTAATGGCAATGACCTAGACATTCAACAATATACCGATGCCACCGATCTCTTCCAACATCTCATTCCCGGCGGCATCAACGTGGTCTATGAGCCGAACACCTACTACCTTGATCCTGATGTGGTCCAACAACTCACAAGGAAAACCCTTGAAGATTTACGTCTTACACGACTGCGACGTTCCCGCAAGAAAAGCCGTGCAGATTCCGGCGATCCTGTAGAAGCACCAAGTAGTGCATTCTGGTTTGAGCTGTTGGAACGTATCATGCAACTCAAACAGCAGAACGAATTTTATTCTGTCTTCATTGACGAGTCCCACCAAGTAGCGCCCGAGAAGGTCCCGGGTGAGATGTGGCATTTGATCGGCTGGTTATCTAACTCTATCATTGATATGCGACGCAACAATGTTTCGTTATTTCTCACAACGCACGACTTAAAACTGGTTGATTACCGGGTGGTTGACCGTATGCTGTATTTCACCTGGATGCCCGGCGCACGGATCTACAGAAGATTATCGCGGATCAATCCCTACACCCCTTCAAAACTGGTTAAAGGGGAATTCCTTGTTGAAGGGATCAATCCCATGAAATTTGGATTAGGTTCTTTCAGTCCAATCCCAGCCCAGCCGCCCGTCGTGTATTGTGAGGGACTGAAAGCATCTACATAATTTTTTGTTAAAATCTATATTGGCATTTTTCCAACATTTTGTCAATTTTATTCATATGAATATTTGCTTGAAAGAAGGCTTCCTGTGCTTCATTTGAATAAATTGATAATTTCTCATATTCTCCATTGGAATAAGCAATCGCCCATTCTTCATTTTTTAAAAAATATGTCCGGTATTCATTTAAATATGCAATATGCTCGCTATTTATTGCGGAAAATTTAGGGCTTAGATCTAATGCTGTCGTTTTGTTTAAAGCATTTAAACAAAATTTACTAGTTACTTCAGAGATTTTTTTCATATTAGTAATATCGTTTGCAGCTAGCGTATTATTCATAGCCTTTATCGAAGTCAAAAAAACATCCCTATTATTATTAATTTCATAAACGAGAGTCATATCATCAGATTTGATGTATTTATATGTGCCAGTAATGTTGAAAATACCAAAATATGAAGCCCCGGATAGTATAATTAAAATGGTAACAATCGATACCAGGATAGCTGATAAAATTCGAATTTTTTGAGATTTTTTATTATTAGGGTTATTAATGGGCTCTTTTTTCGCTGATGAACTTGATTTAATTTGTTTTATTCTATCTCTACATTTTTCAGCTTCTTCGGTTTTACCAATTTTCGAAAAAGAATATCCAAGATTGTTCCAAGCGTCTATATATTCTGGATTCAATTCAATTGCTTTATAATAACATTCTATAGCTTCTTTGTATTGGTTTTTACTAAAAAAATCATTCCCAGCATTCTTCCAATAGACCGGATCATCAAGGTCCTTTGAATTATTTGGAAATGGCATTATTTAGGAGATATATTGTGATTTCAAATAAAAATATCCCTAAATTGATTACCTAATAGTATATTCTCATGTTTTACTGTCGGCAAAAATACTATCTTGATATAATTATAGTAACTGTGTGTTAAATAGAAACAGGGGGGTAGTCGAATAACTCAATGTGATTCGTGTGGGAAGAAAATTCAAGGACTACCATTCAAATGTCGTAGATGTGGAAAATCTCTTTGTGCTGAATGTAGATTACCTGAAAAACACCATTGTTACTCTAAACCACACCTACATGATGTAAAATCAGGATCAAGGCGGCCAACGATACGAGATCCAATTCATAATATACCTTATGATTCACCCAAGCCATCACCTAGAGCAGTTCATCGACCAAGAAAAAGAAGCTCAAAAGGAGGCGTTAATACAGCTCTTTTTATTTTTATTCCGATAATTTCGCTTATTTTAGTATATTTTATATTATCTATGATGGGTATAACTCCTTTTAATGCATCTTCCTCACAAGAAATCCCATCTCCCCCATTAACGAATCCTACTTCAAATCAATATTCCCCCGTTGGGACCATAACTTCCAGTATACCTAAAGTGACATTCACGCCAAAAATACCACAAATAACGACGATAACTACTCCTAATCCATTCCTATCGAAACCAAGTATTAATATACAGAGCCTTGAGAAAAAAATACACGATTTAGTGAATCAAGAAAGATATAAAGCCGGATTATCTCCACTGTCAATAGAAAATTGCATTATAAGTGTAGCAAGATTTCATAGCAATGACATGGCTAATCAACAGTATTTCTCTCATATTAATAAAAAAGGAGAAGATCCCACCGAAAGGGGAAACAAAGTCGGTTGTATTTGTCGTAAAGATGTAGGATCTTCATATTATCTCGGACTTGCGGAGAATATTTTCCTTAATAACTTATATTCCAAATATTGGACAACTAATGGTGTTATTACTAGTTATGAATGGAACAGTGAAGACGAAATCGCCAAGTCAACGGTTGATGGGTGGATGAATAGTCCCGGTCATCGTCAAAATATTCTCACTGCACGATTCGATCGAGAAGGTATCGGAGTTGCGATCTCAAATGATGATAAGGTGTATATCACACAAGATTTATGCTAAAAAGCCCTAATTTCAAAAAACCTGTACCCAAGCACACGAACCGGGCATGCGATTCTGTCAAGGGATATTGAACCATTTGAATATACGAGAGAAAAAAAATTTGTTATTACCATTTAATAGGTTCTGAGTTTACGGTATCCATTCTTTCAATGTTATCGATACCAAGGTAGAGTATCCAATCAAGATCAACTGGTGTATAATTTACTATCTCACAGGATACATTGATATTTCTTCGTTTACCGTCAATAAATGGATATTTTGGTAACATCCAATGGTGATGTCCATGAATTACCCATCCCTGCCACCAATGAGGAACATCTTCCGGTCGATGGATAAGAAGAAAATCCCGATTTTTATAAGTCAGGACATCCATAAGAGGAAATACAGCGTTATCAAAATTCTTCTCGTTTAACCACCAGCGATTACCTTCAAAATCGTGGTTTCCCAAAATGAAACATTTCTTCCCGTTTAATTTATTGGCATAATGAACCATTTCATCCCGTAGCCAAGCAAAGTCCCCCAAATTGAACACAATATCATCTGATTGAACAACCTTATTCCACTTCTCAATCATCACAGCATTCATTTTTTCTGCACTATCAAACGTTGATGACCTTTTTAAGTCATGGATGATACCGTCGTAATTACTGAAATGATTGTCACTGATTAAGAAAATTCGTGTCATTATTGAAGTCACCTTACACAAAAACATTAAACGTCGTATCTATCATAATGGATCCGATACACTGCTCGTATTAGCAGTAATCAATTCCTTTAAAATCTTTCTTTAAGAAAATTTTAACAAATTATATAGAGCCTTAAGATTAAAATGGAAAATATCATGAATAAATTTACTTGGGTTTTAATAGAGAGTATTTTAGCGGGTGCGGGGTTTGGATATGCTTTATTAGGATATTTAGAAAAATATCCATCTGTTACTATTGCTTTGAGTTTTACATTTGGAGTAATATTGTCCTTAATAGTGATTGGAATGTCATCAGCTAGAAGCCGTTAATCTTTCTAATGACACACTATTTAATTGAATTTCGTTTTCAAGGGAAGGCAAAAAAAGAAATAAAAAGCCTAATTTATGAAATCGATAACAGATTTCACTTAGGTGTAACAAAATTAAAAAGACCGATCCCACATATAACACTTGTAGGTCCAATTCAAACAAATAATGAAAAACGACTTGTGAAAGATTTTAAAAATATTTGTTCTACCACCCAATTCTCATTCTTTAAAATCCGTGGTTATGGTTATTTTAATCAATCAAATGTTATTTTTATCAATATTGAACCAAGTAAAAGATTAGATAATTTCAGATGGGAATTATCCCGTAGTTTGTCTCCATATTGTGAATTAAGACCATTTGATCACGAAAAAAATTATTATTTTCATGCAACACTAGCAATGAGATTAGAAAATTCAAAATTTATTGTTATAAAAAATTATATTGATAATTTATTGCCTCCTTCGTATAAGCATTTTTTAATTAGAGTTACGTTATTAAAAAATGCCAAAATTCTCTACGAATACGATTTTCTCCAAAGAAAATTATTGACCAGGAATGAAGCTTTGGATAAAATTGTTTATCTAAAATCGATTAATTTATTACGAGAATTTTTTAAGGGGGAATATGATCCGGATGAAAAAATAAAATTAAAAATGACAACTGAAAAAAAGGTAAAAAACAAAGGAAATTCGTTTATTGTAAGATTGAAAAATTTTTTTAAGCAATTTTTTTAATTAGGATTTGGGGAATCGAAGATTTCCTCTTAAATTCTCTTTTGGGAAAATTGCCTCGCATAAATGGTATTTGCATTCCCACAATGATGAGGACCAGGAGCAAGGCTGTATCGGGAGACTTCCACATACAGGACACTTGGGGCCAGGCTCCTCTTCCATGTGTAATGTTCATGGTTGGTCGTGAATGACTCGTGCCGTATAAAGGGTAAAAGTAATTTTGATTAGGTGTCCTCTTAAAGTGGATTATTGATCAGACGGTCTAGTATTGTTTCGCTAATTGCATGGTCTTCATGATCTTAAGAGTTCTCAAACAAATAATCACCGTCTCCGAATATTTAGCGATATTTTTTTACTCAAATGAACATTCTAACACAAGCACATGGAATTTATTAGTTCTGAAAAAATTATTGAAATTCAAATAAATGTAATCAAAAAAAGTACATATTCAGAAGACCAAGGTATGGGTGGTCTTCTTCGGGACCGAGGCACTCTTGATTACCTAGTATTTCAAGGGTCCCGAAAAACGGATACAATAAAGAAAGCGAGTTGGTTTTTACACGAGCTTGCTACCAGACATCCTTTTTTTCAAGGGAACAAACGAACTGCATTATTTACGGCTACACTTATCCTAAAAATGGACGAGCATGAACATCAAATAAATTGCGGGGATGAGGAGATAGCGGAATTCGTGGAAAAAATTGGGAGGTATGAAAGTACGCTTGATGAAGTTGAATATTGGATCCGAGAGAAAATAAAGTGAAATATTAATGCCGACTTAAAATATCAAGCGCTCTGCTATGTTTGCTCATCAATTCTTCGAGAGCATGCATTTCATTTGGGGATAGGGCCCCGGACATAAGGTTAACTCCACATTCACTGGGAGGGGCATGAATTTCTATTTTACCTATACTTGTGGTCTTTTGCCAGGTGAATTGTGGAATGGTTGGGACATTGCAAATTAAATTCCCTGACACTTTTTGTTTAAATGGCCCCATCGATTTTAACATCCACTCTTCATTGTTTGAATTTTCAATTCTGGAATTTTGCATACGACCACCTTCATTATGCTCTCTGGATTGTTCTCCAGCTACTTGAAATTGGCGCTACATTTATATTAATATTCATATCTGGCATTCTCATTGCACTTATTTGAAGTTTTGTTTTATACTCGCTTCTAATTCTAGTACTTTCAACGGCTGCTTGATATAATTCGTATTCCACTGGATTTATCGACTGTATTTGAATTTTCTGCATAATCTGTTGATATATTTGACCGGCAACTTCAGGGGGTAAATTTACTGGTAATTTGATGTGGGGGACTTGACATATATGTTGCCTAAGGACTGGGTCAGCCATTACTACTTCAAGAGGATTGAATGGTATAATACACTCCATATCTTCCCGCATGTCCTCCCAAACATTCCAAATTAATTTTTCAAGAGTCTCGGATCCTTCTGATATTGATAATCCGATGTTTTTTGCTTCAGTCCTCCCCACAGGGTAACCATGATGGTAAAATGATTTATTTAACGAATCTGAAATCGCCTTCACTTTATTTTGATCATCCATATGTAAACTTAGTAATTTTTGTCCAAGGGATAATGCAAGATTGGAACTTCTCTTAGCAACACCAATTGGGATTGCACCAACTTCCTTACAAACCAACTCAAATGCCCTTTCTTTTTGTTCTTGATCTGAAATTCCAACATCTTGGCTCACAAAATCGATAAAATGAGAGAGATCTTCTGCACCAAAATTAAATGATTCCTTTTGTCCAGGCCTTCCTGGAATGTTCCTTTCACCAGAGAGTTGGGGATCTACAGGGCCAAGGTTTGAAAATGGGTGCATTACAATATCGTTTGCACCTAAAGCGACGAGTGTAGCCGCACTATATGCTTCATATGGCAGTAGAACACCAATTTGTTGAAAACGTTCGCGTAAAAGACTAATAATTCGCCAAGAAACAACGGGATCTCCGCCATTACTTACGATCAATAGGTCAATATTTTTTTCTTCTTTAGGAATTTCTCTTATCTGTGTGCATAATTCTGGAATAACATCAGATGCCATAGCCCCGGTGGCATTGAGCCTTGAACTAGTAATATATGAGATTAACGGCCTTCTACGTGTCTCCTCTATTTTATTATATATTTCAACCCTATTTTCATAAGTCATAATGTATTGCTAAAATTTCCAATTAAATTATTTGTGGACAACTTGATAGGGTCTCCCCACACTCCCGGCACCACCACCCGCAAGGAACGAACCTCCCACGGGAACCTCCTTCGCGCACATAACAACGGGTCATAATCGCGTCACATTTCGGGTGTGGACATTTCGGGGCAATAATCCGGGGCATAATTATGTATACATAACATGGAGAAAATAAAGGTTTTACGGGCGTATTTCAATTTTAGAGA
>CAZOYW010000078.1:0-3501 GCA_964584165.1 uncultured bacterium
TCCTCCTCGCCGCCTGGGTCGCCTTCAACCTCTATCCGATCGCCCGGGACTACCTCCGCGGCCCCCGCCTCGCCTTCCGGGAGAACGCGGATGTCGCCCTCAAGCTCTATCCCGCCGGCCGCCCCGCGGCCGCGGTCTTCACCAACGACGACGCTTGCGCCTTCAGCGATCCCGCGGCGATCGACCGCCTCCGGGAGAAACTCAAGGCCCTCGGCGTGCGGGGGACCTTCTTCGTCGTCCCCGCCCAGTCCGGCGCACCCGCCCTCCGGGACAGCCCGGCGGCGCTCCAGGCCATCGGGAGGCTTTTCGCCGACGGCCACGAGATCGCCCAGCACGGCTACGCCCACTGCTGCGACCGGAACGAAGCCGCGGGCGAGGAAAGCGGGCTGGAGATGGCGCTTCTCTCCGCCCACGCCCAGGAGGAGAGGATCCGGGCCGGGCGCGAGATCCTCGCCGGGCTTGGCTACCCCCCGCTCGGCCACCGCAGCCCCTGTTTCTCGGGGAACGAATCCACCTTTCTCGCCCTCGACCGCCTCGGCTTCCTCTACGGCTCCGATCTCAATCTCCCGCCGACCACTCCTCAGACCATCTTCACCCCGTCCTTCCGGGGCGGGATCCTCTACCCCTACCATCCCCGGGGGCTTTCGCTTCTGGAGGTGACCTGCCAGGCCGACCCCACCGTCCGTCCGGAGAAGGCGCGGGAGGTCTTCGCGCGTTTCCACCGCCGCGGCGGCGCCTTCGTCTTCCTCACCCATCTCCCCCAGGTCGCGGAGGAGGAAAACTTGAGGAAGCTCGAGGACTTCATCCGCCTGCTTGAGGAGAGCGGCGCCTGGATCTGCCGCCTCGACGAGCTCTGCGCCTGGTGGAAGGCCCGGGAGGCGGTCCGGGTCGAGAGTTCCCGCCGGGGAGACCTCCTGGAGATCGTCTGCGACAACCCCACTCCCTTCCCGCTCCCGCGGGCGGTCTTCGCCGTCAAGGCCCCCGCCGTCGCGCGCTACCGGGTGAGGCTGAAAACCGGCCGTGTCGTCGCCGAGGGACGGGTTCCGCCGGGGGGGCGGGTGGAAGCGACGGTGCCGGGGCTGACGTCGGGGGAAGCCGGGGGGTAGGGGAGGCCGCCATCCGCCCGGCGTGCGGCGTCGGGGCGGAAAGCCGGAAGGGGGAGTTCAATCCGCGGGAAGAGGGGAGCCCGCGGATCTTTTTTTCGCCGGCGGGGCGAGCAGCGGCGCGATCTCGGGCGGGGTGAGGATCCCCCCCGAGATGACGATCTTGAGCGCATCCTCGACCGCGATGTCGGTCTGGATGACATCGTCGGCGGCCAGGATGAGGAAGAAGCCGGTGGTGGGGTTGGGCGTGGTGGGGAGGAAGACCTGGAACAGCCGGTTCCCCGCGCCGTCCGGGATCATCCCGGTGACGAACCCGATCGACCAGATCCCCCGCCGGGGGAACTCCAGCAGCACCACCGACTTGAAGGCCTCGCGGTTGGAAACGCTGAAGGTCGCCACCACCTGCTTGGAGGCACCGTAGACGCTTTTCAGGATGGGGAGCTTCAGGATGATCGCCTCGCCGAAACGGATTAGCCTTCTCCCCACGACGTGGGTGGTGATCACGCCCAGGAAATAGATGATGGCGGCGGAGGCGACGATCGAGATGACGACGAGGAGGGGCTCGGCGAGCTTGCCGAAGGGCCGGCTCAGGAGAGGGACGATCAGGCCGGCGGTGAAGGTGTAGAGGAAGCGGATGATCAGGACGGTGATCCCGATCGGGAGGAGGAAGAGGAAACCGGAGACGATCCGGGCGCGGAAGTGCTGGCGGAAGCGGGCCCGGAAACCGGCGGGTGGATTATTTATACTTGCCAATTCCGGCATCGTCCCCTCAAGAGGTTTGAACCGGAGCATCAATCTTTGGGCTGCGCACCCTCCGCAATAACCGTCCCCCCATAGTGGGGGACGGTCATTGCGGAATGAAGAGGGTCTGTCCCGCCCGGAGGGAGTTGGCGTTGGCGAGCTGGTTGGCCTCCAGGATCGCCTTCACGGTGGTCTTGTACTGGCGGGCGATGTCGGAGAGGGTCTCGCCGGACTGGACCGTGTGCTCGTAGCCCTGCGCGTAGGTCGTCTTCTGGCCGGTCTTCATCTTGGCCAGGAGGCGCTCGTTCTCCCGCGCCACCTCGTCCACGATCAGGGCGATCTTGCTGTCCATGGCCGCCTTCAGCGTCGAGAGGTCGCTGCGCAGGGAGGAGAGCGAGCGCTGGGATTCGGCGACGGAGCGGAAGGAGGTCTCGAGCGCGCCGAGCCTCCGCTCGAGGGCGGCCTGCTGGGAGCGGACCGTCTCGACCGAGTGGTTCAGGTCGGCGATCTGGTCGGCGACGTCGTCCCGCCACTGCTGGTCGCGTTGCTCCCGGGTCTGCGCCGAGGTGGTCTCGCAGCCGCCGAGGACCAGAAGAATCAATATGGAAATATGGAAATATGGAAACAGGGAGGGCGCGCTTTTGAGGGCCAAGCCGCGCGGACGGCGCTGACGGAGGGTCTGCATGGCAACCATCACCGACACCGGAAAGAATCATCTCCCGCCCCGGGGCGTCGGATTCGACGCCCCGGGACGGGAGATAGCTGTTCTAACTCGATTTACTAAAATTTTCCCCCGGGAAAATTTTAGTAGTGGTACCGGCCGATCGCCCGGTCGTGGCCGATGGCCTCCTCCTCGGGGGAGGGCATCTCCTCGCGGGGGGCCTGGACGACCTTTTCCACCACCGGGGTCTGGGCGACGGCCTGGGCCGACGGGGCGGCGACCGGGATGGAGACGCTCTTCCCGGCGGTCCCGTAATCGACCATGAAGTGGCCGCGCCGGTTCTTCTTCCAGCACTCCTCGGCGTGCTCGGGGCAGAGGGGCTTCTCCTCGCCGTAGGTAATGGTCTGGATTCGGTCGGGGGAGACGCCCATCCCGACCAGGAAGGTGCGCACCGCCAGGGCCCGGCGCTCGCCCAGGGCCAGGTTGTACTCCTTGGTCCCGCGCTCGTCGCAGTGCCCCTCGACCTGGAGGAGGGCCTGGGGATGGTTCATCATCCAGGAGTTGATCCCTTCCAGGGTGGCCTTGTCCTCGGGCTTGATCTCGGACTTGTCGTAGTCGAAGAAGACGTCCTTGAGAACGAGGGCGTCCTCGGGGAGGGCCTCGCCGAAGACTCCGCCGATCGCCGAGATCGGGATGTCTCCGCCTTCGCTCGCGATCGCCATGTCCTCGGCCGAGGCCTTCGGCTTGGAGGATTTGCAGCCCGCCCAGGCCACCAGTCCCACGAACAGGACCGTAGCCGCCAGTTTCCACTCCCTTCTCATTCCTGAACCCTCCTTAGGGTTAAAGTTCGGTCAAAAGACCGGCACATATTAGGTAGGGCGCCCTCCGAAAGCAAGAAAATTCGGGATCTCAAATTTGTGATTTCAGATCTCAGATGATGGATGGCCGTTCTGATGGCCGGAGATCTGAGATTATTCCATCCGGCTCCGGGACGGG
>CAZOYW010000078.1:3601-6964 GCA_964584165.1 uncultured bacterium
ATCCGGCTCCGGGACGGGCTCTGAGATCTGAGATTTGAAATTTGAAATTATTTTTTGTATGGCCCCCAGGACGGGCTGAAACAGTCCTTGCCGGAGGTGAGCCGGACCGGCTCGGCGGGGTTCAGGATGTCGAGCGTGTAGAGGTTGGTCGTCCCGCCCTGGCGCGAGGAATAGACGAGATGGCGCCCGTCCGGGGCCCACGCGGGCTCCTCGTCGGAGCCATACCCCCGGGTGAGCTGGTAGACCTGGCCGGTCCCGGTGTCGATGGCGCAGATCTCGAAGTTCCCCTCGACCTGGGAGGTGTAGGCGATCAGGTTGCCTTTGGGCGACCAGGCCGGGCCGGCGTTGTAGTTTCCCCGGGTGGTCAGCCTCCGGACGTTGTTCCCGTCGGCGTCCATGGTGTAGATCTGGGGCGACCCCCTCCGGTCGGAGGTGAAGGCGATCTGGGCCCCATCCGGCGACCAGGAGGGGGAGCAGTCGTTGGCCGAACCGAAGGTGAGGCGGACGGGCTTTTTTCCCCCCACCGTCATCTTGTAGATCTCGTTGTTCCCGTCCTTGGAGAGGGTGAGGGCCACCCATTTGCCGTCCGGGGAAATGGCGGGGAAGGCGTTCAGGCCGGGCTGGGAGGAGAGGACCGTCCGTTCGCCCGTCTCCAGGTTGTCGTAGACGGCCCAGGGGTAGCCGGAGGCGTAGCCGGTGTAGGCGATCCCCGCCCCGTCCGGCGACCAGTCGGGGTAAAGGGCCATCCCCTTGCCGGAGTTGATCTGGCGCCAGTTGTGGCCGGAGGCGTCCATGATGCAGATCTTCTTTTCGCCCCGGTCGGAGGAGACGAAGGCGATCTCGGTCCGGGCCAGGCCCTTCTCCCCGGTCAGGGCCTCCACGATCTCGTCGGCGATGAGATGGACGAGGTCGGGCCAATCCTTCTTCGCCTTGGTGTATTTCCGGGAGTAGACCTGCTTGGCCTGGCCGATCGAGAGGGCCCCGCAGTCCACCGTGATCCGGTCTCCGGAGACGGAGTAGCCGCCCTTGACCACCACCTCCGCCCCCAGGGAGGCCCACTCCTTCAAGTCGGTCGTCCCGTTCCTCCGGTCGTTGTCGATCGCCTCCTGGAGGAAGGAGTTGTTGGGGAGCGGGGTGAAGAAGCCGGAGATCAAAAGGTCGTCGGCGAGCTGGTTGGTCATCTCCCGGTCCAGGCCGTCCGCGCCGGCCCCGCGGTTCTCGAAGAGGCAGACCGCGACGTTGATCCGCCGGGCGCTCTCCTTGGAGATCCGGATCCGGGTCTGGGAAAAGGACGGGGTGGAGACGGTTAAGGCGAGGGCGACAGCTGATGCGATGCGCCAGCGGTTCATGTATCTCCTTGAGCGGTTCAACGGTTCACGGTTCAGAGGTTCAACGGTTCAGCGGTTCACGGTTGCTCATTAACCGTTGAACCGTGAACCTTTGAACCCCGGAACCCTTGGTTATTTCGTCAGTTCAAAGAGGATGTCGAATTCCTCGTACGGTCCGCTGAAGGTGTTGGGGAGGGGGGGAAGGGGGTCGGCCAGCTTGACCGCCTGGACGGCCGACCGGTCCATCAGGTCGGATCCGGAAGGGCGTTGGAGGCTGATCCCTTCGATGTGTCCGTCGCGGTAGACCCGGAAGGAGACGAGCGCGGTCGCCCCGGCGTTCTTGGCCGTCGCGGCGGAGGGCTGCTTCCAGAGGGAGTAGAGGCGGGAACTCACGTAGGAGGAATACCAGGAAGAGGAGAAGCGCCCGGTCCCCCCGCTCGCCCCCGCCGGTCCCGGCCGGGCGGAGAGGGCGGGGGATTTGGCCTGGGAGAGGCGTTCCTCGAGCCGCCGGCGCAGGTCCGGGGCCGGGGGAGCGGGCTTCTCGACCTTTTTCGTGATCTTCTTCGGCTTGGGCGGCGCCTTGCGGTCGACGATGGCGTCCTGGTCCTCGACCGGCGCCGGCGCCTCCGCGATCTGGGGGGCGGCGGCCGGCGCGGCGGCGGGCATCCCGATCAGCTCCACCGGCGTGATCGGGTCGAAACGCTCGAAGGGCTTGATGATCCCGCCCGCGTAGAGGCTCAGGAAGAGCAGGGCGAGATGGGCGGCCAGGACCAGGAAAAAAATCCGGGAGAAGCTCAGGTCGCGGGTCATGTGACGGGTGGCGCGGCGGTTCAGCGTTCGCCGGAACGGGTGGAGGCGGGCCGGGGGATGGCCCGGGTCACCAGTTTCTTCGGGGGCGTCTCCCGGGCGTCCGGCGCGGCGCCGGCTTTCTTCACGGGTTTCCTGGCCGGGGAGGGAGTGGGCAGAGCGACGGCGGCGGTGGGCCGTATCCGGGACGGCCCGCGGACCGCCGCGGCGGCCTTGGTCGGAGCGGCGGAGCGGGGAAGAGGAGATGCCTTCCGCTCCGGGACGATGGAGTTCAGCTCCGCCGGCTCCCCGGAGGAGAGGGTCGAGACCTGGCGCCCGTTTCCGCCCCCGTGGCCTCCGAAGATCCAGACGAGGAGCACGAAGAATAGATGGCCCGCGAGGACGATCCAGAAGACTCGGCGGAGGCTTAAGGCCGGCGGCAGGGCGGCGGCCTCGCGGAGGGCGCGCGGGGTGGCGATGCGTATCGTCATGGTAGTCGAAGATATATGTTCGGGTTCCGGTTGCGGGGACGGCGAACCGGTCGATCGTCCCCGCGCGGAGCGGTCAACCGGCTTTGGGCCTGGTGGCCACCCCTATCCGGTTGAGGCCGCTGGTGCGGATACCGTCCAGGACCTTGATCACCACGCCGTAGTCGAGTTTCTCGTCCGCCCGGAGGACCACGGTGGTCTGGGGGTTGGTGGCCGACACGGTCTCGAGGCGCTTCTTCAGCTCGTCCAGGGTCACCCGCTGGTCGTTCAGATAGATCTTCCCCGGGGGCGAGATGGAGACGGTGAGGCTGTCCTCCTCGGCCTTGATCTTGGAAGGCTTGGAGACGGGGAGGCGGACGTCGATCCCCTGCTCCATGATCGGGGCGGCCAGGATGAAGGCCACCAGGACGCAGAGCATCACGTCCACCAGGTTGATGACGTTGATCTCGTTGAAGATCTTGCGGTCTTTGGGTCTGGCGATCACGATCATCGACTCTCCGAGCGATGGAACCTTGTCCGTAGTCGCGGACCTTCAGGTCCGCGGCCACCTGCGCCTGGCGCGCGGGCCTGAAGGCCCGCGCCTACGGATTCCCGGCGGCGCTCGGGATCGATCCTCTCACGTGGCGGAGTTAGTCTATTTCGGGCCCGTTCCCCCGTCGCCCGCGGCCGGCGGGGGCGGCGGCGCGGCGTGTGCGGAGGGCATCACCCGCGGCCGGAGGCGGGGGCGCGCCGGGGGCTTCTCCGCGGGGGCGGGCGGTTCG
>CAZOYW010000079.1:0-5746 GCA_964584165.1 uncultured bacterium
GTTTTAACTGAATAGTCAGACAAATATGCAAACATAGCCCCATTGGAGAAGACTGTTGACCGAAACTCTGGTTATTAATTGTTCTTTAAGGTTCTGTCAACTCTTCGGTTATCTTTTTTCCATGTAAACTTTCGGTTATTCCTCAAAAAGGTCTAAAACCTTTAAAACAACAGTTTTGCATTTTGGGCATTGATAAAGAGCCAGGTCTTTGTCACCATCTGTCCAATCCCCTGACCAAGCCTTCTGAGTTCTATCGTAAATCTTAACAGTTATTATCTTAATAATATCCAATCTTCATTAGAGCATACGCAAAAAACGCAGTAATAAAACTAAGACTCAATATTCCCATGAAGTTATCTACGTTAAGTTGCCCCATTACAAAACTCGCCATATACGATCCAAGATAACTTGATACAACAATTCCCATCATAAAGAAAAGATAAACCCTTGAAGTTTTAACATATCGCCCATTTGAACCCAAGGTCTTTTGTCCTGCAGCAAACCTCCTAGCTATCAATGTCGCAATCGGCCAAGAAAAAAGAAAAGCGAAAAGAAATGACCAAAAAGAGAAACTAACAACTCCAATCATAGAGAGAACTGCAGCAACTAATAGTACCATAAAGATTTCGTCAATAAGTCCCATTTTTCTTTTTAAATCATTCCGCTTAGTTTAGTAGTTGTATTTGTTTGGATTCTTCATTAGAAGTTTTCCATTTATTTTGGTCTTGAATGTCTTTTTGATTCTGTAACCTAGCAAAACGTTATATCGTTTTTTCAATTTAGCCATTTATTTGATTTGTGCAAGAACAAATAGCGACACTATTCCCCAGATTCCTATGCTGATATAAAATGGGGTTGATCCAAACATTTGTGTCAATGCTTCTGCGCTTGCCCATGTCAAGGGTATGGCAAATATTTGAGATACTATTATTCTAGCTTTCAATTGCTACTCCAGACTCCATAAACAATGGTATTAAATGTACTATTTAAACATCTAGCACATATAAAAAACATAAATAGTACATAGTGATAATAATAGCCATGCAAGGGGTTGTTTTATGATGAGCTTTAGAGTAAACTTCGATAGTGCAGAAGCGAAGAAAATGGAAGATTTAAAGAAGATTTATGGACTAAAACAAAATACTGAGCTCATAAGATTTCTTATAACGAAATCTCATAAAGAAGAATGTAAAGAATAGTCCATATTTTCCCTTTTTACTTTTTATTTATTTTTGCTTTACTTGCGTTTTCTATCAGAGTTTTCCACTTATTCTGTCCTTCAATGACTATTCCACAGGCTTCTGCGGGTGTTTGCCCATCTAAGGTTTCATGTGGTCTAATGTAATTGTGATAAAGTTGGTATCCTTGAAGGATAACTGTGCGTTTCTTCTTTAAGTCTCTCATGGTCTTTTCCCTGTCTCGGATTTCACCGTTCATTCTTTCCATTTTGTTGTTATTGTGTACTTTTCCATCAAGCGTTATCTTTCTAACATGTTTTGTTCCTTCAAACACTTGCTCACAAGCTAAAGAGTAACTTGGAAGTCCATCGGTTATGAGGGTTTTAGGTTGTTTTGCCATCAATCTTTTGGCTCTAAAGAAGAGTAGTCGTGCATCATGCTTCTCTTTGGTTTCTGCTACTTCTTGAGCGATTAGGAACCGTGTTTCATCATCCATCATGGCAAATAGGTATTTTTGGTCGTCTTTTATTTTCATGTAGATTTCGTCTGCTCTCCAAGTGTTACCTACGTTTGGAGTAATTTTTTCTGCGTATTCTTTCATTAATCGTACATACTTTCTTATCCAGTTGTAAATTGTTTGGTGTGAGACTTTTACGCCTAAAAGTTCTAAGCTTTCCATTGTGTTTCTTAGTGATTCTCCTGAGAAGTATAGTTGCATTGCGCTTGTGATTGCTTGCGGATTATGCTTCATTCTTTAAAAACCAAAGTTTACGCTAAAGGTTTTACCACAAGCAAGACAAGAGAAACGCTGAATATCACCCGACTTGTTATGGCGAACACTAAACTTCTTAGTGTTAGTTGAATGACAATAAATACAATTTGAAACGTTTACTTCTTGAATAACTCGGCTAACTTTAACTTGCTCTTTTATTTTTAGACTAAATTCTACCGCGTGGATGTGCTTGCATTTTACATGGCGACAAGTGTTGTCTGGAAAATCGCAGACTAATTCACCGTTGATTCTGTTTACGGTATATTCGCCATTTCCACTTTGAGACTTTACAACATAGAGGCAATCGTCAATCTTTTGTATTTGGTTTTGAAGTTGTGTGATTGCTTGACCGCGTTCTTCTCTTGTGGTTGTTAGTTGGGCTGTCATTTTAGGCACCTAAAATACAATTAGGTACCTAATAATATAAGCGTTTCGGTACCTAAAACTTATATACACCTAACCGTATTCTTTAGAAGTAGGCGCCTAAAAATGGTAAAACTCCAGAAACAACTATCACGAAAAGTAGAGGGTAAGGTATATCCAAAATATGTTGTCACTATACCGCCAAAACAAATTGAGGCGCTTGGATGGAAAGAAGGAGAAGAATTAGATGGAGCGATATATGATGATAAATTTATTATTACTAAAAGGAAGAAAATTAATTAAGCTTTAACCATTATCTTGCTTTTTGCACGCATGTGTTTTCTTTCTTGCCGATATTTAAGTTTGGCAATTTTGATTCTCCGGACTTTAATTTCGCATGTGATTTTTTTCTCTTTATCAAATAGGTAGTTTTTCAACTGCATTATCTATCATCGCATCAATTTGAGATTTCTTTTCCATTTCCAAGTAAATCTTCTCAAGTTCTGTAATAACTGTTTGTGGTAACATTTTGTACAAACCATTACTTTTAATGATTGCTATATCGGTTGTTGGACCCACACCACCCGCCATTTCTGCTTTCTTTTTTGCTTCAAAAGCAATGTAAATTGCTCTCTTAAGAGGGAATGAGGGAGCATATTTACGATATGCAAACACTACGTCAGCGTGCCTTTGTCCAGTTCCAGTACAGACAAAACCTAAAGCATCTTGTGGTATTGCAACGCCTGGGTTTGAGATTTGATAAATATGTGCTTCTGAACCTCTGTCTACGCCTATAACTATTACATCTAGTCCTAGGTCAAATTCATCCATCTCATTATTTAATTCTAGTATTGTGCTTTCATGGAGTGTTCTTTGATTTCTGTAGAAATCTTCTAAAGTTAACCCTCTTCTTGAGAAAATTATATCACTCATATAAGAACGTCGGCAATTTTGATAATAGTCTTTCATTTTAATTACTACATCAGCAATATTCGGCTTTGTTTCTCTAATTTCTGTTTGAACTGCTTGAATGATGGGTTGATGTATTGTAGCAGCACCAGCAGTTAAGGCTAGGCAATTTCCAAAAAGTTCAACAATTTTAGGGACATCATGTTCGAATGCTAATGTATTATCCCCACTTGTTAGCATTCGGTCAGAACAGGCTATTGCAGTTTTTCGATTATCGCAAATTACACCTATATCTATTGTCACAGACTTACCCTCTTTTACCATTAGGTACCGATGCTTTTCTTGTTTGTTGTATAAAGAATTTTGCTCTAAAAGAGATAACCGACTTTTTACAAAAGCCATTTAGCTATCCCCTTTTACCGACAACTTGACAGAACCAGTCAAATTATTGCAACTCAGTGATTGATTAAAAGGAAAATAATTTATTGCATTTTATCAAAGTTATCTTAAAAATATCGATTAACTTATTAAAAAGATACTCAGACGTATCAGCTATACGGTTGGCAATGTAATGTCTGGAAGAAGTCCTTTTCGACGCATTGAAGCTAAGACAACACAATCTTATGATATTGAGTCATTGTTTAAAGACTTGAAAAATAGGTCTACTGAAATCAAAGAATTATATGCACCTCAAGCCGATGTTTTAAGAGACTATCAAAAAACTCATGTCAAGTCCAAAGATGTTAGTATAGAACTCCCAACAGGCTCAGGAAAAACTCTTGTAGGTTTGCTAATAGCAGAGTATCGTAGAAGAATCTTAAAAGAAAGAGTTTTGTATCTTTGTCCGACTAGGCAATTAGCTTACCAAGTGGGTAATAAATCAAGAGACTATGATATTCCTGCTAGAGTTTTTGTTGGTGCGAAGAGGGACTTTAACCGTACTGATGTAGTAGCTTATCGATCAGGTGCTGCAATTGCGATATCAACCTACAGTGGACTCTTTAATTCAAATCCCGAGTTTTATGACGCGCAAGTTATCATTCTAGATGATGCACATGGTGGAGAAGGATACATTTCATCTCCGTGGTCAATTACAATAGAGAGGGAAAACTCGCTATATTCAGAACTGATCTCAATTTTTGAAAAAGATATGCTGTCATTATCAGTTCTTAATGGATCAAGACCTAGAAAACTCCCCAAAGTGGAAAAAATACCATTTGCAATCTTTCTTAAACATTTACAAGAAGTCAAAACCTTTTTTGAAGACAAATTAGAGGTAAATACACCAAACTACTATTCTTGGCAATTTATAAAAGAAGGATTACACGCTTGTCACATTTTTGTTTCTTGGGATCAAGTTTACATACGTCCATATATCCCTCCAACTCTCACTCATAAACCATTCGCAGAGGCAAATCAGCGAATCTATATGTCCGCAACATTGGGACGAGGTGGCGAACTAGAGCGCACTACTGGAATAAACCAAATTATGAAAGTTGAAACCCCAAAAGCATATCTCAAACATGGAATTGGGCGTCGCTTGTTTTTGTTCCCTGATTTAGCAAAAGAGAAAAGTGAATATGAATCATGGCTTGTAAATCTGATTGGCGCTTCAAAAAGGACTTTGGTGCTTTGCCCTACGGGAAGGGTTTTGAAAGAATTAGTGCTACTGCTTCAAGAAAGCGGAAAAATTGGACAACTTCTCGGTTCAGCCAATATTGAGAATTCTATGGACGAGTTTTCAAAATCAGAATCGGTTGTTTTAGCGCTTACCAACCGATATGACGGAATTGATATACCCAGTGATCAATGCCAATTATTAGTTATGTATGAGCTTCCAACAGGAACTAACCTTCAGGAGTCTTTTCTAGAAGATAAATTGGGATTGGATGTATTACTTAGAGAAAGAGTCAAGACTCGAATAGCTCAGGGTGCAGGTCGCTGCACACGAAGCGCAACTGATCAATCAGTGGTCATAATGGTTGGTAGACGATTACTTGATTTTTGTATAAAAAAAGAAAACCAGAAAATGTTTAATAGCGAACTTCGCGGTGAGCTTGATTATGTACTTTCTTTAAATGTGAGTACTCTTGATGATTTTGATTCTATGCTTAAGTCTTTTTGTGAAAAGGATTCCGACTGGACTGTTGCGGAGGAGGAAATAGCAAAAATTCGTGATTCGGACGATCAACCTGATATGACAGTTCCAAATGAAGTAGACTTCTCTTATGATTTTTGGTTTGGACGATTCAAAGAGGCTGTCGAGAAAGGCGTTGCGATAACGGATAAATTAACCGATTCACGTCTTTCATCCTACAGAGCATTCTGGCATTATTTGACGGCATGTGCTGCATTTGCTGCTTCAATGCATAATCCTGATTATACACCAATTGCCGAAAAGCAGATGAGTCGTGCAATTAAAACCTGCAAAACTGTATCTTGGTTCGCTAGCGCCTTAAGACCTATGTTTCCAGTTGAAAAGGTTAGAGCGGCTGCGAGCGAACTTGAGACTCTAGCAACTGAG
>CAZOYW010000079.1:5796-6854 GCA_964584165.1 uncultured bacterium
TAATGCTTGCTGAAAAAAAGCACTCAAGTTTCGACAGAGGTATGGTAGAACTTGGCTCTTTATTAGGATTTAACGCTTGGAAAACTGATTCACAAGCAACTCCAGATTGCGTATGGCAACTTGGAGATGAAATAGCGTATTTATTCGAAGGAAAATCAGAAGAAAATCCTGAGAGTCCTATTTCGGTTGATGATTGTAGACAAGCTAGCGGACATTTGAAATGGGCTAGCGCTGAACCGCAATTAAAGAACTGTAAAGCCTTTAGAAGCATACTTGTGACGCCTAGGACAATTATTGACAAAAAAGCAATTCCTCATGCCGAGCATTTATTTTTCATAACTCCTTTCGAATTGCAATCACTTTTTGATCGAACAAAGATGATGCTATCTTCTGTTCGAAGCGTTATGATTAATGAAAACGAGGAGGAATTCAAAGAAAAAATAATGTCTGAGCTAGTTAGAACAGATCTAACGCCTAATTCGATTCTGTCTATATTCCAATCAAAACCCGTTCAAACTCTAAAACAAGTTCCTTAAGTCTATTTGCTTTTGCCACATTCGCCCTGATTGTATATTTTATCAATTCTATTATTTCTTTTATTTATAAAATCAATTACTCTTTCTTGATAAAGTAAGTAATCGTTTACACTATGAAAATTTGGAGCGCTCCTAAAATCGTCAAATGGCAGATAGAACTTAATTCCCGCATAATTTTCTGTTACTAAATCCTGTAAAAGGAAAAAGTCAATATAGCCGCAAAAATCACTAAATAAATTAAAAAAATCTTTGTATCGCAAGAAGACTTCGCTTAATGGACTTTGTAATCCAAGATAAAACAGCCTGATACATTCCAATGTTAAATCAAATCTATCATCAATTCTGTTATTACACCCACGTGCACCATTGATAGTTTGTTTTTTATCAATTTTGTTATTAGGAAAGATGATATATGCCCCTATCGTGGAGCCAGCAGAATAAACTTCGTTAACTGCTTCAGGAATTTGCTGAGTCAACCATTGTTTGCGTTTATGATGCTTATACGAATGTGTAATTGCATCG
>CAZOYW010000080.1:0-6686 GCA_964584165.1 uncultured bacterium
CGGTCAGTCCGTCCGGATGACGATCCGGTCGTGGCCGGGGTTGACGAGGCGGATGAAGGGGACGGGATCGTCGAGGAGGCGGACCGGTTCGAGCGGCGTCTCCGGCTCGGCCCGCAAGCCCTCCATCCAGTGGTATCTCAGGATGATCTCTCCGGGCGAGGCGCGGTCGATGACGATCCGGTCGTAGTCGGCCCGCACCTCGCCCTTCCCCGCGGCGAGGAACCCCGGCGCCGCCGCCCGCTCGAAGAGGTAGAGGTACTCCTCCCGCCCCCGCTTCTTCTTGGCGATCTGGCGGAGGCCGGGATGGGCGCGGAAGTAGTTCCGCGCCAGGTCCGACCAGGCGACGATCCACTTGACGTTGTAGAGGTCGAGGTAGCGTTCCAACTCCTGGGGAGGGAAGTCCTCGAGGTCCCGGCCGAAGAGGAAGTTGTAGGAGAAGTCGGCGAAGGAGTGGCGGAGGGGGACGAACCCGTAGAAGCCCCCGATCTGCTCCCGGTCGAGGTGGAGGCGCAGGAAGGGGACGTGGCTTCCGAAGAACTGGCCGGGGTGGCGGGGGTCGGAGTCCTGGACGAGGACGCGGGCGGAGGGGTCGGTCTTTTCCCGGAGGAGCTCGATGAAGGCCCAGGCCCGCTCGGGGTAACCGGCCCGGAGCCGCCCCGCGGCGGGGAAGTGCGCGACGAGAAGCGCGGAGGCTCCGAGGAGGAGGAGGGCGCGCAGCCTCCGGGAGCGGACGGGGGAGAGGGCGCTGAACGCGCCGGCCGCCGCCGGGACGAGGAGGAGGACCTTGGCGGGTCCGAGGAAGCGGTGCGGCTCCATCGAGGCGATGAGAGAGGACGCGCCGGCGCCGACGGTGGAGAGGAGGAGGAGGAAGACGGCCCCGGCGGCCAAGGCAGCGGCGAGGGCGCGGGGGAAGCGGTCGCGCCGGGAGAGACCGATCAGGGAGAAGAAGAGGAGGAGGGGGAGCGCGCGCGCCCCGCCGCGGACCAGGAAATACTGGAGGGTGATCGCGAAGTTCTGCAAGTTGGCGGGGTTGCCGGTCGTCCAGTGGCGGTAGGCGAGGAAGGGGCGGATCCAGAAGAGGTTCAGGGCCAGCGTCCAGGCGGCGCAGAGGATAAGGGCGGCGGCGTAGGGGAGGACGCGTTTCGGCCGGAAGGCTATGGCGATGATCAGGAGGGGGAGGGCGACGATGAGCGCCGAGAAGAGGTGGAGAAGAACGAGGAGGGGGGCGAGAAGGAAGAGGAGGATGAGGTCGCCCATCCGTCCCTCCCGGGTGTAGCGGTAGAAGACCGCGACGAAAAGGACGGCGAGGAAGCAGGCCAGGGCGAAGGTGAACATCCCGAAGCCGACGAAGCCGGCCACGCCCCCGTCGGTCCCGTTGAAGGTGTTGTCGAGGCGCCAGAAGAAGACCGTGGCGATCGCCGCCGCCGCGCTCTCCCGGAAGGGAAGGCCGAACTTCCGGGCCGCGGCGAAGATGAGGAACGGGGGGAGGAGGAAGCTCAAGTAGACGAGGATCTTATAGGCGCGCCCCAACCCCAGGAAGGAGAAGGCGGCGACCCAGAGCTCGTTGAGCTTGTAGCCGACGTCGTAGACCGTGTTGTTGGGGTAGCCGGCCATGAGATGGGGGTCATAACCCCAGGTCCGGCCGGAAGCCTTCAAGTGCTCGATCGCGCTGAAGGCCTGGTAGAAGTGGAGGGGATAGTCCCAGTAGGCGATCGGATCGTCGTTGAAGATCTCCCCGCGGGCGGGGAGGAAGAGGTACACGCCCAGGAGATGGAGGAGGAGGGCGAGGGCAAGGGCGATGCCCGCCCAGGATCTTGTCCGCGGGTTTCCCATGGCCGGAATCCTTCGGCCAGGATACCACAGGCCCCCGCCTTTTGGGGTTCTCTTCCATTATATGTGGGCAAATTGGCGGTCGACGCCGGATTGTGTGGGAGGGGCATTCTTGCCTGCCCCGATAGTCCCGGCAGAAGTTCGGGACTATCGGGGCCCCGATCCTCATCGGCCCGGCTCAGGAATGGAACAGACGGTTGAATAGGATTGAATAGGATGATCCCGGCGGGCCTTCGGTATCCTATTCCATCCTATTCAATCGTCTGTTGAAAACGCCAGGCCGCCCTGGGTCGCGCCCCCGACAAACAGCAATCGGGACAGGCAGGAATGTCGCTCCCACAGGCCCGGAGGGGGCAAGCGCGATCATCAGCGAGTTTGTGGGAGGGGCATTCTTGCCCCGATCCGGGCCAGCTCGGATCGCGACAGGAATGTCGCTCCCACAGGCCCGGCGGGGGTAAGCGCGATCATCAGCGAGTTTGTGGGAGGGGCATTCTTGCCCCGATCCGGGCCAGCTTGGATCGTCCCGATCGAATCTTCGATTCGATCGGGGCTCCCACAAGCGCGGGGGGATTTTGCGGTGGACTTGGCGTCGGTTCGGGTGAAGAATTGTCCCGCTCCCGGGAAGCCCATGAAAAAGCTCCGCTTCTGCCTTATCACCACCTTCTATCCCCCCTACCACTCCGGCGGCTGCGGCCTCCACGTCCACCACCTGGCGAACCTCCTCGCCGCCGACGGGCACGAGGTGGAGGTCCTCTGCTCGGGCGAAGCGCATGGTTACAAGATCCGGGCCGCCCGGGCCGGGGAGTATCCCCACCGTCCCGGAGTCTCCGTCCGCAGGGTCTCGACCCGGGCGGGGAAGTTCGAGCCGCTCCTCGCCTATCTCTTCAGCGATCCCGTCTTCTCCCGCCGGGCGCTCTCCGCCGATCTCGCGCGGCCGTTCGACGTCATCCACTACCACAACATCTCCCTCTTCGGCGGGCTTTCCCTCCTCGGGATGGGGCGAGGGATCAAGCTCTTCACCCAGCATACCTACTGGCTTTTCTGCCCGACCCACTACCTCTGGAAGAACCGGCGGGAGGTCTGCGCGAGAAAGGACTGCCTCCGCTGCCTTATCTCCCACCGCCGCCCTCCCCAGTTCTGGCGTCGCCCCGCGCGGATCAGGAAGGCACTGGCCCACGTCGATTCACTCGTCATGCCCTGCCGCTTCATGATCGACAAGCACCGGGAGGAGGGGTTCGCCGGGCGAATGGACTGCCTGCCCTACTTCGTCGCCCCGGTCGAGCCGGGGCCGGATCCGGAGGCGGAGAAGGAAGCGGCCGCCCTCTCTCCCTACTTCCTCTTCGTCGCCCGCCTCGAGTCCTACAAGGGCCCCCAGGTCGCGATCCGGTCCTTCCGCCGGACGAAGGTCCCGGCCAGCCTCTTGATGGTGGGGACGGGGACGATGCGGGCCGAGCTGGAAGAGATGGCGCGGGGAGATGGGCGCATCCGCTTCCTCGACTATGTCGCCCCCGCCCGCCTCGACCATCTCTATCGGGGGGCGACGGCCCTTCTCGCCACCTCGGTCTGGCCGGAGATGGGGAACCAGACCGTCCTCCAGGCCCTCTCCTGCGGGACGCCGGCGATCGTCTCCGGACAGGGGTGCCTCCCCGAGCTCGTCGGGGAGGGGAGGTGCGGGATCGTCGCCCGGTCGGAGGAGGAGACGGCCCGGGCGATGGAGCGCATCCTCGATCCCGCTTTCCGCGCCTCCTTCGCAAGTCCGTGCCGCGAGCGCTACCTAGAAGAATACACTCCCGCGAAGTTCAAGGAGCGCTACTACCGCCTGATCGAAGACCTGGGGGGACTGGCTTAGCGGCTGGCCCCAGGCCGTAGATCCGTGAGGAGACGGGTAAGTCCCCGGCCGCCCCGAAGAAGACGTCCCCGAGGGGCTTCAAGGCCCAGGCGCCGGAGGTCTCGCTCCGGAAGAGGGCGGGATCGCTGTCCCCGTCACCGTCCCAGTCCGCCGCCTGGGGGAAGAACACCCCCCCGCCATACCAGGTCCGGGTCTCCTCCCGGGCCGCCCAGAGGCCCACGCCGGTCCGGGCGATCGCGATCCGGATCGGTCCCTGGCGGTCGTAGCGGGCCGGGACGGGATAATCGCCCTCCGCGCCGAAGAAGGCGCTAGTGATCCCGCGGATCTTCCAGAGGCCGGAGGAGGGGCGGAAGACGGCGAACTCGGCGCGTCCGTCGAGGTCGAAATCGGCGCCGACGGGAAGGTCCCCGCCCGTTCCGAAGACGAGGCGGGTCACTCCCCGCACCGCCCAGAGCCCCGCGGCGTCCCGGAAGACCGCCGGCTCCTCCGTCCCGTCCCCGTCGTAATCCGCCGGGACGGGACAGTCCCCGGGCACTCCGAAGTAGACCGCGCTTGCCGGGTTCATCCTCCAAAGTCCCGGGGAATCGCGGAAGACGGCGATCTCGCTCGTCCCGTCCCCGTTGTAATCGCCCGGAACGGGGAGGTCTCCCGTTGTTCCGAAATAGAGGCGGGTGACGTTCAGCACCGCCCAGCGCCCCGTCGCGGGCTGCCAGACCGCGATCTCCGGCCGCCCGTCCCCGTTGTAATCGATCGAGGGGCGGGGGGCCGGGGGGGCGAAGGGGGCGTAGAAGGCCAGGGCGATGTGGTAGTCGCCCTCCCACCAGGCGGGGTGGACGCCGTCCCAGGAGTCCGAACCGGCCCCGTAGAGTTTGTTGTAGAAATAAGGCATGGAATAATAGCGCATGAACTCCGTGAAGGGGTCGGCGAGCGCGCAGCCCTTCTCCTCGGCGAGGGGGGCGATGTAGGAGAGGGAGAGGGTTCGCGAGTCGGCGAAGTAGAAGTATTCATCCACGCGGGGGATGATCGTGGCGAGGACCGGCTCGACCCCCTTGTCCCGGGCGCGGTCGACGATCTCGCCCAGGTAGGACTTGGTCAGGGAGGGGTTGCCGATGTGCGCGAGGTCGTTGGTCCCCCCCATGACCAGGATCATGCCGGCGTCCTCGTGGTCTTCGAGGACGGAGTCGATCCCCGGGCAGTCCCAGTCCCCCCCGCCGTAGAGGAGGTCGTAGGTCGTCGTCTGGGGATAGCCATCGTTAATGGGATAGTAATCGGTGTGCGGGTGGTCCTCGGAGAAGATCTCGGCCAGGATCGAGCCATACCACCCGTCGCTGTCGGAACCGTAGTCGTGGCCGTAGGTGATGGAGTCGCCGTAGCCGATGTAGATGAATGATCCGGACCCGGCGCGCGGCGCCCTCGCCTCCCGCTTCCGGCGGCGGGGGAGGGGGAAGGCGCGCCGGGAGGAGGGAGCGTCTTCCCCCCGCCCCGCGAGCCAGCCTTCGGAGGAGAAGGAGTCGGGGAGGGGGAAGGAGGGATTGTCCGCCGCGGTTTCCGGACCGTTCTCCCATCCGCTCCCGCCGGTCCTTTCGCGGGAGGAGACCATTCTCCCGCCCTCCCGCCAGGAGACGACCGCCCGTCCGCCCGCGTCGCAAGAGACCTCCGGCCAGACCCGGTCAACCGCGCCCCCGCCGCCGACGATCTCCTCCTCCGTCCAGCGGCCGTTCCGCCGGCGGGAGAGGAATATCCGCGCCCGGCCGTCTTTCCATCCCTCCCAGGCGACGACGGGGGCGCCGTCCGGAGCGACGGCGATGGCGGTGTGGACGTCGGGGCTCACGTCGGGGGAGCTCAGGATCTCCGCCTCCCCGGCTCTTCCGTGGACGAGGGGGGCGCAGAAGATCTCGGTGGAAGAACCCGCCTCGCGGGAGAAGGCGATCCAGCCGTTCCCCCGGCGGTCGAAAGCGAGCGAGGGCATCGACTCCCAGGCGCCCGTCCCTCCCCCGATCCGGCGCGCCGGCTCCCACTCGCCGTCCGCGCGGCGGCTGAGATAGATCGTCGGGGTCCCGGTTCCCCGGCGCGCGGCCCAGGCGACACAGGGTGTCCCGTCGGGTCCAAAGGCGAGGCAAGGGGAGTAGTTGTCATCGAAGGGGGCGGAGGGGGGGAAGTGCTCGACGGACCACTCTCCCGCGTTGAGGAAGGCGACGAAGACGGGGTTGCCGATATGCGCGTGGTCGGCCCAGATCAGGATGGTCTCGTTCGGGTCCGTCGCGGCGGGCGCGAGGAGAGACGCGAGCAAGCAGGGGATGGCAAAGAGAATGGACATGGGGAGCGGGCGGCTAGAATGCTGTCTCGCAAATGACGTTCATAATGCGGTCATTGCGAGGACCCCGAGCATGAGCGAGAGGGACGAAGCAATCTATTGACAGGTGACGGATAGGGATTGCTTCGCCCCGATAAACGCTGAACGCTTTTATCGGGACTCGCAATGACAATCTTTAAGCGGATCGGGATTGCTTCGCTTCGCTCGCGGCAGAAGGCCTTCACTCGATCTACGGCGTCGGCGTGGGAGGGACGGGGGTAGGCGTGAGGCATCCCGCACAGGTCGGCGCCGGCGTCGGAGTGGCCGGAGGGAGGGTCGGCGAAGGGGTCGGGGCGGATGGCGTCGGCGATGGAGTCGGAGGAGTCGGCGTGGCCGGAGGCGGTGTCGGCGTTGGCGGTGTCGGCGTAGTCGGAGGTGGTGTCGGTGTTGGAGGAGTCGGAGTGGACGGAGGAGGAGTCGGCGTCGTTAACGGCGTGGCCGGCGGAGGCGTGGGCGTCGAGGTTGGCGTGGGAGGGGGAGGGGTGGTTACTGGAGGGGTCGGGGGAGGAGGCGTCAATGTCGGGACCGGCGTCGCGGGCGGAGGGGTCAGTGTCGGAACAGGCGTCGGCGGAGGAGGCGTCAGTGTCGGGACCGGAGTTGTGGTCGGAGCCGGCGTCGCGGAGGGGGCGGGGGTGGGCGTCCGCGGCGGGACCG
>CAZOYW010000081.1:0-6468 GCA_964584165.1 uncultured bacterium
AATCGCGCCGGCGCCCCGTCCGCCGGGCCTGTGGGAGCGCCGCCCCCGGCGCGATGCCGGGACGGCCTGGATCGGGGCGAGACGCCCCTCCCACGAAACTCTCTTGCGGCCGCTCGTCGGCCGGGCCTGTGGGAGAGCCGTCCCCGGCGCGATGCCGGGCATTGGCCGGCTAGCGGAGGAGGCGGAAGAGGAGGAGGGTGATGTCGTCGAATTGCTCGGCCACTCCCCGGAAATCGGTAAGGGCGGCGAAGATCCGTTGCTGGGCCTCGGAGGGTTTCGCTGCGCTCACCTCCGCGGCGAGCGCGAGGAACCGCTTCTCCCCGAACATCTCCCGGGCGGGGTTGACCGCGTCGGTGACCCCATCGGTGTAGAGGAGAAGCGTCTCTTCCGGACCCAGGCGGAAACTCACGGAATGGTAGGCGACCGTCTCGGCGACGCCCACCGCGATCTGGGGCGCCCCGCCGGTCTTCAGGAAGGCGGCTCGCCCGGGCTTGAGGACGATCGGCGGGTTGTGTCCGGCATTGCAGTAGGCGATCTCGCCGGAGGCGAGGTCGCAGACGAGGTAAAAGACGGTGACGAAGGTGGCGGAGGGGTTGTCGGTGGCGAGGAGGCGGTTGACCCGGGTGAGCGTTTCGGCGGGGTCGGGGTTCCCCATCGCGTTGTTCCGGATCAGGGCTCGGGTCACCATCATGAAGAGCCCCGCCGGGAGGCCCTTCCCGGAGACGTCGGCGATCACCACCCCGAGGTGGCGGTCGTCGATCAGGAAGAAGTCGTAGAAGTCCCCGCCGATCTCCCGGGCGGGCTCCATCTTCCCGACGATCTCGGCTTCGGCCGGGGGGACGGCGGGCGGGAAGAGGTGGGGAAGGATCCCCTCCTGCATCTCCCGGGCCAGGCGGAGCTCGCTCCCGATCCGTTCCTTCTCGGCGGTGGAGCGGGCGATCTCCTCGGTGTAGGTTTTGAGGTCGGCCGCCATCTCGTCGAAGGAGCGGGCGAGGTCTCCGACCTCGTCCCGCGAGTTGATCCCCATCCGGTGGTTGAAGTGCCCCTTCCGGATGATCTGGGTCCCGCGGATGAGGCGTTTGATCGGCCGGGTGATCAGCCAGGAGAAGAAGCCGGCGAGGAGGAGGACCGAGATCGCCGTCCCCCCCACCGCCTTGAGCACCCGGCTCTGCACCTCGCGGTCGGTCCGGTGCATCTCCTCGGTCGGGCGGTAGAGCTCGAGGATGTAGGGGACATTCCCGTCCTCGTCCACGATCGGGCAGACGTAGCTGAACCACTCGCCCTGGTCGTCGATGAAGGACCCGTACTGGGGGGTCTTCTCCCGGAGGGCCTTCAGGAAGAGGGTGCGGTCCTCGGGGACGATGAAGGGCTCGTAGATCGGCCCCCGCCAGCCGCTGATCCCGAAGTAGAAGCGCCCTCCCCGGATCTTGTGGATGATCCAGCGGGGCGTGTAGTCGACGTGGGCCCGGTCGATCAGCCGGTCGACGGTGGTGAAGATTTGTTCGTAGAGGGGGGATTCCCGGTCTTGCGGGCTCTGGATCTGGCGCAGGTCGCTTAAGGGGACGGTGTTGACCACCGACCGGGCCAGGTTGGCCAGCCTCCGGACCGATTCGGCCTTGAGCTCCTCCTCCATGATCTCCCTGACCCAGTCGCTCGCGATCAGCCCTCCGATCACCAGGGGCGCGAAGAGGAGGAGGAGCTTGCAGAAGAAGGGCACGCGGGGGCGGGCGAGGCGGACGAGGAGGGAGGGGAAGAGGAAGGCGGCGAGGAGGAGCAGGATCGACCCGCCTCCTCCCAGGGCGATCCTGGTCCAGTCGAGGCGGGCGTATTCCCGGTTGATCCGGAAGGGATCGCCGAAGTAGACCAGTCCCTTGTTGACCAGGTCGAAGGTAAGGAAGCGGCCGTTCTTCTCCCGGAAGACTCGCTCGGTCAGGATGTCCAGGAACGGATAGCCCGACCGGAGCGGCTCGATCGCCCGGAGGGCGCGGCCCTGCCGGTCGAACTCCACCCAAGTGCGGTTTCCGGAGGAGGAGACGGTGAGGAGATCGTCGCCCGAGTGGTCGGGGAGGAAGAAGACCGCGTTGGGAGAGAGGAGGTCTTCGGGGCCGAAGCCGACCTTGCCGATGGAGCGGACGGCCTCGCCCGTCCCCGAGAACTCGATCACCTGGCCGCTCTCGCCCGAGGCGGCGAAGAGGTGTCCGTCCTCCCGGACCGCCAATCCCATCCAGAAGGAGGATTCCTGGTTGACCGGGCCCATCTCCCGGACGGCTTCCGGGACTTCGTCGCCCCTGACCGTCACCTCCCCCTCGGGGGCTATCTTCCAGAGGCAGGGCCGGCCCGGGAGGTTATGGACGAAATAATGGAACCCCGCCTGGTCGCCGGCGTAGCTGAACTCCGGCGACTCCTCGGGGTGGGCGAGGAAGACGGCGAGGATCTCGCGGGGGGGGAGGCGGAAGTCCGAGTATTCCCGGAAACGGTAGCCCAGGAAGCGCTTGGTATCCTGCTCATAGATGTAGCTGTGGACGATCGTCCCCGCCTTCCCCTGGTAGAGGTGGCGGACCATGTAGAAGTAACGGGGATCGTCCTCCTCGATCGCCCGGCGGTCCGCGAGGGCCAGGGGCCTCTCCGGGCCGCCGGGCGCGAAGGTGAGGAGGGTGTTCCCGTCCTTTTCCAGGACGAAGAAGTTTTCCCCCCGCAGGGAAAAAGCCACGGGGATGCGGAAGCGCTCGATCCGCCGGGCGCGGGCCAGCGTGAAGGCGGCGAGGAGAAGGGCGGCGAGGAAGAGGACGGCCGATGGCCAGCGGTATCGTTTCATGGCGGGGGAACGCCCGTCTCCATCTTACGATTTTTTGAAAAATCCGGGAACAAAACACTCGGGAGGAGGGTCGGAGGTTATAGGCACGAACGAAATGGACGGTATGGACGAAATGGACGATATGGACGGAATGGACAGCAACGGCGAGACTCCCTGGCCGCTGCGCAGAGCCCATTGCACCCCCGCCGGCCGTCTCGGCCGTGGCATCGCGTCTTGCGAGAACCCGCCGGCCGTCTCGGCCGGGGCCTCACGGTTTGCGAGTACCCGCCGGCCGTCTCGGCCGGGCCATTTCGTCCATACCGTCCATTTCGTCCATGCTGGCCTTTACGGTTTCTCCTGATACAATGCCCGGCAGCGGGCGTTCACCGCACAACGGGAGGCAAGTCATGAAAAAGACGGCGATGGCGGCGGCCGCGGCCCTGGCCCTGGCGGCCGCGGGAAGGTCGGTCGCGGCGGAGGCTACGCTTCCGCTCAACCGGATCACGGCATTCAGCTCGGGCGTGGCCTACTACGAGCGCGGCGGGAAGGTGACGGGCGACGCCGAGGTCCTCCTCTCCTTCAAGGGCGACCAGATCAACGACGTCCTGAAGTCGCTGACCATGCTCGACCTCGGAGGGGGCGAGATCGGGGGGATGAGCTACGCCTCCCGCGAGCCGCTGGAGCGGGCCCTCAAGAACTTCGGGATCGACCTCTCGGGCGAGCCCACCCTGGGCGGGATCCTCCGCCAGGTCCGCGGGGCCGCCGTCGTCGTTTCCGCCCCGGAGAAGATCACCGGGAAGATCCTCGGGGTCGAGACGAGGACGGAGCAGATCCTCCCCTCCAACACGGTCGTCCAGAAGGAGCACCTGAACCTGCTCACGGCCGAGGGGGCGAAATCCGTCCCCCTGGATACGGTCTCCGCGATCGCGCTCAGCGACGAGAAGCTCAACTCCGAGCTCGACAAGGCGCTCGCCTTCCTGATCGAGTCCCGGGACACCGAGCGCAAGCCGGTCCGCCTCTCCTTCCGGGGAAAGGGGGAGCGCGAGGTGAGGGTCGGCTACATCAACGAGGCCCCGGTCTGGAAGACGAGCTACCGCCTGGTCTTCGGGGAGAAGGAGAAGGACCAGGCGCTCCTCCAGGGCTGGGCGATCGTCGAGAACACGAGCGACGCGGACTGGCAGGACGTCGAGCTGACGCTCGTCTCGGGGCGGCCGATCTCCTTCGTCCAGGACCTCTACACGCCCCTCTACGCCGCCCGCCCCGAGGTGAAGCCGGAGCTCTACGCCTCGCTCCGCCCCCAGGTCTACTCCGAAGGGATCGCCGCGGGGACGGCGGCGCCGGAGGCCGAGGCGGAGGAGGCCGCCCCGCGCTACCGGGCGGCCCGGGCGATGATGGCGCCCCCCGCGCCGGCGGCCGGATTCCTCCGGGCGGAAGCCTCCGACGAGTTGCGCCTGGCCGAGGCCATGCAGGACGTGAGGCCCGCGGCGGCGGGCGCCGAGGTGGGCGAGCTCTTCTCCTACCGGATCGCGACGCCCGTGACGCTCCCCCGCTCCGGCTCGGCGATGCTCCCGATCATCAACCAGGACGTCTCCGCCCGCAAGGTCTCCATCTATAACGCGGCCGTCCTCGCCGCGAACCCCCTGAACGGACTCTGGCTCACGAACGACACGAGTTTAAGCCTCCTCGCGGGGCCGGTCACCGTCTTCGACGGGGGAACCTACGCCGGCGACGCGCGGATCGACAACCTGACGCCGAAGGGGAAGCGGCTCTTGAGCTACGCGGTCGATCTCAAGGTCCGGGTCGACTCCTCCCAGAAGTCCTCGGAGAAGATCGTCGCCGCGAAGATCAGCAAGGGGGTGCTGGAGCTGAGCCGCCGCCGCGAGTATCGCCAGGAGTATGCCCTGAAGAACAACTCCGACACCGGGCGGACGCTGGTCATCGAGCATCCCCGGCGCTCGGACCTCAAGCTCCTCGAGCCCTCCGAGCCCGCGGAGAAGACCGAGTCCCTCTACCGCTTCGAGACGCCGCTGAAGGCGCTGGAGACGGCCTCCTTCAGCGTGGTCGAGGAGAGGACGGACTCGCAGACCGTGGCGATCCTCCCCGGCGACGCCGACTCCCTCCTCTGGTACACCCGCCAGGGGGAGATCCCCGAGAAGGTGCGGGAGGCCTTGAAGGAAGTGATCGAGAGGAAGAAAGCCCTCTCCGCCGCCGAGCGGGAGCTCGGTAACCTGGAGGAGCAGGTCGGGAAGCTGCGCTCCGAGCAGGAGCAGGTGCGGGCGAACATGAAGGCGACGGCCCAGGGCTCCCAGGCCTACGCCCGCTTCGAGAAGAAGCTTCTCGAACTGGAGACCCGGATCGAGGGGCTCCAGGAGAAGATCGCGGAGAAGAGGGAGAAGGTCGAGGAGCTGAGGAAGGAGCTGGCGGAGTATATCGGGGGGATGAATGTGGGATAAGTGACCAGTGATCAGTGACCAGTGATCAGTAATCAGTAATCAGTGATCAGTGAAAGGGGCGGCCTCCTTCGCGGAGGCCGCCCTTTCGCTTGGCGCGCCCATCCGACCGATCCGTCGGATCCGACCGATCGGTCGGATATGGCTCGCCCCCGCCGGGGCGAAAGAGATGGATCACCCATAGCCGCGGACCTTCAGGTCCGCGGGCGAGACATGAAGGCTCTTCCGGCGCGCGAACCTAAAGGTCCGCGCCTACGGAAACCGTGCGGGTCATAGGGGCGAGGCTTGTTGAGCCCCGGCCATTCCCCATCCGCTACCCTCCACCCTCTATTTCGTCACCGGGACGTCGCCGGCTGCCCCGAAGAAGGCCCGGGTCACGCCGAGGGCGGACCAGAACCCGGTCGGGGGGCGGAAGATCCCGATCTCGGCGGTCCCGTTCCCGTCGTAGTCGGCCGGGCGGGGGAAGTCCTGGCAGTTCCCGAAGTAGTAGCGGGTGAGGTTCCGCAAGCCCCACATCCCGGGATAGGTCCGGAAGACGGCGGGGACCGCGATCCCGGTCCCGAGGTAGTCGGCCGGGACCGGCCAGTCGCCCAGCGCTCCGTAGTAGAAGCGGGTGACGTCGCGGACCGCCCAGAGGCCGCCGGAGAGCGGGCGGAAGACCCCGAAGTCGAGCGAGCCGTCGCCCAGGTAGTCGGCCGGTGCCGGCCAGTCGGCGGTCTGGCCGAAGTAGGCCCGGGTGAGGTCGCGGATCAGCCACTGGCCGCTCGTTTCCCGGAAGATCCCGATCTCGGCGGTCCCGTCGCCGTCGTAGTCGCCCGGGACGGGGAGGTCGGAGGCGCCGCCGTAGTAGGCCCGGGTGAGGTTGCGAATCGACCAGACGTTGCCAGAAGGGCGGAAGACGGCGATCTCGGCGGTCCCGTCGCCGTTGTAGTCGCCGGGGGCGGGGAAGTCGTCGGGAGCGCCGAAGTAGACGCGGGAGAGGTTCTGGATCGACCAGGAGCCGGCCGAGGGGCGGAAGACCGCGATGTCGGATCTCCCGTCGCCGTTGTAGTCGCCGGAGGCGATGGCGGAGCGGTCGATCGCGGCCTGGGGCCCGCAGGAGGGCGAGGGAGAGGGCGAGGGGGCGGGCGTGGCGGTCCGGGTGGGCACGGGCGGCGTGAGCGTCCCGGTCGCCCGGGGCGAGGGGGTCGCGGTCGGCGGCGGCGGGGTCAGCGTCGCCGGCGG
>CAZOYW010000082.1:0-6431 GCA_964584165.1 uncultured bacterium
GGCCTGCCCAAGAAGATGGCCCTCGAGCTCTTCGAGCCCTTCATCATCCACCGCCTGAAGGAGCTGGGCTACGTCCACACCATCAAGGGCGCCAAGAAGATGATCGAGCGCCAGACCAAGGAGGTCTGGGACGTCCTGGACGAGGTGATCCGCGAGCATCCGGTGATGCTCAACCGCGCCCCCACCCTCCACCGCCTGGGGATCCAGTCTTTCGACCCCATCCTGGTCGAGGGGAAGGCGATCCGGATCCACCCCCTGGTCTGCACCGCCTTCAACGCCGACTTCGACGGCGACCAGATGGCGGTCCACGTGCCCCTCTCCAACGAGGCCCAGCTCGAGGCCCGGATCCTGATGTACGCCCCCAACAACATCTTCTCCCCCGCCTCCGGGGAGCCGATCGCCAATCCGACCCAGGACATCGCCATCGGCTGCTTCTACCTGACCCGGGAGGAGAAGGAGCGCGCGGGGCCGCTGCGGACCTTCGCCGACGAGGACGAGGCCCTCTTCGCCCTCTCCCAGCAGGGGATCGGTCTCCACGAGCTGATCAAGCTTCGCCGCCCGGAAGGGGTGATCGAGACGACCGTGGGCCGGGTGATCTTCAACCAGATCTTCCCGTCCGGGATCGGCTACGTGAACAAGCAGGTGAACAAGAAGGCCCTCTCCGACCTGATCTCCCGCTGCTACAAGCTGGTCGGCCAGGAGGAGACGGTCAAGATCCTGGACCGGCTCAAGGACCTGGGCTTCGAGTACGCCACCTGGTCGGGGGTCTCGCTCGGGATGAGCGACCTGATCATCCCCAAGAAGAAGGACGAGATCCTGGACCGGGCCTTCAAGGAAGTCGCCAAGGTCACCAAGCAGTACCAGGAGGGATCGATCACCGACCGCGAGCGCTACAACAAGGTGGTCGACACCTGGCACCACGCCGCCCAGGAGCTCTCCCAGCAGGTCTTCGAGGACTTGCGGCTCGAGGGGAAGGTGGGGCTGAATCCGCTTTTCATGATGGTCGACTCCGGGGCCCGGGGATCGCGCGAGCAGATCCAGCAGCTGGCGGGGATGCGGGGGCTGATGGCCAAGCCCTCCGGAGACATCCACGAGTACCCGATCACGGCCAACTTCCGCGAGGGGCTCTCCGTTCTCCAGTACTTCGTCTCCACCCACGGCGCCCGCAAGGGCCTGGCCGACACCGCGCTCAAGACCGCTGACGCCGGCTACCTGACCCGGAGGCTCGTCGACGTCTCCCAGGACATGATCATCACCATGCCGGACTGCGGGACGATCAAGGGCCGGACGGTCTCCGAACTGATGGGCCAGGACGAGGTCCTGATCCCGCTCAAGGACCGGATCACCGGGCGGGTCGCCCTGGAGAACGTCAAGGACCCGGTGAGCGGGGCGGCGGTGGTCAAGGCGGGCGAGGAGATCACGCCGGAGATCGCCGAGCGGATCGAGAAGCTCGGCTTCGACACCCTGCGCATCCGCTCGGTCCTCACCTGCGAGGCCCCCGAGGGGGTCTGCGCCGCCTGCTACGGCCGCAACCTCGCCGTCCACCGCCCGGCCGCCCTGGGCGACGCGGTGGGAATTATCGCCGCCCAGTCGATCGGGGAGCCGGGGACCCAGCTGACGATGCGGACCTTCCACATCGGCGGGACCGCCAGCCTCTTCGCCCGCCAGCCCGAGATCCGGACCAAGGACGCCGGGATCATCCGCTACGACGAGCGGTTGCGCGTCGTTTCCACGCCCGACAAGCGCTTCAAGGTGATCAACGAGGGGGGAACGATCGCGATCTACGACTCCGAGGGGGCCAAGGCCCGCGAGCTCGAGCGCTACAAGCTCGAGGTGGGCGCCCTGCTCGAAATCGCCGACGGGGAGAAGGTGGAGAAGAAGAAGCTTTTGGCCACCTGGGACCCCTACAACATCTCGATCCTGACCGAGCAGGACGGGGTGGTGGAGTACCTGGACATCGTCGAAGGCGAGACGATGGAGATCCGGATCGACAAGGCCACCCGCAAGCGCGAGCGGGCGATCAAGCTGGCGATCAGCCACGACAAGCACCCGCAGATCGTCATCCGCAAGTCCGGGACCAAGGAGGCGCTGGCCTACTACTCCATCCCGGCCCAGGCCATCCTCGAGGTGAACAACGGCGTCAGCGTGAAGGCCGGCGACCGGCTGGCCCGGATGCCGCGGAAGTTCACCAAGACCAAGGACATCACGGGCGGCCTGCCCCGGGTGACCGAGCTCTTCGAGGCCCGCCGCCCCAAGGGGGCGGCCGAGATCGCCAAGATCGGCGGCCGGGTCGAGTTCAGCGACCGGGTGCGGGGCAAGCTCAAGCTGATCGTGAAGGACTCCAAGACCGGCAAGTTCGAGGAGCACCTGATCCCCCAGGGCCAGCACATCATCGTCCGCAAGGGCGACGAGGTGAAGAAGGGCGACCAGCTGACCGAGGGGCCGATCGAGCTTCAGGAACTCCTCGAGGTCTGCGGGATCGAGGCCACCCAGGAGTACCTGGTCAACCAGGTCCAGGAGGTCTACCGCTCCCAGGGGGTGAAGATCAACGACAAGCACATCGAGATCATCGTCCGGCAGATGACCAGCAACGTCCGGATCAGCGACCCCGGGGACACCGACTTCCTCTACGACGAGACCGTGGACCACGGCCGCTTCCAGACCGAGAACGAGCGGGTCAAGGAAGCGGGGGGCGCCCCGGCCCGGAGCCGGAACGTGATCCAGGGGATCACCAAGGCCTCCGTCTCGACGGAGTCCTTCATCTCCGCCGCCTCCTTCCAGGAGACCACCCGGGTGCTCACCGACGCCGCCGCTAGCGGCAAGGTGGACCGCCTGAAGGGATTCAAGGAAAACGTGATTATGGGCCATCTCATCCCGGCGGGGACCGGCTTCCCGGCCCTGCGCAAGGTCGACTACCAGCCCCTGGTCGAGGGGGAGAAGGCCCCGGACAAGGAAGAGTAAACAGGAGCCGAAAGAGCATGCCGACGATCAACCAACTGGTGCGGAAGGGCCGCCGGGGGCAGGCCAGGATGTCCAAGGCCCCCGCCCTCCAGGGCGCCCCCCAGAAGCGCGGGGTCTGCCTGGTGGTCAAAACCGCCACCCCCAAGAAGCCCAACTCCGCCCTGCGCAAGATCGCGCGGGTGCGGCTGACCAACAACACCGAGGTCACCGCCTACATCCCGGGGACGGGGCACAACCTCCAGGAGCACTCGATCGTCCTGGTCCGTGGCGGTCGGGTGAAGGACCTCCCCGGCGTCCGCTACCACATCATCCGCGGCACCCTGGACTGTGGCGGGGTGGAGGCGGACAAGGACGGGCGCCCCCGTCGCCGGGGCCGCTCGCTCTACGGGGTGAAGAGGCCGAAGAAGCAGTAAAACGGTTCCCTGGATAAAAGGTTCCACGGTTCAAGGGTTCAACGGTTGGGGAAAATGAAAAATAGCCGTGAACCGCTGAACCGTGAACCGCTGAACCGTTGAACCTTTGAACCGTTGAACCGTTGAACCATAATTTTCCGGAGGACTCATGGGCAGAAAGAAAAAGAGGATTCCCCGGGAGCGCGCGCCCGATCCCCGCTACCGCAGCGACGTGGCGACCCGGTTCATCAACAGCCTGATGGCCGGGGGGAAGAAGTCCACCGCCGAGAAGGTCTTCTACGAGGCCATGGAGACGGTGGGGAAGAAGTTGGGCAAGGACCCGCTCGAGGTTTTCAAGCAGGCCATGGACAACGTCAAGCCCTACCTCGAGGTCCGCTCCCGCCGGGTGGGCGGGGCCACCTACCAGGTGCCGGTCGAGGTCTCCTCCGACCGCCGGGTCGCCCTGGCCATGCGCTGGATCATCTCCTTCGCCCGGGACCGGAAGGGGACTTCCTTCGGACAGAAGCTCGCCGCCGAACTGATGGACGCCTTCAACAACGAGGGCTCGGCGATCAAGAAGAAGCAGAACGTGCACAAGATGGCCGAGGCCAACAAGGCCTTCGCCCACTACCGCTGGTGATCGCGACCGAAGACATCTCTGTCGCTCCCGCCCTGCCTCTGGCGGGGGTGCGCAATATCGGCATCATGGCCCATATCGACGCCGGCAAGACCACGGCCACCGAGCGGATGCTCTACTACACCGGGAAGGTGTACCGGATCGGCGAGGTGGACGAGGGGACGGCGACTATGGACTGGATGGAGCTGGAGCAGGAGCGGGGGATCACCATCACCGCCGCCGCCACCACCTGCTTCTGGCGCGACCACCGGATCAACATCATCGACACCCCCGGCCACGTCGACTTCACGGCCGAGGTGGAGCGCTCCTTGCGCGTGCTGGACGGGGCGGTCGCCCTCTACTGCGCGGTGGGGGGGGTGGAGCCGCAGTCCGAGACGGTCTGGCACCAGGCCGAGCGCTACGCCATCCCCCGGATCGCCTTCGTCAACAAAATGGACCGGGTGGGGGCGGACTTCTTCGGGACGGTGGCCCAGATGCAAGAGAAGCTGATGGCGCCCGCCGTCCCGGTCGAGATCCCCTGGGGGGCGGAGGACTCCTTCCGGGGCGTGATCGACCTGATCCGCGAGGTCGCCCTGGTCTGGGACGCGGGCGCCCCCGGCACGGCGCCCCGCGAGACCGCCATCCCCCCCGAGCTCGCCGCCGAGGCCGCCCGCCGCCGGGAGGCGCTCCTGGAGGCCATCGCCTCGGCCGACGACGCGGTTCTCTCCGCCTACCTCGAGGGGAAGAAGCTCTCGGCGGACGAGATCCGCGCGGCCATCCGCCGCGCCGTTCTCGCCCACAAGCTGGTCCCGGTCCTCTGCGGGGCGGCCCTGCGCAACCAGGGGATCCAGCCCCTCCTGGACGCGGTCGTGGACTATCTGCCCTCCCCCCTGGACATCCCGTCGGTGAAGGTCTTCGACAAGGACGGGGAGGAGGAGACGCGCCCGACCGACCGGAAGGGGCCGCTCACCGCCCTGGTTTTTAAGATTTTTAGCGACGAACACTGCCACAAGCTGGTATATATACGCCTTTATTCCGGGACCCTCCGGCGCGGGCAGGCGGTCATGAACGCCTCCACCGGCAAGAAGGGCCGGATCGGCCGCATCCTGGAGATGCACGCCAACCGGCGGACCGAGCGGGAGGAGATATCGGCCGGGGAGATCGCCGCCGTGGTCGGCCTGGACGGGGTGTCCACCGGCGATACGCTCTGCGATCCCAAGCATCCCGCACAGCTCATGCGGATGCAGTTCACGGAGCCGGTGATCGCCCTCTCGGTGGAGCCGAAGAGCCCGGCGGAGTCGGACAAGCTTCACGAGTCGCTCCGGAAGCTCGCCGAGGAGGACCCCACCTTCCGGGTGAAGGCGGACCCGGATACCGGCCAGACCATCATCTCCGGGATGGGGGAGCTGCACCTCCAGATCATGGTGGAGCGGCTCTGGCGCGAGTTCGGAGTCAAGGCCCGGATGGGCCAGCCCGGCGTCGCCTACCGGGAAACGATCGAGGAGAACAAGCGGGGAGAAGGTAAATACATCCGCCAGTCGGGCGGCCGCGGCCACTACGGCCACGTGATCCTGGAGGTCGAGCCCGGTCCGCGCGGGAGCGGGCTCAAGATCGTGAACCGGGTCCGGGGCGGCGACATCCCCAAGGAGTTCATCCCGGCGGTCGAGATCGGGGTGACCGAGAGCGCCCAAAGCGGATTCATCAACGGTTATCCGATGACGGACATGGTCGTCACCATCACGGGGGGCTCCTCCCACGAGACCGACTCCTCCGAGTTCGCCTTCTCGGCGGCGTCCGCGATCGCCTTCAAGGACGCGGTCCGCCAGGCCTCCCCGGTGCTCCTCGAGCCGGTCATGGACCTGCAGATCGTCACCCCGCCCGAGTTCATGGGCCCGATCATCTCCGATTTGAACTCCCGGCGCTCCAAGATCAGCCGCACCGAAAAGCTCGCCCACCGGGTGATGATCCGCAGCCACACGCCGCTCTCCGAACTCTTCGGCTACGCCACGGACTTGAGGTCGATGACCCAGGGCCGGGCGGGCTATACCATGGAGCCGGCTTACTTCGACGTTAAAATATCCAAAGGGGGAAAATCGTAGATTTCCCCTAAAATATCTCCCGGGGGAGATATTTTAGATTGAGCCGTGATCGGGGATCAAATGCGGGGACCGAGCAAAGACGGGTATCGCAAGGTAATCGTTGGACCGGGAACAACCTTTTATAATTTCTCTGGCGAGAAATTATAAGTTTGAAACGCGATCGCGAATGGGATACGGGGACCAAGTTAAGATCGGGATCGGGAGATTAACTGTTGGCCTGGGACCAACCTTTATTTTCCGGGCCAGCTGAGGAGATAAGGTTCTCGTGAGAAAGCATTGTCGGCTGACATAACGTTTGATCGATCAGAAGACGGAGGAAAATAAAATGGCCAAGGAAAAATTCGAACGCACCAAGCCGCACGT
>CAZOYW010000083.1:0-6226 GCA_964584165.1 uncultured bacterium
CAATTCGTGGTTTGAAGCGCCGTAGGGGCGATCCTAGTGATCGCCCGCCGGGCTAGACCGGGTTCATTCGTGTTAATTCGCATCAATTCGTGGTTTGAAGCGCCGTAGGGGCGATCCTAGTGATCGCCCGCCGGGCTAAGCTGTGCCCATTCGTGTTGATTCGTGCAAATTCGTGGAAGTCTTCCGCCGGGCCCGGCCGCGGCCATATCGTCCATTTCGTCCATATCGTCCATCCCGTCCATCCGCCGGCTCGGATATCCCCCTCCGCGCCGGGAGCCGGCCGAAAAAGGCCGCCCGGGGAAGCTCCAGCTTCCCCGGGCGGCCGTCTTCCGCCCCGAACAAGCGCCGTTTTCTATTCCAGCGTCGCCGTCGGCGTCCCATCCTCGAAGTGCAGCGTCGCCTTGGAGATCTCCTTCAGCTTGAGACCGGTCCAGACGATCGACTGGCCATCCGCGTCTTCTATCCGCAAATCCCAGAGCGCGGTCTCCTCTCCGGGGTCGAAGGTGATGTCGCAGGTGCCGTCCACGGCGAGCGTGTCGACACCCAGGATGTCCTCGCCCCACTCGTTGGCGCTGGTCGGGCTGACATAGAGAGCGGCGATAATCACGCCGGTCTTGTTCACCACCGTGAAATCCTGCTGCCCGCCGAAAGCCACGCCGGCCATGAGCATCCCGCACAACGCAACCGCTACCGCGGCGCTCTTCATCTTCCTACCTCCCCGGGTTGTTGGGCCGCCTGGCGCGGCCCGCTTGGCATTGTCCGCGGGATTATACCTTCCCGGCGATCGGAGTCAATTCGCGAGATTCGCGAGATTCGTGCTTTGAAATGCCGTAGGGGCGATCCTTCCTGCCCCGATCCATCGGGGGTGATCGCCCGCCGGGCTAAGTCGTGCCCATTCGTGCTAATTCGTGAAGATTCGTGGAAGTCTTCCGCCAGGCCAATCAGAACGCCACAGTCTCCACACCCTCCGCCTTTGAATGGAGCAACAGCCGCGCCCCCTTCTTCCCCCGCCGTCTCATGACGTCCTTGAGGATCGGCTCCTCCCCCGACCAGGGGAAGGCGTAGACCAGGTCGAAGGCCTCGAGGGGAATCCCCAGCTCGCCGTAGGCCGGACGGCCGCTCTCGATCGTGCCGATGCGGTCGTCCCCGCTCCCGGACTCCCACCGGTAGCCCTCGGGGAGATAGCTCCCGGCGGCGAAGCGCGCCCCGGAGCGGTGCTTCATCGCCAGATCGCGCGCGACGGCGACGAGGCGGGCGTCGATCTCGATCCCGCGAGCCTCGAAGCCCAAGAGGTCGGCCATGATCGCGATTACGCCGGTCGCCGACCCCCACTCCAGGAACCTCGCCCCCGGCGAACGGAGGGGGAGCAGGGCCGCGAGAACCGTCTCGTAGTCGGCCGGCTGGAAGAGATGGAACCTCTCCCGCCCGATCTCGGCCCGGAACCTCTCCCAGGCCGATCTCCCATCGGCGAAAAGCTCCTTGAGCCGCCCCCGGAGTTCCGGCGACAGTCCGTTCACGCCAGTCGTTCTCATTCGTGCAAATTTGAGGACATCTTCCGCCAGGCTAAGCCAGTCCTATTCGCGTCAATTCGCGGTTAAAATTCCGTAGGGGCGATCCTTCCTGCCCCGATCCATCGGGGGTGATCGCCCGCCGGGCCAGGCCGCGTCCATTTCGTCCATACCGTCCATACCGTCCATCTCGCCCCCGCCTCATCCCCCCGCCCCATCGAGCCCACCATCTCAGAGGGCGATCGCGGTCCCGCTCCCGGCGTTGTCCGCCGACGTCCAGACGACCGCCCGACAACCGGTGACCCGGAAGATGACGATCGCCCCCTCGCCTTTCTCCCCGATCAAGGGCTTGAGGAAGCCGCGGGCGGCGATGATCTCCTCCTTCAGCTTCCGGTCCTCGACGATCTCCGCCCTCCCCGCGACCCTGATCTGGACGCCCTTCGCAAAGTCGTTGAAGCAGGCCTCCAACCGGGGGTTCTTCCGTATCTGTTCGACCAGGGGCTTACCGGCCACGGTCTGGAAGACGAGTCCCCGCCCGTCCGCCCGGTGCATCTGCATCCCCCGCACCCGGGGCTGCCCACCCTCCTCCGTCGCCAGGTGGCAGGCCGGGTGTTCGTTGATGAAAGTAATGATTTCATCTCTGTCCATGCTCTTTCCCTCCTTTTCGTCCGCGATCCCCTTGCGCGGCGTTTGTTATGATAATAAAGCATAGGGCAAATGGCAAAGCGCATAGCGCCCCGGCACTTTCGCGCGCTATTCGCGGTTGAAACGCCGTAGGGGCGATCCTTCCTGCCCCGATCCATCGGGGGTGATCGCCCGCCGGGCCAAGCCATGCCTATTCGTGTTAATTCGTGCAAATTCGTGGAAGTCATCCGCCGGACCTAGCCGGGCCAATTCGTGCGAATTCGTGCCTGCGCGCTGAAGCGCTACGGCGCGCAAGCGTGTCAATTCGTGGAAGTCATCCGCCGGTCTTGCCTCGCGCCCCCGCGCCGACTAGACTGTTCCCGCCAATGAGAAGAGACCGGTCCCCATTCCCCGTCGCCATCGAGAAAGCCCTCCCCGCCTGGCTATCTACCCGGCGCTGGTTCGGCGGGAAGGCCCGGTCGATCCGCCGCGCCTCCGTCCGCGACGCCCTCCCCCTCTCCGGCGAGGGTTATTCCGCCTCCCTCCTCCTCCTCGAGGTCGCCTACCGCTCCGGCTCGCCAGAGCTCTACCTCCTCCCGGTCTCCTCCCTCCCCGTCCCCGACCCTTCGGCTCTCATCCTGCGCCGGGGGGATGCAGCCTGGTCGGAATGCATCTCCGATCCCCGTTTCTGGTCGCTCCTCCTCTCGATTGTAGCCAAGCGTCGTAAAATAATCGGCGCCACCGGTTCGATCATGGGCGTAAGAACCGCGCCTTGGACTGCGAGCAATCTTCCGTTCCGCCCGGGCGGAACGGAACAGAGCAATTCATCCGCCTTCTTCGGTGACTCCCTCTTCCTCAAGCTCTACCGCAAGCTCACGGACGGGATCAATCCGGAGGTGGAGATCTTGGGCGCTCTCGCCCAACGCCGCGCGGCCGCCCGCGTCGCCCCTCTCCGGGGCGGGATCGAGTATCGCGGGAAGGACGGCCTCCGCTCCTCCCTCGCCATCCTCCTCCGCGCCCTCCCCGGGGCCGCCGATGCCTGGTCCTGGGGGCTCGAGGCTTTTGCCCGGTTCGACCGGGACGGCGGCCGCCGCCTCCGATCGGCCGTCTCCGCGGCCTTCGCCCTCCTCGGGAAACGGACCGCCGAGCTCCACCTCTCACTCGCCTCGCTCCCCGGCCGATCTTTTAGTCCTGTCCCTTTCACGTCCCGCGATCTCGACTTTCTCCGCAATTCCATCTCCCGGGGGTTGCGGACACTCGCTCTGAACCAAAAACTCTCCGAGCCAAGCCCGTGGGAGCGACATTCTTGCTTGCCCCGATTACTAAAAGATCTATACGAAGATCGGGGTCGCGATCCAGCCCAGCCAAGCCTGTGGGAGCGGCGTCTCGCCTGTCCTGAGCGTAGTCGAAGGGCCGCGATCCCAGAATGGGGGATGAAGATCCGCGGCCACGGCGACTACCACTTGGGCCAGGTCCTCCGCCGGAGAGGCGACTTCGTGATCATCGACTTCGAGGGCGAGCCCGACCGCTCCCCGGAGGAGCGCCGGGCCAGGCAGTCCCCCCTGAAGGACGTCGCGGGGATGCTCCGCTCCTTCCACTACGCCGCCTCCGCCCACTACCTCGTCGGGAAGGGTCGGATGACCCGCGCCGAGGGCGAGCGGGCCGATCTCTGGGCCCAGATCGCCGGGGAGATATTCCTCTCGGCCTATCTCCGGCGGATGGGGAAGAACTCCCCCCTCCTCCCCCCCGACCCCGCGGCCCTGGCCGCCCTCCTCCGCGCCTTCACGGTGGAGAAGGCCCTCTACGAGCTCTCCTACGAGCTAAACCACCGCCCCGCCTGGTCCGCGATCCCCCTCCGCGCCCTCGCCGCGCTGTAGGCCGGTTCTGCGAACCGGCGCTCCGTTGAACCGTCGCCCCTCCCGGGCTGGCGTTCCCCGTAAACGGCATCGCACCGCGAGACGCGCGCGCCAGTTTCCAGCCGACGCGCTCGCCACCGGCACGCCGCCCCCGCGTCCCCAGTGTCCATCCCGTCCATATCGTCCATCCCGTCCATATCGTCCATCGAGAGCCGGTCTGCCGGCCGGTTAGCTTCGATCTCGCCGAGAGACCCTCAATCCCTCTGGACCGGCCTTCCCCCCGCCATCCCCGTGAACTCGCCGATCGGCCGCCGCAGACTGGGCGGAGGCCTCTCCCCCGTGTAGCCCGCCCTGACCACGAAGGCGACGGGGCGGGAGACCTTGAGCTTCGCCACGATCTCCTCCTTCCAGGGCGACTCCTCCAGGAGCTGGGACATCGGATGGAGCGCGATCTCCAACCTGGCGCAGGCCAGGGCGAGACGCTCGAACCTCCTCCCTGCTTCCAGGAGTGACGCCACGGAACCGTCGTCGGAGCAGACCAGGAAGAAGCCGGAGCAGCCGTCGACCTGCTCCCTCGCCTTGTCGATCCCCCGCTCCCTAAAGGAGTTGGCGCGGGCGTCGTCCTGGTTCATGAAGGCGTACCAGACGAAGCGGGCCAGCCCCGACAAACCCAGCCCTTCGGCCGTCAGCCCGTCCCCCCTCTCCCGGGCCTCGGAGCGGGAGAACCTCAGCCAATGTCCGAGCTCGATCTGGCGGGCGTCGTTGTAGGACTGCTGGCGGTTGGCGGAGACGAGCCCGTCGGCGATCCAACTCCCCTCCGGGCTCTCGCGTGGGTAATAGCGGAGGAAGTCAGTCCCGAGGAGGCCCTCGATCTCCCGGAGGTGCTCCGGCGCGAGCGGGGCGTCGTCGTAGGGCGTCCGGATCACCGTCCGCTCCTCGATCCAGCGGAGCGCCTCGTCACCGGAGGGCGGACGCGGGGCGAGGACGACCTTCAGAATCTCCGTCTCGTCCGCCCGTTTCGCCAGGACAGAGACCTTCACCTCGAACCCGAGCGCCGGCGCGGCCTCTTCGAGGTTCTCCCAGAAGGCCCCAAGCGAAAGCATGAGTTCGCGGCTTTCGGGATCGACCTCCGAGAGCCATCTCTCCCGGTCGGCCTCGATCACTAGCTCCCGCTCGCCGGTGATACTGACCTTCCAGGGCTGCGTGTTGTGCGAGCTCGGCGCGAGCGCGGCGTAGCCGATCAGGCGGGCGAGATCGGGGGGTATCCCCCCCTCCCCCGCCGTGAGCTCCGCGAAGGGGCGCCTCTCGACCGTCCCGCAGCCCGTGAGCACGAGCGCGAGCGCGAGCCCGATCAGCCCCGCGCCGGAGTGAATCGATCTGGTTTTCATCCCTTCCTCCCTTCGTCTCCTTGTTGAATTAGTCAGTGTGATCGCGGTTCGCGCCTGTAGGCCGGCTCTGTGAGCCGGCGGCCAATTTGCGGTTCGCGCCTGTAGGCCGGCTCTGCGAGCCGGCGGCCAATTCGCGGTTCGCGCCTGCAGACCGGCTCTGCGAGCCGGCGGCCAATTCGCGGTTCGCGCTGATCAACCCACGGGGCATGCGATAGTGCGCAAACTAGGGCTCCCCACCGCAAGGCACGGCCCGTCCATAAGCCGTTGCCCACGGCAATTCTAGACCGGTTTATTCATGAAAACCGCTGGTTTTCATGAATAAACTGGTCTGGTGTGTTGTCCCGCGAATAATTTCCGCCAGCACGTCATTGCGAGGCCCCCGAGCCTAAGCGAGGGGGACAAAGCAATCCCCCGACGACAAACGGGAAAACAATCCGCCCCGATAACCCGGCTATCTCGGGTCATCGGGGCGGATTGTATGGCTGGGGTCGGGATCGAACCGACGACCTAGGGCTTATGAGTCCCTCGCTCTAACCAACTGAGCTACCCAGCCTAAACGCCTATCGTGCTGTACTGCAGAGCGTTATGATAATTTGTGCAATTATGTCACTGCCCCCAAAAGCCATTGCAGTAACCAAATAGTAACCAAAGCTCTTGCTTCCCCTGCCGCTGGCATGGTATATTCCGACTGTCGATGTCTTCAGGCTCATAACCGTTCCGAGGGTCCAGCCATGACCGTGAGAAAGCGATACGGGCATTATTATACCGATTTTAGGTTCAAGGGCAACAGGATCGTAAAGAAAGTACCCGGCGGCGTCACTGACAGGCGACAGGCCCAGGAGTGGGAGGA
>CAZOYW010000084.1:0-5669 GCA_964584165.1 uncultured bacterium
CCGCCCCGTCCCCGTCGAAGTCGGCCGCGTCGTAGACGCGACGGATCGGGGTGGGAGCGGTCACCGGGGTCGGCGTGTTCGGGGCGTCGGTCGGGGTCGGGATGACCGCCGTCGGCGTCGCCGGCACCGGGGTCGGAGTCTCGGGAACCGGGGTCGGAGTCTCCGGCGCCAGCGTCGGCGTCGTGGCGTACGACGTCGGCGAAGGCGGAATCGGGGTCGGCGTGTTCGGGGCGTCGGTCGGGGTCGGGATGGGAGCGGTCGGGGTCGGGTCGGTCTCGTCCACGCGGACATCGTCAAACGCGAGGTAGCCCTCGCCGACGAACTGGTTATAGGTGAAGCGGTACTGGGTCGTGAAGGTGCTGGAAGCGTAGGGTCCCTCGGTGGTGCCGACGATCGGGAGCGGCTGGATGGTGATCAGCTCATGCCAGGAACCGCTGTAGTACTCCTCCACGAGAAGCGAGCTGGTGTTCTGGGAATCGGTCCCCCTCACCCAGAACTGGATGAGGTTGGGGTTGAGGACCTCCTCGGTGTAGATCTCGTCGGTGTCGTCCAGGTGGAGGGACGGAGAGGCGGCCCCGTAGTAGCCCGCCGCGGTGTAGGTGTCGGAGTCCATGTCGCACCCGTTGAAGATCCAGCCCGCCGGGCGGGTCCCGGTGTTGTAACCGTCGAACCCCTCGTTGAAGATGATGGCTCCGTATCCCGCGCCCGCCCAGATGGCGGCGAGCGCCATGAGCGCCATAACCGTCAGCATTCGCTTCATTGCTGCTTCTCCTCCCTGGTTTCTAAGTTCCGGCCGCCGGCTCCGTCTCGGAGAGGCAGCTCGAACGCATGATACAGACCATCCAGATAAAGTCAAATAAAATCGGAGGGCGCCCCCCGGAGGGGGAGGGGCGGACACGGCCGCGGCGCTCCAGATCCGGGTATCGATGTGTATGGCGCTTCTCTCTCCTCTCGTTCGCCGCGACGGGCGCGGCGGGGTTTAATGAACGCGGCGCGGATCTGTAAGCGAGTTAGGGATAACGCCGGCGTCGTCCGCGAAGCGGGCGGGAAGCGGACAGGCGCAGAGCCCGGCGATCAGGGCAAAGCGGGCGAGCGCGCGCAGGAAACGGTACCTTCCCGATGTAACGCTCCCCGCCGCGACCGGGTTAAAAAGCGAAGGGTGGCTCTCCCCCGGGGGAGCCACCCTTCGCCCTGCTGCCCGTCCGCGCCGGCGCGAGCGGCGCGGTCCTAAGATCCTAGTTGCACTCGAATTCCCCCCGCACGCCGAAGATGGTGATGTCCCTGACTATATTGTCGGGATCGAGATCGTGATCCGCGTCCGAGAGGGTAAAGGGGGCGTAATAGCCGCCCGCCTGATCGTCGCTATGGGGGTCGATCGCACGCTCCGGCGCCTTGACCGTCCCGGCGGCGATGGCGACGTCCTCCGAATTCCCGAAATACGTGCGAGTGATGTTCCGGATGGACCACATCCCGGTCGACGGCCGGAAGATCGCGATATCGAAGATCCGATCCCCGTCGTAGTCCCCCGGCCGCGCCTCGTCATCGCTGTTGCCGAGGTAGACCCGGGTGACGTCGCGGACGGACCACATCCCGGTCGACGGGCGAAAGATCGCCGCCTGATCCGTGCCGTTGCCGCTGTAGTCTCCCGGAACGGGGATGTCGCCGGTGCTGCCCAGGTACATCCGGGTGATCCCCTGGACAGACCAGAGGCCGGTGGAGGGCCGGAAGGCGACGACATCGCCGGTCCCGTCCCCGTTGAAGTCGGCCGAGCGTCCCGCCGGGCTAAAAGACAGAAACAGCGGCAGGGCCAGGCCCAGAGCCCATCTCCTCATCTCTCCTCCTTTCTTGCGTCTGGTTCCATTCGCCCTTATTTATCGTCCGGGGGGACGAAAGGTTTAAGGGGAACGGCGGAGGAGATCCCGGCCCGGCTCAGTAATTCTCAGCCAGGACTTCGTAGTAGGACTGCGGATGACGACAGGCCGGGCATTCCCGGGGGGCTTCCGGCCCCTCGATGACGTAGCCGCAGTTCCGGCAGTGCCAGCGGACCGGGGACTTTTTCTTGAAGACCGCTCCGGCCTCGACGTTCCGGAGGAGTCCGCGGTAGCGCCCCTCGTGGAACTTTTCTACCTTGGCGATCTGCTCGAAGGACCGCGCCACCTCCGGATAACCTTCCTCCTTGGCGGTCCGGGCGAAATCCTGGTAGAGCGTCGTCCATTCCAGGTTTTCCCCGGCCGCTGCCGCCGCGAGGTTTTCCGCCGTCCCCCGGATCGCCCCGGCGGGATAGGACGCGGTGATCTCCAGGTCCCCGCCCTCGAGGTACTTGAAGAACACCTTGGCGTGCTCCTTCTCGTTGTCCGCGGTCTCGAGGAAGGTCGCGGCGATCTGCTCGAGCCCCTCCTTCTTCGCGGCGGAGGCAAAGTAGGTGTAGCGGTTGCGCGCTTGCGACTCCCCGGCGAAGGCCTTGAGCAGGTTCCCTTCCGTCCGCGAGCCCTTGATCGGTTTGGCCATGGTCTCCTCCTTTTTTCTTTCCTTGCGCGTTTCCTCCCCTCTCTGCTTTCGAGCGGAGTCGAATGATTAGGATATCACTTTTCCCCGGGCGGGGCAAGAGTACAATACGCCCGTCCGGCCGCACGGGGCGGGACCGGAATCAACCGGCAAACCCGGGGAGGGCCGTCCCGTGAGACACGATCTCCTTTATCACCGGTTATCCCTCCTGGCGGCGGGGATCGGCGCGGCCTATCTCCTCGTCGCCCTCCTCCTCTTCCTCGCCTTCGCCCCCTTCCGGGCGGAGATACTGGGCTTGAGCGTCTCCCTGACCTCGCTGGCCAAGCCAGCGCGCGTCGCCCTCGCCCTCCTCCTCCTGGCCTGTCTTTTCCGCTATCTCTCCGAGCGCAAAGCCGAGCCCGGCCTGACCCCGGATCAGTTCCTCTCCCGCGGCGCGCGACAACTTTCCGGGCAACGCCTGCTCGCCCTCCTCCCCGCCCTCGCGCTGGCCGGGGCCGTGGTCTATTTCACGGGCTACAAGATCCGCCAGCAGGCGTCGTTCCACACCAACGGCTACGACCTCGCCGTCTGCGACCGCGCCTTCTTCAACACCTTCCACGGGGCATTTCTCCAGGCTTGGGGGCTCAAACGGAACTACTTCAGCCAGCATTTCTCGCCCATCCTCCTCTTCCTCCTGCCCCTCTATCGACTCTGGCCGTCCCCCTTCCTCCTCCTTTCCGTCCAGGGGCTCGCCGCCGGCGGCGCCCTCCTCGCCGCCTTCCTACTCGGTCGGCGGCTCGGCCTCCCCCCCTGGCCGGCGATCCTTGCCGGCGGCCTTTTCGTCCTCCACCCCAGCTACCAGGCCGGTTTCCGGCTCGATTTCCACCAGGAGATGCTCTTCCCGCCCCTCCTCTTCCTCGCGGTCTACTTCCTGCTCGGGCGCCGGATGGCCGCCTTTTACCTGGTCTCCGTCCTCGCCCTTACGGTGCGGGAGGACGTCTCCCTCTACCTGGCGGCCTTCTCCGTCTATGTCGCCCTGGGCCATTCGCGCCGGTGGGGCCTCCTCCTCCTCGGGACATCCCTGGCCTGGGCCGCCGCCGCTTTCTGGATCGCCATCCCCCTCTCCCATCCCGCCGGACCGGGCGCGCCCTCCCTGATCGGCGAGCGCTACGGCCACTACGGCGCCACCTACGGCGCGATGGCGAAAAACATCGCCGCCGACGGGCCCGCCCTCTTCCGGAGGTCCCTGGCGGCGGCCTTTCCCCGCCTCCTCAAGCCTCTCTTCTATCTGCCCGTCCTCTCCCCGGCTTGGCTTCTCCTGGGCCTCCTCCCAGTGGCCCTGAACGTCTGTTCCTCCAGCGAGCTCCAGAGAACCCTGGCCGTATACTACGGAGTGGCCGGCCTCGCCTTCTTCGCGGTCGGCTTCCTCGCCGTCCTGGCCCGGATCTGGCGCGGCCGACCGCTCTTCAAGTTCGCCGCCGCCGTCGGCCTGTCCTACCTGCTCCTCGGTATGAAGGTCCCCCCCTGGGACGCGGTCCTTCCTTCCGACCGGCTGCTCGGCAACCAGCTCGAAACCTGGGACTGGTCGGGAAAGAAGATCTGCGCGGGGACGGCCCTGATCCCCCACCTGCCCCGGGAAAACGCCGTCTCCATGTTCCCCCAAGTGGACGGCGCCGACCTGGTCCTGCTCTATATGCGGCCGGGCCAGGACTACTCCTGGCCCCTCGACCCCGGCCGGTTCCGGGAGGAGATCGCGGCGCTCCTCGAGGGCGGTCGGTATCGGGTCGCCTATTGCGGATCGCGGATCCTCTTCCTGGAGAAGGGGGAAGGGGAGCCCGAGACCTCGAGAAAGATCCTGCGGATGCTCCGGGAATGGCGTTGAGGCGCGCGCACAACGCTCGCAAGACGCTCGCTCCCCCCTTGCCGCCGGAAGGCGGACGTGGTATGACACGCCTCCATGAAAATCGCCCTGATCGGATTCCCGCAGGCCGGGAAGAAAACGCTCTTCACCCTCCTCACGGGCCGGGCGGTCCCCGAGGGGCGGAAACCCGGCGAGGCCGTTGAGGGGCCCGCGCCCATCGGCGACCCACGCCTCGCAACGCTCACCGCTCTCTGCCGGCCCCGGCAGACCGTCCACGCCGAGAACCGCTTCGTGCTCTGCCCGGACGCCGTTCCGGGCGAGAACGGCCGTGAATGGCTCCTGGCCGCCGCCCGCTGCGACCTCCTCTGCCTGGTGGTGCGCGCCTTCGCGTCGGATTCGGTCTATCACCCCGCCGGGTCCGTGGACGCGGAACGGGACCGGAAGCGGCTCGAGGAGGAGCTCCTCCTCTCCGACCTGGAGATCGTGGACAAGCGGCTGACGCGACTGGCCAAGGAGAAGCGCCCCGGCCGGCCGGCCGCGCAAGCGATCGAGGAGGCCGCCCTGCGCAGGTGCCTGGAAACGCTGGAGGCCGGGCGCCGCCTCTCGGGGCTGACCCTGGAGAAGGCCGAAGCCTCCGCCATCCTAAGCCTCGGACTCCTCACCCGCCGGCCCCTCCTTTACGTTGCCAACGTCTCGGAGTCCGAGGCGGGGCGGCCGCCCGGCGGTTGCGCGCTGGCCGTCTCCGCGAAGATCGAGGCCGAGATCGCCGCGCTCGAGGATCCGGCCGAACGGGGTGGGTACCTGGCGGCGATCGGCCTCTCGGCCCCCGGCCTGGACCGCATGAACCAGGCCGCCTACGCCGCGCTGGGGCTGATGTCCTTTTATACCGTGGGCGAGGACGAGGTCCGCGCCTGGACCATCCGCCGCGGGGCGGCGGCCCCCGAGGCCGGCGGCGCGGTGCACAGCGACATCGAGCGCGGCTTCATCCGGGCGGAAGTGATCGCGTTCGAAGACTTCGTCGCCGCCGGGAGCGAACGGGCGGCCCGAGAGCGGGGGCTGATGCAGACCCGGGGCCGGGATTACGTGATCGAGGACGGTGACATCTGCAACTTCCTCTTCAGCGTTTCGAAGACGGGCGGTAAGGCCGGCGGCGGCTGAGGGCGCGGACCTCTGCGGTCCGCGACTACGGGGTTACCGCCCCCCAACCGCGCCCCCTATAGGTCCTATAAGACCGATAGGTCCTATAGGACCTATAGGCGAAGCCCGGCCAAAAAAACGGGCGGCCCCCGCTTCGGGGGCCGCCCGTTTTGCTGACTTGGGCTTC
>CAZOYW010000085.1:0-5645 GCA_964584165.1 uncultured bacterium
AGACTTGAGAGTGATAATGCTGTTTTTTGGCGGATCAACCCTTATATCTGTGATATAACGAATATTTGCAGGAATCACTGTATAGAATTCGTCCTTTTGATTTACACTTTTTGCTATTGTCCCTTTTACAGAATTCTTCTCTAAAAAGTGGGAGTTATTCAACGAATAGAATATTTGAAGTGTCCCATCAGTATCTGACGTATAAACAAGATGGAATCCTGAATATTTTGAGTCATATATTTGGTTGGGGGGACCGATTAGGAGAAAATTCCAGAAATATGGATCTATTGAACCAGATCGTAACACAATTTCATTATTCTGGATTTTATAGGTAAGATCATGAGCGAATGCATTGGAGGTTGTAAACGGGATCTCATAATTACTCTCATCCGGTTTCTCGATGCCATCTCCTATAAAATCGCGCTCATTCAAATCATTTCGAACCCAGATTTCAAAACTATCAATCTTTCCGAGTGGTTTGTAGTGTGTGAACACATATTCGGAAATACGGTATGTTCTCAGTTCGTTTGGAACTTTGTCCATTTGATTTCCACCCGTAACGACAATGGGAATCCGGTCGTGATTCTGAATCAATCTTTTAATCGTCTCATTTTGATAATAATCTCCCGTTTGAATCATATGAAACAGAGAATTGGGGATATATTCTTTCCGAAGTAATGTATACGGTAATATTAAATTTGACATATCGTAATAGGTTTCTTCAGGACGTAGATGATCCTGCAGATATTCTGTAAGGTGTGCTAAATGTTTGATATCGCGTTCCTGAATTTGGATACGTGTTTCATGATTTTCCCATTTCTTAAATTCAAAAAAATTGTTTGAGTAATCGTTATGTATAGTGATAAGGGGATACTGGATAACAAGAAATCCCGTTCCCAGTATGAGGATAAGCACTATTATTGATAGATATCGTTTGGCCCGGTACCATGCAAGCGGTAAAAGGCATGCTATCAAGGGATAGTAATACGAATGGAATCCCTCGACCAGAGAATGTCTTTGTGTTCCTCTCTGTGATAAGAACATGGTCCCAACCGCAATGAATGTAATAAGGATAAATTGGGCGGAAATGTTCTTCTTTCGATTGAAGGCCGCCCAGATAAAAAAAACCAGTATGGACAGTCCGAACAAGGGGAAAATAGCATATTCAAGCACGACACGGGCGTCGTAATCGGCATACAGGCCGGGGTATGTACCTCTGGCTTCCTGGATGGCGTATAAATTCATCACTGACTGGACCGCTGAAATTGGAGAGATCCCTGTAACCACACATAATACGACGTAAAGAAGAATACATACGCCAATAATACCTACTGTCGTATACAGGTATATTGAATAGTCTTTCCAGAGCTGAGAAGGTGCTTTTTTGAGATTATGGGAATACAAAAGAATTGAAAGTAAAAAAAAGGCCAATGTAGATGCTACTCCAGATTCGACTCTCCAGATGAAACATAATAGGATTGAGATCAATACAAATAGATAATTACTTAATTTTGGATGGTTCCAGAACCGGATAAATAATATCGCGGGAATGAGGATGAAAAAATTGATAAATTGTAATATCCCATAGAGCGGAAGAAAGATTATCAATAAAAACGCAACGTGACCCTCGACAAACTCTTTTAGTAAGAAATAACCCAGTAGCACTACAAGGACCGGAGTAATCCAATTCCAAATAAAGGAATCTATTGGCTGATATCCATTGAAAATGGAATAAAAGCAGGCAAAATAGATATCGCTCAATCCATGCGGGGCAACCAGGTGGATATTTGGAATTTTTCCGAAATCAAATAACTGTTGGATAATTGTGCTCGTAAATCCAAATTCCATCAGATTCCCACCATTTGCGACAGAATTGAATGTTTGATTGAGCATATATTTTCCATATAACGTAAACGCTGCCAACAGAGCAGGGAAGGAAAAATTTTCATGTATTGATACGGAATTTAATAAAGGAGTGTCCCTGCCAATCTGAATTTTATAGAGAATGTAACCGGAACATAGAAGGACGAGGAGAAAACCAAGAGAAAGGGACCTGGGATGGACCGCTGCCCATTGAGATAACCAATACTGAAATTCATTTACAAGAGGAATTGAAACAGGGTAAAAATAAAGAGGGAGGAGACTGACGACGATAATATCGCGTAATTTTTCATTGAAAATCCTAGGAGATCTGTATATGCAAAATACTGTCAGAATCGACAGGAAGAGGAAAACAACAAGGAAATAAAGGAGTAAAATGGTAGGAGTGATTGCAAATGAATCCCCCTTCAGCACCAAGAATGCAAATACCCCCGTTATTGGTAGCAGGAATAATGTGGTTATCACACCAAAATCATCGAAAACCAAGAGACTTTCAGGATTTTTAACCCCTGCATATTTTTTTGCGGCCATTAGAGTCAGGACAGAACAGATAAGGCAGATGATGAGGTAAATATTAAAAAGAAACACTGGTTGTTTTGTGAAGATTCCAAATATCAGGTTGGCAGTGCCAAGAATGGAAATCAATCCGAGGAAAAATCGCTCTTTCTTATAATCCTTTTTCGGAAAAATCCCATTCAAAATTTTATCCAAGACAACGAGTAGAATAACTGCAAGAATTCCTGTCAGTATCAATCCATAAAGGAATAATTTTGTCCGTGCAACAACATCTATACCTTCGAGAACGGCAATGCCGATTACCCTTTGCTGAAATGAATGGAGTGGAAACGATTCCATCTTGATAAGAATCGCATAAAAATAGATGTAAAATGCTGTGCTGAAAAAAGAGATGATCGCAAAAATATCAAGAGGTATTGAAAACAGAGAGTCCTCCCGACTATTCCCCTCGTGTAATCTCATTTTCTACTCCGGATTTTAATTATATCGTATTTAAACGTCCGAATTGATTTTATTTTTAGTGAGAATCCCAATAATACATGACCCCGTTATGCAACTTAAAATCCCACTCATATCTCAAAAATCATATTGGATATACTTCCATTTAAGTTTTGATAATCGTAGCGGATTCTTCATCAGGATTATTAAATTCCAAAAGCGAGTCAATTTAAATGCTTTCGAGTAGTTCATGTAATAGGAAATAGAATTTTATTGCTGGATACCAATGAGACTCATCGTCACAATCCCTGCATTTAATGAAGAAACATCTATTGGGGCTGTGATTAAAGAAATCCCACAAAAAATTGATGGGATTGATGAAATCCTGATCCTCGTAATTGACGATGGATCCACCGATCACACCTCAGATGTGGCGATTCAGTCAGGTGCAAACAGGATGCTTTCCCACACGCACAATATGGGCCTAGCACAAACATTTCGTGACGGACTGAATTGTGCCCTGGAAATGGGCGCAGACATCATAGTGAATACCGATGCAGATTTTCAATACAATGGGACAGAGATACCAAAACTTATTGCACCAATTGTTGAGGGGAGAGCTGATATTGTCCTTGGAGACAGACAGATTGATAAGTTGGACCATATGCCTCGGGGTAACTTATGGGGAAATAAACTCGCTACGCGAGTCGTACGGTTGGCTACACGTCTGCCTATCAACGATGCACAAACAGGATTCCGTGCATTTTCTCGTGAAGCTGCATTAAGGATGAATCTTACTGGAGATTACACATATACACAAGAGACCATAATCCAGGCTGCAAATAAAAATCTTAGAATAGAACAAATACCGGTAGAATTCCGAAGACGTGAGGGCAAATCACGGTTAATATCCAGTATCTTCCGTTATGCACAATCTGCGGGTGTGACAATATTCAGAAGTTTCAGTGCCTATCATCCATTTATTATTTTTTCAGGTATAGGGATTATATGCATTGTTTTAGGCCTTATTATCGGATTTAGAGTAATTATTCACTTTTTTCTGACAGGGATGGTTACTCCCTACCTCCCCTCAGCGTTATTAACAACGGTGCTTATTATTGTAGGTTGTTTGGCAATATTGTTTGGTTTGCTTGCGGATATGATTAAAACTCAACGGATGTTAGCGGAAGAAATTTTATACAGGTTAAAAAAATGAAGAAAAGTACAATATTTAAAATTGGCCTGACCTTCCTTTTAATAATTATTTTATTTCTAAAGATCCATCCCAATGAGATTATCAACACCTTTTCGACATTACAGCCGCTTTTTCTTCTTAGCGCCTTTCTCTTCGTCCCGCTATTATATGCAATCAGGGTATACCGCTGGGACATCCTTCTGCGCATGTTATCAATAGAAAAACCTTACCATGTTCTCTACAAAATTCTTGTCATTGGAGTATTTTACGGACTCGTCACTCCAGGAAAGATTGGAGAACTCGGAAGAGCATATCACCTTAAAGAGAGCAGCCCAATTATTCTCTCTTCAATTATCGTAGAAAAACTCATTGACATATATGTTCTCCTCCTTCTCTCAATCATTACAATTTTCTTGTTTTTTTTTGAGAGTCGATTATTATTCTTTAGTATTCTTTTATGCATTGCTGCAATTCTAGTTGGTTCTCTGCTTCTTTCCAGTACCTGGCTCTTGACTTTTCTTGCCGGAATATTCAAGATATCTGGAAACCAAATCAATATTTTTGTTGAACATTTAAAATTACAATTCAGACCATCCAAACAATTAATTATGGTTTTTTTTCTCTCTTTTCTCTATTATGGATTTACTTACCTTTTCGGCATTTTCCTCATTTTTTCCCTTCAAACAAATTGGAAGGCCGTTTTAACAATTCCTTTAATCATTTTAATGGGCAATATCCCTCTCACAATATCTGGTTTAGGACTTAGGGAATCAATTGCAGCCCTCACATTTTCCTTGCTTGGTGAACCAGCTGCTATTGGATTTTCTTTTTCTCTCCTGCTTTTTATTTTTATTACACTTATCCCGGCAATACTAGGTTATTTCCTTGCAATAAAATATGAGTCAGATTCGAATCGTAATTTGGTGTTAAGAAATGGTTGAAAATTTCGATGGTGGGGGGAACTACTACAACAAATATGAAAGTAAAAATCCTATTGTTCGTGCTCTTATGAATAAATATTTTAATGACCTTGATTCCCTCATTTTTCCAATCAAAAGTAACATTAATTCTGCTTTGGAAATTGGCTGTGGAGAGGGATATGTTACCAAACACATCCAAAATCTCGGAATTTCTATTGAAGGGGCAGATATTTCTGAAAGAATAATTCAAGTTGCACGAGAATTGCACCCATCAATAGAATTTAGAACCCAATCAATCTATGATCTGGACGCATCAAAAAAGAAATATGATATCATTTTCGTAAACCAGGTGTTTGAACATTTGGAAGCGCCGAAAATTGCGTTGTTACAAATTCAAAAATCGACTTCCAAGTACTTGTTTTTCAGCGTACCAAACGAACCTTTTTTCCGAATTGCAAATTTAATGAGACTTCACTACTTATCAGATTTCGGAAATCCACCAGGACATATCAACCATTGGTCAAAAAAAAGTTTTCAGCTTTTTTTAGAGTCATGTAAATTGGATATTATTACCATTTCAACCTCAACGGTTTGGATTTTGGCATTGTGTAAAACTGGAAAATGATACTCATTTCCAGAATAGCAGTCCGCATCCGGAATGGGGTATGCAGAATAACCAGGGGTACAGTTTCATC
>CAZOYW010000086.1:0-4397 GCA_964584165.1 uncultured bacterium
TAGATCGGCTCTACAGGAGGGTTTTAGCTGGTCCGGTTTAATGGATTGATCCCAAAGAAAGATAAGAAGCATGACAATTTTTTTCGGGTTCATTCTTCCCTCCGCCGGTAATTATAACTTGATTTTGCGCCATTATATAAAAAGCATCTTGAAACAAAAAAGCGGGCATCTCTGCCCGCCCTTCCTTTTCGCCTTGCCGCAGGCTGAAGACCTGCGGCCGCCTTACTTTCTATTTCCCACTTCCCATTTACGAAGCCTGCGCGGGCGTGAAGCCCGCGACTACACTTCCTATTTCCTATTTCCCATTTCCCATTTGTCTCTATTCATTCGAGAACGGCCCTTCAGCCGGGCAGTTGTTGTTGTAAGTCGTTATCAGGTAATACCAGACTCCTCCCGGACCAGGGTCGGCGCCGGAAGAATCGGTCCACTGATAGTTCACTGCTCCCGCATCCATGTCAACGACATTTGTTCCGACGAGAGGCCATGAGCTCTTGGGCAAAACCGAAGCATCATTCGAACGGCGGACGTTCCAGCCTGTCCTCTGATCGACCTGGTTCGGGTCCTGGAAATTTAGCGTGTGGTTCGTCCCGTCGGTTGTGACAAGGTATATCCAGCATGGTTCGTCGGGGATGACGCACGGTTGGGGAGGTGCGGTAATGGCGCTTCTCAGATCTGTCTCGCGATGGCCGTTGGCGTCGATGGTGAGCCATCGGCTGTGGGCCATGAGGGCCGTGGTAGCGGGGTTATAGTGCACTCTGACCCGCCAGGTCCAGGGCCCCGTGGTTTCGCTGAGGTTCACCAGCTCGGCCCTCGCGGTTCCTGACAGGTTGGTGTCGTACCAGCGCGAGAAACTCTGCACGGGATTGATGGCGGGACTCAGGGAGCCGTGCAGGGGGACGGCCTGCCATTCCAGCTTGGCCAATCCCCGGCCGAAGGGGTTTCTCAATATCGCGCCCAGACGGGCCTCCTGCTCGAAGGCTATCCCGAGGGGCGCGATGGGGGCGGTCCCGTCGGCCCTCAACTGCCGCGGCACGAGGGGCAGGCACACCCCGCCGTTCCCGCCGAACGAATAGGCCTTGCCAGTTCCGGTAGTGTTGTAGGGGGCTCCGATCAGAAGGTCCGAATAACCGTCGCCGTTGACGTCGGCCGCCCCCACTGCGTATCCGAAACGATCAGCGGTCGCTGCCCCCGAGGCGATCCAGGCCTCGGACATGTCGAGTCCCGCGGGCGAACCGAGGTAGAGATATGTCTTCCCGAGAATGCTGCTGGAACCTGGGGCGCCAACCACCACGTCCGAGAATCCGTCGCCGTTCACATCTCCGGCCGAGGCCAGCGCGGCGCCGAACACGCTGCTGGCCTCGCCGTAAGCGTTCCAGGCAGCCGAATCGGCGAGCCCGGCCGCGCCGCCCAGATAGAGGTAGGCCCTGCCCGCGCGGGAGTTGTAGAAGGTCGCCCCGATCAGGACATCCGAATAGCTGTCGCCGTTCACATCGCCCGCCGCCGCAACTGCGCTCCCAAAACGGTAATCAATATCGGCGCCTGACTGACTCCACGAAGACGTCGAGGAGAGCCCCGAAGGACTCCCCAGATAGACATAGGCTTTGCCCGTTTCCAATTTGAACCTGTAAGCCCCCACCACAATATCCGAGTAGCCGTCCCCGTTGACGTCGCCGGCAGTGCCCACTGAAGCGCCATAGTTGTCCCCGGCGGCTTCGCCGGTTGATGTCCAGGTTGCGGAGGATGAGAGTCCCCCGCTCATGCCAAAGTAAAGGTAAGCCTTGCCCATCGAACTGCCGTACCCGAAGGCGCCGATGATCACATCCGAGTAACCGTCCCCGTTGACGTCGCCGGCAGAGGCTACGGAGCCGCCGAAATAATTGCTGTTACCCTCCCCGGTCGCAGACCAGGCAGCCGCGGAGGAAAGTCCCGTCGGGCTTCCGAGATAGAGGTAAGCCTTGCCTGCAATGGAGTTGAAAGCCCTGGCTCCCACGACCACATCGGCATAACCGTCGCTGTTCACGTCGCCGGCTCCCGCTACCGAGATGCCGAAGGATCCTGAACCCGCCTCTCCCACCGCCGTCCACGCAGCGGTGGCAAAAAGGCCCGAGGGACTGCCTTGGAACAAATATGCCTTGCCCGTTTGGCTGTTGTAGCCGGAGGCTCCAACCACGATGTCTGTGTAGCCGTCGCCGTTCACGTCTCCCGCTGAATCCACGGACCACCCGAAGTAATTGGCGATCTCCTCTCCAGACCCGCTCCAGCCCGCGGCGGACGCAGGCCCCGAGGGGCCGCCCGTGAAGAGGTAGGCCCTTCCGCCGTGGATGGTGGGGGCGCCGGGGTCTGGGAGGAATAACGGTGCTGCGATGAGCAGGTCGCAGTGACCATCGCCGTTAGCATCTCCACCGCCCGCGAGGGCTGCACCGAACTCGTCGCCGGCCGCCTCTCCCACCGCGGTCCACGCGGAGGTGGCCGCCAGCCCCGAAGGGCCGCCGCGGTAGAGGTATGCTTTGCCGGTGTTCGAGGCGTTCCCCTGCGCGCTTACCATCACATCGGCGTACCCGTCGCCGTCGACGTCCCCAGCGGTGGTCAGGACAGCACCCAGATCATCTCCGGGAGCTTCGCCGGTGAAAATTCGGAATGGGGTGGCCTCCAGCCCGGAGGCTCCGCCCCTGTAGAAATAGACTCGTCCGGCGTCGGTACCGTAACCCGGGGCCGCGACGACGACATCCGAGTAGCCGTCCCCGTCGGTGTCCCCGGCCGAAGCCACGGCGGCGCCTAGGTTGTCGTCCAGCGCTTCGCCGACAGTGGTCCACGCGGCCGCGGCGCCGGGGCCTGAAGGCCCGCCCGGGTAGAGGTAGGCTTTCCCCGGGCGGTCGGTCCACCCCTTGGCCCCTGCCAGCAAGTCGGCGTACCCGTCTCCGTTGACATCGCCCGCCGTGGCAACGGAACTGCCGAGGAAGTCTCGCAGCGTCTCGCCGGTTGCCGTCCAGTAGGGCGAGGAAGACAGCCCCGCAGTGGAGCCGAGGTACAGAAAGATTTTGCCCATCCCATTAGTATAGCCTGGACCGACGGCCCCGAAGTTCTGGGCGCCGACGATCACGTCGCCGTAGCCATCTCCGTTCACGTCACCCGCGGCAGCGGCTGAAATGCCGAACTCGGCATAGCTGCAACTCGCGTCCGGGCAAGTCAGGGTCGTGGACAGCGTCAGGCCGAGGGGGCCTCCCAAGTAAAGTCGGACCGCGTAGTTTGAAACACCGTAATCAACGCCGAAGAAAAGAACGTCGGAGTAGCCGTCGCCATTCACATCCCCCGCCGGGGCAACGCCGGCCCCCGATATCTCGTAACCAGCGGACGTGGTTTGCAGGCCCGAGGAACTTCCCAAATAAAGATACACATTATAGGAGTCCTGAACCAGCATGTCCGAATACCCGTCACTGTTCACATCACCCGCCACCGCCACGCGGCGCCCCAGATAGACCGACGCCTGCCCCGTGATGACCCAGGCGGGGCTGGTGGCCAGCGGGTCCACGGTGATGGGATAAGCCGCGTTGGTGTCGTCGACTAAGATGCGGATGCCGCCAATAGGCGTCGAATTTCCGCTATCGGAAACCGAACGAGTGAACCCCTCGAATCTGGAGGGGAGGACTCGACCTGTGGCGTCGGTTACCTTCAGCGCACTGTATCTAAGAACGGCGATGCTGCAGTCCGGGGAGTAAAAGTCTACCGCCTGGCCGTCTTCCGCGAACTTCGGGTGAAGGCTCCCGGTAAGTTTCATGTCTATGTTCAAGGCGCCGGGCGATTCATGAACCGCCCCTGCGGATTCCCGCTTATAGATCGTGAACCCCTGCTCGAGGCCGTTCTCGTCGTTGACGTACCACTCGACGATGTTCCCCCTGTTTATCTCGATCCTGTTGCCGTCGGTTTTAACTTCAGCCTTCAGCTTTCCGCCTTCAGTCTTGCCGACAAGCTCAAGCCCCCACTCCCAGGAAGGATTCCCTTCACTCCTCGGGACTAACCTCACACCCTTCTCGCTGAAGTAGCTCCTGAACCCCTGCGCCCTGTTCGGAGCCTGGTAGAGAGCGTCCTTCTCACCGGAAGCGGGAGAGAAATGGTATTCCTCCTTCTCGATGTTCTGCTGGATAGTTTCGAACCAATCTTGCGTGGCTCCGGCGGGAATGTCCCGGCTCTTCCCGTCTTCGGCAAAAGTGTGAGGAGAGGCAAGGGTCACTGCCAATATGGAAATGGTCATCATAAGGAGAAATACGGAAGATATTTTCATCTGTCCACCTCTTTACCTGAACTCTTTGACATGAAGTGCATCATGAGGCTACATTGTATTTTAAAAAGAGGAGAAAAGAAAATTAGTCAACGGGTTCAATACGAAAAAAAGGGGCGGT
>CAZOYW010000086.1:4407-4660 GCA_964584165.1 uncultured bacterium
CGCCCCTTAAGGTTCCTGAAATTTCACTGAAGGCTAATCTTCGAGCTTCTCGAAGTCCTCCTTGCCCACGCCGCAAACAGGGCAGACCCAGTCGGCGGGGATGTCTTCGAACGCGGTGCCCGGTGCTATCCCGCCGTCCGCGTCGCCTTCGGCAGGGTCGTAAATGTAACCGCACGGAATACAGCGCCACTTGCTCATGCTTCCTCCTTATCAAGAAAAACGGTCATCATCACTTTCCCGCCATCATCGCGGC
>CAZOYW010000087.1:0-4493 GCA_964584165.1 uncultured bacterium
GGGGCGATCCTTCCTGCCCCGATCCATCGGGGGTGATCGCCCGCCGGGCCCGGCCGCGTCCATATCGTCCATTTCGTCCATTTCGTCCATACCGTCCATGGAATTCATTCGCCGGGCCCCAGCGTCTCCAGGAAAGTCCTCACCGCCACTGCGAGCTCCGAATCCGGGCTCAAGGTGAGGAAAGCCTCGAAATGCTTTTTCGCCTCGGCCGCCTTCCCCTGGTTGGCATAGAGGTAGCCGAGGTTGAGGTGGGCGGCGGCGAAGTCGGGGTCGATCCGGAGCGCCTTCTGGAAACTGGCCTCGGCCGCAGCCGTCCTCCCGGCGTCCTGGAAAGCCAGGCCGAGGAGGTGCTGGAACTGGGGCTTGCGGGGCTGCTGGGCCGCCTTCTTCTCGAGGAGAGGGACGAAGTCCTTCAAGATCGGACGGTCGCGGTAGGCGTTCCGGATCAGCTCGTAGAGGCTCAGGTAGTCGATCCCGGCCGTGAGGTAGTCGTCGAGCCCGGCGACGATCTCCTCCGCGAAATCTTCCTCTTCGCCGTCGAACCCCCAGGAGGCTTCGCCGGGCTTGACGATCAGCGCCTGCCGCCAGGCTCCGCCGCCGCGCCTCTCCCGCCCCTCCAGGACGGCGAGGAGGAGGGAGGCGCGGGCGTAACCCGGGTCGGCGGCAAGGGCCCGGCGGAAGAGCGCCCGCGCCTCCTCCGGCTTCCCGGCTCGATCATAGGCCAGGCCGAGATCGCTCAGGACCGCGGGGTTTTCCGGGGCAAGCTCGGCCGCCGCGGCGAGAAAGGCGATCCCGTTTCGGTCGTCCTTCTTCCCGACGTAGCACTTGCCCAGGAAATAGGCGGCCTCCCAGGACCGGGGATCGAGCGCCTGGGCGTTCCGGAGCGCCGCGATCGCCCGGTCGTAGAGGCCGGAGAGATAGAGGAGGCGCCCCCGGCCGACCTGGGCGGGGAAGAAGCCCGGGTTCGCGGCGACCGCCGCCTCCAGCGTCGAGAGCGCTTCCTCCCGCTGCCCCTCCGCCTCCAGGGCCGCGGCGAGGTTGTAGCGGGCTTCGGCGAAGGCGGGATAGTCCGCGAGGGCCGCGCGGAAATGCTCGACCGCCTCCGCCCACTTCTTCTCCTCTCCGGCGATCATTCCCAGCCCGTAGTGGGCGAGCGGGGCTCCCCCCGGGGCGCGGAGCGCCCGCCGGAAAAGCTCCTCCGCCTCCCCCCGCTTCCCTTCCGCGAGGAGAATCTGGCCCAGGACGACCAGCGCCTGGGGGCTGTCCGGATCGTCCCGGAGAGCGGATAAGGCCTCCGCGCGCGCCCGGGCGGTCTCCCCCTCCCGGTAGAGGATTTCGCTCAGGAGCGCCCGGGCCGAACCGGCGTGGGGGGACGACCGAAGGACGGCCTCCAGCTCCCGGCGGGCCTCGTCGCTCCTCCCCAGGCGCGCATAGAGTATGGTCGCGAGCGTCTGCCTCGTCTCCCACCAGGAGGGATCGGCCTCGAGAACCTTCCGGTAGCGCTCGGCGGCGCGGTGGAAGTCTCCCGCCATCTCGGCCGCCCGGGCGACGATCCAGAGGGCGCGCGCGTTCGCCGGCTCGGTCGCGAGGACCTTCGCCGCGGCCGCCTCGGCGGCCGCGTACCGGCCCATCGCCAGATACAGCGTCCCCATCCCGAGCTGGGCGGCCGGGAAATCCGGGCGGCGCTTCAAGGCCTTCTGGTAGTTGATGTAGGCCTCCCCGTATTCCCGGAGCTTGAGAAAGGTGGCGGCGAGGGAGGCGTGGGCCTCGGCCAGGATCTCCGGGGAGGCGCCGTCGGACTGGAGGAAGGGGATCGACTGGCGGAGATAGTCGGCCGCCCGCTCATAGTCTTCCTGGTCGCGGTAATACATCCCCAGGTGGTAGAAGGCGATCCCCTCGCGGAACCCCTGCTCCACCGCCTCCTCCCATTTCTCCACCGCGGCCGGGCGCTCTCCCGCCTCCCAGAGCCGGTTCCCCTCCTCCACCGCCGCCCACCAGCGCGGACGGGCCGGCGCGGACGGGAGGCTGGAGGCGGGAGTGGCGGGGGCGCCGGCGGCGGCCCGGGCGTTTCGGGGGGCCGGGACCGCGAGCGTAAGGACGAGCGCGGAGAGGGGGAAAACGGAGTGAAGCGCTCTTTGCATATGGAGAGACGGCCCGAACGCCTTGCCTCCGGGACCGGCCGGGGAGCGGAGCGACTCAGCGAGCTTCGGGAGGCGGGGTGGGGGCCTTCAGTTCTTCCAGGCGGCCGATCAGGCGCCCCAGCTCCTTCTCCAGATCGTCGATCTCGCTCTCCCGGCTCGCGTCAGCGAGCGGGGCCAGGGGGAGGGCGGCCGGAGGCTCGGGCGGGGCATAGCGCGCCTTGCGCGATTCCCTGAGGAGCATGATGATCGCCCCGGTGTTGAGGAGGACGCCCAGGCCGATGATCGGGATGGCCGCGTCGGAGTTGTAGATCCGCCCGGTGTAGCTCAGCCCGTCGAAGGGCGCCCGGACGTAGAGGTCGAAGATGTAGAGCCAGAGGAGCCCCATCAGCGTGATGTCCATCAGGACTATGAGCCAGAAAAGTATTCTCATATCGAACCCTTCCCGGGGCGATAATATACTATACCGCGCGCCGCCCGATCGTTCAACATCGAAAAGGCTTGGCGAGTATATTGTAGGCCGGTTCTGCGAACCGGCGCCCAGGCCGTTTACTACCATCCGCGCCGAGTGTATATTCTCGATCAGGGAGGAGACGCCATGAAAATATTCTGCTCGATCGCCATTTGCGCTGCGGCGCTGCTCGGCTTGGCGCTGTCGGCCGAAGCGAAATCCCGCCGTTACCGGGACGATTACTGGGGGGACGATCGCGACCGCTGGGGCGAGTTCCCCGGGAAATCCGACCTCGACCGGGACGGCTACATCAGCTGGATGGAGTACCGGGACTGCGTCCGCGACGGATCCCGTTGGGACTTCTACCGGAGGGACCGCGACCGGGACGACCGCCTGAGCCGGGACGAGTGGAGGGGATCCCGCGATCGGGACGATCGTTCGCGCGACCGGCGTTGACGCCGCACCGGATGAGTCAGGTTTCGGACGCGATCGTGATCGGCGGCGGAGCCGCCGGTCTCTTCTGCGCCGCGGAGGCGGGTCGGCGCGGGCGGTCGATCCTGGTCCTGGAGGGAGCCGGGGAGATCGGCCGGAAGATCCTCGTCTCCGGCGGGGGCCGCTGCAACTTCACCAACCTCTCCGCCGGACCGGAGAATTACCTCTCCCGGAACCCCGATTTCTGCCGCTCCGCCCTGGCCCGCTTCACGCCCCAAGATTTCCTCGACCGGATCGAGCGCCGGGGGATAGCCTGGCGCGAGGAAGGGCCGGGGCGGCTCTTCGGCCGGGGGTCCGCGGCGGAGATCGTCGGGATGCTCGCGGACGACTGCCGCGCGGCCGGCGTCAAGGTCCTGGCCGGGCGGGAGGTAACGGAGGTCGGGAAGGCGGGCGGCTTCGCCGTCCGGACTCTCCGGGGGTCCTTCCGTTCGGGCGCCCTGGTCGTCGCCACGGGCGGCTTCTCTCCCCCCCGGATCGGGGAGGGCGGCTTTGGCTACGCCCTCGCCCGCCGCTTCGGCCTTTCCGTCGTCCCCACCCGCCCCGGCCTCGTCCCGCTCGTCTGGAGCCGGGAAGACCGGGAGCTCTTCGGCCCCCTCGCCGGGATCTCGATCGAGGCCGCGGCCGCCGCCGGGGGAAGGACCTTCCGCGACGCCCTCCTCTTCACCCACCGGGGTTTGAGCGGCCCCGCCGTTCTCCAGGCCTCCTCCTTCTGGAAGCCGGGCGAGCCGATTATCATCGACCTCCTCCCCGGAGACGGCCGGGAGGCCTCTCCCCCGCCCGCGGGTATGAGCGAGGAGGGGCTCCGCCGCGTCCTCCGCCGGCGCCTCCCCCGCCGACTGGCCGATGCCTGGCTGAAGCGCTTGCGACCGCTCGGGAAGGGCGGTCCCTTCTCCGCGAAGGAAACGCGCGCTATCTTCGCCCTCCTCCGCGCCTGGCCGATCGTCCCGGCCGGGACCGAGGGCTACGCGACGGCGGAGGTGACCGTGGGAGGCGTGGATACGGACGAGCTCTCCTCGAAAACGATGGAGTGCCGGCATGTCCCCGGCCTCTTCTTCATCGGCGAGGCGCTCGACGTCACCGGGGAGCTCGGCGGCTTCAACCTCCAGTGGGCCTGGTCCTCCGCCTTCGCCGCCGCCCAGGCGCTCTGAGCAGTTCGCGCCGCGCCCGCCCCAATTCGTGATGATTCACGCCTGCGCGCTGATCCGGCCGTCGTAGCCCAAGGCTACTTTCCGGCCGCCGCAGCTTCGCTGCTATGGCGGAGGCGGCTGGCGGAGTCGGCAGCGCTACGGCGCGCAAGCGCGCGATTCGCGGTTTGAAATGCCGTAGGGGCGATCCTTCCTGCCCCGATCCATCGGGGGTGATCGCCCGCCGGGCTAGACCGGGTTCATTCGTGTTAATTCGCATCAATTCGT
>CAZOYW010000088.1:0-4330 GCA_964584165.1 uncultured bacterium
CTCGCTTCTTCCAGAGATATTCGAGGGCAATCTGATCATCGGATACAAGCCTCCCAATCTACCGAAAATCCATAGGATCCATTATTCCTTTCCTAACGAAAGGTTAGTGGTGGATCTTACACAATCACCTTTTTTAATTTTAATGCATACCGGGTGGAAGAGAGGAGATCTCCCTCATCTGGTCGATTCAGGAGGTGTCGCTCGTTGGCATTGCAGTGTTCACGTCTCAAGGACGGAATCACTGAAGATGACATCTTCGAGCGGTGGAACCGGATCGAGCATATCTGATATTTGGGGCACATCCATGAAACGAACCCGATAGCATTCTTATATTCCAGGACATCATGCAGGCGACAGGCGTTCACACTCTCGTTTCCGGTGCATCAATCACTTTGTGATCTTGTGAATTCGTTTCATGAGAGCATTACCCGGGCGGATGCTATTGAGCAATCGTGCAAGCCTGTTGACCAGCTGGTATCGGGAATGTGTTTCCTTTATTGTTTTGTGATGTGCGATTTCATGGAGACTACGATCCTTGTGTGGAGGATCTTCAAGGATTTTTATAATTGTTTCGTCTGCGTAGATATCATTTGCATCAGGCAGGAGCTCGTATCCCCTATGAATTGTTGAGCCCGGCAGTTCACAATTTATCGTTCCCGTTGCATGTATCAGATCCATGAACAAATCTAGATATCGCTTTGCCTGGACTTCGAGAGAAAAATTCTTAATTGCAATCATCCGACAATGTTCAGACATTTTCTCACAGAAATCAGGATTGTTGCACAATTCAAGAATCGTGTTTGCATAGGCACGTGCTGTTGTTCTTTCAACAATGCATCCATTCACTCCGTTACAGATCATATCGGGAATTCCGCCAATATTAAACGCTATTGTAGGTGTACCACAACTCATCGCTTCGAGGACGATATTCGGTAAGTTATCCTCAGTCGAAGGAACCAAAAACAGATCGGCAGCTGAATACACTGTGCTTAAGTCACTCTCACACGTGATCTTTCCCATTGATATAAGTGGAATTTCCGTCGTGTTGGTCCATCCTCCCGGGTCTCCAAAACACAGTAATGTAATCTCCCCGGCTGTCACTTTTTGAAAAAAGGTCGGATCCTCCATGCAGTATCGTAAGGAGGATGTGAGAGTGTTCATTCCTTTCCTCTTTTCCGATGCGTTATTTATGCAGAACAGCAAGTAAAATCCATCCTGAGGGAGTTTAAGAAGCTCTCTTGCTGTCTTTTTGGGGATATTGATGTAAACGGATGTATCGATTGAATTCGGAATTACTTCAACTCTTATGTTCTGGAAAAATGTATCCTGTTTCAGAGTGTCTGCGAGCCAACGGCTTGGCGTTACGATCACCGGGTTCATCTTTTTCAGTAACTCCCGTTTCTTTTTAAAAAAATGCCGAGGCAATTGTGTTTCGTCATTCACCAATTGAGGACAGTGGGTACATTTGTCAAGATATCCGTTGCAGCCACTCGTGTAGTGGCACCCCCCGGTGAATAACCACTGGTCATGAAGTGTCCATACAATCGGTTTTCCCAGGTCGATAATCTTATGTAAACCAGATAACGAACAAAAACAATTGATCCAATGTAAATTCACAATATGTGCATTTTTAATAATTTCAGAATATTCAAAATTATATCCGGTGATCGGATAACTGAAAAAGGTATTACTCAGCTCGGATCGATTGTTATGGATGTATTTTTGATGAATGAATGCTGAAAGTTGTTCAATTTCAAGGTCTAATTCTTTGTTATTGGATATAATGGGAATAACGTCGGGATTATTAGAATTTTTATATTTTACAAGGATATAGATACTTGGATTCAGTGACTTAAGTCCGGAGTATAACCTGTAAGCTGCATTGGAGGCCCCCCCTCCAATATCCTCGGTATGTATCTGGACAATATTTATCGGGGGAGGATTCCTGAGTATTGGCAGTATTTTTATCACGTTTTTAAAAGTGTCTATTTAATAATTTAATAGATTCGGCTTTGGTGAAAATCCGGAGATACCTATGCAGCAATCGATCGTAAAGGATGAGGTTGGAAGTTCTCCTTATCTTGGCGTGCAATCAACCGGGAAAACGAAATAACATCGAAAAATTGGTACATCCTGTATATTGAAGTATCCTCTAAAAAATTAAAATACCGTGAACTCACATTGAGCTTTCAGGATTAGGTATAATTTTTTCGGGGGCGTGCGATGAAGGTCAGGGACTGTTACGATATATTTGGAAGGAAATACGACTGGTCAAACAGAGGGGACGAATGGTCGGAACCATGGGGGGGGACACGTTATTTATGGAGTATCACAATATTCCCGAGAATTCAGTCATTGTTACCTTCAACACAGATATTGGAGATCGCTCCCGGTTTTGGAAGATGCACTCAGTTTCTTAAGGATTTTTGTGACAGATTAACGGTCGTGGATATATCGGAGAGATGTATCCATGCATGTCAGGAGAGATTTCGGGAGAGCGGCAGCATCTCTTATCATACCAATGACGGAACATCTTTGGATATGATACCCGATCGTTCGATAGATTTCGTTTTCAGTTGGGACTCATTGGTTCATGCGGATAATACCGTCATGGAGGCCTATATCAAACAACTGCCTCGAATTATGAAACCGGGAGGTTACGGATTCATTCATCACTCGAACTTAGCGGAATATGTGGACAAGAACACTGGAAAATTGATGCGCGAGGATCCTCACAGTCGTGACGAAACGATGGATTCTTCCTTATTTTTACAATACTGCAACGAATCGGGATTGCACTGCCTTGTCCAGGAAAAGATAACATGGAGGTGCGATTATTTGAATGATTGTTTCTCTCTCATCACCCCTGGACATGATAGATTAAGACCACAATACAGATTGATAGAGAACTATCACTTTATGGAGGAAGCAAAATTTGCCAAATTTTTGTCAGAAACCTATAATTTCCAGGATGAAATCAACATCGTGACTCGCAATACCCCCGGCGGTGTTTGTAATAAATGAAGGAACGACTCTGGAACGTATCGGGGATTGGTGAAAACGCGGAATAAGATTTTTTCATGAAGAACATGTCAGTGCCGGTCATTTCTCTTTTTTTTGGGGGCAAGGTATCCGAGATAGTATAGGAGGATGATCTCCCGGAGGGCCGAATCAAGAGTTACGTTATCCTGCGTTATCGATTTGTAAAATGTCTGTGTTTTTTACCATCTCCTCATCTATCATTTTTACGTTTGCAGCCGAAAGCCGATGGAGGAGGGTTGAAATATGATTTTCCCTGCCATTTCTCGCGCACCTTAGTGTATATTTCATTCGTGACGTGATGCTGAGATCTGTCGAGACGGCGTAAAATTCCCTGGCATACTGGTTAACCGCATTTGCTTTGAAGTCTGCTGCTTTTAGTTCTTGTCTCATGATATCCAAAAACTTAATGCCATATTTCACCCTGAGACCCTCGTCCCAGCGTTCGTGATGAGTGAGATGAAAAACGAACGGTGTGGAAATTGGGAGTATTTTGATCCCGTGAACAGCCATGAATATTGGAAAAAAGTGATCCCACCAGGGTATCCCAAAGATAAATTCAGATTCTGAATAGTGCTGGATATCTCTCGAATGAAACGCAAAAAAATCATACCCGTAGAGATGTTCGATTCCGTTTCTTGTGGTTAAAGAGTCAATATCAAGGCGTTTTCCCACAAAACACCGGCCCGGCTTTATACTACGGATGAGGGCTTGTATCTCTTGGGGATTGTCCAAAAGAATGTCTGCATTGGTGAGAGCGATCGGTCCGCAGGTAACCTCTCCGGCAACTTGAAGTATATCCTTGAGAAAAACCAACGGCTTGCCTGTAGCGCGGCGAGCATCTCGTTTGACTGTGATGTAGCGCACCCATTCGGGATTTAAATCATTATTTTCCATTTCCGTTCGGGAATTGACGGAAATTGGAGCAAATCCCGCCCTCAGCCATGATTTTATACAATCCAGGCTATACAATTTGCCATTATCCGTTCCGTTCGGGCCCGGGCGACTGATAGTCTTCGGAAGAGAGGTGATTAATGGAATATGTTTCATGATTCGCTGTCTATCTGGTTGTGTGAGGGAATTTGTGTACAACTGCGTTCTAAAGTCTGTTAAAAGGTGACGTTGTGTCAGTCGCAATCAAGGATCCAGGTCCTACAACACGCCCGGCTGCGTGCGGAAAAGTGAAAGAGATTATTGTGATGGTTTGGTTATGGAAACACCTTTTGTCTTTTCAGTTCAGAAGCTGAAATGCCGGTTGACGATTTTCAGGGCGCAGTAATCGCCGCACATG
>CAZOYW010000089.1:0-3811 GCA_964584165.1 uncultured bacterium
TGTTCGCTTGCCGGTTTTGCTCTTTACGGAACGGCCTTATAGCAGCCCGGCTTATCTAAATAGCAATCGACCGATGCGATCGCCGCGGGGAAAATACGGACGGGACGGAGACCTGCTGGAGCGGATCGGTCCCCTGATCCGTCCTTTCCGCCCCAAGCCATCCGGGCTTTCTCCCCGCCTGCGCGCCCTGCCCGGTGTACGGGCGGTTCTCTTCGACCTCTACGGCACTCTCCTCGCCTGCCGCCACGATCCCGTCTCCCGCCAAGATCCGGCCCGCCAGGCGCGCCGCTTCGCCGCCGCCCTCCGGGCGGCCGGCTGGAGACCCTCGGGGAGCGGCGCGGGGAGGCGCGCGGCCGAGCTTTTCCCGGCTTTGATCGAGAAGGAGCTGCGCCGGAAAAGGCGAGCGGGGATCGAGCACCCCGAGGTGGAGGTCGGGGGGATCTGGGCGGAGGCGGCCGAACGGCTGGCGCGGGAGGATCTCATCCCGGCCCGTCCCTCCCCCCGGATGATCGCGGCCATGGCGGTGGAGGCCGAGTTCCGCCTCAACCCCGTCTGGCCGATGCCGGGGGCGGCGGAAACCCTCCGGGGACTGCGCCGGTTCGGGATCCGGATCGGGATCGTCTCCAACGCCCAATTCTACACGCCCCTTCTCCTCCGCTGGCTCGTCCGAAACGGCCTTCTCCCGGACGCCTTCGATCCGCGCCTCGCCGTCTACTCCTACGCCCTCGGCGAGGCCAAGCCCTCTCCTCGCCCGCTCGGGAAGCTCCTCCGCGCCCTCCGCCGGCGCTTCGGCATCCCGCCCCCGGAAACCCTCTGCATCGGGAACGACTTCCGGAACGATCTCCTCCCCGCCGCCCGTCTCGGGGCGCGGACCGCGCTCTTCGCCGGCGACCGTTCCTCGCTCCGCCTGCGGAAGGGGGACGCCTTGTGCGCGGGGATCCGTCCGGATATAGTGGTGACCTACCTGCCCCAGCTCCTCCGCGCCCTTGCCTATATTCATGAAGATCTTCCTGATCTTCATGAATAAGGCGGGATAGAGAACGCCCATGTCCCGCCCAAAACCCACGAACACCCCCGGCGTTTCCGCCCGCTTCGGCCTCTTCCCCCGCTATATCGTCAAGGTCTTCTCCTCCTCCCTCATCACCCCGGTCCAGGTCAACGTCGTCGGCGCCCTCCTCGTCGGCCTGGCGGCGGCGCTGGGCGCCTACGCCTTCCGCTGGCTGATCGAGGAATGCACCCGCCTCTGCTTCGGCGGAGCGGACCTCGGAAGCCATGGCGTCTTCGCCTTCCTCGGCCGCTGGGACATCCTGGTCCTGCCCGCCCTGGGCGGGCTCCTGGCGGGCCCGATCGTCTACCGCTGGGCGCGGGAAGCGAAAGGCCACGGCGTCCCCCAGGTGATGAAGGCCGTGCTGACCCGGGGCGGGCGCATCCGCCCGATCGTGGCCGTGGTCAAGTCGATCGCCTCGGCCCTCACCATCGGGACGGGGGGATCGGCCGGCTCCGAGGGGCCGATCGTCCAGATCGGCGCCTCCTTCGGCTCGAGCCTCGGCCAGTGGCTCGGGATGCCCCCGCGGCGGATAACCAACTACCTGGCCTGCGGCGCGGCGGGGGGGATCGCCGCCATCTTCAACGCCCCGATCGCGGGGGTGATGTTTTCCATGGAGGTGATCCTGGGGGAGTTCGACAAGTTCTCGTTCATCTACGTGGTCCTGGCCGCCGTCACCTCCTCGGCGGTCTCCCAGTACCTGGCCGGGAACCGGCCGATCTTCGCCATCCGCTACTTCGAGCTCGCCTCCCCCCTGGAGCTCTTCGCCTTCGCTCTCCTCGGCGCCATCCTCGCCTTCGGCGCGCGGTGGTTCGCGCTCCTCCTGAGCCGGAGCGAGGACTGGTTCGAAAAAAGGATCCCCCTCCCCGAGTACCTCAAGCCCGCCCTCGGCGGCCTGGGAACGGGGCTGCTCGCCCTATTCCTCACCGCCGGCCTGGGAGTGCCCGGGAAGCGGATCCTCGGGGTCGGCTACGGGACGATCGACGTCGCCCTCCAGGGGGAACTCCCGCTCGGCCTCCTCCTTCTCTTCTTCGCCGCCAAGTTCCTCGCCACCTGTTTCACGCTCGGCTCCGGCGGCTCCGGCGGCGTTTTCGCCCCTTCCCTCTTCATGGGGGCGATGCTGGGAGGCGCCTTCGGCGGCGCGATCCACCGGGTCTTCCCCCACTCCACCGCCCCCTCCGGTCTCTACGCGGTTGTCGGCATGGGCGCCTTCTTCGCCGGCGCCGCCCACGCCCCGATCACGGCGATCCTGATCCTCTTCGAGATGACGGGCTACCGCTACCCGATCCTCCTCCCGGTCATGACCTGCTCCGTCGTGAGCGTGCTGGTCGCGAGCCTGATCAGCCCCGACAGCATCTATACGATCAAGCTTCGCCGGCAGGGGATCATCCGCCAGAAGCGGAAGCCCGACCCGCTGAAGGCGATGCTGGTCGGCGAGGTCATGATCCGCGATCCCCAGAGCGTCGCGGAGGAGATGGGCGTGGACACGCTCCTGGACCTGGTGGGGACGAAGCTCCACACCAGCCTGCCCGTCGTGGACGCGGCGGGGGACCTGGCGGGGATCGTGACCTACAACGAGCTCCACGCCGCCCTGCGCCGGCGGGGGGAGGCGGCGGGGCTGAAGGTGAGGGACGTCATGAACCGCTCTCCCGTTATCGTCTTCCCGGACGAGACCTGCGACGAGGCCTTCCGGAGGCTGAACCGCGCCAGCCAGGTCCTCGCCCCGGTGGCGAGCCGGGACCGCCCCCGCCGGATGGTGGGGCTCATCACCTACCGCCACGTCTATGTGGCCTACCAGAAGGCCATGCGCTTCTAGCCCGGCAAATCCCGACCGATATGGTAGATTTTAGGGAGGCTTTCCCCCCGGCGGGGGGGATGAAGCGATGCCGATCGTGAAAGCCATGGGGAGGGCGGGGGCGCTGGCGGCGGCGGCCGGATTCCTGCTCGCGCCCGGGGGCGCCGGGGGACAGGTCTCCGTGACCTGCCTGGGGGATAGCGTCACTCACGGCTACCCCTACGCCGACAGCGGGCACCCCGAGCTCGCCTACCCCGCCCGCCTGCAGTCCCTCCTCGACGGCGCCTATGGAGAAGGGGCCTTCGCCGTCCTCAACCGCGGCGTCAATGGGTACCAAGCCGAGGATCTGGTCGGCGATCTCCTGGAGCCCGACGCCCTCGCCGAAAACCCCGCCTACGTCCTCCTGATGATCGGCGGGAACGACCTCGCCTGGGCCGAGGAGTCCACCATCGTTCAGATCGTCGCGGAGACGACCTGGGAGGTGCAGTCCTGCGTCGATCTGGCCCGCGGACACCTCAACCCCGACGGCTCCCGGCCGAAGGTCATCGTCTCGGCCTTTATCCCCAACCGCCTGGAAGGCGCCCTCGGCTCCCTCGCGGTGGGTTATTTCAACGCCAGCCTCGCCGCTAACCTCTCCGGGTACGATCTCTGGTTCACCGCCAACTGGGACGACCTCTACGACTCCGCGACCGGGATGGCGAAGGCCGGCCTGATGTACGACGCCGTCCATCCCAACGGAGACGGCTACGCGGAGCTCGGCCAGAACTGGCGGGAGGCCCTGGCTGTCCTCCTCCCCTCCCCGACCACGGCGCCCAGCGCGACGCCCGCCCCCAGCGTGCCCCCTCCCAGCCCCACCCCCTCCGTGGAGCCGCCTGCCTCGGTCTCGCCGACGCCGACCCCGACGCCACCCCCCACCCCGCCGGCGACGCTGACCCCGCCGCCGCCGACCGCGACCCCCTCGCCCCGGGCGA
>CAZOYW010000090.1:0-3774 GCA_964584165.1 uncultured bacterium
AATTCCGGCGCACCGTATGGGCAATACCGTGTGCAGATCGACGGCAGCACGGCGAGCGATACGTTCTGGTATCGCGCCATTGCCACCAGCGGCACCTCGATTCAGTGGGATGACACCGACTACTCCGATGGCGATACCGCCACGATCACATTCAGTGTCAGCGAAGGAAATTGGGATTCTGATGATTATTCCTATTGTGTTGAGGTGTGGGACGAATCCTTAAACGAGATCGAATCGTGGGCCGTCGCAGCACGCCCGGTGAACGCCACAAAGACCATCGACGTAAACACCGCGAACTTTGGCACCAGCGGAACGTTCTATTGTGTCCTGACAGCAACCGACATCAGCAGCGGTGAGGAAATGCTGCTCTGTTACGACGATGCCGATATTCTATTGCCGGGAAGCGGCGAGGTTATCGTTGAGGGCACCACTTACGACGCGACCACCAACTTAACATTAGTAAGCTGCACGGTGGTTGCCACCCAAATGGGTGTTGATCATTCAACCACTTCGGACGGAACCACCGGTGCATACGAAGTCAGCGATCTGGTTACGGATTGGTCGATAGGTATGAACGCCAGCAAGACAGGATACATTGGGTACCTCATGGCGTTCACCCCGTACGAGGCAGGCACCTATGGTGTGGACATCCCGCTGGTGCCGTCAGGTGGGCCGGATCCCGGCAGCAGCAGCAATGCCACCACTGCATACTACAACAGCACCACCGACGGCACCGCGTTGGGTGGTATCTGTTACGAAGGGCCATACTGGACGCTCGGTGAGGGGTGCAACGTCACGGTATCGAACAGCACATGGTCAACGTCGTGCACCACAGGTGCGGGGGGGTGGTATCAGTGCAACAACATTGGATGTGGTGGAACCTATTCGCTCTCCTGCTCAAAGAGCGGGTATTCGACCTACTCAACATCATGCAGTCTTGAAGAAGGGTGTTTCAACCGCGAGGACTGCACGCTTGAGTCAAGCACCGACCTAAATGTAGAATGCCGGGAACTTACATCCGAAGGGCTGATCACCGGGACTGCCTGCACCGTCACGCTTTCCACTGGAGAATCCTGCGAGACAACGAACGGCACGGCGGTGTTCTCCGGGCTTGCGTATGGGTATTATGAGATTGCGGCATCCGCTGAAGGGTATTATCCCGGCGCTACATCGGCAGTGATGGATGAGGGCAAGACCGTGAGCTGTTACCTGCAGGAAAAGACCGAAGGCGGCAGTGGTATCGCATACGCACCAAAGACCGTGCGGTTCACCGTGCAGAACATTTGGGGGAAGAAGATAACTGAATGCGATGTTGAATGCCAGGGATACGAAACCACAGCGGGATCATTCGCATGGTTGTATTCACTGTTCGGCATCGACGCGAACGAGACACCGATTGCCACCGCTCACATGGAAGGGCAGACCGATTACAAAGGCGATATTAACTTCTTGATGTTGGAACCGGTAAAATACGTCTGCAACTTCACCAAGACCGGAGAGATTGACAAGACGGTTGAAATCTATCCGAAGGACGATTACTATCTCATTCTTGCAGAGGACTACGGGAACGAATCATGGTTCGATGGTGGCGTGGATATTAACTCTGCGATTAACATCACCGTCGGCACAGCGGAAGTGAACGCCACCCATGCGTGGATCAACCTGACCTATCTCGACAGCACAGGGTTTACCACCGGAGGCACGGTGTACCTGAACCAGACCAACGCCACCGTTGGTGGGGCGCCGGTCACACTCGATACTTGTGCACTTTCATCTGGGTGCGAGGACGGGTGCAACTGCACGTTCCTTGTGCAAGACTATCCGGGTGAAGGATATATCCTCCAGGTTGATCCCACTCACTCGGTGTGGGACTTCGAACGCACGTTCACCGTCACATTCCCTGAAGAGATTGTCAACCCGCTCGGGCTGTCAGGAATGGAACTGGCACTTATAGCTGCTGGGTGTGTCCTGTTCGCCGGTGCGTTATTCTCTGCAATCTCTGCACCCATGGCACCGCTGATCATGTCGTTCGTCGGGTGGATCTGCTTCGCCCTGGGGTGGCTTGGTGCCGTCGCGGTGCCGGCATTCGCAGGGCTGGTGCTCGCGTCGGTGTTGGCGATTGCGTATCTCATAGCGATAGGAAGCCACAAAGAGAGGTGGACCTGATGCGGCTATGGTCAATCCTTTTATTCCTGTTCATCTTTGGGTTCGGCACCAGTGCCGTGAACGACTTGGTGATATTCGACGCCACGGTTCCCGGCAGCAACATCGAGGGACCGAGCGAGGCAGAGATCAAGGACATCACCGAAGAGGCGACCACCACAGGACTGAATCCGCTGTTCACGTTCTTCATGGTGCAGATGTTCCTGCGTGCACTGCTCTCCGGGGCGCTGGCAATCCTGTCAATTCTCCCGTGGTTCTGTGGACTGCTCGGGGCGTTCGGTGTTCCACTCCTTATCTCTGCACCGATAGGAATGATCTTCCAGGGTCCGATCTGGTACGTCACGTTGAACAGTGCGTTCCAGTTGTTCAGCGGGCACCAGGAAAAGGGGATGGAGTGATCGTGTATATGAAACGATGTCCGATATGCGGGGGAAGAATGGAACTGACCGGAAAGGTCACGTTCACCAACCCTGTCACCAAACGGAAACGCCAGCGGAACGTGCTGATGTGCCAGAACAAGAAGTGCGGGCACCGGGTGGTAAAATGAATAGAAACATTTTCGCTGTGGTGGTTGTCGTTGCGATATACCTTCTCTCGTTTTGCGTGTGTGCGGTGTCGGCTGGCAACTGGACCCGCCCGATGTCCACCGCGACGATCACCACGCTGCCGACCGAAGCGTATGATAAAATCATCGACTCGTTCGGAGGGAACCGCACAATAGACACCGAAGAGAACGCCACCATTAACTGGACCAAGTTCCTGCAGGGCGAGCTCTCGGTATGGACACTGACCATGGGCGACCTTGCGCTTATCATCATCATTGCCATGCCGTTCCTCGGGATGTTCCTCATGCACCAGGACATGGTGCCGGCTGCAATTGCCGGTATGATCATCGGGTGCGTGCTGCTGATATTCGTACCGCCACAGTTCACGCTGCTGGCCGGAGTGTTCGTGGTGCTCTCGATCGTGGTGGTAGTCTACCGTCTGTTGAAGGAGCGGTGAAGATATGGCAAACAAAACATTTTGGTACAGGAACCGCGTGACAGTGCCGGGCATCACAATCGCTGCACGGACACCGCACGAAATGATCAGGAAGTTCGACGCGACTTTTCAGGAGAAGTATGGTGAGAGTATCGTTGACGTTGTGAAGAACAACGGCGGGCGCACAAGAGTATCACGCCGGATACACCGGCAGGAATCCACCACCGGTAGGGATGACTTTGATTTCACCATCCGCAAACAACTCGCACGCGGTCGCCGTCGTGGTTGGTGATCGCCGGTGATCACGACACTGATGTTCTGGGGGTTGGTTGGCGTCGCTGCGGTACTCGCGGTGTATTCGTTCATCGACAACAACAACCGGATCCTCGGGCATGTGTTCGCGGCAGGCATCGCCATGGTGCTGCTGTTTCTGCTCGGTGTGTCCATGGTGGCCGGCAATGTCGGAGAGGTTCACACCGTTGCAGCCAACCAGACGACATTGAACGAAACAGTGAGCTATGAGTATTCCACAATCGAAGTTGCGTCGCAGGACACGAGTGTTGGGTACCTGTTCATCTTCTTCGGTGTGGGGATGCTGATCTATTTCATCCTGCTCATGCTGGAACTGTT
>CAZOYW010000091.1:0-3725 GCA_964584165.1 uncultured bacterium
ACCTCCTCCTGGAGGGGAACTCCACGATCCGCGCGATCAACGTGGTGGGGCTCCGGCGGGCCGGCTTCTCGTCCCAGCAGAGGGAGCAGGTCAAGCGGGCCTACAAGCTTCTCTACCACTCGGGGCTCAACGTCACCCAGGCCCTGGCCGCGATCGAGAAGGAAGACCTCGGCCCCGAGGTGGCCGGGATGGTCGCCTTCATCAAGGATTCCCACCGGGGGATCTGCGGCCACGCCCGCCGCGACTTCGGGGTCTCCGAGGAGTAGGGCCGGATTCTTCCGCCCCGCGGAGGAACCGGCCGCGGCGGCGGATCAGATAAAGATCCCCACGATGTTCCCGGTCAGGCAGGCGGCGATCGCGCCCGCGAACATCGCCCTTAAGCCGATCCGCGCCAGCTCCGCCCGCCGGTTGGGCGCGATCCCCCCGATCCCCCCGATCTGGATCCCGATCGAGGCGAAGTTGGCGAATCCGCAGAGGGCGTAGGAGGCGATCACCGCCGAGCGCGCCGAAAGGTGCTGGACGACCCCCGAAGCGGTCTCGTAGCCGTTCTTGAGGATGTCGGCCAGGTTCAGATAGGCGATGAACTCGGTGAGGACGAGCTTCTCCCCCAGGAGCTTGCCCACGATCCGCGCCTCGGACCAGGGCACCCCCATCGCCCAGGAGATGGGGGCGAAGATCCAGCCCAGGATGATGGAGAGGTTGACGTAGAAGAGTCCGCGCGACCCCGAGAGGGCCTTCCCCTCCAGGACCGTCTCCTCCCCCCGGCGGACCTGGTAGGATTGGCCGGCGTAGGTCTCGAGGAGGCGGCGGTCGATCCGGAGGGTCTGCTCCTTGGCGTCGACCGCGGTGATCGCGTAGTCGAGGTTCTTGGTCGTGAGCGCGATCCGCAGGGTGTCGCCCGCGCGGATGCGTTCGAGGCCTCCGTCTCCGACGTGGACCACGAAGGGGCTCTTCCCGGCCGCGGCGCTCGCCAGCTCGCTCACCTTCTCGAGCGTGTAGTTCACCATCGCCACCAGCCCCACGAAGGCGATCAGCATGGCGGCGACGTTGAGGAGGAGGGCCATCCCCTCGCTGGCGCCGCGGGCCGCCGCCTCGATCAGGTTGGCGTCCGGCTTCTCCACCGCCATCTTGAGCGACCCCGCGGTCATCGACTCCTCGGTCTCCGGGTAGACGATCTTGGAGATGGCGATCGCGGCGGGGGCGGACATGATCGAAGCGGTGACCAGGTGGCCGGCGATGTTGGGGATGAAGTCCCGGAGGAAGACCACGTAGGCGGCCATCACCCCCCCGGCCACGGTGGCGAACCCCCCCACCATCACGCAGTGAAGCTCGCTCACCGTCATGTGCTTGATGAAGGGCTTGACCACCAGGGGGGCCTCGGTCTGGCCGACGAAGATGTTGGCGGCGGCGGAGAGGGTCTCGGAGCCAGAGGTCTTCATCGTCTTCTGCATGACGCGGGCGATGACCATGACGATCTTTTCCATCACCCCCAGGTGGTAGAGGAGCGTCATCAGGGAGGAGAAGAAGACGATGGTGGGGAGGACCGAGAAGAAGAAGAACATCCCCTGTCCCAGTCCGCGGGCGTCGACCGGCCCGTAGGCGAGCTTGCCGAAGACGAAGGCCGCGCCCTCCTCGCTGAAGGAGAGGAGGCGGCCCACCCCCCGGTCGACCACGGTGAAGAAGAAGGCGCCCGCGGTCTCCGAGAGGACGATCAGCCCGAAGACGATCTGGAGGACGATCCCCCAGATCACCGGCCGCCACTTGATCGCCCGGCGGTTGGCCGAGATCGCCCAGCTGATTCCGACCAGGACGACGATGCCGAAGAGGCTTAAGAGGCGCTCGGAGATCGGCGTGTCCAGGCGCTCGCGCTTCAGAAGTGCCGACTCGTCTGGGTTGCCGGGAACGGTGGGAGCGACCTCGGGGGGGGCGAAGCCCGCCTCCCCCTGTCCCGCCTCCGCCCGGACGGGGGACGAAGAGGGCAGGAGGCCTAGGGCGATGACGACAGCCGACAGGATGGTGAAGAGGATGGCCGCGCGCGCGATGGTCATGGGTGACCCTCTCCTGTGGTGGGGTTGGGACGGCTGAGGCATATTTAACCACATCGGATGTTCCCGTGCCAGGGAAACGGGGCCTGGCCGCCGCTGCAGGCCCCGACAAAGTCGGGGCGTGACGGGCCTGACGCCGCTGTAGGCCCGGACTGTGTCCGGGCGTGATGGGCCTGGCCGCCGCTTCACAGAAGCGGCCTACATCGCCCGCCGGGGCCTGGCCGCCGCTTCACAGAAGCGGCCTACATCGCCCGACGGGGCCTGACGCCGCTTCACAGAAGCGGCCTACATCGCGTGACGGGGCCTGGCGCTGGTTCACAGAAGCGGCCTACAGAGCGCGCCGGGGATTGGCCGCCGGCAGCAGGAACGGAAAAGAGTTGGTTCCCCGCCGTCCGCCGGGGATAATCGCGGCCGGGCGAAGCAGGAAGGAAAGGAGAGAACATGGATATCGTCAATCGAGATCGGGTCCAGGCCTTCGTCACCAAGGACACCTCGATCATCCGGGAGATCCTCTCCCCCCGCAACTCATCGATCGCCCGCCAGTCCCTGGCCGAGGCCACGGTCCGGCCGGGAGAGGCGACCGAAGAGCACGTCCATCCCGGGACCGAGGAGATCTACTACCTCCTCCAGGGGCGGGGGAAGATGCGGCTGGGCGGGGAGGAGCGGGAGGTGGCGCCGGGCGACGGGATCGCCATCCCCCCCGGCTCCCGCCACCAGATCCGGAACACGGGAAAGGAGGACCTGGTCTTCCTCTGTTGCTGCGTCCCGGCCTACCAGGACGAAGACACGGCGCTCAGCCGGCCGCGCTAACCCCGCCCGCCGGGCGGGGAAGGGCTTTTCTTCGCCCCCCGTATGTAGTATGGTAAGCCTTCAGGCAGACAGATGGAGACCGGATCCAAACAGCGCGTTCACCTATCCCTTGCCCTTCTCTTCTACAACGAGGAGGAGAACGTCCTGGGCGTCGTCACCGGCCTGAAGGAGGCCTTGGACGCGGAGAAGGCCGACTACGAGCTTCTCCTGGTCAACAACGGCTCGTCCGACCGCACGCCCTCGCTGATCCGGGAGCTTTCCGGCCACGACCCGCGGCTCAAGGCGGTGACGGTGGAAAAGAACCTCGGCTACGGCTGGGGGGCGATCCAGGGGATGCTCTCGGCCGAGGGGGAGTGGGTCGGCTTCATGGCCGGGGACGGCCAGGTCGACCCGGCCGACGTCGTCCGCCTCTACCGGGAGACGAAGCGCAGCTACGACCTGGTCAAGGTCCGCCGGGCCTACCGGCAGGACGGCTTCATCCGCGGCGTCATCTCCGATGTCTACGTGATGACCTTCTGCCTGCTCTTTGACCTCCCCTTCTATGACATCAACGCCACCCCCCGGGTCTTCCGGCGGCGGTGGCTCGCGCCGCTCGACCTCCGCTCCCGGGACTGGTTCCTGGACGCCGAGATCATGCTCAAGGCGGGGATTCTGGGGTTCGCGATCAAGGAGGTCACCATCGTCTTCCGGCGGCGGAAGGGGGGGCGGTCGAACGTCCGCCCGCGCACCGTCCTGGAGTTCATCTTCAATATCCTCAAGTTCCGACTGGGAAGGGAGATCAGACAATGGAAGAGAAGGATCGGATCAAGGTCGTGATCCTCTGCGGCGGGCGGGGCACCCGCCTGGTCGAGGAGACCGAGTACCGCCCCA
>CAZOYW010000092.1:0-3619 GCA_964584165.1 uncultured bacterium
CTCCGGGACGTCGCCGGAGACGATCCGCTGCGAGAGCCCCTCGGCGATCGCGGTCTTGCCCACGCCCGGCTCCCCGATCAGGACGGGGTTGTTCTTGGTCCGCCGGGAGAGGACCTGGATCACCCGGCGGATCTCCTCGTCCCGGCCGATCACCGGGTCGAGCCTTCCCCGCCGGGCGAGTTCGGTCAGGTCGCGGGCGAAACGGGAGAGCGCCTGATACTTCGCCTCCGGGTTCTGGTCGGTCACCCGCTGGCTGCCCCGGATTCCGAGGAGGGCCTGGAGGATGGCGTCGCGGGCCACCCCCCTCTCCCGGAGGAGGCGGCCGGCGTCGGTTTCGGACTCGGAGAGCGCGATCAGGAGGTGCTCGACGGAGAGGAACTCGTCCTTGAGCGCGGCGGCGGCCTTCCAAGCCTCGTTGAAGAGGCGGTTCAGGGCGGAGGAAAGGTAGGGCGCCCCCCCTCCCCCCTGGACGCGGGGAAGGCGGTCGATCTCGGCGCGGGTGGCCTGCTTCAGATCCTCGGGGGAGACGCCGAGCTTGCGCAGAACGGGGAGCGCGAGTCCCTCCTCCTGATCGAGGAGGGCGAGGAGGAGATGGGCGGGAGCGATCTCGGGGTTGCCGGATTCCCCAGCGAGGGACTGGGCCGCCTGGAGGGCCTCCTGGGCCTTGAGAGTGAACTTGCTGAAGTCCATTTTTCCTCCTCGCCGTTTGGGGGCAGACGTTTAATCGGCTAGGCAGAAGTCATTTTAGTGAAATGCCCACCCTCTTGGCGAGGAGGAAAAATGGCGTCGAACCGGGGCCGACGCTTATGGCCCCGTAGGCGCGAACCTTCAGGTCCGCGCGACCCGGCCCGCGGGCCCACAGGGAGGGCGGCTACGATAATCGCATCGCTTTTCCGCGGCCGCGAAGAGCGCCTGGACTTCACTCTCGCTCAGCTTCCGGTACTCACCCGGCGCGAGCCGGCCGAGTTTCAGGGGGCCCAAGGCCACCCTCCGGAGACGGACCACGCGATTGCCCACCGCGGCGAGCATCCGGCGGACCTGGCGGTTGCGCCCCTCCCGGATCGTGATCTCGAGCAGGGGGGCATTAGCGCAGAGCATCCGCACGCGCGCCGGGAGGGTGGGCCTCTCCTCGCCGATCTCCACCCCCTCGCGCAGGCGGCGCAGGGCGTCGGGCGCGGGAGGGGAGGCCGCTTCCGCGAGATAGGTCTTGCGAATCTCATGGCGGGGATGGGTGAGCTTCTGGCAGAGGGCCCCGTCGTTGGTCAGGATGAGAAGCCCCTCGGAGTCGTAGTCGAGGCGGCCGACGGGGTAGAGCCGCTCGGGAATTTCCCGCACCAGCTCCGTGACGAGCCGGCGGCCGCATCTGTCCTGGAGCGAGCAGAGATAGCCTTTAGGCTTGTGGAGGAGAAGATAGACCTTCCCCCGGACGGAGATCTCCTTCCCGTCCACGCTCACCCGGTCCTCGCCCGGCCGCACCCGGGCGCCGAGTTCCCGCGCCGGGAGGCCGTTGACGAGGACCCTTCCGGCCAGCATCAGCCTTTCCCCTTCCCGCCGGGAGGCGATCCCGGCCTGGGAGAGGAACTTCTGCAAGCGAATCGGCCCGGACGGCATGGCCGGTATTGTAGCCGGGCGGGCCCCGGGATGATTAGGACTAAATGGACGATAGGACGGGATGGACTGTATGGACGATATGGACTGTATGGACGATATGGACTTTATGGACAGCAAGGATTCGACGCCCGCCGGGCCCATTCGCGGGAATTAGCGAGATTCGCGGTTCATACGCCGCGCTCAGCCGGGCCCATTCGTGATAATCCGTGGACATCATCAGCCGAGCCCAGCCGGGGTTGTTCGCAGTTTCAGACCGCCCGGGCCAGGGTCAGGACGTCCACCCGCCGCGCCCCGTCCGCCTTGAGCACCCGCGCGCACTCGCCGGCCGTAAAGCCGGTGGTGAGGACGTCGTCGATGAGGAGGAGGGAGCAGCCCCGGAAACGGCCGGGCGGGAAGACTCGGAAAGCGCCCCGGATGTTCCTCCCCCGAGCGGGGAGGTCGAGGCGGGTCTGGGTCGCGGTGTAGCGCGCTCTTCGGAGCCGCCCCCGGTCGAGCGGGATACCGCAGAGGCGGCTCAGGCCGGCGGCGAGAAGGAGGGATTGGTTGAAACCCCGCTCCCGCGCTTTCCGGTGGTGGAGGGGGACGGCGACCAGCCGGTCATAGTCGCCCCAGGAAAGGGAGGCGTCGAGGGCCTCCTTCATCCAGCGGACGGCCGGACGAGCGAGGTGGGGGGAGGCGCCGTACTTGAACTTGAGGACGAAGGCGTGGGCCGCCCCGGCGAAGACGAAGGTTGAACGGGCCCGGTCGTAGAGCGGCGGCTCTCTCCGGCAGCGGCGGCAGAGGGCGGGCGGCCGGACGGCGCCGAAGATCGGGCGGCCGCAGCGGTCGCAGAAGGGCGGGCGGATCCGGGCGAGGGAGACGAGGCAGGAGGGGCAGAGATAATCCGGGTTGTCGAAGAGGAGAGAGGCTCCACAGAAGACGCACTCCTTGGGATAGAGGAGATTGAGAAACCAGAGGCCAGCGCGTCGCGGCAGACTAGTCGGCATGGATCGGCTCTCCGAAAATGGAGTATTGGAACAATGGAGAACTGGAGTAATGGCGGGGGCCGGCAGGTCAATACTCCAATCCTCCGGTGCTCCATTACTCCGGGATTCCATCCTTCGTCGCTCCCGCCTCCCTATTGATAAGGACTCATCTCGCGCCGTTTTTCTTGCACAAAATCGCCTCCTTTTCCCCGACCCCCGAAAAGAAAACGGCGCCCGGATGGGCGCCGTTTTCTTTTCGGGTTTCGGGGAAAAGGATCAGTACATCCCGCCCCCGGGGGCGCCGTGCGGCATGGGCGGCGCCTTCTCCTCTTCCTTGATCTCGGTGATCAGGCACTCCGTGGTCAGCATCAGGGACGCGATGCTGGACGCGTTCTGCAGAGACGTCCGGGTCACCTTGGTCGGGTCGATGATCTTGGCCGCGAAGAGGGAGCCGTACTTCAGGCTGTCCACGTCGAAGCCGTAGTCGCCCTTGCCCTTCAGGATTTCCTGGACGACGAGCGAACCTTCCTGGCCCGCGTTCTCCGCCAGCTTCCGCGCCGGCTCCTGAAGCGCGCGCTTGATGATCCGCACCCCGATCTTCTCGTCGCCGGTGGCCTTGACCTTCTCCAGGGCGTCGAGGCAGCGCAGGAAGGCCACCCCGCCCCCGGGGACGATCCCCTCTTCCACCGCCGCGCGGGTGGCGTGGAGGGCGTCCTCCACCCGGGCCTTCTTCTCCTTCATCTCGGTCTCGGTGGCGGCGCCCACGTTCACGATCGCCACTCCCCCGGCGAGCTTGGCGAGCCGCTCCTGGAGCTTCTCGCGGTCATAGTCGGAGGTGGTGTCGTCGATCTGCTTCTTGATCTGGGAGATCCGCCCCTGGATATCGGAGGCGGCCCCGGCGCCCTCGATGATGGTCGTGTTCTCGCGCTCGACCACCACCCGCTTCGCCTTGCCCAGGTCGTCCAGCCCGATGTTCTCGAGCTTGATCCCGAGGTCCTCGGAGATCATCCGGCCGCCGGTGAGGACGGCGATGTCCTCCATCA
>CAZOYW010000093.1:0-3571 GCA_964584165.1 uncultured bacterium
TACAGGGAGCAACTTGTTCTTAGCTCTACCGGTAACTTAGGGTTTCAACAGAGCCCATTTTATTAATTTTTACCTTTGCCGTTTTCTTGGCAAAGACATGGCAAAGTTGTGGCAAGGTGGTCATATCATCACCTCTTCCCATTTGAAACCCGAAACCAGGCGCACGGGCTCAATCTGGTTTTTCCATGCGGTTAGTGCCTTTACATCGACAGTATAAATATCTTCATTCCGGCTCTCTTTTCGGGTAATCTCTGAATTTTGAAACTTTCCCTGGACTATTTGAGTCTCGGTTTCCAGTTCGTACTGGCCTCTCTTCCCCCCTTTTTGAATAAAAGGACACTTTGCCAGAAGACCCCCCATCTCTGCCACAACTTTGCCACCACTCCGGCCATTTATTGCTCGATAACATTGGTTATGGCTTAGTCCGGTTTCGGTAGCAATCTCACGAAGAGTGAAGAGATTATCATCAGGATTCAATCGAATGAGGGCATCTATCAACACATCTTCATTCTTCAAGGTGTTGTGCTTCTGACCACCAAACGAATGGAGGGCCGCGAAAATATCCCGTGCTTCTTTATAATCCTGTTCCGTAGCCTTGATTATCGAGATCTCGTCTTCTGTTTTTCCGATCTCCCTTCTTTGCCATCGGTGGATTACGGCATGGGCCATGACCAGGTTAAAGAAGAGCTCGTGGTTCCGGAGATTTTCATATTCTGCAAACAACACATGACCTGCACATGGGACTTCGACTGCCACCAGATCGCTTTTAATCCTGTTCCAAATCGATTGACAGACCCTTATCTCACGTCGATCAGTAACTATATTTTTCTTCTTGAGATCTCGGTATTTTTCCTGGATTTTTTTTGCAGAGTCCCGGATCTTCTCTTCCGTCTCCTGAATCCTGGCCTGGATAAGGCGGTTCATCACCTGATCGTCGCCGGGATCATCTACTTTAAGGAGACACCAGGAGATCCTCGGTGGCATCTTCAAGGTGTGGGGTTTCTGGTTGACTACCGTTCCGTAGTCAGTCCCCTCCTTGAAATGCGAAACGGCAACCTTGAAGATCTCCTGCACACTCTCGCTCATGGTCTGGTCATCGACCAGGACCACTACGCCGGGTTTTAGGCCTGATGTCGGATCGTTCCCTGCATAGAAGAGGTATCGATCACTGAATGATCGGTTATATCGATACTCACTTGGCAGCTGCTTAAACATCGTCTCTGCGGCATGGGTCTTTCCCTTTCCGGAGGATCCAGATAAGTAACAATGGAGGCCGTCCCCATTTGCAACGGAAGATGATGCAAATACCAAGGCCATACACCGGGCGACAGTAAGATCGCCCTCATGGTCCATCCTGAAGGTATTAAGGAAATACTCAAAAGGACGTCCCTCTTTAAGTACGGTTTCGGCTTCGGTCTCAATGCTCTCAAGAACTTGCAGATTCTCTTTTGCAATCCTCTCTCTCCTTTCTTCTTCCTCCTTCTTTTCAGCAAGGTACTGAGACTCACGAGCCTCTCGATCTTGTTCCTTCTTCCTGGCCTCCTCCTGTTCCCTTGCGATCCGTGCTTTATATCGGGGGTTGAAACACGAAGATCCCTGAATAGGTAATTCTGTTGTTCCATTCATGTCTGGCCTTGCCTCCCACATGTTCGCCAGGCGGCCGTGAAGGCTTCCGGATCCTGGACTTGTGTGCGATCTCCCCCTGCACGAATGAGGATCTCCACAAGGTCTTCTCGAGACATTCCTGAGTATCTTCCATGCCCTGTGACCACGGCCTGGGCGTTAATCCCATTCATGATCCCGGAGCCTCCTCCCCCCCGACCGGGAGGCCATAGAGATCGCGGATGGCCAGGACCTGGTCAGTGGTCAGCCGGTCCTCTTGGAAGTCAACAGCCCGAAGGAGAGAGTATGCCTGGTTCCGGGTCTTGGGTATGCCTTCTCCCGGTCGGATCACGTCTTGGCCTCCTGGAGGGGCCGGGGGACCGGCCATTGGAGAAGATACGAGATCACCTCATCACCAAGGACAGGCCGGATCTGCCTGATGACCCACAACTTCAGTCCACCAGGGAGACGGTCTAGTTCATCCACCCACCTGGTCCACTCACCCCTTGACACAAGCCGCCCCTCAATGACAGCTTCCACGAGGGCCCGGGCGCGGTGGCCGGGGTTACTCTTCTTTTGTGGTGACATCCTGGGCCACTCCCCTGGCCGCGACCCTTTCTCGTCGCTGCTCTCTCTTACGCCGGACGTTTTCCGGGAGGGAGGCCTCCCTCTTCTCCTCAGCCAGGGCAAGGGCTTCGCTTATGGGGACCGTGACCCTTCTCCCAGTATTCCCCAGGACAGGAGGGGGTGGATTAGCAGTCGACACTGCCACCACCCACCTGGTCCACGAGGATGGCCGTTCCATCCTTGATCATCAGTTTCGCGGCCAGGCGAGTGAGCGGATCAAAGGCGGCGAGGTCCTCCCTTGTGAGCTTCAGGACGGGTGATGTGATAGGAAGGCTTTTTGCCTCAATGCTGCCAGATAACAGAACGATCACCCTCTTTGAGACCGTGATCCTGCCCCGTCATGGTTGTTCAGGCCTCGGGGCAGATTCCCTTGTTCTGGAGTCTCTCCTCTAACACTTGCTCGATAATACGGCTTCGAGATAGATCGCTATTTTGGCGTAGCTTATCTATTTCATCAATGACCGATTCTCGAATCGAAATCGCAACTATTTGTCGCACTCTTGATAACCTCTAATAAGAACTAGATAGCTTCTGAAAAAGTATGTTTCCAAGTGTCCCGTTTTTTATGGCGGCCGAAAATATCTGGATTTGTTGATCATATTCTTGTACTCTTTGCATTTATGGACAGTCCCATCAAAGTTTTCAGGTATCCATCTCCCATTTATCGGATCTTTCTTCCAATAGATTTGTTTGGAACATCCCTTACAAAAAGCCGGTTTCTTATAGGTGCATCTCCCAGTTCACAGAGGCATCCTGGATACCTATCCTCACAGGTCAAACAGCACCCATCCTCGCCGTAATAATCATCCATCATGCCATCACCTTCCTCTAGATCTGTGTTTTAAATAATCTGATGGTATAATATGCCCAGAGTAAAAAGTCCTCGATCCAGAGATGTTTCCAGAGTATAGGAGAGGAGTGATTATTTATTTGCATTCAAGATCCCATCATCAGGCATAGGGATCCACCAGATGAGCAAAGTCACGATCGAGATCCTGGGTCAGCGAGCCTGGACAGATGGCGTGTCCTGGTCCTCTGGGGATAAGGCTCTGGAGAGCCTCCTCAATACAATGGCATCCCGTGAGATCACAAAGGAACGGTTTGGAGGGTATATTCCAGACATGGCTCAGGCCATGGCCCAGGTCGCCGGGGAGGCCCTCGGGTCCTCGATGATGGTGGTGTCGATCGAGGGAGAGGATGACCAGGATGAGGATGAGGTGATCTTCTGAATGATCCTCTTGATCTCTCGTTCCGTGAGTGATTTTTGCTTCTTTCCTCCCGTCGGTGTGGTGGCATTTAAGGTATTTTGTGCGAGCGAAATCGCGTGATCTCTTACAGGGTC
>CAZOYW010000094.1:0-3450 GCA_964584165.1 uncultured bacterium
TCAGCTTGAAGTTGCCCCGGTACGCGCCCGCCGGGACCGCGACCACGTCGCCGGGTTGGGCCCGGTCGATCGCGGCCTGCAGGTCGAAAGCTTCGCTCCTGGCCGACGAGGCGGACAGGGCGAGGGCCACGCCCACGACAGCGCTGATAATGATCTTTCTCATGGATCGCCTCCTTGGAAGTTTACCTGGGTCTGTTCCATATAATAGCATGGACTCTCCGTCGTGTCCAGACCAGGCGGGGGAACCGCGTCTTTCAGTCCGTTGCGGGAGCAGCGGCGAGCCTGCACTGTCGCAGACCCCGAGCCTGTCGAAAGGCTGCGATCCGGGCTGGCTGCGATCGGGCCGAGACGGCCCTCCCACAGGGACAGCCAGCGCTCACTCCTCCTCCATCTTCCGCATGAGCCCTTCGTAGTCCCATTCCGGGATCACGATGTCCGCCGGGGTAATCGTACCGTTCCGGCGCTTGACCGCAAGGTGAACTTTCGTCCCCGGACTGCCTAAAATCCCCTTCAAAAAAGCTCCCGGATCCTCCAGGAAGCCTTTCCCGTTCACCTTGACGATGGTATCTCCGGGACGGATCCCCGCCTTCTCCGCGACCGAGCCGGAAGCGACCTCGGCCACCGGGAAACCCTCGGAGAAGAGCGAGCCCGATCCCTTCCCCCAGGACAAACCCAGGGAAGGGATGAAGCTCGCTTCTTTCCGGATCTCCTCCTTCTCTTCGTCGCTGAGCTCATCCAGATACACCGGCGGGATCTCCTTCCTCTCGCCCGCCGCTACGACCACGCCTTCGATTTCCTTTTCCCGATACCCGGAGGACTGGAAGACCAGCGTGTAGGTCCCCGCGGAAAGGTTCTTCAGCTCGAACTCGCTGCTGTCGCGGGGGGTGTAAGCGATTGCCGGGAGGACTCCTCGGGCCCGGACTATGGCCGCCTTCCCGAGCGGCAAGCCGTCCGGGCTTCTCCCCACCCGCCCGGCGATAACCGAAGCTTTTGCGAGAACAACGTCTCCCGCATCGGCCACCCCGCCCGCGAGGACCTCGAGGCCGGAGATCTTCTTCTTGGCCAGGTCCGTAGCCGAGACGATCAGCTCATACTTCCCGGGTTTCAATCCGTCGAGGCGGAAACGGCCGGCCGCGAGGCCGCGGGAACGGCCCGAAGGAAAGTCGAGGTTGAAGTCGAACGGCCCCCGCCTTTCCCGGGAAGCGTGGGCGCTCACGTTATCGACTGGTTTTCCTTGCGCGTCCAACGCCCGTCCGGCGATCGAGCCCGCGGCGATGAGGACAACTTCGATCGCGGCCTGATCCGCCTCCACGCGGCGGAAGCGCGCCGGAGCGTATCCCTCCGCCTCGACGGAAAGGCGCAGGGGCTTTTTCGCCAGCTCCGTGATCGCACAGGTCCCGTCCGTTCCCGTGGCGGCCTCGACGGGGAGACCGGAACGGTAGCCGGAGCCGTCGCCTTTCATCGCCATGGTTTCGAGAGAGGCGTTCGCGATCGGTTGTCCGCCTTCATCGCGGACCGTGACGACGAGCGTTTTCCCTTCCTCGAAGACCAGGGTGAAATCGCGGGCGGACTCTCCTGCGGCGAGAGCAATCTTCCCCTCGGCGGGGGCAAAACCGGTTTTCGTCCCCCGCACGGTCAGATCGCCGAAGGGGACGTTTTCGAAACGGCAGAGGCCCCGGGCATCGGTCAGACGCGTGGAACTGCCGGGGAGAGCCATTTTCCTCACATCGTATGCTTCCGCTTTAATGTCCACGATGGCGCCGACAATCGGTTTCCCTTGGCTGTCCGCGGCCCGAATAACGAGAGAAGCCCCCGCGGGAAGGATCAGCGTCACTCCCTCTAACGATGCCTGCTCCGCTCCCACGATCAGCGGTTCGCTCGCGACCGGCGCATAACCTTCTTTCTGCGCGGCGACGATTATCTTCGCCTCGCCCTCGATGGCCAGCGAGGCCGCGAAACTTCCGGTCGAGGTAGATTCGGGAAGGCAATAAAACGTCGCCCGCGAGCGAAGCGGGGATGTCGCCTCGGCGGCAATCTCAATCCGCGCGTCCGGGATCGGGTCCCCGTTTTCTTCCGTCACCACTCCCCGGACCGAGATCTCCCGCCCCCCCTCCACGAGCAGATCGATCCCCGTCAGCTCTTGTCCGGGGACAAGGGTGATTTTTTTAGTGGAACGAAAAGTTTGATGCGGATCGGTGGGGAGGCGCGCTTTGAGCTCATAAGCGCCCGGGACAAGGCGGGAGAAGCGGAAACCGCCATTTTCTTCGGCGTAATCGCCGGCGGACGCATCCGAATCCTCGCGAAAGAGCTCGACGTCCGCCGAGGCCACCGGCGCGCCGGTGCGCGCGAGAAGCACTCTCCCGGACACGGATGACGCTTGGCGCACCTCTACCGTAACCGGCGCCGAACCGTCGGGCGGCCCGGCGGGAATATCGGCTATCCAATCCGAAACATAACCATCGTCCCGCACGCGCAAACGGTATTTCGCCTTTTCCAGGCCGACGATCAGGAAACCTCCCTCGGAGTCCACCTCCACGTCCGACCTTCGTTGGCAATGCCCATGGATGTCCTTGAGTTCCAGGTCGATCGCTGATCCCGGGGGCGGGACATCGCCGACAATCTTCCCCTTGATCGCGAATCCCTTTTTCAATACCACCTTGATCCCCTCGATACCGGCGGCGATGCCGCGCAGATCTTCCTCCCGGTAGCCGGGAGCGGAGAGGGTGAGCGCATAGGTCGATTCAGCAAGCGTGGTTATGCGGAAGGAACCGTCGGGAGCGGTGGCGACGGCCTGTCGTCGCCAGGAGCGGAGATGGGTGCCCCGTCCGAAAAGGGCGTGGTAGCGCACGGAGGCCTCTCCGATCCCGCGCCCCGTTTCGTCCGTCACTACCCCCGAGATCACGAAGCCGGGCTGAAGGGTGACGGATATTTTTTTCGTCTGACCGGGTGCAAGGGAAAGCGGTTCCTCGATCGCCGCTTGCCAGCCTTCCGCCAAGATCTCCAGCCAATAGCCTCCGCCCGGAAGGGACGTCAGCAGATGACCCTCCGAAAAATCCACCGCCTCATGCTCGCCACCGGACGGGGCCTTGTCGCCGGTCTGGAGCGAGAAGAGGACGGCCTTCCCCCGGGAAATCGGCTTGCCCAAGGGGGAGAGGATCTCCACCTCCAGCGCGGCGAGGGCGGGGGAAGCGGATGAAGGGGGAGTCGGCGCGGCGCGGCCGCAGCAAGCGACGAGGATCCCGACCAGAAGCCCGGCGGGGATTGGCGCGGTCTTCATCGTGAATAAATCGGGGCGAGGACGCCCCTCCCACATCAGGCCGCGACCGGCGATCGGCTATTTTCCCCCATCGCTTTTGCCCTTGGGCGCGGGCGGGGGGGAGGACTTCTTCGCCTCCTCCGTGAGACGGCCCAGGAACTCGGGGAGGTCGAGGCCGACCTGCTTGGCGAGCT
>CAZOYW010000095.1:0-3417 GCA_964584165.1 uncultured bacterium
ACGGGGATGTCGCCGGTGGAGCCGAACCAGCAGCGGGTGATGCCGCTCACCGCCCACCGGCCGGCTTCGTTGAAAATGCCGATGTCCCGGAGGCCATCGCCGTTGTAATCGGCTCCCGACGGGGAACTGTCGCAGCATCTCCCCCAGAAGGAATACGTGATATCGCGCACCATCCAAAGCCCTTCAATTTGCCCGTAAACTGCGGCCTCGTCGCGGCCATCGCCATCGTAGTCTCCGGGCTGGGGGATATACCCATAGCCTCCCTGCCAGAAGGAGAAGCGGCTGATGCCGCGAATCGCCCAGAAGCCGGGCCGGTAATCACCGCGGACAACGGCTATATCCCCCGTACCGTCTCCGTTGAAATCTCCGGGCGCCGGCAGATCCCACTGAGTCCCGAAACATATCCGCGTGATCCCCGGGATCGCCCACATGCCGGAGTTATCTCGGAAGACCCCCGCGTCGCATGTTCCGTCGCCGTCATAGTCAGCGGGAACGGGACGATCGAGGGATGAACCGAAGTAGGCCCGGGAGATGTCCTGCACGGCCCAGAGGCCGGAATCCCGCCGGAAGACGCCGATGTCGGTAGTGCCGTCACCGTCGTAATCGCCGCTGACCGGCCAGTCGCCGTTCGTTCCGAAATGCGTTCGGGTGATGTCGCGGACGGCCCACAATCCGCTCCCCGAATGGAATAGGGCGACATCGGATGTCCCGTCTCCGTCGTAGTCTCCGCTGGCGAGGACGAGATAGACCGGCGTGGGGAGAAGACCAGGCGAAGGAGAGGGGGTTGGGGTTGGGATGGCGGGGCTTGGGGAGGACGACGCCGAGGGGATCGGGGAAGGGATCGCCGTGGGAGATGGTATCGGTGGGGGAGAGGGCGTTTTCCACCCGTACGGCGTGGAAGTCGGAGAGGGGACGGGGGCAGCGACGCGGACGTCGTCGAGAGCGACGGGATAATAATTTTCTACCAGCGCGAAACGAAGCTGGGTGACGTTCGTATCCAATAGGTAAGGCCCGGCGCTCGTGCTGACGGGCGTAAGAACGGCGAGCTCGGTCAAGGTGAACCAATCGGAGGAGCCGGAGCACTCCACCCGGAGGGTCTGGATGGAACTGTAATAGACTCCCCGGAACCAGAAGGTCAGCCCCTGGGGATGGCCGATTGAGAAAGGGCAGGAGACGATGGCATCCCCGGCGGCGTTGAGAAGGATGGCCGGCGAGCGGGTCCCGTACATTCCCGAACTCACGGAGGCATCCGAATCCTGATTGCAGTTTACGAAAGTCCAGCCCTGCGGGCGGCGTCCGACGTCGAAATCGTCGAAGCCTTCGTCGATCAGATAGTTCATGCGGACGTATTCATAGGGACCCATGTCGATGATCGCCGCGCCGCTCCCCCCGTCGAGAATCCGCGGGTTTCCTTCCAGGTCGGAATCGCCCTCTGCGAAGGCGTTGCTTCCGGCGTCGATGACAGGCGAAAACCGGTAGAGACGGTAGTCGGATGGGGCCAGGAAGACCGGGTCCTGGTCGATGTTATGCGTCCCCGGGAAACCGCCCTCAACGTCGCTGTAGGTTATGTTTGAGGACGAATCGACGCCGGCCGGCGCATTTCCCCAGACGATCGAGTTGTTGGCGGTGAAGGCGCTGAACACCCCTCCTCCGAAACCCGTCCCCGGCCCGGAATAGCCGGAGCCCCCCGTGGCGGCATTGCCGGCTACGGTACAGCTAACGAGAGTGGGGCTGCCGTTGACGCCGCCACCGTAGGCGTTTCCCCCGTATCCGCCGTACGGGCTCACTCCCCCGGTGGCCGTGTTGTCCGCGATCAAGCAGTTTATCGCCAGGGGGGAGCCGTAAATACCTCCGCCGTAAGCGGCGCCGCCGGGGTATGCCCCTTCCCATCCCCGCCCGCCGGTAGCGGAGTTCCTGGTGATCGTACAGTTGAGGAGGAGGGGCGAGCCGTATACGCCGCCTCCCTTCGCCCACCCCCCGGTGTCGTAGATGCACTTTGTCCCCTTGGCGATGTTGTCCTGAATGCGGCAATTTTCGAATGTAACCCCCGATCCCGCGAAGACCCCGCCTCCGCGTCCGAACCCGCAGTCCAGCGTGGCGAACCGGAAGGAACCGTTTCCGGATATGGCACAGTCCCTGAAAATCGCCTGGGATCCCGAGCCGCAGAAAACTCCGCCACCGTCTCCCAGGCTCTCGTTCCCGGTGATGATGCAATCGGCGATCAGGGGGGATGCCGATCCTTCGCAGAGTATCCCTCCGCCCCGATAGAGAACATCCTGGCCGAGGCCGCCTCTGATCGTGAAGCCTTCCACGACGGCGTTGGCCGTTTCGTCATGCTGGAAGACGAAGCCCCGCCCGTTGCTCTCGGCGTCGATGATCGTGGCTTCGGGCCCGTTTTCGGAGCGGAGAGTGAGTTCTTTTCCTCCGAAATCGAGGTTGTAATTGCCCGCGCCGGTATAAGTCCCGTTCCGGACGATGACCGTTCTTCTTTCGGCGGCGGCGCCGATGGCCGCCTGAATGGTGGAGTAGTCATCCGGTACATAAATCGGCTCCGGCGTGTGATAGCCCTGCGGGGTGACAGTGGGGAAAGGGGATGGCGTCGGAATCGCGCTGGGTCCCGCAGCCGGACTGGGAGTCTGGGCCGACAGTCGCGGGGCAGCTAGGGATGCAAGAAGGAGCATACTGGTGATAGAGCGCTTCATGACAATGGAGGTCTTTGGGATAAAATATCCCCGGCCGGATATCGCTATCCGAGCCGGGTCAGACCTGCCGAACCTCATGTCCCCAGTCTGGTTTCATGACGCTTCCCACCGGGGTTAAGATGAACCTCTGTTTAAAAATATCCACCTCTTGGTTATGGAAGTCAAGGGGATCCCCCGTATATCGTTGGCCAAATCCCCCTCCCAGCGGCGAGGCGGTTATCCTTATGTTATGGACGCAAACCGGCATTCCGGTTCGAGATGATGGTGACACTTAACTCCTTTGGAAGGGAAGGGGATACGACGAATCTGGAGCCCGGGGATAGGCCGGTAAAACCACCGAAAATTGAGTGAAAATCGGTCTATTTCTGGCTTTGGAGGGCTGTTTCGACACAAGGAGGGCGGCTCTCCCATAGAAGAACGCTCTTTTCGGGGGCAATTTCATGGAGGGATGCCGTGTCTCGCCTTATCTAATCTGGGTTGGAGTTGGAAGTAGGTCACGGGGATGTGTTCTTATTCGACTTGAAACCTCGCACGATCCAGGCTATCGGTGCATAGATCATCCATCTCAGTAGGCCATAGATGCCCCATATGGCGACGAACGCTAAGGCGAAATCACTGACCACATGGTGGGGTAGCCTCTCGCAGAAGCTCCTCATCTGGTTGTCCTAACAACCAGATGATGAGACCGAGGATATGAAGGAAAGGGGTAACACTC
>CAZOYW010000096.1:0-1951 GCA_964584165.1 uncultured bacterium
TCCGCAAAACCTCGAGGCCGGCGATCTTGCCCGCGTCCTTGGTCGCCTGGCGCTGGCTGTCGTTGAAATAGGCCGGAACGGTGATCACTGCCTGGGTGATCTTCTCCCCCAGATAAGCCTCGGCGTCCTGCTTGAGCTTCTGCAGGATCATCGCCGAGATCTCGGGCGGGGAGTAGATCTTCCCCAGGATGTCGACCCGGGCATCCCCGTTGGCGGCCTTCATCACCCGGTAGGGGACGAGCTTCATCTCCGAGGGAACCTCGTCGAAGCGGCGGCCCATGAAGCGCTTGATCGAGAAGACCGTGTTCTGGGAGTTGGTGACCGCCTGCCTTTTCGCGGGCTGGCCCACCAACCGCTCGCCGGTCTTGGTGAAGGCGACGACCGACGGGGTCACCCGTCCGCCTTCGGAGTTCGGGATGACCACCGGCTCCTTGCCTTCCATCACCGCGACGCAGGAGTTGGTGGTCCCGAGATCTATGCCGATCACTTTAGCCATGAGAATCTCCTTTAGTGTGCGGCGGGTTGCCCCGCCCGAGCTCGATGTCGTTTCGGATTCCTGGATATTCCGTATCAAACAGAGCAATATCCATGCCAAATACGGCAACGGGGGATAATATATTCGCCCTTGATCGCATCACGATGCTATTCAAGGCGATAGGCGACTGAACATCTTCGCCGTCAACGGCTTCCCCGGTTATGGCGATCGTGACATAATGTCAATTTCCGGTTCTAATCGCAAGTAAGTGCGCCATGATGACACGGACCGGTCGGACTTGTCTGACCGGTCGGACCCGTCTGACCGGTCGGACTTGTCGGACCGGTCAGACCTTCCGCCCCTCCCAGCGCAATTTCGAGCGCTCGCGATAGAGCCGCTCGGTGAATCCGCCTTCCCTCAGAAATGCCTCCTCCAAGGCCTGGAGCTGTTTCCTTAGAAGGTAGCTTGCCTGGTTGATCAGACAGATCAACGTATTGGCCGCGGTTTCCGCAGAAGCCGTGGCGATGGAATAGGGGTCGGACGGGTCGGACCCGTCGGACTGGTCAGACCGGTACTTTCTCCGAACCGCCCAAGCTTCCGGGGAGTTCTTGTCCCAGAGTTTCAGTCCGCGCTGGCGGAGAAAGTCCCGATAGTCGAGCAGCAGCTCTTCCAGGCTCGCCCGGGCTACGCCGGTGAGCTTGAGCTCCGTCTTCTTCGACGTTGCCGAAGCCATCGACCCCTCGGCGATGTTCTGGACGCCGGAGCGCGCCGCCTGGACCATCTGGTCGTGAGTCCGCGATCGCCTGTCCAGGAAGCGATCGGAGAAGATCACGGTGGCATCGTATACCACCTCGGCCGACCGGAAGCTCCGGAGGCCGGAGTATCCCCCGTGGCGGGGGATCAGCCTGTGGTCGTCGTTCATGGCCTCTCCCTCCTTTTTTTAGATCACCTCCTATATGCTTAATCGGTGGAAACGCCGATTTATTCCCGGAATATTTTTCTCTCAACCCGGCCCGGCCGCTCTATAATCACCGCCCGGGAAAGTCATGATCAGCGAAGAGCAACAGAAGGAACTCCTTCGGCGCGCGGCGGGCGCGCGGGAGAAGGCCTACGCCCCCTACTCGGGCTACCGGGTGGGGGCGGCGGCCCTGGCGGAGAGCGGTGAGATCTACGCCGGCGTCAACGTGGAATCCGCGGCCTACACGACCACCGGCCACGCCGAGATGATGGCGATCGCGGCGGGCGTGGCGGCCGGGGAAAGGAAGTTCCTCGCCCTGGCCGTCGTCACCGAGAGCGAACTGCCCCCCTTTCCCTGCGCCCTCTGCCGACAGGCGATGGCCGAGTTCGACCGGGGGGAGATGATCGTGATCGCGGGAAACCTCCGGGGGAGGACGCGGAGGACGACGCTCCGGAAGCTCTATCCCCATCCCTTCGGGTCGCGCCAGCTCGGAGTCGATCCCCAAAAATACTGACCAG
>CAZOYW010000096.1:2051-3402 GCA_964584165.1 uncultured bacterium
CTAATCCCTCCATGGACCACCCTCGCCCATCGCCCAACCTCTTCTGGCCCGTCTTCGCCGCCGCCGGACGGGCGCTCGCCATCCGCCTGACCTTCTTCTTCCTGCCTCTCTTCCTGATCGAAACCGGTCGCAACGGCTGGGAGACCGGCGTCCTGATGAGCCTCTTCGCCGTCACCGCCTTCCTCTTCGTCCTCCCGCTGGGGATTTTCAACGACCGGATGGAATCGCGGAGGCTGGTGCAGGCGGGCTTCCTCTGCCTCGCCCTCTTCTTTTTCGGCGTCCGCTGGCGCACCGACTTTCCGTCTCAGGTCGGCGTCTTCTTCATCGGCGGGGTCGGCGCCCTCCTCACCCAGCTCTCCCTGGAGAGCCTGCTCCTGAAGGGGGCGCGGGAGGGGGAGAGGGGGAGGCGCTTCGGCCTCTACCAGCTGATCACGGTCCTGGTCTTCGCGCTGGCCACCGTGGGGGGAGGCTGGCTGATCGGCGTCTTCGACTTCCCGACCATCTTCCTCGTCTCCGGCCTCCTCTCCGTCCTCTTCGCCCTCCTCTCCTCCCGCCTGGGGCGCGCTCCCACCGAGCTGAGCCCCGTCTCGTCCTACCGGGCCGAGATGAAACCCAAGGGGCGCAAGCTCTTCGTCTTCATCCTCTTCCTCTTCGCCTTCCACTGGGGAGCCGAGGTCACCTCCTACACCCCCTTTCTGCGCGATAACCTCGGCCTCTCCCTGAAGGCGACCGGCCTCTACATGGGGGGATGCCTCCTCGCCCTCGCGCTCGCCTCTTTCCTGAGCGGCCGCTACTCCGACCGCCTCGTCTCCATCCGCCACCTCATGGCGGTGGGATTCATCCTCTCCGGCGTCTGCCAGATCCTGATGGTCTTCCCCCCCGCCAGGATGAGCTTTGCCTTCCGAGTCCTCCACGAGCTCGGGGACGGGATCATCATGCTCCTCATCTTCTTCTGGGTCTCCTCCATCTTCCACATCGACCGGGTGAGCGGCCACTACGGGATGGTCAACTTCGCCCTCCTCGCCGGGCAGACCGTCTCCAGCCTGATCTTCGGGCCGCTGGGCCGAGCCTGGGGATTCGCCCACCCCCTCTGGATCACCGGGGCGACGACGCTCGTCTGCTTCGCCCTCCTCTCCCGCTACCGCCACGCCATCTTCGACGGCGTCTGAGGTGGGGATGGACGGATGGACCAAATGGACGATATGGACTAGATGGACGGGATGGACACAGACAAGCGCAAAGCGCATAGCGCTAAGCCTAGCGCTATGAGCTATGCGCTTGGCGAATCCCGCGGAAGCCGGCGGCGGCGAGGTAGAGGCCGCGCAGGGTGAGGTAGGGATCGATGATCCGG
>CAZOYW010000097.1:0-3378 GCA_964584165.1 uncultured bacterium
ACTCCCAATCGGATTATAATGACGAACAAGGTTCGGTTTTATTACAACTGCATCTCCCGGCGAGATCAATTCACCGAGAGGATTCCAATCTCTTGTATTATAATGTTCTTTGTCTAATCCAAGACGGAGCAATAATGTTCGCACTGCTTCATAAACCAAATTTGTGTCATTTAAATGCTGAAATGGATACTCAGGATAAATGCAGGATGGATGAAACGGGGGTTCAGAAGGATATTGTATTTCTTTATTTTGGACTATAGCTGCATCCATTGTTATTTCCACACCAGTGACTGAGTATACAAGTACTTCCCACTCGATGTCTTTGGAATATCTTCAACAATATCCCATTTGATTTTACATTCCGGTCCCATTAACACCCGGATTTTCGCACCAACTTCATTTTTATATTGATCTGATATTTCTTTTTGTGTTACTATACTTATACGAACAACAGTGTAATCCTCTTGAATTACCTGGAATTTATCAAATTGTCCACCATCGTAACATACAACACCTAAAAGATGAATGAAAAATTCTGCTGGTATGGTTGTTCCATTTTTTAAGATGAAATGTTCTGTTATCCTCCCGGTCACTTTTTTTAATGTAGGTAAAACTTGTCCGCAAGAACAGCATTCTGAACCAAGGATCGCCATATCCCCAATTTCATATCGAATTAAGGGCATGGAAAAATTAAAAAGACTGGTGACAATAACTCTACCTTCTTCCCCTTCGCGAACAGGTTGATTATCATTATCCAATACTTCCAGGAAATTCCAGAATACAAAAGGATGCATGTATCCATCACTACATTCACCAGCTAAGTTGCCAATTTCTCTAGATCCATAGAAATTATAGACTTTTGTCCTAAAATTGGATTCGATGACATTTCTCATAGTATCAGAGAGATTCTCTGCAGCACTTACGACAATTTTCGGACTATAAATGGATAATTTTTTTTGTTCCGCATATCTACATAATTCAAAAAGTGATCCCGCATATCCCCTGACAATTTCTGGTTTGAATGAGTTTATCGTACGAATATATTTTTCAATATCCGTTCCAGTCATCTTGAAACTGTTTAAAAAAACAGTATTATGCATCCAGTGTGCGATTTTTGTTTTAAAACCCATGCTCCCTTTAAAAAGATCCCTCTCAGATCCCCAGAGCACTATTTTTTTTACTGTTGGCTCATCAATATCGATAATATTTTTAAAATAAAAATAGTTGGTTGCGGTTGCCCATCTCGTGTAAATGTCATCTTGGATTAATCGGATTGGTTCTCCGGTTGAACCCCCTGATGAATTGTAGAACCATTTTCTAGTTTGATAGTCATCAGATATGAGATCCTGATGATGTTTTCTTATGATATCTTTCGTTAAGATGGGGATCTCTGAAATCCGTGATGAATCGATATTTCCGTCCTTGATTAGTTCGATTTTTTGGAAAACCTTATGATAATATCTTGAATGATTATTTGCATGAAGGATGAGTTCTTTCCTCTTCCGTGCCATAAAATTGGTAAGCGAATCTCGATCCGAAAGTGCTGAAATCTCAAGGTACTCTTTCTCGAACCTACTTTTTTTGAGTGCCTTAAATCCGATATTTCGGATCTTATTTTCAATTTTTTCCATATTCTACACCATTTATGAAATATTTCCTTCCACAATAGTAATTATAGGATAAACCGAGAATAAAAGCAACTGCTGTTGCTCCAATAGCCCCAATAAGTCCCATCTGGGGGATTAAAATCACATTTAACACGATATTTACAATTGCAATTATGAAAGTCCCTGTAACCGTTAACCTGACCCCATTTACACCCTCTGAGTTAAAAAACCATGCAAGTATTCCATACCATGTGACCAATATTGCAGTGATTGCAAATGCGATCATAAGTGTGAGGTCTATTGGGTAATCTTTTCCAAAAAATTGTAAGATAATGAATTCCCCAATTAATACTCCAGGAATTCCAAAAACGAATAAATAGGGAATTGTCTTAGTCAGTTTATGGTATAGGGATTTTTTATCGGATGTTTTCGAGGCTACAGGAAAGAATACCGTGGTAAATACACCAGAAAATAATCCTATAACTGCAAATGATGCATAGTAATACACTCCATAAATCCCTACACTCTCCAGATCCATATAATGATTAATCAGAATACGATCGATATTGGAGTATAGTGTATATGCTAACCCTCCTATGAGTGCCAGGTAACTGTACCTCCATGCAGTTGATAGCCAAAGACGGTCCACACGGAATACAAGGTATTTTTTCAAAAATAGAATAACGATGATACATCCGATGGTCGCAAATGCAAGATAATTCGCATAAACCATTGCCTTAAAAGAGGGAGGTTGCACGTATACGAAGATGAAAAATGTTGATAACAAAGTAATTCCAAAAATTGGCTGGAATAACGCAAATCCCTTCATCAGATGCAAACCACGAAGGGTTGAGGTTATTAAGGTATAAAATACAAAAAAAACTGAAAAAATAATTGATAACCAAACTATTTCTTGATTTACTGAAAATGACACTGTTAACTGAGTAAGAAATATCACATAAAGGATAATTGAAATTGCTGTCAGAAATACTACAATTATATAAGTCGTTGATATGATTTGACTTCGGCGATCTTGATCCGTTGTCTCTGCACAATATTTTATCATCGCGGTATTGAATCCCAATAGCATGGGGATATAGAGAATCATCGCAATAGATTGGACCAGAGTAAAACTCCCATACCCTGAAGGACCAAGCATCCGTCCTCCTAAAACTGTAAACAGAAACGAGAATACGGTTGATATTACTGTCCCAAATCCAACAAATGAAAGGGTTTTTGCGAAGTTTTCAACTTCTTCATTCATTTGCTCATGCAGTACTTTTTCATAAAAAAAAGAGAGAATTGCGACACTATTTCGTGAAAAAAATATTTGAATATTATCGATGATTGACACGATTATTATTTATAAGGTTGTTTTTCTATCAAAAACTTTCACATTATAAATAACAGCCCCCCTGAATGATAAGCATCGTATCATTATAATCAATTTATAAATGTCTATAAATGTAACTCTTTCACTCCCACCCCCAAAATACCCCCAATTCAGCCCCCGTTTCCCCACAATCCCCCTCAATCCCAACCCTCCACAAGAAACACTGCTCACCCCCATAGAGAAATCTCCCAAAATTCCCCCATTCCACAAAATAACCCCAAATCACAGAGAAAAAATCTGCTCTTTATTTTCCTTGCAAGCGAATCAGTAAAAACCAGGTAGTTTTGATCGATCCCGCATGAGAAAACCTCCTGGAAGCATTCTATAAAGGCCTTTAAACGGCCGGAATCGCCTTTCCTGGCAGGTACCCCAAGGAGA
>CAZOYW010000098.1:0-3332 GCA_964584165.1 uncultured bacterium
CGAGCGCGGAGAGGTCGGCCACGTCGTTCTCCCCCAGGTCGAGCTCCTCCAGGGAAGAGAGGCCGGAGAGGGGGGAGAGGTCGGCGATCCGGTTGGTCCGGAGGTCGAGGAGGCGCAGGCGGCTCAGACCGGAGAGCGGCGCGACCGAGGAGACGAGGTTGTCCGCCAGGTCCAGCTCCTCGAGCGAAAGGCAACGGCCGAGGAGATCGCCGTCGGAAGGGCCGCCCGCCGCGGAGGGGATCGCGATCCGGTTGTGGCCGAGGTCGAGCCGCCGCAGGCGGAGACCGACCAGGGATTCGCAGCCGACGGACTTAAGGGAGGAGAGGTGATTCTTGCTCAGGTCGAGGTCGCGAAGCTTGCGCAGGGTCCGCAAGGGCGAGACGTCCTGAAGGCGGTTGTGCGCAAGGTTGAGGACAACGAGCTGGCGAAGATACTCAATCCCTTCCAGTCGGGCGATCTTCCGCCCCGAGGCATCGAGCCGGCTGATCTGGAGGAGCTCGGTCCGGGAGATCGGCCGCTGGGGGATGCCGAGCTTCGCGCGGACGGCCGCCTCGAGACCGGCGTCCGCGAATTCCACCCGCTGCCAGGATGAGGCCGCGAGGAGAAGCGCCGCGAGAGCGGAGGCGGAAGCCAGAGGCGCCCCGATCGCGCGCGGAAGTTTCTTCCTTCTCTTCACGGAGCGCCCGCCCCGGGAAGGGGCCGGCGGGGCGCCGTCATACCGGGAGGGCGAGCTGGGGAGCGAGGAGGGAGACCTTGCGCACGCCCTTGAGCGCCTTCACCTCTCCGAGCAGGCCCCGCACCCCCGCCTCGGTCAGTCCGGGGAGCCGTAGCTCGAAGATCACCTCCCACCCCTCCGCCTCGATCTCGTGCGAGCGCACCCGCGCCTCGGCCGCGTGCCGGTCGATCGCGCCCGCCAGGGGCGCTCCTTCATACGGTCCCTCCCCCGCCACCACGAGCACGAAGTCCGCGCTCCGCGTCCGCCCGTAACGGATGGCGTGGAGCGCGAAGAGGAGGAGCGTGATGAAGAGCGTCGAGATGATCACCACGATCCAGTTGTAGGTCCCGCAGCCCAGCCCCACCGCGATCGTCCAGAAGAGGAAGACCATGTCCCGCGTGTCCTTGATCGGCGTCCGGAAGCGGATGATCGAGAGCGACCCGATCAGGCCGAGGGAGAGAACGAGGTCCCCCCGGATGAAGAGCATCACCACGGCCACGATCGGCGCGAGCAGCACCAGCGTGGCCATGAAGGTCAGCTCCAGGTTCATCCCCCGGTGGGTCCACCGGTAGATCTGCGAGATGACCACGGCGATCGCCGCCGCGAGCCCCAGCGAGAAGAGGATGTTGAACAGGTCCCCCCCGGTCATGAACAGGTGGTCGGTCACGCTCTTGGTAAAATCCATTTTCGCCTTCTCCTTGCGGTCATTCGCTGATCGCGTTGGCGCTGGGGAACGGTCCGGTTCGATTCGCTGAATTAGCCACTAATCTCGTGAATCTTCACCGATGAGTCAAGGCTGAATTAACCGCTAATCCCGCGCTTGCGCGGGATTCGTGGTTTGATCGCCTGGCCAGGACAACTCGGATCGCGGCGAGACGCCGCTCCCACCAATCAGCGTAATCCGCGCCATCCGCGGCTTTCTTTTGCCAGGCTTAATCCGTTCGATCCGCGGTATCTTTTCGCCCAGCCCTTCATTCCTTCTCGAAGCGCGCGGCGAGTTCGAGGTCCCCCTCCGGGACCAGCGTGATCTCGGCCTCCTTAAGCTCCGTCCCCTCCCATCCCGCGAAGCGATAGCCCTTCTCCGGGATCGCCGCGATCCTCACCGGGACCCCCCGGAAGTAGACCCCGGTCCAATCCTGCGGCCGGCGGATCCCCGGCGTGGACTCCGCGACGGTAAGCCCGTTGATCCGGACGTGCCCCTCCCGCGGGTCCGCCCGGAGGTTGACCCGGACGCAGCCGCCGAGGCCGAAGTGCTCCACGAAGTGGCGCCGGACGTGCTCCGGCCTCTCCCGGGCGAAGCGGCGGAGTCCCTCGACGTTCCTCCGCCACTCCTCCACGGACCCGATCTCCCCCCAGCGGCGGATCTGCGCCGCCATCTCCGGGAGGAGCGCCTCCTCCAGCTCGTCGATCCGTTGGATCACGCGCTCCGGCAGGAACGAGCTGTTCAGCTCGTCGGCCAGGCGGTTGATGAAGGCGTTCCGGAACTCCCCGTTCGCGAGGAGCCTCCGGAAGAGAAGGTTCGGCCACTCCTCCTTGAGCCGGCAGTCCTTCTCCTGGAGGGCCCATTCCAGCGTGTTGGCCGAGGGACCGCGGAGCGTCCCGAACCTTTTCTCGAAGCTCTTGATCGCGTTGTTGTTGGAACTCCTGATCGAGGGCGACCGGAGCCCGAAGCCGTAATCGGTGGAGTTGAGCATCCAGCGCCAGCGCCCGTCCCGGCCGGGGCAAGGGTCGCTCCCGTCACCCGCCGGACGGATCCGCCAGAAGGTGATGTTGTTGTGGGGCCAGTCGGTGTTGTGGAAGTAGATGTTGGCCGCGTAATACTCGATGAAGCTCTCCGGGTCCATCATCCCGGCGAGGTGGCGGTAGCTCGCCGGGTCGGAGAGGTCGTGGGTCTTGGCGTAGTCGCGCAGGGCGAGATACTCCTCCCGGTCCCGGATTGTCCCGTGCTTGATCTCGGCGTCATTCTCCAGGATGGCCACCCGGTCGGGTGCGGCATCGTAATACGATGCGAGGTAGTTTTCGTCGTGGCGTTCGCGCAGGTTGTAGAGCCCCCAGTACATCCCGTTGAGATAGACGCGGACGGGACGGGAAGCCTGCGTTTCCAGGTCGAGGCTGTGCTCGACCAGACCCTGCATCAGGACGTCCCGGAACAGGGTCTCGCGGTCGTTCCCGGAGTTGCGCAGGACCAGGGTCTTGAACTCGGAGAGCGGCTCGCCGCTCCCCGCTTTCTTCAGGCCGGGGAAGAATGGGTACCGGAAGGCGTCGGACGGGCCGTAATCCGGCCGGGCGTAGAGGCGCAGCGACTTCTGCTTGTGGTCGCGGGACGAGCCGCCGTGGATACGGACGCCGCCGTCCGCGTTTAGGGCGCGGCGCCCGTCCGCCTCGAAGAACTCGACCGAGACCGGCCGCTCCCAGGCGCGTCCGGTCTTGGGCGCGTTGCGGCCATGGTAGATGCCGAATCTCCGGTCGAAGAGATCGGCCTTGTCCATCGCCAGTGAGAACGCGGGGAGCGCGGCGACGGCGGCGAAGCCCTCGCCGACGAAATAGGTGTGGGTGACGACCTCGCTCGCCTCCCCCCCCTCCCCCACCAATCGCGCCCGGACCACCCGCCCCGACG
>CAZOYW010000099.1:0-3294 GCA_964584165.1 uncultured bacterium
GCCCCTCCAGAACGTGACCATCATCCGTGCTGTGATGATCTGATCCCTTTTTTTCGTTCCGTATTTTTGGAGGGGAGTTATCCTGTTGTGAGAGATCGGCTGGATATATGTGAAGTGCCTCTCTGTTCCCGCACTCCCGTTACCAGTATTTGATTTCCACTTATTTCCCTATCCTGACCAGGTACTGGTTCTCCGCTTCCTGGTCCCACGATACCTGGTATCCCTGCTTTAAGAAGGGAGCGCACGTGTTGTCCACCTGTTCCCTGGTCGCAAAAAAAGCGAGTGCATCACCCGGTGCCAGTCGGTTCAACAGGATCTTTACCTTGATCATCAGGTTCGTGCATGTCAGATCGGTAAAATCCCCTGGTTCCTGATAAGTCATCATATCACATTCCTTTTAGAAAAATATCATCCGCATGGCAGTTTTTGTGTTCTCCTCTTCGGTTCCATACAAAATTCGGGCCAGGTCCTCATTCGTCACTTCCTGGATCATGGATAATTCTCCTGATATTTGAATTCCCCTGTCAGCAAGTGAGGGAGTATGGACACAATATCTGAGGTTCGTGACATCCATGGTGACCGCGATCATCTCCTGGATGTTGAAGACCTTGTCGTGCTTCGGGACTTCCTGGGTCCCGTGCAGGGCATACACCCCATCTTCTATGAAAAGAATCGTGGTTGGCGTTCCCTCCATCGCGGCCGCAATCGCAAGGGACAGTCCTCCGAACGCCCACTCGGTATAGTATGGAAGGTACGTGATACATACGAGAAGGTGAGGGACATTCCTTTCAGGTTCTCTGGTGTGAACAATGCTCCCGCCTGCATGGGAAAGAATAGGGAGATCTTCTGAAAATCGTGTGAGAATCTGCTTTAACGGCCGGATCTCGATATCCTGGATGCAGGATGCCGGTTCGCAAAATCCGGTCCCGGCATTCATCTGGTAGTATCCCCTCGCAGTGGCACATCGCGAGCAGGCGGCAAACCAGGAATCCCTTCCTGACTGGGCTGCGGCTCCTGCAAGTGCGGAAACCCCCTTCCCGATGTTCTCAAACTCCGAAGGACGCTGGCCGTCATGCAGGGTATGGACACCATTCAGATACGTGTAGAGTTCGGGGTGAAGACCTGCCTTGTGCACCTCGTTGAGGAACCGGAGCATGTAGACCGGAACCCTGCTCATATAGGGGGCATTGCAGAGAAGAAATCCTGCACGCTTAGTCCCGGACCATTCATCCTTCAGGGAAAAGACCAGGCTCTGCCAGAAAGAATCCGGGCCGTCGTGTCCCCTGACGCGGACATGTGGGCATCCGGATACTACAGCATCCCTTAATCCCTGCACCTGGAGTTCATCACCGTCTGCGATGATCCGGATAAAAGGGAGTGCTGAAAGCGCGTCCCAGGAAGGCCTGGTCCTGGCATCGACCAGGCTGAATAGTGCATCTCCGGTAAGAAAAATCGTAATCTTGTCGGATCGTGTGAGATTTTTCTCGTTGTTCACTGAAGTGAGGATTCCTTCACACCACCTGATCCGCTCTGAAGAGATTGGATCACAAAACAGGAACGAGGAGCTGGTCAATCCCGCTCACACCCCGAATCCGAGAGCTTTCATGAGTGCAACGACCCAGCCTGATACGAGAGCCGCAAACAGGATTGATCCTATGCACATTCCTACAAAGAACCAGGCTGCCTTGTAGTTCCCTTCCGAGGCCATGACGGTCTGGCGGATGGGGCACCCCCCGATGAGGACAGCGATGAATCCCACGAGAAATCCCGGGATTATGGAAAAGATGAAATATGCCGCGGAATTAAGGCCTCCCGGAGCCCCGGGGACTGGTGTTACAGGTCCGCTCGTGAACGCCCAGAAAAAGTGCTCCATGGAGGCCGGAGTGAGGAACCAGAAAATAAGGTATCCGACGAACGCAGCGACGATCAGGGTGAGGTATCCTGAGAGAAGGCGGGTATGCCGGAAGAGGAAGTAATCCCTGAATCCCCCGATTGAACAATACCCGGATCGCTGGGCGAGATACCCGATGAGAAGCCCAAGGACCAGGGTGAAGAGGGGGACAAAGAATACTGCCGCTTCTTTGGGAAGGATTCCGGTTGCCATCAGGTTCCCTCCTTCTCGGCCTTTTTGAGCATCAGGTATGCACCCAGGATGACACCCGCCGCCATGGCGACGATGAAGAGGACAGCAGTGAGATCACCATACCCGGTCCGGAGAGCTGCCCGGTACGGGCACCCCCCAAATATCATCGCCAGGTTCAGCACAAGGACTCCGGCAATGAAGTAGATGAGATACTCTTTTTGAGTCCCCTTCCGGATTTTATGTTCCCTGTGGAGAGTTGACGCGATGTATCCCCCGATGAGCACCCCTACGACGCTCAGAACCGGGAGGAGGGAATTCTTCGAGATCGCGGCCAGGGCAAGATCGGTATGCGCCACAATATTGGTGACGCCGTTCACCAGGTCACGCGTATGGCAGGCAATGCAGAATCCGTAGGCCTCCGGCCCACCTGCACTGATCAGGAGCGCCTGGGAAAATGCTGCGAGAATCCCTATCAGGGCACCGAGGAATGCTGGGTGCCGCGAAAGGAGGGATACATAGTGCCATATTGTATTGGAGTATTCGTTTGGCATAATAAGCAAGAGATCATTTTAAATTTTTTTAAAATAAGTATTGTGGTGTATTTTTACGCGTATGAGAAAAAAGACTAAAAGAGATGGAGCGAATGTAAAAATGAAGGAAGAGAAGATGCATGATGAAAATGAAGGAAGGGAACGCGGAAGGTGAAACCATGAATCTTTTGAACATCGCAGAATTCTCAGAGGACTATCCTCTCAAAAAAGACCTCCTGACCACCGCAGGCTCGAATATCGTCCTTGTCTGCCTTGAGACCGGGCAGGTGATCCCACCTCACCCGGAACCCTATGCCGTGGTGTTTGTGGTCCTCAAAGGCGAGGGGATCATCACGTCAGGAACCGTCGAACATTCTGTCACGCCAATGCACCTCGTCTCAGTCGGAAAGGATGAGAACCGGGGCATCCGTTGCAGCCAGCGGATGGTCATCCTTGGTATTCGGGATGATATATGAGGTGCATCCCTGATGCCTGATGCAATTGAAGTGTCCAATATAACAAAAACATTCGGCTCTACCGTTGCGGTCGATCATATCTCTTTTTCAGTAAGGGAGGGGGAGATCTTCGGGTTCCTTGGCCCGAACGGTGCAGGCAAGACCACGACTACCCGGATGCTTACCGGTGTGATCCCACCGGACGAGGGGACTGCCCTGGTCCTCG
>CAZOYW010000100.1:0-3241 GCA_964584165.1 uncultured bacterium
GTAGAATTCCTTGTAGAGTTCGTTCTCGGCCTTTGGCAGGAGATCTTCTCTTACTCCCCCTTCAAATAACCTTGAGAGGAGTGGATACTCTGCCTTGCCCTTGAGGCTCTCGATGATCCGCTCGGGTGTCGGCTCCTCAATGAGGCGATCCAGGAATGCCTTGTTGAGCTCCCCTGCCGGGATAAGGACTTCCTTGATCTTCCCGGGACGCTCGCCGTGCAGTTTGCCCCTGATCACGGTGAGGATGTTCTGGATATCCCAGCGGCGAAGGTACGCCCTGGTGAGTTCCTTCAGCGTGCCGGGAGTGATCTTCTGGATATTCTGGTATTCTTTTGCCAGGTTCCAGCTCAGTGCGTTCTCGATAAGGTCAATACCGTGGAACGCAGTGGCGAGCTCGTCGATCTCCTTTTTATACTGTGTCTCCTCGACGAACCGGGTGATCTCGGAAAGCCCCATGTTCAGCATCCGAAGGTACTCCTCACGGGGTATGAGTTTGGATTTCCGCACCCGCATCCTGGTACATACATAGATGTAGGGATCTGGGCCGCCTTTCACTTCTGCCATAACAGCACTCCCCTACCCAAAGAGCAAGTCTGACGCATCTTTGAGTCCTGATTCCCATATCATGTCGAGGAATGTCCGGTAACTGAGGTCCAGCTGAAGAGTCCCGTCTTTGCTCTCTACGGTCACCCCTCCTTCAATGTCGACATCCTTGCCAGCAGAAAACGCTTTCAGTTCGGTTCTCTCGGCAAGGATCTGCCCCAGGAGTGCGCGATCACGAGCGTTCACGTGCACAATCCCTTCAGTTATCTCCTTTTTTGCCTCGATAAGGAGACGGGTAATCGCATCGCGGTGGAAACTCTCTGGTAGCTCGGTGATAGAAACAAGCGCCTTCTGATATACCTGGTCTAATAACTCCTTCTGGGTATTCAGGAGTTCCCTTTTCACCAGGAGGTTTGCGGCCGAGATCTCCTGAGAGAGGATATACCCGGACTGCCGATCAACCTCTTCGCTTGCAGCCTGCTTTATCTTGCCTCCCCGTTCCTGAGCAGCCGAGAGCACTCTTGTGGTCTCCTGTTGGCTCTCGCTACGAACCCGGTTCACTTCCTGCTGAGCCCTTTGGCGGATTTCCTCGAGGACTGTATCCAATCCCATAATCCGCTCCTTAGAATAACAGCAGCAGGCTAACGACGAGACCGAATATCACGATAGTTTCAGGGATAACAGTGAGCAGAAGAACCAGACCGAACACGTCCTTGTTTTCAGCCGTAGCTCCCACTGCCGCAGAGCCGACAGCCATCTCGGCGATACCGGTGGCAATCCCGGTGAGACCGACTGCGAGACCTGCGCCCAGTGCCTTCATTCCAATCTGCGATGCCTTGATCATTTCCACTGTCATTTCAGTTGCTGCTACTGCTGTTGCTGCGTCTGCCATTTTTTTAATCCTCCGTAAATCTCTTTTTCATCCCGAAGGGAGCGTATTTCTTGCCTCCACCTTTGTAGAATTTGGTGAAGAATTCGACATACTGTAACCTGAGGGATTGTAACCCTCCACCGAGCACACCAAGGATAGTGTTCAGGAGATGCCCGATGACAAAGACCAGCGCACCCATAATGATAATGATGGCTCCGATTGCGGTCAGGGATTCGAGCTGGGGTTCGATAATCAGTTCGATAGCGATGAAGTTCACAACCATTGCAATTGCCACAGATGAGAGTCCCACACCCACGAGACGAGCGTAGGAAAGCACATGGCTTAAAATGGTGGGCAACTCGACAATTTCAAGGGCGGACTCACGCGCAATGAAGACAATACCAAGGAGTATCAGAACAATCCCGATAATCGATGATATGTTCAGCCCCATCACGATGGGGGGCAATCCTGTGAAATCAGGCATGAGGGGAAGCGGAAATGCTGCCCAGAGCATGCATAAAATGCCCCAGAGCACCATGATCCATCCCAGATTGGCCATAACGGCCTTTGTTTTGTGGGATCCATGATCCTGCCGGGCATGGTTGATTATTCCCAGGATTCTCCCAAGTGTAATCTGCAGAATCCCTATCCAGATTGCCATCATCATAAGGGAGGTCACATCAGGACCATGCCCTGATGCATGACTCCCGATATTCAGGTGCCTTGAGAACAGGATGGGACTCCATGGAAGTGCGAAACCAAAACACTCGCTAAACAGAATCCCGAAGATGATGCTGGAAATACCCGCGTTCCGGCCGACATCAAGGAGCTTTCTCCCATCGCCGCCGGGCAGGAATTTCCGGAGTGCCAAGCTGAATACAAGGAGAAGAATGCCGTATCCAACATCCCCGAGAATGATCCCGAAAAATATCGGGAATATGATCGAGATCAACAGTGTAGGATCAAGTTCACTGTATTTCGGTCTGGAATACGTATCCATCAGCAGCTCACTGGGCTTGGCAAAACCAACATTGTGGTATTCCGTAGGGGCCACATCCTCGACTTCTGTGGGGTCCAGTTCATAGACATACACTTTTCCCCCCGTCGCGTAATGGATTCCCTGGCGGAATTTTTCCAGTTCACTTGTCGGTACCCATCCTTCCACGATGAAGGATTCGCCGATCGTGGCAAAACGAAGCGGGGCTTCTGCCATCTCGATATCGGCGGTGAGAAGCTCGTTGCAGGCAAGGAACAGTCCCTTGTGCTCCTTCTTGATCTCATCGAGCCGGCGGTTGATCTCTTCGAGTTCACCCCTGACTGACAGGAGCTGGCTCTCGTAATACCCGATACGGGTTTTTGCGAGGCCCTCCTCTTCCGGGACGGGAACTGCCTGGAACTGGGCGTCCGCCAGTGCCTGCTCTGCAGCACTGCGGTCGTTATTCGACACGACAAGGGTGATAAGGGTTGCCTTCTTCGATTCGGCGGTGTGGATCTCGTGGGGAACATCAAGGGACAATCCCTTCGAGATATACCCGCAAAAGACAGAAAACGACCTGTACCCACGCAGGAGTGCAAGATCGAAGGGGACATCCTGGAATGGCTTCAACGCCTCAATCTTCTGTTCATGCTCCTTGATCTGCGTATCAAGACGAGCCCTCCTGGAAAGAAGATCCTCGATGTCCTTCTCGAGCGAAGGCAATTCCTTTTCAATCAATCCTTTCAGGTGTTCGCTCTTCTGTCTGTCGCCTGCATTCCCCTCATCGTCTTCACGAATCATGAATGCATTCGTGATGCCCCTGAGCCGGAGCAGTTCGCGGGAAGTCTCAT
>CAZOYW010000101.1:0-3204 GCA_964584165.1 uncultured bacterium
CCGGGCGAAGGGGCGGACGAAGCCGGCGAACCAGTCCTCGATCCGGCGGAGGCGTTTCGGGCCGATCGCCGGGAGTGGCCGGGGGCTTTTCACAGTGAAGGCGATTATATCCCGGCGGGGCTTCTGATACTATCGAGGAGAGGGGCCTTGTCCATTTTGTGGGAGGGGCGTCCCTGCCTGCCCCGATTGCTGTTTGTCGGGTACCGATCCGAATCGGCGCGTATCGCGACCCCGAGTTGATTATTGGGATGCGGGGCAAGCGGGGATGTCGCTCCCACGGATGGACTGGCGATCGCGCGAGAGCGATTCGTGGGAGGGGCATTCTTGCCCCGATCCGAATAGGCGCGGATCGCGACAGGAATGTCGCTCCCACAAATGACTGGACGATCTCCCATCAAGAGCGGAAGGACATGAGCGGTTACCTGGAGATCGTTTTTACATCCGAGATCGAGTATGCCTCCCTCTCCCACCGCTTGATCCTCTGCGAAGACGATGACTGGACTCCGGTCGGCCCCGCCCCCCGGAAGCCGGTCCGGATGATCACGAACCGGACGGCGTTGGAGGGCCTCGCCGAGGCGATGGCCGCCGAGGAAGCGGTCGGCCTCGATGTGGAGACGACCCTGTCCTACGAGCCCGACCTCTGCCTCGCCCAGTTCGCCCTGGCCGAGTACGACGCCGTGATCGATCCCTTCGAGCTGGATACGCTGGAGCCGCTCCGAGAGGTCCTGGAAGCGTCCCGCCCGGTCAAGATCATCCACAACGCACCCTTCGAGCGGAGCGTCCTCGGCCGCCTCGGCTTTAGGATCAACGGCGTTTACGACACCCTCTCCGCCTCGCGGCGGCTCCGGGGAAGGCGGATCGAGGGCGGGAACGGCCTGGGGGCGGTCTGCCGGCGGGAGCTCGGGATCGGCCTCAACAAGATCCTCCAGCGTTCCGACTGGTCGCGCCGCCCCCTCTCCCGGGAGCAGCTGAAATACGCCGCGATGGACGCGGAGGTCCTGCTGGAGCTCTACGTCAGATTCCGGACGGAGGCGGGTGAGCGGTGAAGCGCCCCGCGGACCTGTCCCGACTCGTCCATCGGGATGATCAGTGGGAAACGGCGCGCATATATCGTATTGATTTCATGAATATATAATGCGCCAGTCTGGAATGTAATGGCATAGAAAATATGCGTATTCTAGAAGAATTCACTTGACCAATAGTGATTGAATGGTAATATCAAGCAAGTTTTTAGACACTGTGCGCGCACATAGAAGAAGGCATGAGCGTTATGCTTCATCTATGGCTACAGTCGTTTCCCGATCTTGTCAGCTCACCCGCATCCCTGCTTAACCAGCAGGGTTTTTTGTTGTCCAATATCCTTGGAGGTGACTGATGATCTCCCCGATCCGTCCGACGACGAGAGGGAGTACTTGTCCCAAATCCGTTCTCTTAGCTTTGCCGATAGCCGCTGCTCTCCTCGCATTTCCACTTCTGGTCAGAGCGCCCCAGGCCACTATAGTCCGTGTCGATCCCGCAGCTATTCTCGACGGAGACGGGGCATCATGGGACAGCGCTTCCAACGATTTGCAGATCGCGCTCGAACGATCGCCATCCGGTTCGGTCTTCTGGTGTGCCAAAGGGAATTACAAGAAGATCCGTATCGTCAAACCCTGCGAGATCTATGGCGGATTCGACGGGAACGAAGCATCCCTTGAAGAAAGAGATTGGGCGGCGAACCGCAGCGTATTTAGCTCGGTCGAGATATCGTCCGACGCCCTGATCGATGGAGTGACCTTCGCCTTCCCGCCGGAAGGGGGAGAGGTGTCCTTCAACAACGCCGACAACCCCACGCTTAAAAACTGCCGCTTCTCCAAAACCGTCTCTGCCGGACCGGCCATTCTCTCCGATGGCTGTTCCAGCCCTTCCTTGATCAACTGCGCCCTGATCGATTGCCGGGCTGGAGCGAGCCGGCCCTCGCCCCTTATCCTTTTCCGTAGCTGCCGAAATGCGCTGATCCTCAACTGCACCGTTGCCAATTCCAAGCTTTCCCAGGCCGGCTCGCCGGCCATCGGTTTTCGCGATTCGACCGGCGAAGTCCACAACTCCATCCTTTGGAACCCGGGATACGCCGAGATCGATCTCGATCATTCAAGCGCGGTCAAGGTTTCCTTCTCCGATGTTGAAGGCGGCTATCCCGGGGTTGGGAACGTCCGCCGCGATCCGTTGCTCTCTGGTGAATATCACTTGCAACCCCTCAGCCCCTGCCGGGATACGGCCTCCGCAAGAACGGCCCCCGAAGAAGATCTGGACGGCGATTTTCGGCCTTTCGGTCCGGGGAGCGACATCGGCGCCGACGAGTGCCTCCTCCCTTATTTCCCTTCGGGAACACTGCCATTTCTCACCCCGCCGCCGCGGAAGACCTGGCAACGCGAGATCCCCTCCCTGAGGCTGGAGGGGGAAACGACACCCAGCCCGACCGCGCAACCGCCCACTCCGTCTCCGGAACCCTCTCCGTCCCCGATCCCCATCCCTTCTCCCACCGTTCCCCTCCTCGACGAAGGTTTTGACGATTTCCATAACGGCCGCAGGCCCGCGGGCTGGGCTTTCACCAACTGCAACGCGGACTCCGACACCTACACCACCGCTAGCAACGCTGGAAGGAACATCCCCTCGCTCAAGCTCGATGCTACGGGGGACAGCGTCACCACGGCGGCCTTCGCCGAGCCGAACAGCCTGACCTTCTGGGTCAAAGGCTTGGGAATTGACGGGACGAGTTCTCTTCTCGTCGAAGAATATCATTCTTCGGATTGGCACGAACTCACCAACCTCTCCGGGCTCCCCACGACGGAGACCACGGAAGGTCCGTTCTCCCTCAATCCGGCTTCAATCCGGTTGCGGTTTATCTATACCAAAAGCGTAGGGAACCTCGCTTTCGACGACGTGGTGGTCTCCGTCCCGCCGACGCCTAGCCCCTCGCCCTCTCCTTCAACCTCCCTGACTCCCCCCACGCCCACGCCTTCCCCGTCGCCCGAGCTCACCGCTTCCCCCACTCCGATAGCTTCCGCTACGCCCTCGCCGGCGCCGACTTCTTCTCCCTCGCCTACAGCTACCGCCATGCCTTCCGCCACGCCGACCGTCTCGCCGACGCCGGATGCCGCTATCGGCCTGGAGAATCCTGGTTTCGAAACGGGATATTTCGAGCCTTGGCAAAGGGGAGATAGC
>CAZOYW010000102.1:0-3199 GCA_964584165.1 uncultured bacterium
GATATTTCAAAATTATGGTATACTGATATTTCACATTATCACCTTGCAGCGGTGGTCGATCTAGGGATTGACAGTGGAGATTATTTAGCTGATACAAAAAGCAGATTAGGAATTCCAGATGGACACCACTATTTCAACTCTGGTATGATGCTGATCAACCTGACACTCTGGCGTAGAGATAACATCCATCAAAGGGTAATAGAATTCATTTCCAGCAATACCGACAAAATTGTTGTGTGTGATCAGGATGGATTGAACGCAATTCTTTATGATAAATGGCTTTCTTTGCCGCTCACATGGAATCAACAGACCCACGTCTATACCCTGATTAAAACAGAGAATGATCCCGGATATCATGAAGCGATCAATAATCCTTCTATTATTCATTTTTGCGGACCATCAAAACCCTGGCAATATTCCGATGCTCATCCCTTAAAAAAAGAATATAACAAGTATCTTGCCCTGACCGAATGGAAATCCTGCGAGGTCTCAGCCATCATACCGGCTATTAAGGGAGAGAATACAATTGGGACCATTCTCCCAGAAATCCGGAATTTTTTCCAGGAAAATGCAATCAACGGAGAGATCGTTGTTATGGACGTATCCGATTGGCGAACGGCAGAAGTTGCCAGATCATTCGGTGCAACAATACTCCATTCAACGAAATCAGGAGTTGGAAATACCTACCTTGCTGCGATTGAACAGGTACGGGGACAGTGTTACATTCTCTGGTATTCAGAAGGTTCCAGGGATTTCAGGGTGCTGCCCGCAATCCTTGATTCTCTTAAAAGTGGAGCGGATCTCGTTATCGGCTCACGATTTACAGGGGTACCTGACCCGGGATTAATGGCTCCCCCACGGTCAACTATTGGGAACTCTGTTCTCACCTGGATGATCAATTGTCTTTTCAGAACTCACTACTCTGATGCCAGCAACGGGTTCTGTGCGATCACACGTGAAGCATTTGAGCGACTCGACCTGAAAACCAGAAATTCAGAGTTCGGTATTGATATGCTTTTACTTGCATCAAAGGAGCAGCTGAAGATCGTAGAAGTTCCCGTCAGCTATTCACCAAAAAAATTCCCTTCAAAATCCCAAAGTGTATCAGATATCGTACGCTCCATACTGCTCATCCTCTTTATGAAATTCCAATTCACCGTCTCTCACCGATAAGACGTTGTGCGATAATCATGGCCTGCATAATTGCCTGATCCATATCGTAATAACGATACTCGCCTAGCCTTCCACAAAAAATATATTTCGCTCGTTATCAGCCAATGTTTTGTATTTCTGGTAGAACAGCTGGTTTTTCCTGTCAGGAAATGGGTATTCGTACTGGTTGGAATTTTCCGGTGAAAAATAATCTTTCGAGATTTTATTTATTGTTCTCCCATTTTTTATGAACCATGTTATGAATACGATTTTTTGTCACAGATAAGTATCGATTTAGAGCATGTTCAGTCGACGTCGTTTGATATTGAGTAAATAATGTACTTAATTCTGGATGTGCACTAAGAAACTGATTATACATTTCAGGCATATTATTACGTTCCATTTCAGTTTTAAATCCCAACAGGTGGTCATATATGAATTTTTCAGAACCGGCTAAATCGGGATCTGGTAATAATTCCTTGTAATATTCTATTGCCTTCCGCATTTCATCAGGAAAATGGCCCCCTTTCGCAAAAAATTCGTATGTACCACAAAGATGCCGAAAGTAAAACCTTGATAACCACTTTAGTTCTTTTTTGTATAGATTATGTGTATTCAATACATTTTTTATCCCTTCAAATGCCTGGGGAAAATCGCTAATATACTGTCTTTTACGGTCAAGTGTTGCTGCATTTGAATTTTTTCGATTGTAATAATATAGGTAATCATTCAGAAGAAGAACTTTGGAACTGAACAATAGTTCAGCGTAACTCATTACTATATCTTCGAATAAGGTTTCAGGAAATCTAATATGGTTTTTCTCGATAAGATCTCTTCTGACAATTCTACCCCAGGATTCAACAGGAATCCATATATCGTCCTTATATATATGGAAGTACTTCTCTCTAGCTTCATCTCCAGTTAATAACAAACTTGTTTCATTTTGATTTTTAAGAAACATGTTGTGCTTTTCTTCATGATCTGGATATACCCAGACAGAATTGCAAATAGCGATGTCAGCTTCACTGTTAACTATTGCATTTTTAAGTCTTTCTAGATAATTAACAGGAATCGAATCATCGGCATCGACATATAACACATATTTTCCTTTAGCATTATCCAATCCGGTGTTTCGGGCAGCACCTTGAGTTCTGTGCTCTTTATGGTGTAATACAATAAGCCTTTCCTCTTCGGTAGATAATTGACTCAAAATTTCTGCAGAGTTGTCTGATGAACAATCATTAATAAATATAACTTCAAAATCTTGTTCTGTCTGGCTTTGGATTTGTTTCATTAATCCATGGAGGAATGCAGCCGCATTGTATATTGGAATAATAATACTAAATAATGGAGTATCCATTTGCGCTCACCAAAGAATAAGGTGCCATCACTACTTAGAATTAATTCCAAACCGCATATCTGCAGAGAATGTCTCACCCGCATCAGATTAAAGTCATCTCCTTCAAATTTTTTGCTTAAAGATATCCAATTGATTCGTCATTCATCTCAAATGCCTGGGCTATCATTAAGGATACCGATGAGGATTGATCACGAACAGATATCGTTAATCAGACACGGTGGAGATATTTCCTGTGGGTATAAGAACTGAAAACCCCCATATTGAGATCGTTCATTGCTATGGATATTCTTACCGCGACGGATGATAATTTTACAATCCCCCTAGGAGTAATGCTTACTTCGTTATTTGAAAACACCTCATCCTGCACGCTGATTACTGTATACATCATTGATAATGGAATATCCCCGGAAAAAAAGGACCAATTACTCCGCATTGGAGAAAAATACGGAGTAAACATGCATTTTCTGGAAATAGATAAAAATGAATTCAAGGATTTTGTACCGCTTGGCGATATTACAATTACCACATACTATCGATTGAAAGTACCGGATTTACTGGATAATTCAATTAAAAAAGTATTATACCTTGACTGTGATTTGATCATAAAGGAGGATATTTCAACATTATGGGCCACCGATATTTCACAACACCATCTTGCAGCGGTGGTCGATCTAGGGATTGATAGTG
>CAZOYW010000103.1:0-3181 GCA_964584165.1 uncultured bacterium
TATCCTAGCCCCTTTGGCGAATTTAGGTTTGCCGGTAATCATTCATTATGTCGTGGGAAATATGTTTGTTACCAAGCCGATGGCAACATTCACACCTAATCAAAATGATGACGAAGAAAAACCACCGGAGGTTCAAAAGGAATAGTCACTATTTTGAGATATTCAGTAATCACTGAGCAGTAAGACTGGTGAGGAGAAGAAATGAACCTAACTCTCTATGCGCGATATGTGTTTGTGATATGTGCATACATTATTGGACTTTTTTGCTTGTTCGTCTTTACGGAAGGCGAAAACATGCAAACTTTAGTGAAAAGAATGCTAGCCGGTTCTAATGATTCACAATTTCAAGCAGCCAACATGTTGATTGAACACCGATTTTCGCGCAACGATTCGAGTATAACACAGGCCTGATGAGGCGAGACGGTCTCTGCGCCCAAACCCTGTCATATCTATCTGTTACTGTCAGAGCAGGTCCTGCGCCGGTTCGGCTTTGTTATCTTGATTGACGCTTTTGACGTCAAATTTCCTCAAGTTAAAACATCAGACCCCGCGGCTTGCCGGGAAGGCTCCTCTCTCAAGGCATCGCATAACCAATTATAAATCTGTGGAATAAACCGGTTGGACATCGGGAGTCGAAAATACGTCCACTGGCTCATAGCATGTTATAACATTATTTGTTGACATCCATGAGCGTCATAGCATATAATACTTTTCATGAACGACGTCACTTTCTTCACCCGGCCGTCCTCCCACTGGCAGCGCCGCTACGAGGCCCTGCGCGCCTCCTTCGTCGACCGCCTCCCCGCTCCGGCCGTGGCCGAGCGCTTCGGCTTCTCCCCCGGATACGTCCGGCTCCTCTGCCATCAGTTTCGCCATGGCAAACTCGACTTTTCCGAACCTCTCCCCGACGAGGCGACGGCCCGCCGGCGGGTCGTCGCCGACACCCGCCGGAAGATCTCGGAGTGGCGGCAGCGGAACCTCTCCGCCGGCGAGATCGCCGAACTCCTGAGCCTGGAGGGGGTCGAGCTGTCCGTGCGCACCGTCGAGCGGGTCTTGGCCGAACTGGGCTTCCCCCGGCTCCCCCGCCGGATGCGTCTCAAGGTCGGCCTGACCGTTCGCGGCGCCCAAGTGCCCGACCGGGCCCAAGCCATCACCTTGGGGGAACTGGGGGAACGGACCCTGGACTCCCCGGGGGCGGGCGTCTTCCTCTTCGCTCCCTTCCTGTCCCAGCTCGACCTGGCGGGGGTGGTCCGCGATGCCGGCCTCCCCGGTTCCCGGGAGATCCCGGCGCCCAGCTACCTGCTGTCGTTTTTGGCCCTCAAACTGCTGGGGACCGAGCGCTACGCCCACGTGGGGGAGCACGCCTTCGACCCCGGGCTGGGAGTTTTCGCCGGCCTGACCGTGCTGCCCAAGTGCACGGCCCTGTCCACCTACGCCTACTCCCTGGATGGCCGGCACCTCGCCCGCCTGCAGGAGTCGTTCGTGAAGCGGACCGCCCGTCTGGGCGCGTACGGCGGGGAGATCGTCAACCTGGACTTCCACACCGTCCCCCACTTCGGCGAAGAGTCGGTCCTGGAGGAGCACTGGGCGGGCGCCCGGGGGAAGCGGCTGAAGGGCGCCCTGACGCTCTTCGCCCAGGACGCCGGGAGCAAGCTGATCCTCTACACCGCCGCCGATATCCGGCGCGAGGAGGCCGACGATCAAGTCCTGGACTTCCTCTCCTTCTGGCGGCGGGTCCGGCGGGGCGTCCAGCCGACCCTGATCTTCGACTCCAAGTTCACCACGTACGAGAACCTGTCGGAACTCAACCGGCGCAGCGTCCGCTTCATCACCCTGCGGCGCCGCGGCCGCAAGCTGCTCGAGGAGGTGGAGGCGCTCTCCCCCTGGCGTCAGGTCCACATCCCGCACGACAAGCGGAAGTACCCCAACCCCCGGGTCCACGACTCCAGGATCGGCCTGCGGGGCTACGACGGCGAGCTGCGGCAGGTGGTCGTGCGGGGGAACGGCCACGAGAAGCCGGCCTTCCTCATCACCAACGACCTGGAGACGGCCGCCGAGCGGGTCGTGAGCGACTACGCCCGGCGCTGGCGGGTGGAGAACGTCATCGCCGAGGCGGTCAAGTTCTTTCACCTCAACGCGCTCTCCTCCCCGATCCTGGTCAAGGTCCACTTCGACGTGGTGCTCACCCTGCTGGCGGACACCCTCTACTCCCGCCTGGCCCAGTACCTGCGCGGCTTCGAGAGCTGCGACGCGCCCAAGCTGTTCCGGGACTTCGTCAAAGGCAAGGGCCGGGTGGAAATGAAGGGCGGCACTCTCACCGTAACCTATCCAAAGCGGGCTCACAACCCGATCCTGCGGGCCGTCCCCTGGCACCGCCTCCCCATGACGGCCCCCGGGATAGACGGCGTCCCCCTCTCCCTTCAGTTCCAGTAGCCCGCCGCCCGTGTTATACTCCGTGACGGTGATAGATTCCGCGAAAATCGGTGTTCAACCAAATTTCCACCCCTTCAAACCCGACTTCCACCCAGGCCGCGGCAGGCGCTTCGTCGTCGGAGAGGAGAGGCTCATGCCCCAAGACGTCAGGGCCCAACACGTTTATCCTGTTCTTCTCCCCGGGCACGGCAACCGGCACGTGGATCAGAATACGTCCCCTGAACTTGTCGCGGTATACCGCCCGGGCGTTGGCGAAAAAAACCCATTTGCCGTCGCCAAGGCGAAACCAGAGCCCCGCTACCATGCCGGGTTGATACTTCAGCGAGCCCCGCTGGACGTCGGCCCGTTTGGCTTCTTCCATGGCCTTTTCACGCCTACGCTCCAGAACTCCGCGCCGGACCTCCTGCTTCAACATATCCACCCAACGCTGGATCTGCTGGATTTGTCGCCGCTCGTCCGCGTTCCACCGTTCGGGCATCCGATCCCACGCCGCCGAATCCCTCGCCCCCAACTCCTTGTCTTTCCATAGCTGGGCCGCTCCGCTATGCGGGGGATCGCCGGGGCGCCAATCCATTTCATCAGGACCCAGGGGTGTTTCGCATTCAAGGAGTTTTTGCATCAGTTGTACCAGAAACGAGGTCAGCCCCATCGGATCGATCAGCCGGAGCGGGTCGCCGTTGGCATATGGATACGGGTTGAGCGCCCGGGGATCCAGCAATCGCGGCCAGAGAGGCTCCGGAGAGAGGAA
>CAZOYW010000104.1:0-3180 GCA_964584165.1 uncultured bacterium
CTGGACGGGAGGGCGAGGAAAGCGGCGGTGTTTGTGGGGAGGGAGGAGGTGGAGGGGTAAAAAGATCTATCTTGTTTCCACGAGCCAACGAATGAAATTGCAATAATTAGGGAATCAAGAAATTTGGGGATAGATTCCTGGTAAATTACAAATATCACTCTGGATATAACTGGAAATTTACAGGAAAAGATGATTGAATTGGCTGCATTAAAATAATTCAATTTCAGAACAATTCCTTTTGATCCTTTCTTTGAATTTTTGGAATACTGCTTCCGGGCTCATATAATGCAATAATTTCAATAACCTCATATTCATGAACAATATTTTTCTTCCTTTTTGTAATATCACGAAGTTTTACTCTAACTGCACTACCATTGCAAAAACGATATTTCCTATTTCTTACATCATTTAAAAATCTTTTATCTAAAATTGTAACTGGAAAAAAAATTCCTCCATCTCGGATAAGCTTCCACCCTTTTTCATAACCCTCTAAATTGGTTTGTGCAATTCCATAAATCCCCTCTCCAATCACGGTATCAAGGATTTGACCTTCTTCGTCAGGTTCAATGTCAGGGGATACTAAAGGAAGATATTCTTCCTTGGTAACTATCTCTGGTTGGTTGTCTCCTGATGAAAAACCAATCGTATCACATCCTGTGTAATTTAAAGGATTAATTGCTCTTTTAACCGAATCTTTGATGATCTCACTTTCATAGCATTGGATCACTGGATCGTGAAGGACTATTGGATTAGTACAATTTTCAAAATAAGTTTCAGAATAACCCCCCTCAACACTCTGTTTTTTAATAATCTTACCGCCTTTTGTAGCCTTTATTACTTGGAGTACCCCATAAGATCCGATTCCTGCAAAACCTAATATCGTAATAAGATTGGTGGCCGCTTGAATACCATCAGATATTAAAAATTGGACCAGATTAATTTCGAAGGATCCTGGCTTAAAACTACTTCTAACTTTTATAAAAACTTCCGAGCTCGTTCCATTAATAAGTTGGTTGGCTTCTTCTACTGCTGCTGAAACGCCGATAAGTGAATCCGCCAATATCTTAGCGTCAATCTCATGGTTAGCAATGGCTCTCCCATCATATGTCACTTTAAAATTGACAATTTCTGGATCCCGCCACATAATCAATTGTTAATTGGATTTTACTATATCGTAGATATTTCGGTGCGTTATAATCATCCGTGATGGATCACCCACCATAGGAATTGGTTGATCAACCTAGTCTGCAGCAGAACCACGGTCAAATAATAGAATTATAATAAAATCGACAGATATTTTTGATTCTGGCCATATCTTACTTGCAGTAAAAATGAGATTTATGATAAGGTTCATGCCCGAGGGTGGAACATGCAATGAAGACATTCATCGTATACATCGAAACGGTGCTCCGATTCGAGAATGACATCTTATCATCATATTCTGCTAGTGGCAAATTCCTCATTCAAAGGGGATGAAGATGGCAATTAAAAAATCCGAACTCTACAGCTCACTCTGGAGCAGTTGCGATGAACTCCGTGGAGGAATGGATGCCTCTCAATACAAGGACTATGTCCTTACGCTCCTGTTCATGAAATATGTCTCGGATAAGTATTCAGGGAAAAAAAATCCTCTTATCGAGATACCCGCGGGCGGCAGTTTCGCCGATATGGTGAGATTGAAGGGGGATAAGGAGATCGGTGAAAAGATCAACACGATTATTGGAAAACTCGCCGAAGCCAACCACCTGAAAGGAGTTATCGATCAGGCTGATTTTAACGATGAGGATAAGTTAGGCCGCGGAAAGGAAATGCAGGACCGGCTGTCCAAGCTCGTTTCTATTTTCGACAGCCTGGACTTCCGGAGCAACCGTGCGGAAGGCGACGACCTCCTTGGTGACGCCTACGAGTACCTGATGCGTCACTTCGCGACTGAATCTGGCAAGAGCAAGGGGCAGTTTTACACACCGGCCGAGGTGTCGCGGGTTATCGCTAAAGTGGTCGGGGTTGGTCCTGGTACTCGGCAGGACCAGACCATCTACGATCCGACCTGCGGATCAGGGTCTCTTCTGCTCAAGGCCGCTGACGAGACCCCTCGAGGGATTACGATTTACGGCCAGGAGATGGACAATGCCACCTGGGCCCTGGCCCGTATGAACATGATCCTCCACGGACACGAAGGCGCTGAATTATGGCGCGGGAATACCCTTTCCGTCCCACATTTCAAGAATCCAGACGACAGCTTGAAGACCTTCGATTTCGCAGTTGCCAATCCGCCGTTTTCCTCCAAGGCATGGACGAGCGGCCTTGACCCTGCCAATGACATATTTGGGAGATTCGAGTACGGCATCCCTCCGGCAAAAAACGGGGATTACGCCTTCCTCCTACACCTGATAAAATCCCTGAAAAGCACCGGGAAAGGTGCCATCATCCTCCCGCATGGGGTGCTCTTCCGTGGAAACCGGGAGGCCGATATCAGGCGGAACCTCATCAGACACGGCCTGATCAAGGGGATCATCGGATTACCTCCGAATCTTTTCTACGGTACAGGTATCCCGGCCTGTATCATCGTCATCGACAAGGAGAACGCCCGTACCCGATCTGGCATCTTCATGGTCGATGCCTCGAAAGGGTTCATCAAGGATGGAAACAAGAACCGGCTCCGCTCGCAGGACCTCCATAAGATCGTGGATGTCTTCACCAGGCAGGCTGAAGTGCCACGATACTCCCGCATGGTACCGGTCGCGGAGATCGCGAGCCTGGCCAACGACTACAACCTGAACATTCCGCGCTACATTGATTCCAGCGAGCCCGAGGACCTCCATGACCTTGATGGACACCTCAATGGCGGTATCCCCGAGCGGGATGTCGATGCCCTGCAGCCCTACTGGGATGTATTTCCCTCTCTGCGGGGCGAATTGTTCCAGCCGAACGGCCGACCGGGATATCTGGATACTAAGGTCAATGGGCTGCAGGTAAAGGCAGCCATACTTGTCAACCCGGAATTTTCGGTTTATGCCAACCGGGTAGTTGCAGTATTCGACCGGTGGCAGGAGACCCACAAAGATTTTCTCATGAGATTCGACCGCGGAGGAAAACCGAAAGAGTTGATTCATACCCTCTCGGAAGATCTGCTTGTCAGGTTCACCGACCTGCCGTTGCTCAACCCCTACGATGTATACC
>CAZOYW010000105.1:0-3025 GCA_964584165.1 uncultured bacterium
GGCGAACATTAAGTTCGCCCCTACAACCGCCCGACTCGCCCGCCGGTGCGGGGCCCGTAGGGGCGAACCTTCCTGCCCCGATCTATCGGGGGTGTTCGCCCGCCGGGCCCAATCCGGTACCAGGCGAACATTAAGTTCGCCCCTACAACCGCCCGACTCCCCCGCCGGTGCGGGGCCTGTAGGGGCGAACCTTCCTGCCCCGATCTATCGGGGGTGTTCGCCCGCCAGGCCCAATCCGGTACCGGGCGAACATTAAGTTCGCCCCTACAACCGCCCGACTCGCCCGCCGGTGCGGGGCCGGGCGGAGACAGCGGCGGCTCAGCTCGCCGGCGCGGCGGCGGAGGGGGACCGGTAATCCAACGGGACGACGAGACGGATCGTGATCGGACGGTGATCGGAGAAGTGGACGTACTCCGCGACCGGGTACCAGCGGTCGAAATAGACCGGCCGGGCCGGGCCGGCGAGGCGGGGGGCGAGCGCCCGGGAGACGAGGATGTGGTCGATGAAGGACCGGCGGTCGGACCAGATCGTGTCCCGCCAATAGACCATGCCGGACGAGTTCTTCTCTCCCTTCTCGGAGTTCCCGATATAGGTGTATTGGGCGGGGGCGGAGAACTCGCCGTCGGCGAAGAAGAAGACGGCCTTCTCGTCCCGGAGGTCATCCTTCGTCAGCGCCAGCAGACCCCGCGACTCGAGCGTGGTCCCGTACTGGTCGAGGAGGTAGACCAGGTTCTCGGCGGTCTCGTTCAGGTCCCCCATGAACGCCATCTCCTCGTCCCGGAGGTCGCCCTGGGCCTCGGGCCGGAGCGCCCACTTGAAGAGGAAATCCTCGACCTCCCCCCGCCGCCGGATGTCGTTCTCGTCCAGGCCATTCTCGAAGCCAAGGTCGGTCGCCTTGAGGTGCATGACCACCACGGTGAAGTCGAAGGCGGGGACCGCCTTCAGGCGGAACCGCCCGGCGAGCGGGATCCGGGGAAAGCGGAGCTCGGTCACGGGATACCTCTTCTCCTTGGTGTAGCCGACCCGGAGCTCCGAGAGCTCCCTGATCGCGATCGGCTCCACGAGCTCGCGGTTCCAGAGAAGGGCGAGGCGCTGGGGGAGGCCGGGGATCTGGCCCGAGAACCCCTGCCAAGGCTTCTCGACCGCTCCCCCGGACGCTTCCTCGTTGAGAGCGGCGACGATCTGGTCGATCGGGGCGACCTCGGTGAACTCGGAGAAGGCGTCAATCTCCTCGAGGCCGATCACGGTGGGGGAAGTCCCGAGGAGGACCCGGGCCATCGACTTCAGATGCTCACCGGTCCGGCGCGGAAAGCTCTCGTCCCCCTCCCCCGCCCCGTCGAAACGCTCGATGTTCCAGGCGGTGACACCGGCCGAGACCGTCCCCGGGGGGTCGGGAAGGGGAACCGGCGAGGCCGGGGGGAGCGGCAGGGGGGGCGAGGGGCGCGGGACGAAGGGACGGCGGGGGCGGGAAGACGCCCCCGCGCCCTTCGACGGCTCCTCTGAAGGCGAACATCCCGCCGCCACGATAACCAGCGAAAGGAGAATACCCGCCCATCCGATTTTCATGCGTCCTCTGCCATAAACTTCTGTTCAGTATTCCCAAGTCGAAACGGTATCCCGGTGCTCCGTTCCCGGCCAATCGGCGTCGCAGGACCCGGCCGCGCTGGCGGCGAGGCCGTGGCAGGACTGGAAGCCCCAGGAGCAGGAGTAGGCCTCGCAGCCCGAGACGTTGTCGCAAGCCCGGAAGCCGGCGTCGGAGGAGTAACTGCTTCCGTCGACCAGGCAGGCGGCGACGTTCTTGCAGTTGCGGAAGCCGATCCCGGCTTCGTTGACCTCGCAGGAGGAAAGCCTCCGGCACCAGTCGAACCCTATCGCCGCCCCGCTGCTCCCGGAGACCATGCAACTCGACAGGTTCGGGCAGCCGTAGAAGCCGATCAAGGTGTTGTTCACCTGGCAGTTGCTGAAAACCGCCCCCTGGACGGTCGCGTCTCCGTAGAAACCGTAGGTCAGCTCGACGGCATAGCAGTTGAGAACCTTGAGCCAGGTGGAACTGGCGTCGAAGGAGAGCCCAGTCTGGACATTGCTGTTGCCGTCGAAGCGGCAGTTCTCGACCGTGACCCAGGAGTTCCCCGCCACGTCCACGAGCGCGATAAAGCTCGGGTTGGCGGCCTCATGCTCAAACTGGATGTTGGCGATCCGGCAGTAGTCCTCGTTCACGGTCAGGTTGTTGTTGGCGGTGAACTGGATCACCGTCCGCCGGTTGGAAGCCCCCACGATCTGGCGGACGTTATCCACCGTGATCAACTGGCTGACGACGTAGGTCCCCTCCGGGACGAAGACGGTGGAGTAGGTGTCGCTCTCGAGGGCGGAGGCGAGGTCGGCGGCGTCGCCCGGCCGGACGATGTAGTCGTAGGGTCCGGGGTTGGGTCCGTATCCCTCCCCGATCGGGATGTCGCCCGCCCCGCCCAGGTAGAACCGGCCCATGCCCTGGACGGCGAAGAAACCCTCGGAGGGGCGGAAGACGGCCGGACGGGCCGTGGTCGAACCCGAAAGCTCGTAGGCCAGGGGGATATCGCCGCCCTGTCCCAGGTAGGTCCGGGTGTAGTTGCGGATGACCCACATCCCGGATGAGGGGCGGAAGAGGGCGATGTCGTCCTTGCCGTCACCGCTAAAGTCGGCCCCCGCGGAGATCCCCGCCGACGCGAGGACGAGAACGATCCCCGCCGCTATCAGCGCAATCCGTTTCACACCTTCCCTCCTTGGGCGTCGTCGCCGCCCGTTGGTGCCTGCCGCTGCCCGTATTTTACCCCGGCCAGGTTCGGGAAAGTAGCGCGATCTGCGGTAGATCTGTAAAACTGAGATTTGAGATCCGGGATTCTACTGGTTCCCCTTAACCTGCTGTCCTTTGAGTAATTTCGGTTATAATAACCGGCGTGGCTCTCGCTGATTCAAAATATTTTCGAAGAAAATATTTTGCCGGAGTGGTGGAACTGGCAGACGCGCGGGACTCAAAATCCCGTGGGGC
>CAZOYW010000106.1:0-3021 GCA_964584165.1 uncultured bacterium
TGGGGGATCTTTTTTGTCTGATGCGGGCGGAGAGGAGACTCCCTGTGCTTGTTGTGTAAGCGTCCGGTAAAGACACCCCGGCTTGGCACGCATGTTGCGGAGAAGCCGAGGTGGGGTGACGCAGGGGCAGAGGTGGGATCAGGATGAGGCGTCGGCCATGCGGGCCGCAGCCCAGCGATCGGGGAGAAGTTCTTCGAGACGGCTCATGGGGTGGGCGCTGATCCGCTCGAATACATCCTTCAGGTAAGCAAAGGGTTCCACCTGGTTCCTTTTGCAGGTCATGATCAGGCTGTTGAGGATCGCGGCGGTCTCGCCGCCCCGGTCGCTCCCGAAGAAAAGCCAGTTCTTCCGTCCGACCGCGATCCCCCTCAGACTCCGCTCCGCCCCGTTGTTGTCGATCTCCAGGTCCCCGTCTTCGCAGTAACGGATCAGCGCCTCCCAGTTCGACAACGTGTAGGCGATCGCCTGCCCCTCCGGGCTTTTCGGGAGCACCTGTGCCTGTTCCCGTTCCAGATATGTCTTGATCCCGCCCAGGATCGCCACAGACTTCTCCTGCCGCAGCCGTTTGCGCCCGCCGGCGTCGAGGTTAAGATCCTTCGCTTCCCGCTCCACTCCGTAGATCAGGCGGATGTAGGCCAGCATGATCATCGAGCGCATGAGATCGGAGGACTGGGCGTCGTAGAACTTCCTGCGCGCGTGCGCCCAGCAGGCCACCTCGGTCACATCGCGCCCAGGCGTGGTGTAGAGCGCCTCATAGCCGGAGTAGGCGTCGGCCTGAAGATAGCCTTTGAACTCATCGAGGAACTTGATCGGCCCGTCCCGGCATCTCGTCGGCGTGAAGTCGTATACCGTATAGGGATGATCCTTGTCGCCAACGTATGTCCAGATCCTCCCCAAGCGCGTCTTGGTCAGATCCGGATCGAAGACCGCCACCGGAGTATCGTCGGTCTGCACCGCCTTCGACTTCAGCGCCGTCTCTTTCATCAACAGATACAACGGCTTGACGAGCTCCGCGCAGGCGGCCATCCAGCCGCACAGGGTCGACCGCGAGAGCGTGATCCCGTCCCGCTCGAACATCCCCGTCTGCCGGAAGAGGGGAAGGTGATCGGCATACTTGCTCACCGCCACATGGGCGAGCAGGCCCGGCCCCGGCAGACCCTTCTCGATCGGCCGCATCGGCTTTTGCGCGGTCACCACCGTGCAGCCCTTCTCGCAGGCATACTTCCGGCAGACCTCCTGGATCACGTGCAATGAAGCCGGGATATACTCCAGCCGTTCGCTCACTTCCTCGCCCATCGGCTTGAGTTCCCCCCGGCAGTGCGGGCAGACCTTCTCGTCCTCTTTCAGATCGTATTCCACGCGCCGGCGCTCCAAGTGCTTGGGCAACCGCCGCCGGCCATGGCCCGGGCGGCGGGCCTTCTCACGGGGCGCCGGAGTTGTCTCGGCCGGCGGGACATCCCGGTTCTTCTCCACCATCGCCACCGAGAACAGAAAGAGCTGCTTCTCGTCTCCCACCTTCTCCCGTCTCGGCCCGTACCGCCAGCGCAGCAACTTCTCCAGGTAGTTCATCACCCGCCGGAGATACCGCTCCCGGATATCGGCTTCCTTGAGCAGTCCAACGACCATCTGCTGAAGAGTGTCGGGGTCCCGGGGAAGGTTGTTCCGATCAATCTCCATCGGTCTTCCTCCCCGCCACGCGATCCATCCGCTCCCGCTCCAGCTCCAGATCCACCCATTCCTGGGTCAGCTGTCGGAAACGCTTGTAGTTCTCCAACTGGCTTCGGACCGCCCCCGCCCGCTCCGGCCGCACAAAGGCCGTTGTGCTCTTGCCTCGCCAGGTGTAGCTGAGTTGGTGGTAGGGTCCGTGCTTCTTCGGGCGTTTCGGGTCCTTACAGCGGCAGCCCGGCGTTCCGCAGACGTTGTATTGCTCGCTGAGGCTTCCCGGGTGCAGGGGGCCCAGGGCTGCCAGCTCATCCTTGATCTCGCCGATTCGTCGCAGGATCCGTTCCATCTTCATTATGCCGATAGCCTAGTAGTGCTATCGGCTAGTGTCAACAAAAAAATGAAAATATTTCGAGATGTTTTCATGCCCCCGTTGTCTCCCCCGTCCCCGCCGCCTGAACCGGCGCCATCCCCGCCGGCAACTCGTATCGTTTCCTCCGCTTCCCTTTCTTCAGGTCGATCCCCTCCAGCAGCACCCCCAGCTCCCAGGCCGCGATCTCCTTGCGCCCCGTTCCGTTGAACGGGAACTGGTAGGTCCCTTCCTCCAGCCGCTTATACCAGATCGCCCAGCCGTCCCGGTCCCAGTAGAGGATCTTCACCCGGTCGCTCCGGCGGTTGCAGAAGACCAAGAGATGTCCCGAGAACGGGTCGCAACGGACGACGTGCTCGGCCATCATGCTCAACCCGTCGAACGAACGGCGCATGTCGCACGGCCTGGTGCAGAGGTACACGCGGATGGCCGCCGGGAAGCTCAGCACCGCTTCGTCTCCAGCGCCGTCACCACGCTGATCAGAGTCTTCTCGTCCACCCCCTTCCCGATCCGCAGCTTACGGCCCCCGGCCAGAACCAGCTCAATCCCCGCCTCGTTCAGTTCTCCCTGCTCGCCGTCCAGGTCGACCAAGGCAAACGAGGCCTTGGCCGGAGCTCCTCGGCCGGAAACTCTCCGGCTGCGCCTCCCCGCCTTCTCCTGGTCCCGCCGCCACAGTTCCCGACGCCAGGAGTGAAACAACCCTTCCTTCAGCCCTTCCCGCCGGCAGAACTCCCGGATCGACAGCCCGCTCCGCGTCCCCGCCCGGATCTTCTCCCGCCAATACCGTTCTTTCGCCTCGTCCCGCCGCTGACCCTTCGCTCTCATCGCGTCCTCCCCGGCTTTCGCCGTATGTGCGCATACCCAAAATGCGCGTTTGCCGGGAAGTATCGCGTGACGGACTACGAGAGGGAAGATGGGTTCACCGGACGCTTACCTTGTTGTCTCGTCCACTCCTGATCGATCGGCTTCGCGCGGGTTTAGCAGACCGC
>CAZOYW010000107.1:0-3008 GCA_964584165.1 uncultured bacterium
GGACATTGGTGCGGTGATAGATCGCCTAAGGATTGGAGATGTCATCGATGACCCTCGGAGTGTCGTTTTCGAATAGGATATTGTTTTCCAGCGATGCCGGCGTGGCGGCCAACCCGCGACTCATGGTCAGATAGAAGGCGAAAAAGCAGATGAACAGCCCACCTCCCGCGACAATGAATTTTCTGCCGGCGCGGACCCTCGCCAGAGCCGTCGTCGCGAAATCTCTTATATCCAGCCCCCGATCCCCACCGGCGGCGCGCTTCTTCAGGCCCCTCCCGGCCCAGGACGCCGCTACGATGAGCAGTGAAACCCCGACCAAAGCATAGCCGCTTCTCGAGCAATAGCGCTCCTCGTTGGCCAGGTATAGGCGCTTGGTATTGAAGCGCAGGCTCCGCCGCGGCGACTGGTCCCGGGCCAGGGCCAAACGGGCCTCGTATTGGCTCATGATCTGCCGGTGGCCGAAATAATGATGAAGCACGTTCGCCCCCGCCCAGAGCGACAGCACGATAATCAACGGGATCATCGGGCCGTTGATTCTCGCGGCCGCCAGTTGGATCGATCGCCGCGAGGAAGCGAATAGCAACTGGCATATATTAACGTTAATATTCATTGTGCGCTTATATTATTAACATAGATATTCTCGAAAAAGCAAGGGGATTCGCGCCCCGTTCCCGGCGGGAGGAGCGGCCATGCCGGGCCTCTCGACCCGGTCCTCATCGCAACCCTCCCGGTTCGTGATATAATTCGGGAGGGTTCAAAACCGTCAACGCTCACCAGAGGCACGCCCATGCCGAAAACGCTGCGGTTGGCCGCCGCCCACTGCGCCCTGGCGATGGCGATCCTGTCGTGCGCGTCGATCGCCGACGCTTATTTCGGGGAGATCGTCCATACGATCAGCCGCGGTCCCGAGTCGAACCGCTGGTGGGGCGGGATTTGCTACAAGGACGGCTACCTCTACGAAATCCTGACCCGCTGCTCCTACTTCCGCAAACGCAACCCCAAGACCGGGGAGACCGTGGGCACGCTGGATTTCGACGTCCCCTGGGACGAACCCTACGGTTCCGGCCTCAGCTGGGATTCGAAACGGAATTGCTGGTGGATTGTGGACGGTAAAGAGGCGATCTGCCAGGTCCCGGCCGGCGGCGGGGCGGTCACCTCATACTTCACGTCTCCCCACCGCTCCGGCGTCTGCTACGATCCGAAGATCGACCGCCTCTGGGTAACGAACCAGGTGAACAACCGCATCTATCGATACACCGCGGACGGGGAACGGGAGGCCACCATCAGCGTCGAAGTCCCCGGGGCGGGCGGCATCGTCCGAGTCGGCGACAAGTTCTGGGTGACCATCACCAACACCGACGACGGGGACTGGCCGACGGTCTACGAGCTGAACCTGGACGGGAGCAAGACCGGACGATATTTCTTCCTGCCCCACGAGGACGGCTATTTCTGGTGCATCGGCGACCTGACCTTCGACGGGAAATACCTCTGGGTGCTGGGGGGACCCGGCAACGACATCTACCAGGTGGATATCGGCTACGGTTCCGATCCCGACCCGGACCCGACACCGCCGCCCGTCTCGTCCGATCTGGAGATCATCGACTACGACGGCGACGGCCGCTCCGAGCCGGCGGTCTACCGCCCCGCCGAGGGCCTCTGGGCGATCTACGGCCTGACCCGCCTCCGCTTCGGCGATCCGGCCGACGTCCCCGTCCCCGCCGACTACGACGGGGACGGCAAGGCCAACCCGGCCGTCTTCCGCCCCCAGAACGGCCTCTGGCGGATCCACCCCAAGGGGAAGGCCTACTTCGGCCAGGCCGGGGACGATCCCTGCCCGGGCGACTTCAACGGCGACGGCAAGGCCGACGCGGGCATCTTCCGCGACGATCTCGGCCTCTGGGCGGTGCTGGGCGGGACCCGCCTCCGCTTCGGGCAGAAGGGGGACATGCCGATCTACGCCGACTTCAATATGGACGGCGTCTCGGACATCGGGATCTTCCGCCCCTCCACCGGCCTCTGGGCGATCCGGGGGATCACCCGCACCTACTACGGGAAGGCGGGTGATTACCCCGTGCCCGGCGATTACCTCGGCCGGGGCCGCCTCCAGGTCGCCGTCTACCGGCCGTCCGAGGGCGTCTGGGCGATCCGGGGGTACGGCGCGATCGACTTCGGGGACAAGTACTGCTGCCCCCAGGCCGGGGACTTCGCCGGCAACGGGCGGCACAACCTGGTCGGCTTCTGGGACGAGTTCAACGGGATCTGGGAAGGGCAGAACCTGGGGTTGGTCTCCTTCGGCGAGGAGGGCGACCTCCCGGTCGCGGCGAGGATTTACAAAACCTACTGATCAACCCCGCGCGAGGTTGCGGCGGGTTGCATCTTGGCCTTTGTAGGCCGGTTATGCGAACCGGCGCCCAAAGGCCCGGCGCGTCTCCGGGCACCGCCCCAGGATCGCGACAGGAATGTCGCTCCCACAATTCGCGGAGAGCGCATCCCTTCTCCGGGACGCGTCGCCCCGGGAGGGACGACGCTACATTCGCGGTTAGAAGGGGGGGCGGGGGTATCCCAATCCGTGAAATCCGCGTAATCCGCGGTTTCTTTTAAAGGGGGGGCGAGGCGGAGGCCACTTCTTGAGAATTCGTGGAGATCGGTCGCCGGGCCGGCTTTCAGCGCCTGAAAGCCTTCTTCGCGGCGGAGACCAGGCGGAACCCCGCCAGGTTCCCCAGCGGGTGGAGCAGGGAGATGTCCACCAGTGTGTAGGGGAAGCCCCGGAGGGTGCGGTCGGGCCAGAGGATGTCGCACTCCGAGCAGAGGCGGATCTCCCCGTGGCGCCGCTCATGGATCTTCCGCCTGAGCTCCACCGCCCTCTCCCCGTTCCAGATCTCGCGGAAGGGCCTCTCCCCCATCCTCCCCAGGGGGTAGTCCGCGTCCGCGTCGAGGCAGCAGGGGACGACCGTCCCGTTCCAGAGGATCCCGGCCGAACACCAGGCGTAGGTGCAGGGGACGTAGCG
>CAZOYW010000108.1:0-3002 GCA_964584165.1 uncultured bacterium
ACGCCGCTTTCGGAGTGCGGCGGCACGACGCCGCTCTTTCTTAAAAATCATCCCTGACATTCACCCGATCGATTTTGAATCGTTCAAGGCTTTTGCGAAACGCCGGCGAACACCCTCTCTCGAACCACGCCGCCGAACACCAGGGGTAATCGACCGCTCTCCCTACTACCCCGTGGTGAACCGGATTCTGGTGGACGTATTTCAGCCGGGCCAGATACGAGGTCTGGTAGGTTATCCGGCTTTCCCAATACTGGAACCAGATCTTCCGCCCGGGCTGACCGTCCGAAAGATTGATCCCTTTGGCCACGGACATGTGCATCTTGCCGATGAATCGGCGCAGGCTGGATGGATCCGGGGGAGGAATCGCCACGAAGTGATAATGGTTGCTCATGACCGCCCAGGCTTGAAGATCCCACGCGAACTCCTCCGCGCAGAGCAAGAGGGTATCGAGGGCCATATCCAAGCGCCCGGGAGAATTCAGATACGGGAATTTCAAGTAGGTCCCCGCGGTGACGATATAGGCCCATCCGCCCGCCAGTATGTGCAGGGGAGCATGCGGCCAGCGGCGGGCGGCGGGGGACAATCCGGAATCAGCGATGCTCACGGCGATCGTGACCCTGGCTTCGAGTTAAAGCCGACATAATCTCCATATATAAGGATCGATAAATCGCAAGTTTTCTTGCAAAAAGATCGAACCAAAGCGGGGCTAAAACATTGCGAACAAAAGCGGCGACCCGTCGCCGCACTCCAAAACTCAAAAGCGGCGACCCGTCGCCGCACTCCAAAATTCAAAAGCGGCGACTTGTCGCCGCACTCCAGAAATTTCGGAGCGCTGCCAAACCTTTTTCCCCGATGGTTCACCCTGTAAACCATCGGGGAAAAAGCAGCAAGAACCGTCAAGCCTCCCCTTCCCCTCCGGCGTATAGTGCCCCCATCATGAGGACGGAGACCGGACCCATCTACCGCCAGAGGATCCTCAAGGTCCTCCTCCATATCCAGGAGCGCCTCGACGAGCCGTTGACCCTCGAAGAGCTCGCCGGCGTGGCCTGCTTCTCCCCCTTCCACTTTCACCGGGTCTTCCGGGGGCTGGTCGGGGAATCGGTGATGGAGCACATCCGGCGGCTCCGCCTGGAGCGGGCGGCCAGCCGCCTCGCCGCGGGCGGGAAGAACATCCTCGGGATCGCGCTCGACGCGGGCTACGAGACGCACGAGTCCTTCACCCGCGCGTTCCAGGCGATGTTCGGCGAGCCGCCCTCCGCCTACCGGCGGCGGCGCGCCGCCCGTTTTGCGTCCGCCCCGTCCGGCGTCCACTTCGAACCCACGCGCGGGTTAAGAACCTTTCAACCCAGAACCAGAGGAGGCAAAGCGATGAAGGTCAGAATCGAAAAAGTCAAACCGAGGCGGGTGGCGTTCGTCCGCCACATCGGCCCCTACGAGAAGTGCGGACCGGCCTGGTCCAAGCTCTGCTCCTGGGCCGGGCCGAAGGGGCTCCTCGGGCCGGCGAGCCTCTGCATCGGCGTGAGCTACGACGACCCCGAGGTCACCCCGCCCGAGAAGATCCGCTACGACGCCTGCGTGACCGTAGGCGAGGGCGTAAAGGCCGAGGGCGAGATCGGCGTCCAGACCATCCCGGGCGGCGAATACGCCATCTTCACCCACCAGGGCCCGTTCGAGGGTCTCCTCAAGACCTACCAGGCGATCTTCGGCGAATGGGCGCCGAAGAGCGGCCGCGTGATCCGCGCCGGTCCGGGCTACGAGGTCTACCTGAACGACCCCAACACCACCCCCCCGGAGAAGCTCCTGGTCGACATCTACGTCGCCCTGGAACCGAAGAAGTAACCGAAGGCCGATCGGGGCGAGGACCCTTCGACGAGCTCAGGGCAGGCTGCCGCTCCCACGGGTATAGCTTTTTGCGAGCGGTCCCTGACGTATTTGTGGGAGGGGCGTCTCGCCCCTATCCAATGCCCACCAGGGACGGGGTTTAATTGTTAAGTTCAACTTAACAATTAAACCCCGTCCCTCCTGCTCAAGGAGAAAATATGGTGAAAAGCGTCTTTGCGGGGATCAAGCCGGTCCAGGTTTATCCGATCGGGCGCGTCCGGGCGACCGGTCGGAACGGGGTGGTCTGGATCGCGGAGCCCTTCCGCTCCGCTTTGAAGCAGCTCGATAAGTTCAGCCACCTCATCGTGATCTGGTGGGCCGACCGGAGCGACCGACCGGGCCGGCGCGCCATTCTCACCATCAACCCGCCCTATGCCCGGAACCGGGAGACCGGAGTTTTCGCCTGCCGCTCCCCCTACCGCCCCAACCCGGTCGCCCTCACCACCTGCCGGATCGTCGGGGTCGAGCCCGATAAGGGGCTGATCCGCGTCCGCAACCTCGACGCCCGCGCCGGGACGCCCGTCATCGACCTCAAGGCGTACTTCCCGGTCTGCGACCGGGTCAAGAAGGCCCAGATCCCGGAATGGTGCCCCCGCTCCTGGCCGGAGTGGGTCACGGAATAGGGAGGAGGAAAGACCATGCGTCGTAAAATCGGCTGGTTCTTCGTCGTCGTCAACCTCCTCCTCGCGGCGAACGCCGCTGTCTTCTTCCTGGTCGTGAAGAAGCTCGACTTCGTATCCTGGCTCGCGATCAACTCCTGCACCCCTTCCATCGTCCTCTTCGCCTTGGGCTTCTTCCTCGACTCCCCCTTTCTCCTCGGCTTCTCGTCCGCGGCGATGCTCTTCTACGGAGGAGGGGGACTGATCGTCTTCCGCTGGTCAACGAGTCCGGCCGACTTGGTCCCCCAGATCGGCCATCTCTTCATGACCGCGGGGGCGGTATACGCCCTGATCTCTTCCATACAAAGGAAAGCCTGGAAAAGCGCCTTCGGCGGGCTCCTCCTCGGCGCGGCCGTACTGATCTTGATCGTCTTCCCCCGCCAGACCAGATATCAGAAGGCCCATCCGAAGCTCCTGGAACTCGTCGGCTTCCGCCCGAAGTTCTCCCCCCGCTGAAGATGG
>CAZOYW010000109.1:0-2887 GCA_964584165.1 uncultured bacterium
ATCTGCGATCTTCATGAAAAATTCGGGCGGTTGCTCCCTAGCGTAAGTTGGGAGGACCGCTTACGACGATATCCGCATTCGGGATACCTTCTCAATCCAGCCCGGCGGGGGTGCAGCGTGAAAATCCGTTTCGGCAGAGTGCGTTGTCGCCCGATTTCCCGCTTATCCACCCCTACCAGTCCAGCCTGGCCGTCGACGCGAGTTTTCCGCCGTTTCTGGCTCGGCTCCAGCGGGGACCTTCCGGTCTCGAAATAAGGGAGGGACGGGGTTTAAACCCCGTCCCTCTTGCCCAATTTTGCCAGCGCCGGCCTACCGCCGTCCGGAGCAGGCCTTGACGCAGAGGCCGCAGATGTGGTGGGGGATGTTGTAGGCGTTCTTGAAGAATTTCAGCTTCTCGTAGCAGGCGACGTGGTCGAAGTCCTTCTGGTTCTCCTGGATCGCGCCCGCCGGGCAGGCCGCGATGCACCTTCGGCACTCCCCGCAACCGTTGACCGTGGGAGAGCTTGCTTCCAGCGGGAGATCCGTGAGGACGGATACCAATCGTAGCCGCGCGCCGAAGCGCGCGGTTACGATAAGGTTGTTCCTCCCGATCCAGCCCAGACCGGCCCGCCGCGCGATCTCCTTGTGGGAGAGATGCCCGCTCTGGGTCGTCCAGTCGACGAGCTGGGAGGCGGCGATCGGGAGGGCTCTGCCGCCCATCTCCTGGATGAGGCGGGCGATCTCGAAGGCGCCCCGGTCGAGGAATCCGTTCGCCTGGCGGTAGTGGTGGAGATAGAGGGGGGTGGGGCGGTCGACGATGTCGTCGATCACGGCGTCGGAGAGACGGACGGCGAGCGAGATCGCCCGGTCGAAGCGGGCGATCGTCTCCGGCGCGAGCTCACGGAAGGCGCCCTTGATCTCCCGGATGTCCGCGACGCCGAAAAGGCTAAAACCTTTCTCGGCGGCCCAAGCCCGCAGATTTTCCTCGCTAACGGTTTGCATGTGGGGAGGAGGGACGGGGTTTAATTGTTAAGTTCAACTTAACAATTAAACCCCGTCCCTCCTGTTTGCGTAAGTGTACCATGAGTATGGAGATGGCCGCGGGGGTGACGCCGGAGACGCGGGAAGCCTGGCCGAGGGAAACCGGCTGGAAGGAGGAGAGCTTCTCCTGGATCTCGCGGGAGAGGCCGGGGAGGCCGCGGTAGCGAAAACCCAAAGGGATGCGGATCGACTCGATCTCCTGGAACCTCGCCACGTTCTCCTCCTGGCGCTTCAGGAAGCCCTCATATTTCACCCGGATCTCCGCCTCTTCCCGGACCTCGGCCGGGAGGGCGGGCCGGCCGGGGTCGAGCCCGGCGAGGCGTTCCCAGGCGACCTCGGGACGGCGGAGGATATCCGCGAGCGTCGCCGGCTTCTTCAGGACGCTTGATCCGATCCGCCGGAGCTTCCGGTTCGTCTCGGCGGAGGGCCCTACCCTGACCGAGTGCAGCCTCCGGACCTCCGTCTCCACCGCCCGCTCCTTGGCCCGGGTTTTCAGCCACTCCCGGCGACCGGCCAGGCCGAGCCGGTAGCCCTTCTCCCGGAGCCTGGCGTCGGCGTTGTCCTCGCGGAGGAGGAGGCGGTACTCGGCCCGGGAGGTGAACATCCGGTAGGGCTCGTTCGTCCCCTTGGTCACCAGGTCGTCGATGAGGACGCCGATGTAGGCCTCCGAGCGGTCGAGCGTGAAGGGAGGCTCCCCCCGGGCCGCGAGCGCGGCGTTGATCCCCGCGACCAGGCCCTGGGCGGCGGCCTCCTCGTAGCCCGTCGTCCCGTTGATCTGGCCGGCGAAGTAGAGTCCCGCGAACCGCTTCGTCTCCAGGGTGGGCTTGAGCTCGGTGGGGTCGACGTAGTCGTGCTCGATGCCGTAGCCCGGGCGGAGGATCGCGGCCTCCTCCAGCCCCGCGATCGATCTCACCATCCTCTCCTGGATGTCCCAGGGGAGGCTCGTCGAGATGCCGTTCGGGTAATACTCGACGGTATGCCTCCCCTCCGGCTCGAGGAAGATGTGGTGGCGCTCCCGGTCGGGAAACTTGACTACCTTGTCCTCGATCGAGGGGCAGTAGCGGACCCCCCGCCCCTTGATCACGCCCGAGAAGAGGGGCGAGCGGCTAAGGCCGGAGCGGATGATGCGGTGGGTGGCGGCGTTGGTGTAGGCGACATGGCAGGGGATCTGCTCCCGCGCGAAGGGGGGGGAGGAGAAGGAGAAGGGGACGGGGCGCGTCTCGCCGGGCTGGACTTCCAGGCGGGAGAAGTCGATCGTTCTCCCGTCCAGGCGCGGGCAGGTCCCGGTCTTGAAGCGCCCCGTCCGGAAGCCGAGCCGTTTGAGTTCCCGGGCGAGCTCGACGGAGGGGAGGTCGCCGATCCGCCCGCCGGGGAAATGGTCGAGGCCGATGTGGATGAGGCCGTTCAGGAAGGTTCCCGGCGTGACGACGACGGCCCGGGCGTAGAATCGCCGGCCGAGGTCGGTCTCGACGCCAACGAGCTTCCTCCGGCGGAAGACGAGGCGGGCGGCCGAGCCCTGCTCGAGATGGAGGTTCGGGCAGGACTCCACCCTCTCCTTCATGGCGAGGCGATATTCCTGGCGGTCCACCTGGACGCGGGTGGCCTGGACGGCGGGGCCCTTGCGGGTGTTGAGGCGGCGGAACTGGATCGCCGCGAGGTCGGCGATCCTCGCCATCTCGCCTCCCAGGGCGTCGATCTCCTTGACCAGCTGGCCCTTGGCCAGCCCCCCGATCGCCGGGTTGCAGGACAGGAAGCCCACCGTGTCGAGGTTCGTGGTGAGGAGGAGCGTGGAGCGGCCCATCCGGGCGGCGGCGAGGGCCGCCTCGCCGCCCGCGTGGCCGCCGCCGATGACGATGACCTCGCAGTC
>CAZOYW010000110.1:0-1022 GCA_964584165.1 uncultured bacterium
CTCCTTTCCCGGGATGTATATCACACCCCCCCGCCCGCCTCAAACAGTTTCGCCCGCCCTGGCGCAACGCCGGCACAAAACGCGGACCATGAAGGTCCGCGTCTACGGATAGGCGCGCCCGGGGCGCGCAAAACAAGGTTACGTTAAGAAAAGGTTACGTAGGGTTACGTGAGGATACGTAGGGTTACCGCGGGCGCATTTCCGTAACCTTACGTAACCTTTTACCGGGGCACCGGCACGTCACCCGCCGTCCCGAGCGCCGCCCGGGTCAGCTCCCGGATCATCCAGCCGCCGAGAGCGGGGCGGAAGACGGCGATCTCGTCGGCGCCGTCGCCATCGTAGTCCCCCACCGCCGGGCAGTCCCCCGGAGAGCCGAAGCAGAGACGGGTGATGTTGCGGATGAGCCAGCCGCCGCAGGACGGCCGGAAGACCGCGATCCCCGTCCGCCCATCCCCGTCGTAGTCGCCCGGGACCGGGAGGTCCCCCGCCTCTCCCCAGAGGGCGCGGGTGACCCCCTTGACCGCCCAGAGCGCGGAGGCGGAGCGGAAGACGGCCGCGTCGGAAGTCCCGTCTCCGTCGTAGTCGGAGGGCGCCGGGATGTCACCCTCCGCCCCGAAGAACGACCGGCTGAACTCCCGCACCGCCCACAGCCCCCCCAGCGGCCGGAAGACCGCGATCCCCGTCGTCCCGTCGCCGTCGTAATCCGAGGGGACCGGGATGTCCCCTTCCCCGCCGAAGTGGGCGCGGGTGACGCCTTTCACCGACCAGAACCCGGTCGCGGGTCGGTAGACCGCGATCTCGGAGACCCCGTCCCCGTCGTAGTCCCCGGAGGTCGGGATGTCACCGGGGAGGCCGAAGGCCTCCCGGGTCACGCCCCGGAGGAACCAGAACGCCGTGGAGGGGCGGAAGACGGCGATCTCGGAGAGGCCGTCCCCGTCGTAGTCGCCGGAGGCCAGGATAGGCAGTAGGGAGTAGGGAGTAGGCAGGGGAGTCGGCGAAGCCGACTGGGGGGTCGGCGAAGC
>CAZOYW010000110.1:1032-2803 GCA_964584165.1 uncultured bacterium
CGTACCGCCTCATCATCGCCGCCTCGCCCTCGTCCGCCGCCGGTTTGCCATCCCCAAAAAGGCCCCCTTGCGTACCACCCCACAAAGCCTTCGTCTTTGCGGGGACCCCGGACGGGGGCTGTCGGCGAAGCCGACTGGGGGGTCGGCGAAGCCGACTGGGCGGGAACCGGGGGCGGAGTCTCGGATGCGGCGGCCGTTTCCACGACCGCGGCGTAGTCGGAGGGGAGGTAGCTGAAGGCGCCGGAGGAGGCCGAGGGGGAAGCGCTCTCCGGGCCATAGAACGTGCTCGCCCCGTCCTTCCCGATCTCCTCGAGCTTATAGTGGTAGAGGCGGCCGTTGACCACGTTCCGGTCGAAGACCAGGTATTTCCCGCCGGTCGGCGAGACGCTGTAGATCAGGGCGTTGCCGGTCAGGGACTCGTAGGGCCCTTCGAGCCTTTCCGAGCGGTGAACAAGGAAGCCCAGGCTGTCCTCGATCGAGGTCTCCCACTCCACCGCGACCAGCGAGTCGTAGCCCGTCGCCCGGAAATCCTTCAGCCCGATCGCGGTCGGTGTGTTCTCGCAGCAGACGCCGAGAAGGACTAAGGCGGCCTCCCCGGTCAGGACCTCCGCCGAGGAGGAGGACGTTGCCTGGCGGAGATAGCTCGTGTGGATGCCCACGTCGAGCGGGTCGCTGATCCCGAAGATGGCCCCGGAGGTGAGGTCGTCCGTCCCGGAGAGCTGGACGGTCCCGGTCTCGGTCACCGAGGTCTCGTCGGACCAGACCGTGATGTCGTAGGAGGCGGTCCGCGCTCCCGCCCCCGACCCGTGCTCGGAGGTGAAGGAGGCGGCGGCGATGATCTGGTCTCCGTCGCCCACGTACATCGTGTTCGCCGACCAGGCGGCGGCGGTGAGCGTCGTGAAGGTGGTCCCGGCCTGGCCGCTGAAGAGCGTCTGGCTGGAGCCGATGGCGGTGTCGTCCCCGCTCCCGTCGTCGGTGAGGGAGATCGCCAGGATCGTCCCGTTCGAGGTCTCGAGCGTCCCGGCGCTGGTCGCGTGGCGGACGGCGGCGGAGTGGGAGCCGGCGGAGAGGACGCCGGAGAGGCCGACCAGGGTGACCAGCCCCTGGTCATTGGTCCCGCTGAGGTAGCGGCGGACGGGCACGCCGATCGGGACGCCGTCCATCACCAGGTCCCAGGTCCCGGTCTTGGCCGAGGCGTCGGCCGACTCGCCGCTCATCGTCGCGGCCACGAAGATCTTCCCCCGGACGTCGTTGGTCACCGAGGTGTTGAGGCCGGTGACGTTGGTGAGGGAGTTGGAGGTGGTGGAAGCCCCGGAGGTCCCGATCGTTCCCTTCCCGTAGTTGAGGACGACCTGCCCGTCCTCGCTCGTCAGGGGGAGGACCACCAGGTCGGCCTGGCGGGTCCGGACCGCGTTGCCGGACGATGAGGTCGCGTGGCGGAGGCGGACGGTGTGGGTTCCCGCCCCCAGGGAGGGGAAGACGCCGAGGCAAGAGCCGAGGCCGCGCCCGCCGGGCGCGAGGTAGCGGCTGACCGTCTGGCTGGAGTAGGCGCCGTCCATCTGCAGGTCCCAGTAGCCCGTCGCGGACCCGGTCACCGTCTCGGAGGCGAAGGAGCAGAAGACGGCGATCGACCCGGGGACGGGGAGCTCGGACGCGGCGGCGATCCCCGCCGAGGTGAGCGAGGTGGATGTCGTCTGGGCCGAGGTCAGGGCGGTATGGGCGACGTCGAAGCAGTTCCCGTTGGCGGCGCTCACCGTGATGGTGTCGCTGT
>CAZOYW010000111.1:0-395 GCA_964584165.1 uncultured bacterium
TCTCAAGGCTTTTGTGGGGATATGTGGAAAGGTTGAGCGGCAATTGGTTGGGGCGGAGGCGTAAGAGTTGGAGAGAAGGGAGTTGCCGGAGGGGTGGGAATGGAAAAAATTAGGTGATGTGGGTGAATATATCAACGGGAAGGCATTCAAGCCTTCAGATTGGACTAAAGTAGGCAAACCAATAATTCGCATCCAAAATTTGACAGATCAAACAGCAGTATTCAATTATTATAAAGGTGAAATTGAAGAACGATTTTGTGTTAACAAAAGAGACATTTTAATCTCTTGGTCCGCATCTCTCGGTGTATTTGTTTGGGATCGAGAACCGGGAATTCTTAACCAACATATTTTTAAAGTTATCCTTAACGAAAAGATAATAGATAGGCGTTATTTTG
>CAZOYW010000111.1:405-2788 GCA_964584165.1 uncultured bacterium
ATTGGTTATGTGGCCATTGCTGCAAATCCGGTTACAACAAATCAAGGCTTTAAAAATTTAGTATTGCACGAAGGGATTGATCCGGAATATGTTTTTTATTATCTCAAAACCCACAAGGAGGAAATGCAAAAACATGGGAGTGGCACGACTTTTTTAGAAGTGTCCGCTGAACGATTCTCAAAAATTCCAATAATTATCCCCCCTCTCCCCGTCCAGCGCCGCATCGTCGAAATCCTCGAACAAGCGGATGCCCTTCGACATCTCCGGACGGAGGCCGATGCTGAGACGCAGAAACTGCTGCAGAGCGTATTCTATGAAATGTTTGGGGACCCGGTGAGGAATGAGAAGGGGTGGGAATTAGTAAAATTAAAAGAGATTTGTGAAGAAGTCACTGTTGGCATCGTTGTAAAACCAGCATCATATTATGTTAAAGATGGGGTTCCAGCTTTTCGATCATTAAATATCAAGGAGGATGCATTAAACCTTGATAATTTGGTTCATATCAGTCCAGATGACAACAACACAGTATTATCAAAATCTAAGCTTAAAACCGGAGACATTCTAGTTGTAAGGACTGGGAATCCTGGTACTTCCTGTGTCGTCCCAGTAGATTTTAATGGGGCTAATTGCATCGATCTAATAATCATACGACCAAACCGGGATCGTATTAATAGCCAATATTTAAGCAAATTTCTTAATTCTGAATACGGAAAAGCACAGTCACTTGCATCAAACACAGGCCTTGCTCAACAACATCTTAATGTTAGAAACATTAGAGAAATGATTATCCCTCTGCCTCCACTCCATCTACAGCAACAATTCTCCTATATCAAAGAGAATATTGAACGAAACCGAGATGTTCAGGCAAAGTCGAAGCAGGAGATTGAGAGATTGTTTGAGGGACTGATGACGGTGGCATTTACTGGTGAACTTAACTAATAATGAGAGGTTATCGAATGGACGATATTCAAGAAAAACCAGGATCCGACACTCAAACACAAAATGAATTAAAACTTCATCCCAGCGTTATTCAACTCGCTGATATCATTAAATCCGGATATCTCGATAATCGAGAGAAAGAAATTGAGGAAATGAGAATTGAAGCAAAGGATCGGCTTTACATCAGCATTGCGATAGTTATTGCCGTTGTTATAATTGTAATTACCATTGCAACATTAACACTTTATAATAAATTTGATATCTCAACTCTGGCATTCATGTTGGGAGCCAGTATAGGCTCGTTACTCACAATTCTCGGCAAACACCTCACAGGAGATTAATAGGAAATGCGCCTTGCCCCCGAACTGAAATCCAAGATAGACACTCTCTGGGACCGCTTCTGGAGTGGCGGCATGTCTAATCCGCTCCAGTCTATCGAGCAGATGTCCTATCTCATCTTCATGAAACGGCTCGAAGACACGGATCTTCAGGAAGCGAACCGGGCTAAGGCGAACAATATTCCTTATACATCTGTCTTTACCGGTCATGATGAATGCCGATGGTCGGTCTGGAAGCATTACTCAGCGGAAAAAATGCTCCCTCATGTCCGCGATAAGGTGTTTCCGTTCATTCAAAATCTCCATAATGGTGAGAAATCTCTCTTCGCCCAACACATGAAGGATGCTATCTTTGTCATCCCCAAACCATCGCTCCTGCAAGAAGCCGTCAGTATCCTTGACGAGATGAACATCACCGCACAGAACCGTGATACCCAAGGAGATATTTACGAATACCTCCTCTCCCAGCTCAAGACTGCCGGGAAGAACGGGCAGTTTCGGACCCCGAGACACATTATCCGGATGATGGTTGCCCTGGTTGACCCGGATATCAATGACAGGATCTGTGATCCTGCCTGCGGGACGGCGGGATTCCTGGTCAATGCCTACGAATACATCATCCGGAAATATACAAGCTCAGATCTCTTACAGACCGACGAGGAAGGGGAAACCTACAACCTGGTCGGTGATCGGATTACGAACCCTGCTCACTGGCAGAAGCTTTGGACCGATACACTCTATGGGTATGACTTCGATGCGACGATGACCCGCATCTCCCTCATGAATATGGTGCTTCACGGTATCCGGGCTCCACAGGTCACCCTCATGGATACACTCTCCAAAGGGTATCAAGAGCGGGAACGCTACACTGTTGTCCTCGCAAATCCCCCATTCAAAGGGAGTATCGATAAAAACGATATCAACGATAGCCTTACCCTCTCTACTACAAAGACGGAACTGCTCTTCGTTGAACGGATGATGCAACTCCTCCAGGTCGGAGGAAGATGTGCGGTCATTGTTCCCGACGGCGTACTCTTTGGAAGTTCAAACGCTCACAAGAAACTCCGTCAGATGCTCCTTGAGACCTGCCAGGTTGAGGGAGTGGT
>CAZOYW010000112.1:0-2773 GCA_964584165.1 uncultured bacterium
TCACCGCCCAGAATCCGGCGGAGGCGCGGAAGAGTCCGGCGTCGGACGTCCCGTCACCGTCGTAGTCGCCGGAGTCGATGAAGGCGAGGAGCGGCGTCGGCGAGGGGGTGGCCGAAGGGGCGGGGCTCGCCGAGGGGGTGGGCGTGGGGGTGGGGGTCGGGGAGGTAGTGGGCGTGACGAAAGGGGCGGAGAAGGCGAGGGCGATGTGGTAGTCCCCGTCCGGCCAGTGGGGGTGGATGCCATCGCAGTGCGATGTCCCCTCCCCGTAGAGGTTTTCGTAGAAATAATCCGTCGGGTAGTAGTTCATGAACTCGTTGAAGGGGTCGGCCAAGTCGCAGCTTTTCTCGGAGGCGAGGGGTGTGATGTAGTAGGTGCAGAGGTTATAGGATGCGGATAAATACGAATCCTTGTCCCAGCGCGGGATGATGGTGCCGAGGATCGGTTCGACGCCCCGGGCGCGCGCCCGGTCGATGATCTGGCCGAGATAGGATTTGGTAAGGCTGGGGTTTCCGATGTGCTTGAGGTCGTTCGTCCCCCCCAGGATCAGGATGAGCGTCGCGTCGTCGTGGTCGTCGATGACGTCGTAGATCCCCGGGCAGTCCCAGTCCCCTCCGCCGTAGAGCATGTTGTAGGTGGTCGCCCCGGGATAACCCTCGTTGTACAGGTGGAAGGAGTCGCCGGGGAAACGACCGGCGAGGATATCGGCGAGGAGAGAGCCGTACCAGCGGCTGCTGTCCGACCCCGAGTCGTGTCCGTAAGTGATGGAGTCGCCGTAACCGATGTATCGATGGGTGGCCTGGGCGCCGCCGCCGCCCGTCCGCCCCGGCAGCGGCCGGGAGGGCGGGAAGCAGCGCCGGGAACCGCCCGCGCGGGCGGAGAGCCAAGACTCGGAGGAGAGGCCAGCCGGAATCGGGACGGGAAGGGCCGAAACCGTCGATTCCCGGACGATTCCACCTTTCCTCCAGGTGACCGTAGCGCCCTTCTCCCGCCAGGAGACCGCCACACCGCCGCCCTCCTCCCGGACCTCCGGCCAGATGCGGTCATCCTCGCCCGTCGGTGCCGCCGCCATCTCTTCCGTCCATGACCCCGAAAGGCGCTGTGAAATGAAGACCTGGGCCCAGCCCTCTTCACCCCCCTCCCAGGCGACGACCGGAGTCCCGTCCGCCGCGCAGGCTATCGCCGGATGGACGTCGGGGCTCACGTCGGGGGAGCTCAGCATCTCCGCCTCCCCGGCTGTCCCCCGGACGAGGGGGGCGCAGAAGATCTCGGTGGAAGAACCCGCCTCGCGGGAGAAGGCGATCCAGCCGTTCCCCCGGCGGTCGAAAGCGAGCGAGGGCATCGACTCCCAGGCGCCTCCCTCAACCCCGATCGGCTCGGGAACCGTCCACGCCCTACCCACCCGGCGGCTGAGGAAGACCCGCGGCGCGTCCGTCCCTTTCCGGGCCCCCCAGGCGACACAGGGTGTCCCGTCGGGTTCGAAGGCGAGGCAGGGGGAGTAGTTGTCGTCGAAGGGGTCGGAGGGGGGGAATGGTTCGACGGACCACCCGTCCCCATCGCGGAAGGCGACGAAGACGGGGTTGCCGACGCGATCGTGGTCGGCCCAGGCGAGGCCGTATTCCGCTCCGGAGGCCGGTCCATTCGAGAGGAGCGCAAACAGGAAGGCAATGGCGGCGGGGCTAGCCATATATATATGTAGTCTAGCATGGCGAGTCCGCCGGGCAAGGGAATAGGCGGCTGTAGGCCGGTTCTGTGAACCGGCGGTCAATGCCAGCACGCCCGATCGCAGATCGGGCCTACAACCGGCGTCAGGCCCGCCGTGCCCTGTAGGCCGGTTCTATGAACCGGCGTCAGGCCCGCCCCGCCCGGACACAGTCCGGGCCTACAACCGGCGGCCGGGCCTGTCGAGCCCCGACTTTGTCGGGGCCTACAGGCGGCCGGGCGCCACGGCAATCCCGCCCTCGCATCACCATCTCAACCGCTCGATCTCTCCGCTGAACTGCCAGCCCTCGGGATTTGTCACCAGCCCCGCCCGCACCGGGTTCCTTCGCACGTATTCCCACTTCTCATGGTAGCTCTCCCCCGAGCGCAGAAGATGATCGAAAAATCCTTGCTGCCAGAAAGGCCCTTTCTCCCCCGCCCGTCTCCAATAGGCGGCGATATATTTCTTCAGGCTTCCCACCCACCGGGATAAGCCGTGCAGATTTTTGCCCGCCACGAATGCATGGATGTGGTCCGGCATAAGAACATACCGCCCGACCCATATCCGGGCCAGTCGGGGGGAAGAGCGGCAGAAAGACCGGAAAAGGCGGTGAATAGCCTCCTCGGCCAGAACGGGGCGCCGGTCATGCGTGCATAGCGTTATGAAGAAAATAGGCGTCCGTCCGTCAATGCGGAGTTCGGGCAGCCGGCGCAAGCGGCGGGGCAAACCCTGATCGCGATCTCGCGGGTTCATTTACGGCTCCTTCCCGGCTTTCTCCCAGCGCCTCAGATATCTCCTTCTATCGATATAGATCATTCTGGAGATCGGTTTTCTTGCATTATTTTGGTCCGGTTCTGCGAACCGGCGGCCAATGCCGGCACGCCCGGACACAGTCCGGGCCTACAACCGGCGGCCGGCGGATAAAAAAATGCCCCCGGGACCATCAAGGTCCCGGGGGCATTTTCGCGCTGAGGGATCAGATGATCGGCGTTGGCGTGGGAGGAGGCGGTGTCAGCGTCGCGATCGGCGTGGGGGGAGGAGGAGTGGGGGGAGGAGGGGTCAAGGTCGGAACCG
>CAZOYW010000113.1:0-2750 GCA_964584165.1 uncultured bacterium
GACGGGTGGAGGTTTCGCTCGATGACATCGGCACCGGGACCGAGGATCTCGCCGTGGTCATGAAGAAGGGCCTGGCGATCAAAGGCCGCCTGGCCGGTTTCACACGGGGTCTCGGCCCCCTGGTGGAGGTGGATCTGAAGAAGAATTGGGAGATTCTCTACAAGAAGGCGCCGGTCGACGCGGAGGGGGTTTTCATCGTCGGCGACCTGGAGCCCGGCTCCTACGACCTGAGGGTCAAGGATCAAGAGCGCGTCTCCGGGTGGGTGCGCCAGGTCCGGGCCGAGGAGGCGAGCGTCGCCCGGCCTGTAACCGTCGAAGTCGTCAAGGGGGCGAAGATCGCGGGCCAGGTCTTCGATGCGCGGAACGGCGAAAGGATCAGGGGCGCCCACCTCAAGCTCGCCCAGGATGATTCGTCCCTGACGAACTTCGCCACCCAAGACGAGGAGACGGGGGAATATTCCTTCTCGCTCCTTCTCCCCGGAACCTACCAGGTCCAGGTGCTCAAGGATCTGTTTTCCTCCTCCGGCCCCCCCCTGGCCGCCCGGGAGGTCGTGCTCGCGGCCGGCCAGGAGCTGAAGGGGGTGGATTTCCGGATCGATCCGGGCCAGCCGGCGTCTCTGATCGGGATGGTCGTGGACGAGAGCGGCGCCCCCGTCCCCGAAGCGAGTGTCCGCCTCTACTGCCGCCGCGCCGGCGAGTCCTCTTCCCGGATGCTGGCGACGGGCGAATCGGCGAGGTCGGACTCGTCCGGTGAGTTTCTGATCAAGTCCTACATCTCCGGCGAGACGGAGTGCGTCCTTTATGCCGAGAGGGACGGCTTCGCGCCCGCCCGGTGCGACCCTCTCCTCCTCTCTCCCGCCTCTCCCTCCGCCTCCGGCGTGGTCCTGGTCCTCGGCGCCGGCCTGGCCCTCGAGGTCGAGGTGGCGGACGCGGAGGGGAACCCCGTCCCCCTGGCCCGGGTCGAGCTGTCGAAAGACTATAAGCGAACGGCCGACCGGGACGGCGATTTCGCTTCCTTTTTCCGGGAGAAGAAACTGTCCAACGGGCGCGGCCTCTGCCGCTTCGATCATCTCGCCCCCCGGGCCTATGCGCTGACCGTGGTGAAGAAGGGGTTCGCCGAACGCAAGGAGCCGGTCGACTTTTCTCCCGGCGAAACGGAGAAGAAGGTCCAGGCGGTCCTGGAGAGGGGGAGGACAGTGACGGTCTCCGTCCGGGACTCCGCCGGCGACCCGGTCTCCGGGGCTAAGGTCCATGCCGCCCCGGCCACCGCGGGGGGGTTCACCTTCGCCTTGCATTCCCGGGATCTACCCGCGACCGACGCGGCGGGTGTCTGCCGGGTGGAGAACCTTCCCTTCGGCCCCCTCCTGGTCTCGGTTTCGGGGGAGGGTTTCGTCTCCTCGCTCGGCAATCCGGTCGCGCCTGACCGGGACGCGGTCGAGGTCGTCCTGAGGGCGGGAGGAGCGATCGCCGGGCGGGCCGTGAGCGCGGGAGGGAAACCCCCGGAAAGGGTCTCCGTCCGGGCCCAGAGGAGGAAGCGGGATCCTTTCGACTTAGATCTCCAGGTCGGGGACAAAGAGGACCAGGGTGGCGGGCGTTTCCGGATCTCCGGTTTGAAGCCCGGCCTCTACGATCTCTATGTCGACGCCAAGGGATGGGCGCGGAGGAGGGCGGCGGAGGTTGAAGTCATAGCCGGGGAAACGGTCGACGCCGGGGAGATCGTCCTGGAACCCGAGGCGGTCGTCTCCGGCCGCATCGTCGACCGGGCGGGGAAGCCGCTGGGGAGGGGAATGGTTTCGATCAGGGGGGCGTCGCTCGTCGGCGGATTCGCCGGCGCGGACGATGCCACCGGCCGCTTCGCGATCCGGAACCTGCCCGGGCTATCGCCATCAGGAAATCCCGGGGATCGAACTCGCCGCCGGAGCGGAGAAGGATCTGCCGCCGACGGTCCTGGACGAGATGACGCCGGAGGAGAGGGAGAAGGAGGAAGGCCAAGCGCTGCTCGTCCCCTCTCTCGGCCTGTCCTGGGGGAAGGAGATGTCGATCTTCGAGAGCGGTGGTTTCTCGGTGGGCGAGGTGAAGGGCGGCTCCGCCGCCGAGTCCGCCGGCATCCGCCCCGGCGACGCCATCATCAAGGTCAACGGCAAGGGCATCCAGGAGGACCCCGGGGGTTTCCTCCGGGGGATCTACGGGAAGCCGGGTTCCAAGGTCAAGCTCGCCGTCCGGCATCGGGACGGAGGGGAGACCGATGAGGTCGAGATCGTCATACCCGAGTGGGATTACGACCAGATGATTCGGAAGATGGAGTTTTGATCAAAGGGAATTCTCTCGGCTGGGATCGCGACCCCGACAAACAGCAATCGGGGCAGGCATGAATGTCGCTCCCACAAGGACGCGGAGCGTGCAGTCGATGGGTCGTTTGTGGGAGGGGTATTTCTGCTTGCCCCCCCATTCCAAGAATCCACTCGGGGCCCCGATCTTCATTCGATCCCAGTTGAAAATCTCGGCCGGGCTCACTCCAACCCTGGATCGCCGCCTCCGTCTGTGCTATTATAAACAAGGCACTTAACCAGCAATAAGGAGGTTGCCAGTGAGAAACATCATCGTCAGTGCCCTCATCATCGTCGCCCTCGCCCTCGCCGCTTCGCCCTCTCGGAGCGAGCCCTTCGACCTGCAAGGCGCGATCGACCGGGCCAATCCCGGCGACGTGGTCGCGGTCCCGGCGGGCGCGTACCGGGGCAACTTCAAGCTGA
>CAZOYW010000114.1:0-2682 GCA_964584165.1 uncultured bacterium
CCCTTCCAGAAACATATTTGTACTATGAAGACGAGTTGGCTGTTCAATGAAGTTGCCTGTCGTCGTGGCGATACTCTTCATCCTTCTCGCGTCTGCAGGGTGCACCAAGCCTTCGGGAACGATCCCTCCCGGTGCAGAGAATACTACCATAGTAGGCACTTCTCCCTCAACGCAGGTCGCCCCCACCACTGGAATACCACTCAACCAGTCTGGGACCCAACCACAGGATTCCACAACAGGTACAGGCCATGGGACGGGAACATCACCAATGGCTACGGGAACTCCTGCTTCCACGTCAATGACACTTGCAGTAACACAGGGAACTACCCCGGTCACGACGACCTCGCTCGTTACCCTGCCACCGACCACTCTCACGCCTATGATCTCTTCGACGATCCCATCTCCTCCTCCTGTGAGCATTGTAATCCCCATACCTCCGGTGCTTCCTGCCACGACCATGGTGCTACTTTCAGTGCCGATCCCGGGTACCCCGTCCCTGACCGCGACACCCTCTGTGCCAACCCCCGTCCCACCGACCGCAACAATCACGACCCTGGTCACACCCTCACTCCCAGGAACTCCTGCAACCCTGACCACTATTCCCACCCCCATCTCACCGACGACGAGACCAACCTGATCATCAGTGAGGCCTCTGCGAATCCATGGGTATGAAGGCACTGCAAGAGAGGATCAAACCTGAAAAGGGGTATAAAAGAGACCGTGGGCATCTAGATATATCGCTGTACCTGGGTGCGATACGCCAGGTACTCCTGGCCAAACACCTTCTGCAGATGGTTCTCCTCTGCCATGACAATGGAATGATGGGTGGCAATCGCGAATGCCCCCATTATCATCACACCCGGGTTCAGGGTGTAGAGGGCAGATGCAACCACGGTTGCATACATCCCTACATACATCGGATTTCTGCTCAACCTGAACAATCCGGAAACCTTGAGACGGGTGCGTTCTTTTGGGGTACCCAGGCGGAACGAACTCCCCATATGGAATCTCCCCAGATATAACAGCGTAAATCCGAAACACCATGAAACCAGGGCAGCCACCTGGATGAGAGGGGGCACTTCAACAAGTGAAATGCGGATCCCCCAGCTCTGAAGGACCATCGCTCCCCAAAGGGCAAGTATCGTGTATTTGCTCAGGTAAAACCGTGTCCTGTGTATCGGTGCCTCTCCGTCCTGTTCGATGTGGTGACGCTGAAAGGAGGCTCCTCCACTGAATAACACGATCAGGAAGCCAAGGGGAAGGACAGTCACGAGAAAAACCTCAATCATGTCTGTCATCCCTGAATTTCCCCCATATCCCCCCCTCAGGAGAGGGTGTAAAATCCCCGGACCAGGAACCAGATGCCCATCAGGATGATGAATCCGGCAAAGGCAAAGGGCCAGAGTGCAGCCGGTGCCAGGACAAGACTGATACCGATGAAGACCAGGAATGATCCAACGAGAAGCATCGTCACGTCCGTGCTTCCTGTTTGCATACCCTCACGCGCCCGTTGTTCCCTGGAAAAAGGCAGCATTCCTGAACCGAGAAAGCCGAGCCCGAGCCCGACAAGGATGCCGGACCACACAAGATCGACAAGTATTCCCACGCCAAGGCCAAGCAGGATTGCGGCTGGAATGATGAATCCGTACCCCTGATGTTGTTTCCCGGCTTCTGTTGCGCCGTTCGTCAATCCCATGCATCTAGAGTCTGTGATTTCAGTACCATTGTTTGTGTTCATGTGTCCATCCCTCATGGAATGTCCTATAAAGAAAAGGCATGCAGGGTGTTATGCATTGAGCCATACATATATGGCCATATTTATATTACCTCGAACACACCAGAATGGCGTGTATGAAGAAAATGACGGTCAGGCTTTGTGGGGATCTCTTCGATTACTGCAAATCATATGGCCAGGTCATCGAACGATTCGAGGTTCTCTCACTCTTCAATATGACTGATGATATGCACAGCGAAGTGTGCAAATTTACCATAAAGGAGGGGATCCCTGTCGATCAGATCCAGTGTAATTATGTGTCGAATCTCATCGTGCTTCACAGTGCAGGTCGTGAGTATACGTGTCTTGTCAAGGGGTCATTTTCCGACGATATTGCACGGTTTGTTCGCACCTACGGAACAAAATTCGAGCACCCCATCGTCTTTGAAAACGACTGCCTGACATTCAACATCGTCGGGAGTTCAGAAGACCTGCACACGTTCGTGTCGGATGCCGCGGAAAAAGGGTGGGGGCTTGAGATCCTCTCGGTCTGCGATTATATCCCCCATGTTTCAGGGATTTTTGATATCCTCACTCCCACACAAAAAAAGATCCTCGTGGAATCCTATCGCCAGGGGTATTTCGATCACCCCCGTAAGATCAATGCAGGCGATCTTTCTGAAAAGATGGGCATGCACAAGACCACGCTCCTCGAACACATCCACAAAGCGGAGAAACGCCTGATCGGGCATATCCTTGCACAGGTTGCGTGAGGTTGGATCCCTCCTTCTTCATTGTCAGCACATCTTTCCCTGGACTGCCTGGTCTTGTTCGCGAGTGTGGTCTTCACAATAACACGCTCCATGTGGATATTCAATATACACGAGATCCAATAATCCGTGCACCGGGATAGGAATACCCCGCAATCTTGATTGTCTTCTCCGACGAATCTGGATGCCAATGTCAAC
>CAZOYW010000115.1:0-2652 GCA_964584165.1 uncultured bacterium
AATTGATGATGTGGGGAACACTCAGCACCGATATGCTCAGTACCTACGGGCACCTCACTGGCCGGGACATCGATACTGAGATAGGGAAATTGTATGGGATAGAGGTTGAAAGCAAGGAAACGGTACAGAACCGCCTCACTCCTATTATCTGTCCGTCCTGTGCACATATCATGCCCCCCGGCGAAGAGTACTGCCGGAACTGCATGGAACCTCTTACTCCCGAAGCAATCGCAGAAGAGGCGACTGTGCAGCGGTTCGTGCTAAAGAATTTCTCAACATTCAGGAATTACCTGGACAAGGTTGAGAGGGAACAAATCCAATCTCTAGCTAAAAAACAATAGAGAGTGTAATGGGATTCCACAGGAAGTCTAGATTAATAATCCGAATATTATTTTGTAATTAGGACCCATTCACTCTACTATGTCATCGCCGGATAATATTGAAAACAATAATGATCCGGAGGTATGGAAAAATATTGGAAATGATTTTTTTAACAAAGGGCAGTACGACGAAGCGATTAGATGTTTCTTTAAAGCAATTGAATTAAATCACGACTATTTAGACGCCTGGAATAATCTTGGATACACATATTTTAAATTGGGTCAAGTTGAGGAAGCCGATAAATGCAATAAAAAAGTGAAGGAGATAAAATTAAAACTAACAAAAACTGAAGAGACTCAAATAATTCCCAAAAAGAAAAAATTCACAATGCCGGCGCTTTCTCTAGTGGGTATCCTAATTATTGCAGTTATTATTATAGCAGTAATAGCGTCCTTGATGCTCGGTATTTTCAGTGGTGGAGAAACTACTCGGGATAAAATTGTATCCACAACCACCCACCCCACAAGCGCTTTCCCAACAACAATAGTCCATACTGAACTTCCTACAGTAGTCCATACTGAAACCCTCACAACAATCCAGACCCCATTACCGACAGTGGTTTCATTTTTTCAAACTGATGACGATGAAATTCTGTGGGATAGTATTGTTCCACATATGAAGGACATAGAATTTTATATTAATGCATTGGCTGACTTTTGGGAAGATGATGACTATCTTGGAATCAGAACTGCCTGCCAACAAGGAAGTAAATCTTGTGTAAAAGCAATGGAAGAAACAGGGGGTTTAAAGACAAGTCAAAAATTTAATCCATTGAAATCTGAACATTTTGAATACTTGAATAATTATAAGGTGTTTTTTCAAAAATATGAAGAAGCTGCCATTGCATATCGAAATGAACAAAATTCAATGGGAAGGGCTTTTATCCTTGAAGCTGAAGAAGCAGGAGACCGAGCACAGATAAACCATGAAAATATTATGAAAATGATTGATACCATGTAATTATCTATTTAAATGCAAATTTGATTTTTTCAACTCCCTATTTGTATTGTCCAATGGCCATCAGCGGTAATATCCATGTAGTATTTTCCTTTTTCAAGTCTTGTTGATTTTTTACCACTATAATGCCCTATTTCATTCACAAGTAAATCTTGGTGATAACCATCTCCACCTTTCACCCATACAATGAAATTGGAACGGCCACTATGAGACATGGAGAAAATATAGAGTCCGGCAGTCTGCACATTGAGGGGGATAACATCATCACCGTATCCCGATATTACACCATCATTCGATGAGCTGCTGGAACCACCTGTACCACATTCTGGTTGTTTCGAATCATATGAGAGGACGGTAGTTCCCTGACAAGTGTTTATAGTGTATTTTATCGGAACGGCATCCCAATTTATTGTTCCAATTAAAGTGGGATAATCACGTTCAACGGCGCTGAAAAATCTAATTTCGGGTAAATCCTCGTTTACTTTAAACCACTTCCTGGCATCAGGATCGTAATATAACTTTCCTACTGTATACTTTTCCTCATCATAGTTTATTTTCAAAATCACCCAAGCTCGGTCTTTATCATAAGTGGAGTCGGTTGTCGATTGCTGAATTTCATCCCCTACTTTATAATGATTAGATGCAAGGGGAACATTTGTGGCTGGAACATTTGTGGATACTATAGTTGAAGAAGGCATTTTGCCACTACGATAAATCGTTAGAGTGGAATATTCGGTATCATAAAGTGTGTCGGTGCCAGGATTATAGATGTAAGTATCTATTTCTTCTGTAAAAGAATACGATACAACATACTGGTTTTCCCTAATTTTAATCCACTGCCCGTTTATTGGACCATTTGAATCTTCCCAAATGAATTTTCCGTCTTCTTGGAAAATATATGTATAAATATTGGGGGTGGTGTCTTTTGAAGTCGTGACATCTTGAGTCCAAACACCAATAATCGGATCAGGTGAGGTTCCTACATCTTGGGTTTGTGGATTACCTACGCGTGAGGTATCTGGTTGAGTTGAACACCCAGATAGAAATATTCCTATTATCAATAAGATTGACAATAATAATAATCGCTTTTTCATTAATGCCCTATAGATTGTAAAAAAGAAAAAAGTGTTGTTATTGAGATATCACTCCCTTTTTTTTAATCTGATTTAAACGACAATCAAAAAATTTTTAATAACTCCTCCTCGTTTTCTCCCGTTCGGTCCGGGAGGGATCTCCAGGGTCACATTCAGTCCCCCTAGTAAAAATTTTTAAACACCATTATCCTCTTCTCTCTTGTATGCCGCCGATTCCCTC
>CAZOYW010000116.1:0-2617 GCA_964584165.1 uncultured bacterium
GGGGTGGCCGTCGGGCTCGGGCTCGCCGTCGGCGTCGCCGAGGGCGTGGGCGTGGCCGGGGCGATGACCAGCCGCGGGTACACGCTGTAGGCGTTCAGGGCCGACCCGGCGTTGGTCAGGCGGAAGTAATAGGTCCCCTCGTAGGCGGCGGCGGAGGCGGCCTGGAAGCAGTATTCAAACTCCGTCGAGCGGTTCCGGGCGAGGCTGAAGGAGGAGGTGCTGTTGGAGGGGTCCTCCACGCACCGTCCCGCGACGAAGGTCTGCGAAGAGGTCAGCTGATGGGTGGTGGAATCGCCGTCGGCGTAGTTCGCGGTGGCGGTCGTCTCGAAGTGTTCCGTGGTCGCGGTCACCGGGACGGCGGTCCAGGGACCGGAGGTGGCGGTGGAGTATTCGAGACGGTACTGGTAGTTGTTGGCCGCCGCCGAGCCGCTATTGGTTACGCAGAACCTGAGCCGGATGTTCTCGCCTTTAGCCTGACCGGTGTGGTCGGTGTCCTCGTTTTGCTTCCAGGTGGCGGCGGCTTCGGAACCGTCGTCGTTGCGCCAGCGGTAGTGCTCCTGCACGACGTTCGGCATGGACAGCGCCCGTGCGGAAAAGCTTAAGGCCAGGGCGGCCGCGGCGGCGAGGGCGGGGAATGTCCGCTTTCGTGGCATCATCCGGGGGGGGGCCGGTCGCCGCGCGGGACGGGGGGGGAATCCCGAACCCCGCCGCGCCGGTCTCCGTTCCAGGTCGGTACCTCCGCAACAAATCGGGCTACGTAATATTATACTAACACACTATCCGGACAATTGGGAAGGAAAATATCAACTATTTATCGCTCTCGCCCCGAGAAGAAAACGCGGGCCAAGGAGAGCAGCGCGCCGGACGCGCAGGCGAAGGAAAAGACGTCCCCCCAGCGGGCATAGGGGCTCACGCCCCGGAGGGGACTCACCTCCCCCCGCAGGCACTCGGCGACCAGCGGCCGGCTTCTCTCCCTCGTCTTTCCGGCGGCGGAGATCACCCCCGAGATCCCAATGTTGGAGGCGACCACGGTTTCCCGCCGATTCTCCACCGCCCGGAAGATATTGAGCATGTAATGCCACTCGATCGGGGTCGGCTCGGGGAACCAAGCGTCGTTGGTCAGGTTGACCAGGTACTCGGCCCCGCGACGGACCAAGCGGCGCGCGAAGCCCGGGTAGGAGTTCTCATTGCAGATGCTGACCCCGAACCTCCCCAGGGGAGTAGCGAGGACCGCCGGCTCCCCGCCGGATATGTACCCGGCGGAGGCGGGATGGGCGGTGAACCAGGGGCGGGAGCCTCTGACCGGCGCCGCTTCGGCGAACGCGAGCAGCCGCGATTTGCGGTAGTGGCCGGTGACGCGGCCGTCGGGAGCGACGAAGAGCGCCGAGTTATGATAACGGCCGGGCTCGCCCGGCGCGGGGAAGGGGTTGCCGATGAGGTGATACGCTCCGGAGGGACGGCTCGCCCGCAGGGCGGCCTCCACCAGGTCGTCGTCGTCGCGGAGTGGCCAGGGGATCGCCGTCTCCGTCCAGACGATCAGGTCGGGACCGAAGTCGGCCGCCCGGCGGCAGAGATCGAGGTACCGCTCGGCGATCCGCGTCTCTTTCCCCTCCTCCCATTTCGCCGAAGCTTCGATGTTGCCCTGAAGGACCGCCACCTTGATCTTCCGCTCTCCTTCCGGCGACTCGAACCCGCTCATCCTCCAGCAGCCGTAGAGAAGGCAGGCGGGCAGGAGAACCGCGACGAGAGCGAGGCCGCGGTACCGCCGGTCGGCGAACGCGGAAGCGACCGCGGCGTTGGCCAGCGCGATCACGAAGGAGACGCCGTACACCCCGGCCAGGTCGGCGATCTGGATGAGCGCGGGGTGGTTCCACTGGGAGTAGCCCAGGAAAATGAACGTCCAGGGGAGGCCGGGGAAGAGGTGGGTGTGCAGAAGTTCCAGGGAGACCCATAGGCCGGCGGGAAAAAGGACCGGGAGGAGGCCGCCCCCCCCGGCCCCGCCCGCCGCCGACCGGCCGTGAGACCAGGCGACCAGGGAGGCGAAGGCGCCGGCATAGAGCCCGAAATACAGCGCCAGGACGAGGAGGAGCAGGACCCCGAGCGGCGCCGCCCCCCCCAGCCTCGCGATGACGGAGGGGAAGAAACGCAGGACGAGGACGGCGGCGAAAGTCCCGGTGATCAGTCCCAGGCCGAAAGCCGACCGCGGGCGCCGGCCCTTCAGGGAGAGGAGCAGGGGGAGGAGGGCGAACCAGGCCGCGGCGGACAAACCGGCCCCGGGCAGGGAGAGGGCGAGAAGGGCGCCGGAGCCGAGAGCCGCGATCACGCCCCAACCTTTTGGGAACAATCCTCCGCCGGGCAGTCGGCTTCTCGGGATGGCGGTCGCAGGCATATGCTCAGGAGCACGAACCCGGTGGCCCCGATCGTTGATCATCGGCGATCCGGGATATTTTAGCACACCGCGGGGACTCCTCCGGTTGATTCATAGGAACCGCCTCCGGATGTTGGTGCGCCCCGCCGGGGCTTGGGGTACAATCCCCGCCGCCGGCCATGAACGCGCGGACGGACTGCGAGGTCATCGTCATCGGCGGCGGCCACGCGGGCGGCGAGGCGGCCCTCG
>CAZOYW010000117.1:0-603 GCA_964584165.1 uncultured bacterium
ATGCCGGGGGCTGCTATTTTAAGACTACTTGAAAACCGTTTCTTCTATCTCCAAAAGCCGTGTGTAGGCTGTTTCCAGATCTTTCTGTGCCGTTTTTGGATCACTGGTCAGTTCTGACAAAACCAACGCCAGGCGTTTGTCAACCGTATCCAGAACATCCGGTTCAGCCTGAAGCTTGTCAAAACCGGGCTGAAGTTCCACAATCAGAGCCTGGGCTGTTTGAATGGCTTCACGCGCACCCGGTCCATCTTTTGCTGTGGTCAGGTAACGTGCAAGCAGCACCGAGTTCTTGAGCTCCAGGAAGGATGTTCGGGTTTCTGTCATTTCAAGCATTTCCTGGGCTGCGCTGGCGTCACTTTCAAGGTCAACAAATCCTGCGCTTTTCTTGTCCAGTTCAGCCTGCAGGTCAATAATCTGCGTCATAGCCGCTTCATGGTCGCCTTTGAGCAGCTTGTGCTCATCTGCCAGTGGTTTGTAGAACAGGAAATACCCAAGGATTAATCCTGCTGAAACCAGTATGATGATGGCGGCTATTGTTTTGACCAGCCCACGCATGAACCGACCGAAACCAGTTTCTTTATTGAAAACCTTTTGCATGAACGT
>CAZOYW010000117.1:613-1000 GCA_964584165.1 uncultured bacterium
GGGCGGGTTCTTCCGGCACAGGCGGTGGCACAGGCTGGTCATCGATGGCATAGGCCTGCGCTGCCTGTTCCAGTGATGCATCTGCTGTGGCCTTGAGTTCGCCATTCAACATTTCAGACTTCAAATCACTGCTTCTGCTGGTTGGATTGAAGGGGTTAAGCGAGTTCTCTTCTCTTGGTTCTTTTGTTTCCATATTAGACTCCATGTGTTGTTTTCGCCAGCTCAGGTTTGCCTGGTTTTTTCAATTATTCTTGCCATCAAGTTTTTTCGGCGCTGCCGGCGTATCAAAATACGGTAAGGGGATATAGTCCACAGATGGTCGTCTTTGTACCGCTTGAGGGTAAAGGTTCATGAGCTGGTAAATCTCAGTTGGCATCTCGGTTGAGA
>CAZOYW010000117.1:1010-2581 GCA_964584165.1 uncultured bacterium
GGAGCGAATCCCCAGCGAGTAGGCGTGGTCTACCCACTCATCCAGCGTCCATTTTCCTGTAGCCAGGTTCTCAATTAATTGCTCTGTCTGCTCAGGAGAATAATGCCTGCCTGCAATGCGTCCGATCGTATCCTTGACCTGGTTGATCGCCTTGCGTGAAATATCAGCCAGGATCATGGTCTGATCATCGATCTTGTTGGCATCTTTTTGTTCAAGCACCTTCAATATCGATGCCGCCGGGAACTGCCCCACCTGTGGATCAACCGGTCCCAGCACAGCGTTATCATCCATTACTATTTCATCTGCTGAGAGGGCAATCAGGGTGCCGCCTGACATGGCGTAGTGCGGGACAAAAACGGTTACTTTTGCAGGGTGTTTGCATAAGGCGTTGGCAATCTGCTCTGACGCCAGAACCAGACCGCCGGGAGTGTGCAGGATCAGATCGATCGGAACATTGTCATCGGTCAGCTTGATCGCCCGCAGTACTTCTTCTGAGTCCTGGATATCGATGTACCTTGCCATGGGGAACCCCAGAAATGACATGCTTTCCTGCCGGTGAATCAGGGCGATTACTCTTGACCTGCGTTTCTCTTCAAAATTCTTCATCAGCTTGACCCGCGTGGCGTTGAGCATGCTCTTCCGCACGACCGGGTAAAACGCTGATATCAGCAGGACAATCCAAAGAATGTTTAGAAATTCCATAAAGGCTCCTTATCTCACCAGGGATAATATTCGTCAGGATAGGTGCGGGCTTTCTTTTTTCCAGAAAAGATGCCGGCAACGAGCAGTCCAAACGCAAATCCGCCGACATGTGCCCAAAATGCTACACCACCGCCGGCTGCTGCCGCCTGTGGCGTAAGCGCCAGGGCGCCAGAGAACAACTGGGTGACAAACCACAAGCCAAGGTAAATCACTGCCGGCACCTGGATGAACCATGGCAGTATAAAGATGGGTATAAATGTGTGCACCCGCGCCCTGGGAAAATACAGGAAGTAGGCACCCATCACTGCGGCAATTGCACCGCTTGCGCCAACCATTGGAATGGTCGGGTCATTTGTCAGGAGGAACTGCAGCACTGCAGCCGCAAGGCCTCCGGCAAGGTAAAATACCAGGTATTTGAGAGAACCCATCCGGTCTTCTACATTGTCACCAAAAATAAACAGAATCCACACATTGCTGATGATGTGCACCCAGCTGCCGTGCAAGAACATGTGAGTAAAAAATGGCAGCAGTGACAGCGGGTTGATGAGTGTAACAAAAGCAGGCGTGAGAGCAAAGTTATTGATAAACTCCTGCAGCCCTTCGGGTGAGAGACTCCATTCCAGGAAGAACACAACGACATTGAGAATAATCAACAACCAGTTGACAATTGGGAAAGATCGGGAATGGATATTATCTCGAATTGGAAACATAGGCGCTCACTTTTGTTATTGTTTTACTCAACGTTGCAATATTAATGCCCATATGACAGCTCTCAGACCTTGCGGTGGGTTTGCCTTTGCCTCATTATAAACTGAAGATTTTTTCAAATCGTTAACAGCATCTTTCCGAACTTGTCGAATTTTTATCTT
>CAZOYW010000118.1:0-2314 GCA_964584165.1 uncultured bacterium
CCACCAGGGTGGTCAGGGCCTCGCCCTCGACCTCCTCGGCGATGATCAGCAGGGGCCGACCGGTCTTGGCGACCTTCTCCAGGAGGGGCAGCAGCTCCTTCAAGGAGGAGATCTTCTTCTCGTGGAGGAGGATGTAGCAGTCCTCGAGCACCGCCTCCATGCTGTCCGCGTCGGTGACGAAGTAGGGGGAGAGGTAGCCCTTGTCGAACTGCATCCCCTCGACCACCTTGAGGTAGGTCTCGATCCCCTTGGCCTCCTCGACCGTGATCGTCCCGTCCTTGCCGACCTTGTCCATCGCCTCGGCGATCTTCTCGCCGATGGTGGAATCGTTGTTGGCGGAGATGGTAGCCACCGCGGCGATCTCGGAGCGGTCGGAGACCTTCTTGGAGATCTTCTTCAGCTCCTCCACCACCACCTCCACCGCCTTCTCCACCCCGCGCTTGATCGCCATCGGGTTGGAGCCGGCGGTGACGCTCCTCAGCCCCTCCCGGTAGACGATCTCGGCCAGGACCGTGGCGGTGGTCGTGCCGTCGCCGGCGTCGTCGCTGGTCTTGGACGCGACCTCGCGCACCAGCTGGGCGCCCATGTTCTCGTAGGGGTCTTCCAGCTCCACTTCCTTGGCCACGGTCACCCCGTCCTTGGTGATCAGCGGGGAACCGAACTTCTTGTCCAGGATGACGTTCCGGCCCTTGGGCCCGAGGGTGACCTTGACAGCCCGCGAGAGCTGCTCGACCCCCCTCAGGATGGCCTGGCGGGCGGCGTCATCGAACCTCAACTGCTTTGCCGTCATTGCTTGGCGCTCCTTTCGTTATAAATTTTCGCTGACGCGAAAATTTACTCGACGATGGCGAGAATGTCTTCCTGCCCGATGATCAGGTATTCCTCGCCATCTTGTTTCACCTCGTTGCCGCCGTACTTCGTGATGATCACCTTGTCGCCCTTTTTCACCTCGAACCCAAGGCGCTTGCCGTCGTCGGTCAGCTTTCCGCTGCCCACGGCGATCACCTTCGCCTCCATCGGCTTCTCCTGGGCGGTGTCGGGGATGATGATGCCTCCCTTCTTCACTTCGGCGGGCTCCAGGCGCTGAACCAGGACCCGGTCTCCCAACGGCTTGATCTTCATGCTTCTCTCGCCTCCTTTTTAAAATTTTTCCTTCGGAAAAATTTTAAGTTTCAGAACACGACCTTTTCTCCGGCCACTGTTTTCTGGTTTCTTGGGGCACCTCCTTCTCCAGCGGGTCGAGCTCCCGATTACTGATCACTGATTACTGATCACTTCTTCTTGTCGTCGTCCACCTCGAATTCGGCGTCGATCACCTCGCCCTCGCCCGGCGCCTTCTCCCCGCCGCCCGACGGCTCGGACTGGAAGCCCGCGTCCGCCCCGCCCTCCGCCCCCGGCTGCGCGCCCGGCCGGTTGGCGGTGGCCCGCTTGTACATCTCCTCGCTCGCCGCGTGCCAGGACGCCGAAAGGGCTTCGGTCGCCGCCTTGATCTCGGCGGCGTCCTCCTGCTTGAGGGCGGCCTTGACCCGCTCGATCGCGGCCTCGATCTTGGCCTTGGCGTCGGCGGAGATCTTGTCCCCGTTTTCCTTCAGGAGCTTCTCGGTCTGGTAGACCGCGGTGTCGCCCTGGTTCTTGGCGTCCACCGCCTCCCGCCGCTGCTTGTCCTCGGCGGCGTGGGATTGGGCCTCGTTCACCATCTTCTTCACCTCCTGCTCGTTCAGCCCGCTGGAGGCGGTGATGGTGATGTTCTGCTGTTTTCCGGTTCCCAGGTCCTTGGCCGAGACGTTCAGTATCCCGTTGGCGTCGATGTCGAAGGTGACCTCGATCTGGGGGACGCCGCGGGGCGCCGGCGGGATGCCGGTGAGGTGGAACTTCCCGATCGTCCGGTTGTCGCCCGCCATCTCCCGCTCGCCCTGGAGAACGTGGATTTCGACCTGGGTCTGGGAGTCGGCGGCGGTGGAGAAGATCTCGGACTTGCGGGTAGGGATGGTAGTGTTGCGCTCGATCAGTTTCGTCATCACGCCGCCCAGGGTCTCGATCCCCAGGGAAAGCGGCGTGACGTCGAGGAGCAGGACGTCCTTGACCTCGCCCTTGAGGACGCCGGACCCCCTTGTGCGGCTCGCGCCCGAAGATGGCCCGGGCCGTCTCCACCACCTTGGGCATCCGGGTCATCCCGCCGACCAGGACCACCTCGTTGATCTCGGAAGGCTTGAGCCCCGCGTCCTCGAGCGCCCTTAAGCACGGACCCTTGGTCCGCTCGATCAGGTCATCGACCAGCTGCTCCATCTTGGCCCGGGTGAGCTTCATCAGGAGG
>CAZOYW010000119.1:0-573 GCA_964584165.1 uncultured bacterium
ATGTTTGAACAGGACCCGGATGACTGGTGGAACGGCGTCTGCTCAACGACAAACGAACTGGTAAACAGGCATCCTGAACGAAAAAACAAGATTGCAGCGATTGGCGTAAGCGGGAATATGCTAGGGTGTCTTCCTGTAGACTCCGAAGGGAGGGCGCTCAGAAACAGCATGCTGCATTCCGATTCCAGGGCGTCGATACAATTTTCGCATATCTGCGACGCGGTCGGCGAGGATACGCTGTACAAAATGTCCGGGAACGTATTGGATGCACGCTCGACACTATGCAAAATGCTATGGATCAAGGAAAACGAACCCGATGTATATTCCCGGACGGCCAAATTTTTGCAGTCGAAAGATTTTATCGTTTCCAAGCTTACCGGCAACATCGATACGACCGACTATTCCGACGCATGCCACGGCGAACTGATGAACATCAGGACAAAAACGTATGAGCCGGAACTCTTCGCGGAACTGAACATCGATATAGCAAAACTGCCCGAACTGCACAAGGGCATCGATATTGTCGGGAACTTAACAAAAGGGAGCGCCCGGGCGCTGGGGATAGCGGCCGGC
>CAZOYW010000119.1:583-2308 GCA_964584165.1 uncultured bacterium
GACCATATCGGCGGGCGTCGGTGTCGGCATGGGGCTGGGGATAGCGGCCGGGGTGCCGGTTATCGCGGGCGGCGGTGACGGGGCGTGCGGAAACGTCGGCGCGGCCAACATCAATGCCGGCGACACATATATAAGCCTCGGCAGCACCGCATGGGTCGCGCAGTGCATGGACGCTCCGTATTTCGACCCCCAAAAGAGATTGTTCAACATTGTCAACATCGACGGCGAGAACTGCACGCTTTTCGGCACGATGCAATCGGCATGCAGCTCGCTTGACTGGGGAATGAACCTTCTCGGAACGGGAGACGTAAAAGAGTTTGAATCTATGGCGGCCAAAGCTCCTCCCGGATGCGGAGCGCTTGTGTTCCTGCCGTATCTGGATGGGGAACGGACGCCTGTGTTCGACAAAGACGCGCGCGGAATGTTCATCGGTATGTCTCTTGCGCACGGCAGGGAACACTTCGCACGTTCCATACTGGAAGGCGTCGCGTACGCTCTGGCGGAAATACTGGAGATCTTCCGTGAAAAGTCCCGTATCAGCTCGATGCGCATAATAGGCGGCGGCGCGAAGTCCTTGCTTTGGAGGCAGATCATATCCGACGTATGCATGAGCCGGATAGAATCGCTATCCGTTTCAGCTTCGGACACGACGTCGCTCGGCATTGCCGCTGCCGCAGGGACTGCGGTGGGGCTGTTCCCCTCCATAAAAGAAGCGTTGAAGTTCGTAAAGATAAAATCGGCAAACGAACCTTCGGACGATATCTGCCTGTACCGGCGAAATTTCGCGGTTTACAGGAGGATATATAACAATACGAAAGAGCTTATGCATCTACTGACCATATAGAGGAAAGGAGAACCGTGATGGGAAACCAGTTTGTTGCGAAATCCCTGGAGACCTTCATCGACGCTGCCGATATCGGCGGTTTGATGACGCCCAGGATCCGGAACATGAAGGATACGGTACAGCAGCTGAACGATGCAGGGCTCAGGAAAACGCTTTTATACACAAATATGGCCGCTTCGCTGAAAACGACCGAAGGGGAGCCGCAGAATATACGCCGCGCAAAAGCGCTTGTTTACCACCTCGAGCATATAGACACGCCCGTCTTCGAGCACGAGCAGCTTGTCGGCTCCGTAACCGGCATGTGGCCGCTCGACAAGCAGCGTCACCCGACCTTCGAAGAGCTTAGAGCGGAAACTGTAGAAGTACTGGAAAACCATTTTAAGACGCGGGAAAACAGCGGTGCTCAAGGCGGCGTGGCGGACAGATTCGGCTATAATGAAGGCGGCCTTTCGTTTGAAGAAAACGTAAGCAAATCGCATATGCGCTTCGGCTCGCTTATGGCAAGAGACCACTATGACGCGAACATCAATTATCAGGACATGCAAAAGCTTATAAAAGAGATGAATGAAGCATATTCGGAGCGTTATAAGCCGGAGGCCTGGGAAATAGGGTCGGTAATAGAAAACCATTTTCTTTATGATTACGGCGAGGAAACGCGAACGCTGCTGCGCGGGAACGGCTGGAACGCAGCCAACCATACGAACCTCAATTACAAGTCAGTCGTAAAGCGCGGGTTTGCAGATATCATCCGCGAGATCGAAGACCATTTGAGCAAAGCGGAAAGCACGGAAAAGAAGGACTTTTACAGATCCTGCGGCATCGTTATGAACGGCGCGTCCGCATTCATAAGGCGATACGCCGGAGCCGTAAGGGAAGCGGCA
>CAZOYW010000120.1:0-2280 GCA_964584165.1 uncultured bacterium
AGATGGATGTAATCGAAATCAACGAGGCATTCGCAGCGGTAGCGCTGGTTAGCTGTCGTTCGATCTTGGGAATGTCCAAAGAAGATATGTTCAAGAAGGTCAATGTCAACGGCGGGGCCGTTGCATACGGTCATCCTATCGGTGCAACCGGTGCGCGAATCTTAATGACGCTGGGTTATGAACTCAGACGGCGTGGTGGCGGATACGGTGTTTGCGGTATTTGCTCAGGGCACGCGCAGGGAGATGCCATGCTCATTAAGGCAGACTAAAAAAGTCGGCTTCATACGGCTTTGTTGGCACAGCCTGCCCCGGCGCAGGCCGGGGTTGTCGGCATCCTCGACGTATTTTCATATACGCCTCCGGTGCCTCCTCCTTGCCGCCTCTGTATCCTTATGAATCCAGCTTTTTAAACAAGAGAAGGAAATGCATTTTTTTCATAGTGCTTTCGAAAAAACGGCAACCGCCGTTATCAGAGTGTATCATTTCTGATAACGGCGGTTAAATAGTTTGCTTAAACTTTTTCTATCAGACTTTTTTAATTAAACGATTTTGAATAAATGGCATCCTGTCCTTTCTGGGGCAGAATGGCAAAACGGTAAAGGGACCCTTTTTCATCGGCCGGCGGGTTATACCAGCGTGTTTCATAGACTCCAATTTTCCCCCAATCGGTAACATCTTTTAAGATGACGGCGACATCATAGCCACTGTCATTAACAGGTTGTCCGTTTTGCTGAAGTTGTTTCCATGATATTCCATCTTTACTTTCTTCGATTCCTACCATTGTCTGTGACCATGAAATCAGATGAGGAGGCATATCTTCCCAGACAAACGACCAGTATGGTTCTTCATTCGTTTTCGCGGCGACAAAGGACGGAGCATCAATTGCTTTTCTCTTAATTCCATCTACAGATTCACCTTTAATGAATCTCTTCATGTTCAAATCGTAGGACCATTTTGCGGGGAAATTTTTATCTCTGTTGTCCTGTCCCAATTCCAGCGCCAGTTTTCCTACCTGTTTGGCTAAAAAAGGCTGGGTTTTGGGTCCATACAGCGTATGTCCGCCTTCATAACGCTGCTTGCTGTATTCTTCCGGGGTTGTAACATAGCCGTAATAGCCGTTGGCAACGCTGATAACCGGGAAATACTGCACATCATTTTTATTTGCTGAGGCGAGTTTATCTTTGCATTCTTTTGCTATTCTGTTACCGGATTCTATTGTTGATTCAAAAGGCAGCGGTATCAGGAGGACATCATCAATCTGAATGGTTTGCAAAAACATGTGATGGGGGAAATTCTTCTTTAGAAGGACAATGTACTGCAGTGGACCAACTAAAGTGCGTTTGTGTCCCTGACAAAAATTCGTAAAAATCCATCTGGGAGATCCCTGCCTGAGCCACGGGAGTTTGGAGATGATAGGAGTAGGTCCGTCATCTGCTCCTGCTGACAGCGCTGCCCCGACAACCGGCCGGTCACATAAGCAGGTGTCGTCGATACAGTAATCGGTAAAAACATCTATTTCTTTGGCAGCAAAATTAATAGCCACATTATCTTTCAATTTCCCATCCAGTGAACGGAAAACTTCCATTTCCTGCTTCCCGACAGATGTTCCTATCCGGCGGGATTCAATAAAGCCCTGCTGGCTGTAGTTGGGCGAGCTGTCGCCATGTGTACCGTTTAAGGCAACATGAATGGGTTCCCATGACGTTTTGTATTGGTCTTTTATACCGTATTCCACTTCCCTTTCAATGTAGGCGAAGATATCACCGTTATAAAGTTTGTTCGGTTCTCCAAGTGTTGTACCATGAATGGAAAAGCTGGAAAGTGCTCCCAGCGGCTTATATTGCCCGTCTTTATCGAGTACATCCACGCGAATCATATACATATTCGGATTTACGGCTTCATAAATATCCGGCGGAGGTATTTTTGACGCGATATTTTTGTTGGCCAGATAGGATTCAATGCTGCGGTTGCGGGTCATTTTCCATATCTGAGAATTTGCCGTGGCAATTTTTGCGGGCCTCTTTTCTTTATAAGCAGTAATAATCGTATTGGCGATTTGTTCCGATATAAATTTGAAATAATCGGGATCGAAGCCACGTGCGTTTGAAGCATTATCGTTGTAAAAATTATTATCAAAAAAATTACCGGGTCCTGAATGGGTATGGGTACCGGCGATGAGCAGGCCGTCTAATCCCACATCGGTATCTTTAGCGATCAGTTCCGCCACTCGCTGATTAAGCATGATGGATCCTGTCAGGAAATCGCCCTGAACAATGGCCA
>CAZOYW010000121.1:0-2229 GCA_964584165.1 uncultured bacterium
TATTCGAAAAGACCCTCTTCCGTAGGAATTTCTTCTCCCTTCTCGGCAAGAGTCTCAATATACAATTCGACTGCTTCCCGTGCCATCCGGATTGCATCGTCGAGTGTCTTTCCATATGTAACGCATCCCGGAAGTACCGGGACAGTCACGGTGTATCCTCCCTCCGGTTCTTCACGAAGGAGGATCTTATAGCGGCGTTCTGGCATAGTTGTCCTCGAAATAGTGTGTACGGAGCAGGACTGGGCACTCCTGGGCTCCTCTTGAGTAGTAGATTCTCGCCACCTCTATTTAAGTTGTGATGCACGAGGTGTCAGACGAGGGTGTACTGACCACCACATTCTTAAAAAATGAAAAGGATGAACCTGCCGATGTGAGGTGGGCGTCCTGATGAAGGAGGATTGGTGGGAACAGAGGGGTATGTGTATGATCTGGTGAGACACAAGAATGTTCCGTCGGGAATATTCATCTGCCTTTCTGGTTCGCATCCCGATCATCACAGGTGAGGGGGAGCCCGGTGAAGGGGATCCCGATGTATTCGTGTGATCCATCATCCTGCACCAGGGCGACTGGTTCATAAAAAAGGAGAGTGTTCGATCCCGTGGCGATTGGGATTACCTGACGTGAGGAAGGACATCCTTCCAGATCTTCAGGCTGGGAGCCTCTTCATACGGCACACGTTTTTTGTGTTCCACTATCACGCTGTTGTTGCCAATCGCAAGATGCGTATACCCCATCCCCTTGATCTCCTCGATCTTCCTGATGAAATCCTCTGCGGAATTGAAGATCGAGATCACTCCGCTTGCAAAGGCTTTCGATACCGCGCCTCCCTGGATGGTACCGGCATCCTGCTGGAGGTCCTCATACCTGACCACCTGGTCCGGGTCGTAGACATAGGTGAAGTGCCCGACGCGTTCCATGGTCTTTGAGTCCCTGCCGGACGCTCTCACACCCGCCTCGAACGCTGGCCAGAGCTCGTCCCTGACGTACCCCGGGTTGTTCGCAAGGCTGATGAGGTGTTCGCCGAGGCGTCCTGCAAGGTCCGCCGCACGGGGCCCGATCGCACTGACATAGAGAGGAACCTTCTTCTCTGGCCGGGTCAGGAGAACCGCATTCTTGAGCGTGTAGTACTTCCCGGCGTGGCTGATCGGCGAATCGCTCATCCACAGCCGGTTCATGATCGTGAGGGCCTCTTCGAGCATCTCAAGCCGGGCAGCATTCGATGGCCATTCTCCACCGTAGACCGCCATCTCGTTCGGCGGCTCTCCCGTCCCCACGCCGAGTCCCACGCGCCCGGGGTACATCGCCGCCATCGTGGCAAACGCCTGGGCAACGATTGCCGGGTGGTACCGCATGATGGGCGCAGTAACCCCGGTGATGAACGGGATCTGCTTTGTCGCCTGCAGCGCCGAGCTCATGACTGTCCATGCGAAGTTGCATTCGGTCCCCCCTGGCATGGCGATCAGGTGATCCTCGACCCAGAGCGAGTCAAATCCCATTTTCTCGGCAGCGATTGACTGTTTCAGGCATTCAGCCGGCGTCCATGCATCAGTGATTGAAAAATATCCGATTTTTATTTTCATTGTATCTCCTCTTCCCATTGTCCAGAGAAAAGTCTCGTGTGACTTTCTGATGTATGGGTCACGTATCACCAAAATAATTCCCCCCCGAATGCGAATACCAGGGAACGCCAGCAAAAAAGGGAATTGTGGATAATCCATGACGAATGCGTTCGCCAGGAAGGGATTCTACAATCGCACGGATCTTCAGGAAAGAGACGATCGTATCGAGTGACAGGTTCCGGCTTTCCAATTAGTCTTTTATTGTTTCGCCGGGAATACTTGGAGGAATCTTTATGTTTCGAGTGAAGAATGATTCCACCTACCTGATGCCTGCCCATTTCGGCGGCGATCTGTATACCCCCTCCTACAAGGCACAGCAGAAGGCAACCACGCTTGCAATGACCTTTGAGACCGAGCGGGACGAACTCGAGCGCTATATCCCCGAAGAACTCGAACTCGTGGCCCCGGAAGTGCAGGTAGCCCTGAGCCAGTTGACCGGGATCAACTGGCTTGCCGGGGGGCGTTACAACCTGGTCATGGTGTCAGTCCCCGCCAGGTTCAACGGGAAGAAGGACCGCATCGAGGCAGCATACCCGCTTGTTGTCTGGGAGAACCGGACCGCCCCGATTCTCACCGGGAGGGAGCAGACCGGTGTCCCGAAGATCTTTGC
>CAZOYW010000122.1:0-2182 GCA_964584165.1 uncultured bacterium
GTATCCTCCCTCTTCTTCAAAAGCGAGGGCGAAGGGATTGCATCTTTCTTTTGTGCATTTATTGAATCAAGTGTTGGCATGAGATTCCAGAAGTCATTATTTTTCCAGAGCGAAAACGGGAGCAGATGATCGATATGAAGATGCTGATGTGACCGGATGAGCGTATCGGACCATATACAGGAAATCCCCTGTGATTCTGCAAGAAGTTGATGATAAAACCTGGAGGCCTCCTGGACCTGTCGTTCAGTATCAGGTGACCGACTCAGGAGATCAAGGATTCTCTCTTTTGTCACATCCTGTCCCTGTGCCTTTGAGATATTCACGGTGAAGTCTGCCCATTTGCTTACGAGAGTGCCTTCTCCAATGATGAAACTCCCGAAATACTGGAAAAGTGATGAGAGGTCACGATGCAGGGAAAATTTCCCTCCATGTTTAATCAGGTACTCGGACGATATCGGTCCTTGTGGGATACGCAAGTGGCTGCGATCCCAATCAAAGACAGCATAATGGTCACCATGATAGGAGTATCCAAGATGTTTGATTGGTCCATCGATGATAGCCATTCTGACCTTTTTGATTAAGTCCCGCATGGTATGGTTGAGATTTTCTGGGATAGTACCTCTCCGATAATCGGTAAAGAATGCGGAGAATCCACCATTCAGACGATAATATCCGATTATTTCGGAAAGTTCCCGCCTGAATGATACTTTCTTTGATGATTCATCCAGATTCTTCTCCCCATTCAGTTGCGGGATAAATCGTTCGTGCTCAAAAATGGGATAATAATAGAGAATCCAGCGTTCAATCAATAGACCAAGGGGATACCAGACTCGTTCTTCATCGGGCTCTGCAAGGTGTGAATATTGTTGGCAGATCTCAATGGTTCCACGGAGAAGAGCATATTTGAACGACGTGACAGCTTTGTCCTGTTCAATTATAGTATTCAGTGTATGATATTCTTCAAGGAGACGGGGATCCATTTTACATCTATGTGGAAATTGTCGGATGGAGGCTTTTAGTTATCGTGGAAAAAACTGACACCCCTCCATTCACAAATATTGATTTGTAGATCCCTGCCCTATTTTGTCGACTATAGTCAGCGATAGGCATTAGTCACTTTTTACTGATTTTTCATTCAGATAAAAAATGAATGAGGAAGAGATTTTTGGCAAAATAATCCAAGAAGAGCGAAAAGCCAAAAAAATTTCTCAAGAAAAATTATCAAAACTCACGGGATTGGACCGAACTTTTATTAGTTTAATTGAGAATGGAAAACGAAGCCCCAGCCTCTCAACAATTGTGAAAATTTCATCTGCACTTCGCATTTTCCCCTCTGAATTATTCTTGAAATATGAGTCTCTGCATCCTGATTTTCAATTAAAACGGAGGGAGTAATATGAAACACAAATCCCGTCAATTATGACTTCTTTTGAATTTTTCTCCCCCACCTGGTGTAATTTATCCTGGAGTGAATGGATTCCATTTTCTGCACTATCTCCAGAATTCAAGAGTATCCCTAAAGAGCCGGGACTTTACCGGATTAGAGCAAAAAATCAACAATTTCTCATGTACATCGGACAAACAGGCCGGTCCTTGCGAGAACGATTGAATGATCTCAAGAGAAATACGTTAAAAGAGATCATGCCCTTCAATGATCCTCACACCGCTGCTCCTTCGCTATGGGCATGGAACGATGCGAACGGGTATTCCTATGAATGTTCAGCCGCAGCCTACTACTCTGATTTGAGTCAAAGAACTGGCTGGGAATGTTATCTCCTCTGGCAGTATCGTCTTTTGAATGGATCATCAACATTATGTAATTTCGGGCGATTTCATCCACACTACAAAAAATCAACAGAGAGAAAAAAGGGAGTAATTGGAGGAAAACTTCCAGAAGGAGAAATAAATCCATCAGGAGGACCAAGTGTCCCTCCACTTCAACGACGAGGAAATCCTGGGGATTGTAATTGGATGAATCTTCTATGGAATGAAAAATTATCATTCAAAACAGATATTCATGCAAAAATCCCTCATCAGCCTGGATTATATCTTCTTTTTGATAGCACTGTGAATGAATTGATCTACATCGGTGAATCGGTTGATATTCACAACAGACTTCGTGATCATCGAAGTAAATCATGGGATGGAAGAAAAATTTCGGTTTCTTTCAATATTCAGCCAG
>CAZOYW010000123.1:0-620 GCA_964584165.1 uncultured bacterium
CGACTGTGTGGAAATAAAGCAGGTCGATATGGTCGGTTTGGAGTCGTGCGAGGCATGCATAGACTGACTCGAGGATATTAACGCGCGACAGCCGGCAGTGGTTAGGCGTGCTGCCGTCCATGCAGCCGAAAACCTTGGTGGCGAGGACGACGTTGCGGCGCTGATCAGGATTCGCCTTGAACCAGTGTCCGATAAGACGTTCTGAGTTCCCCGCGCCATCGTTGTAGCGATTAGCCGTATCCCAGAAGGTCACGCCCAGTTCAATGGCACGATCGAACACGGCAAAAGCCGTCTTTTCATCCACGCGGGCACCGTCACCCGTTTCGGGATAGCCATATTTCCAGGTGCCAAGGCCGATCGTCGAGGCGCGCAGGCCGGAGTTGCCGATCCGGCGATATGGCATACCGTTGTAAGCATCGGTGGTGTACGGGATGCGATAGTATTCGGGATTGGGCACTGTTTGATCCATTTACCAGTTTCTCCTTCTTAGAATTCAAGCGTGGTCCACGCCATAGTGGTGGGGCCATTGGGGTATGAATCCGTGTTGAGACCATCATCTGCCGGGCGTGTCTGCTGGCGGTCCCGACCGTCGGTAGCCCGCGCGAAGAATCGGTGCAGAC
>CAZOYW010000123.1:630-2165 GCA_964584165.1 uncultured bacterium
TGTCCAACTCGACCATGCGAGCGGGGTCGGTCCATGGCTCATCCCGGCCTGATGCCAGACAGCCGCCTCGTCCCAACTGACCTCAAGACGCGCCACACCTGAATCATCGGCAAAAGCCAGGCCGGACAACTCAAAGCCCGGCGTAGTGATACGCGAGCGATGAGGAGGTGCATCGATGCGGGTATAGGGCTGGATGATGGCTTCATTCGACCAACCAAGGCGCTCCCAGTACCCAAGATAATTCTGGTCGATGACCGTCATGGTGCGCAGCCATTTGGGCTGTTTCTGGCCGTAACGCGCTGGGAACAGGCAACGCAACGGATATCCGTGTTTGCGTGGCAAGGGCTCACCATTCATTTCGTACACAAGCAGCGAATCACGGTGTTCGGCCAGGTCTATGGGCACTGACGTGCTGTAGCCATCGAATGAATCCAGCCTGAGCTCTTTAGCGCCCGGCTTGACCCCCGCGTCGGCCAATACATCGACGATGCGTATTCCTTTCCAGTAGGCGTTGCCAATGTCGTATCCGCCAGAAGCGTTGGAAATGCAGCACAGCGTACGCATCTCCACTACAGTCGGGAGCGATCTGATTTCGTCCAGCGTGAAATCGAATGGACGCTCGACATGCCCAGTTACCGTCAGCCGCCAGTCTTCTGGCATCTGGGGCCGACTGGAGCTATAGGTGACTGCAAAGAAATCCTGGATGGGCGTGATCGGTATGGTAGGCCCAGCAGGTGACGGCGCCAGAGGTGCGGACGGTGGAATGTCGGTCGAGGCGCTGGGGTACACCGGCATGCTAGTCGCGGACTGAGGAACGACTGTGGGCGTCGCAAACGTGCGAGTGCATGCCGCAGTCATGCAGCCGATGGCACTCTGGCTAAGCAGTTGCAGCAGCCTGCGCCTGGACAATCGCATACTTCATTACCCTTCAGGTTCTGCTAAGACAATTCTAGGCGGAGGACCAGTCCCTCGCAGGGGCGGACCTCCAGTCCTGACAGGTCTACCGCGCCATCGCGTCGCATGTCGGTTGCTATGGCGATAGTGGCCTGTCGCGCCACTCCGCTGAGATCCAGGACATGTGTATTTTCGCTGAAGTTAAGGACGACCAGGAAGTCTCTCCCCCCGGGCGTGCTTCGCTTGTAGGCGAAGATATCGTCGAAGCCTGCCTCCACCGAAACATAGTCGCCGACTGCGAGTGCGGGTTCAGCGCGACGTAGACAGACAAGAGCGCGGTACAGGTTTATCATTGAGTCTGGCCGTCGATCCTGACCCGCAACGTTCCGCTCGGTATAGTCGGGTGCCACCGGGAGCCATGGTACGACGCCAGCAGGAGCAAAACCTGCATTGGGGCCGTCGTCCCACTGCATGGGGGTGCGCACAGGATCGCGCCCGAGCAGATGCGCTTTCTCTGGGACATTAAGTGCAAATGGGTCCTGGATGAACTCGGGTGAGATATCCACATTTTCCATCCCGATTTCTTCCCCATAGTAGGCCGTCGGAGTGCCCCTCAGGGTAAGCAGCATCATGTTGGCTAC
>CAZOYW010000124.1:0-2163 GCA_964584165.1 uncultured bacterium
ACGGTTCCGTACATCTTCCAGATACGGGCCGCGTTGAAGTTCGCAGTGTCCACAGCGCACGCGCAGTCCGAAAAGATGGTATCCAGCACCTCCAGGCACCGCTTCACCAGGTCCCGGCTCTCGTCGTCATTCGGTAGGTCGATCCGGTAGAGCAGGTGAGCACCGTTCCCGGAGTCGGCCAGGACCGGCGCCGGCCACCCGCGTTCCCTGCTGAGATAGGCCGCGATCCTGGCAGCCCTGACGAGTGCTGCCTGGTGCTCCTCATCAGTCGACGACACGCCAGAAGGCCGGGTCGGGTCGATATCGATGGGGAACCAACGCCGCCGGACGATGTCAGCATCAGCGGTCGTTGCGTCCTTCTTCGACAGCCGCATCTTGATGCGGTTCGCTCTCCGCGAGAGAAGTGCCGGGTTCACTTCGTTCAGCGTCACATAGATCCCGGCAGTTCCTGCAGCGTCCAGCGGAGCTACCGCTTTAGCCAGGGTCTCGGGGTTATCGAAGTACCCCGATGCCATCCCCTCCTCCGTGATCGCACGGACCTCGATCACCTGTCCGGGTGCAAAGAGGAGTGAGAGGGCCCGGCCTATCTCCCCGGCCGCCATGTGGCATCACCGGGAGTGTTCATACTTCGGCCTCCGCGATACCGCCCGGGAGCACCTCGTAGCGGTGCCAGCCCTTCCGGTCGGTGTAGACCCACAGGTGGATCTCGCAGTTGGCAGGGATCGGCAGGGACCGCAGCCGGTCGATGTCCTCCCGCCAGAGGGCTGCAACATGCGAAGCCCCGTGAATCGCCCGGCGGGCCGTCACAACCCGGATGAGGAGTGCGCCCGACGCCGGTTTCAGGGCGACGAGGTGGACCAGCGGGGTAGAGACCCCCGCACGGACCGCCAGGTAACCACGGTTAAGTAGGTAGCCAAGTGCTTCGTACTCGGCGCCCTTTGCCCTGGTGCGGTCGGTCCGGCGGTCCTCTGCTGCCTCACTCATCATCATCCCGATCCGGCTCCTGGTAATCGGGGTGTGCCTGGCAGTGGGGATTCGGGCAGGTCCTGCCGGCCGGGAGCGTGCAGACCATTGTGGTCCATCTCCCTTCCTTCCGGGCGGTGAAGTGCGGGCACCTCCGCGTTTTCGCCATCACTGCACCTCCCGGCTGCCGCGTTCCCGGTTCAAAACCTCGCGGTGAGCGTGAAAAATCAATTTTTGGCAAAACATGCCCGCTCACCCCATTTCCTGCGACGGAACTTTTTTGGTTCCTGCCGGAAAGGTTAGACTAAGCTCCCTCTTGATGTCATAGCTGTGGTAGGCGTTGTCATTGTGGGGGGGGCCCGCTATTCTGTACATATCATTCCCTCATCGGCAGTGGTGGTTACACTCAGTACTATACAGAACCGACCAGGATCATGGTGGTCGGGGTAACGCCGGGACGTATGAATAACGTGGCGTCCTGAATCAAATCCTCTGAATACCGTATTCTCACCTCTATGCGACCGATCGGCGAAAAGGGAAGGATTTCTCGATGGTCACCTACAAAAAGATGATGCGACAACGACCGTTTTTAGGTCTTTCCCGGGAGTGTCGAATGTGGTGAGGCTTCACGTAGTTGGTGGTGGTGTTCGGGTTCTGATGAGGGATGTGGAAAATCGCGTTTGCACTGAGATGGGATAGGGGAAGTTGCCCAAGTTTACCAGGGGAATATCTTGAAGAAGATCAACCGTGTCCAGTTCGTAACCGGGAGCCAGAAATGGTAGTGTTCCCAGACAATGAAATTTGTAAATCGATATCCAAAGATGATAAACCATATCAGATTTGATATGAGAAGGAGTGGGAGAAAGTAATGAAGGACTTCTTTCTTCAGATTCCCTGCGAGTATTAAAAAGAGAACTGCGACTACGCTGCCTAAAAATACGTAATTTATCCACTGTTGAATAAGAATATGAATAGCCAATTGTGACCCGATAAATGCCTGAAACACAACAAAGCTCAAAGGCACTGTGATGATTCCAATCCAGAAGAACGATTCAAGGATCTTTTTTACGTCGAATTCATCCAATTTGAGCTTTTTTAAGAAAAGCAATCCCAGCAATACCATGGGAACATAGAGGGAGGAAAGATACCGGATATCCGGGACAATCCCCTTACTTTCACCGAGCTGGATAATATTATTTA
>CAZOYW010000125.1:0-2071 GCA_964584165.1 uncultured bacterium
TTTTTTGGAGAAGAAAATTATCAAAAAAATAAGGATCGAAACAAAACGAGGTTAGAATAATATAATCATTGTTTTTCTGGTTGCCGGAGATCTCCTCAATTAAATTCATTGTATCTTGGATAGCCATGTTGCTCCTTTCTCCGTCAAATCTAATTTTGATTCAGAATTTTGAATAATAAAACCCAAATCCGTTAAAATTGAACGAATGCTCCTCCATCGATTATCCCGTGGGCTTATTCTTATTGATGTTCTCGCAGAATACAGTCGTTCATCTTCTTCGGTAAATATCCAATTTTTCGTACCATATGCAAACCGTTGTGCTGAAACGAAGAGATGTCGATTAATTATAGCTTGTGTCAAATTGGATAAAAATGGGAAGATATATTCAGTACTTCCTTTATTATCGAGATAATTGAAGAGATCTTCCATCTCTAACGATTGAAGAGATGACAATGGTTCATTTTGGACAATAAACGAAGGACTTTTCTCATACCTCAGTTTCAATAGACCAAGGAGGAGTAGGCATTCTGAAAAGAAGTACTCTGAATTGCCAGTTCGGAGATTATCATAGACCTGGGATTCATTTATTATGGACTCGAGAGAAGATTTTGAATTTAGGTTGATTCGTCCAATCTCCTCAAAAAGATCTGTCAGTGTTGTGGTTTCATTTACTGTACATTCAAGGCGTTCCGATAAATGATTGTAGATTGCTCCAATTTCCTGAGTGAGCAGTAAATTCCTTTTATTTACCCCGATATTTTCGAGTACGATGAGATTTATTCTTTCAAGGATCTTTTCCATTAGAAAAACATAATAAACATTTAATTGGAAAAATTCCCAGTATATTCTGGTTTTTTCAAATCTCTTAAAATCAATATCTTGTTTGGTCTCTCTGTTTTGGCTAAAATAAATTGCATCCCAAATAAATCGATTAAACTGGTTGATGTGAGGGTTTGTCTCCTTGATAATTTGAAGAAACAGAAATAGTGTGTTTCTCCTTCGTGAATTTTGTTCGATCAGGGAGTAATAATTCTCATCTCCTTGCATGACAAAATCAAGATTGATCTGACCATCCTGAAATTCAGAAAATTTTACCTCTGAAATATCTGCTTCTCCTCCATCTTGATAGAAAAATCCGAACATCAATTTTGAAAGAATGTCTCTCTCTTCTTGATTTTCAGAAATACAACAAATACATAATCCAGAGAATAAGTCTTTCAATTGCTTCTTTGAAAAAGAATTAAAAGAGAAGCTCTCTGGATTTAGAAAAGACAGGGTATCGGCTAGTTTTTTGTCGATTTTTGAGATTTGTTCTTTTCCATCTATTCCTGTCCATACACACCGAAAAACTTCCATTTGACGATTGTAATAGACCCGCCCATATCCATTTATGTGGAAATCAAGAGTAAAGGGGTCAATTTCGTCCCAATCCTCGATGAATTTTTCTTTATTATAGAGTGATATGAGGCCTGGGAATTCAGTATCGCCGTCGTGATGAGCGAGACTGGAAAGGAGGAAAATTTTCTCAAAATTAGAAGCATCAATTATCTTTTTCGGTCGTAGATATTGGTAATAATAAGCCCAAAGGGTATAATATCGAGCCCTTGGTGTTACTGAAGTAATCCCTGCAGTAAACTCTTCTTGAAGGGATAAATGATGACTCCATATTCCCAGCGGGTCACGAAGAACGGATATGGAATCAACTTTTTGGGTCCAGTCGACCGTAACATTTGGACTTATTAACATCGATTTTAACCAATTTCGGCTAAGTATATGTTAACTTTTTGATTTTCCTCTCCTCTAGTCATTGCTTAAATCCCACATTAATGGGAATTTTAAATCGTCTTTTAAGCAACGAATCAATTCCCTTTCGTCGATCCAGTTTACAATAGGCTTTTTTGATAATCTAGATTAGATTCTGACAAAATGGGGGGGGTCTCTTATGACTTCATGCCAAGATCTGCTTTTAACCGTTGTAATAACTCCTGATAATCATCACTCCCCTTCGCAACCTCTACCGACTCCTCAATGCTCAACGCTGCCTTCTCAGTAAGAACCAGGGAACACTGCG
>CAZOYW010000126.1:0-2051 GCA_964584165.1 uncultured bacterium
ACATCATGAGCGCATCCCGGCGCCCTTGCGGAGTATCCGCCGGCTGGCCCTTGAGCTGCGCGGCTTGTTTCTTGGAGATCCCCACGGGATCCGCTTTCTTTGACCCTACGCGCGTAACCTCCCGGCTTTCGTCAACGTTGCGGCCCTCTTTGTGGGAGAGGCCCTTGACCATGGCAATCATGGCGTAATCTTGCGGGGCAATCACCCCGGCCTTGGCGGCCAGCTTGCAGAACGTCTTGACCGTGGCCAGGCGGACGTTACAGGACCCCACGGCGTAGCCTTGCGCGAGTTGCCAGCGATTGAAAGCCTCAAGCAAGCCCCACGAAACCCCGGCCCAAGCAGTAACATCACTGGCCAGGTCCCCGACCTCGGGGATACCGGCCTCCCGCAAAAAGCGGGCGAAGAGGGCCAGGTCCACCCTTTGGCGGTCCCGTGTGTTGCTGGCCTTGCGGCTTTGGTAGTCGGAGAATGCGGAGGCGGAGGCGTGCTTGTCGGCAACCTGGCCGGCCAGGGCCAGGACGTTTTGAGGCTCGGAGTAGACTATCACGGCGGCGCTTTCCATGGTGTAACCCTCCCGGTTAGCTGCGTATTTGGCCTAATAATCCGTACCTATGATGCCAGTATACACCATATCCCGTGTAGTGTCAAGTAGCGAATTGTAGCGAATAAAGGGGTATTGACAGGATGATGTATAATGCCAGTAGCAAGCACAAGGGGGCTAGAATATGGCAGATGATTGGATGACAGTACAAGAGGCGGCGGCCTATATCAAGCTGAGTATTGAGACGGTCCGCCGTTATGTGCGGGACCACAAGCTAAAAGCAACCAAGATCGGGAGGCAATGGCGCATAAGACGGGAAGAGCTTGACCGGCTTTTAGCGGAGGGAACCAAGCAGAACTAACAAACGATCGGGCCGGCTTGGCGTTGACGGCGCCTCCCCGGCCCTAGGCTAGACGTGGGGTAACACGGCCAGCTTGTGGGCCATTTTACCATAAGCCCTTGGGGGCCTCACGTTTAGCAAGGCTAGACGTGGGGCTTTTTGTTTGGGGGGGCTTATGACGGCGGCACTTGTCGGAGCGTTTGCGGCCGGCTTCTTTTGCGGCGTGGCCGTTACTGCGATCCTGCTAAGGCGGGAGCTGCGGGACCGGGAGGCGTGGGCTAAGTGGTATCGGGGGAGGCGGCGCCATGACTGACACGGACAAGACACACGACCAGGGGCAGCTCCCCGCGGGCGCCTATTGGCTGGCATTCTCAAGCGATACGACCCCGGAAGAGGCGCGGGCCGTCTTTCGGGCCAAGCATGGCCAGGACCCCGCAACTATACGACCGGGGCTCGGGGGCTTGCTATTGGCTGGGCCTTGCCCACAAGGGGGGCGCCTATGTCGGACATGCTGACCGGAACTCCCGCAACTACCCCCCCGGGCGGCGCGGAGGGGCAAGCGCATTTCACGGCGGCCCTACTGCAAGCGAGCCTAAACGCGCGCAAAGTGGCGGCCATGGTATCCCTGGCATGGGAGGGGCCGCAAGTCAATTGCTTTGCTTGCTCCCTTGGGCTGGGGGAAGATCCTAAGCGGGTAGAGCAACTTGCGGGCGCCCTGGCCCTGGCGGCCGGGACCGATTCTTGCAGGATTGCGCGGGATGCGGGGCGGCTTATCATAGAGATCCCCAAGGACCCCGCGGACCGCAAACCATTGCGGGCCAAGCGATTAGAAGAGCTCCCGCCCCCCAGCCCTACGGCCGTAGCAATCGGGCTTGCAACGGGCGGCCGCGTGCAATGGCTTGACATTAGCGACCCCAACACCCCCCATTTGCTGATTGCGGGGACCACGGGCAGCGGGAAGAGCGTTGCCCTACACTGGCTTTTGTACCGGCTTTGCAGACAAAACGACCCGGCCCAGCTCCGCATGATAATGCTTGACCCCAAGCGCGGCGAGCTGCGACCGTTCGGGAAGTTGCCGCACTTATTACACCCCACCGTGAGCAATCCCCTTGACTGTGCGCGCGTCCTCGCCTGGGCGGTTGCGGAGTTGGACCGTCGCGCCGATACGGG
>CAZOYW010000127.1:0-2041 GCA_964584165.1 uncultured bacterium
CAGCGCCGGGAATACTGCAAGGACGTGAAATGCCCGATCCAACTGCTCCTGGACAAAGAGGTGGAGAAATCCCTGAACTACGAAGAGATCCGGGCGATCTGTGCGTCCCACTGCCTGCACACGACCCATGAGTTCCACCACTGGCTGATACAGAAGGGGTACCTGGTCGTCAGGCCGAAGGAACAGTAATCCCGGCGTCCAAGAAAAAAATCTGGTGTTTTCATCCGGCGGATTTCTGTATCGTGCTCGGGAATCACGAGAGTTTTTTTACGGTTGCACATCATTACTTCTCGTGAAGTGTCTCGCAATGGGAAACGCGTATCTTGATGTGGGAATTCAGAGCCGGATGAACCGGATCATCAATCCGAAGGACAACCGGGTCGTGATGCTTGCGATCGACCATCCCTATTTCCAGGGGCCTACGACAGGCCTTCGGAACATGAGCCATACGATCGAAACCCTCCTCCCCTACTGCGACTGCCTGATGACGACCCGCGGGGCGGTCCGGGCCAATATTGCACCCGAGGCGCTCGGATCAAAACCCATCATGCTGCGGGTGTCGGGGGGAAACAGCGTGCTCTTTGAAGACCTGAGCGACGAACAGCTCACGGTCTCCATCGAGGAGGCCATCCGGATGGATGCGGCCGGGGTTGCGGTCAGCGTGTTTATTGGCGCTGCCAACCAGCAGCAAACAATCCTCAACCTGACCGACATGATCAATGCCGCCGAGGAATACGGGCTCCCCGTGCTGGCGGTCACCGCGGTCGGGAAGGACATGGCCCGGGACCTCCGGTACCTGGCGCTCGCATCCCGGATCTGTCAGGATGCCGGTGCCCGGATCGTCAAGACCTATTATTGCGAGGAGTTTTCGAAGCTCGTGGACTGGGTCGCTCCGACCGCAGTCGTGGTTGCCGGAGGGAAGTATTCCAGCCCGCCCGAGGCGCTCAAGATGGCCTACGACTCTATCCAGGCCGGTGCCGTGGGCGTTGATTTCGGCCGGAACATCTTCCAGGACAACAATCCCCTTGGCATGATCAAGGCAATCGGCTCGATCGTCCATGGGAACCATACTGTCAAGGAAGCGCTCGACATCTACAATGCCCACCAGCCCCAGGCATCCAAGCTCGAATAATGTTTCATCACGTATCCATGAACCCTCCACGGGAAACCCACGCATGAAGGCCGCAGTCTATTATTCGAACCGCGACATCCGCATCGAGGAGGTCGAGGATATCCCGGTGGGACCAGGCGAGGTCAAAGTTAAGGTCATGGCATGCGGCGTGTGCGGGTCGGATGTCATGGAATGGTACCGGATCAAGCGTGCGGGACGACCCGGGGGTATCGGGGCGTTCGGGCATGAATGCACGGGAGTCATTGCAGAAGTCGGATCAGAGGTCGATCCGAAATGGAAGGTGGGAGACCGGGTTGTTGTCACCCATCATGTCCCCTGCAACACGTGCAATGCATGCATCCGCGGGCATACGACCGCCTGCGACACCCTGCATACCACCAAGTTCAAGCATGCCTACGGGGCATTCGCAGAGTACGTGGTGCTGCCGGAGATCAACGTGGACCGCGGAATGCTGCACCTTCCCGATTCGGTCTCGTTTGATGCAGGGACCTTTGTCGAACCCCTCGGGTGCGTGGTGCGAGGGCAGCAGTTCGCCCCGACCTCGGATGGCCGGTCCGTCCTGATCATCGGTGCCGGGATCACCGGATTGCTGCATGTCAAGGCAGCCCGTGTGAATGGTGCGGGATTCATTGCGGTCTCCAACCCGAGCCCCGACCGGTTGACGCTCGCCCGGAAATTCGGCGCCGATGCAACCATTTCCGCGACGGATGATGTTCCCGGACGGTTCAGAGAATTGAACGGGGGCTCTGGCGCAGACACGGTCATCATGACGGCACCGGTTCCCGTCTGTGTGCAACAGTCCCTTGATGCAATCGGGCCGGGGGGAACGATCTTATTCTTTGCCCCCACCAACCCTGAAATCCAGTCCGAGATCAACCTCTGGAACCTGTGGCAGAAAGAGGCGACGAT
>CAZOYW010000128.1:0-2015 GCA_964584165.1 uncultured bacterium
ACGCGGCCAACGAGCGGGTTTTCGCCGAGCGCTTCGGCCTGCCCGCCCCCTCGGGGAAGGACTTCGTCGGCGCGCTGGGGAAGGTGGATCCATCGCGGGTGAAGGCGCTCCTGGCGCGCTCCCGGCGGCTCCGCTTCCCGGTCGTCTTCCGCCCGTCCCTCCCCCCGGCGGCGCTCGGCGAGTATTACGGGCCGCCCGTCCGCCCGGTCCGCCGCCGCTTCTGCTACTCGCCCTGGGAGATGATCGACCTCCGCCCCGACGGGAGCGCGGTTTTCTGCCCGGACTATCCGGACTACTCGATCGGCTCCGTCCGGGAGGAGCCGCTCCTCGCCCTCTGGAACGGGGAGAGGGCCCGGAGGTTCCGGAGCTCCCTCCTCGACCGCGGCCTCTTCCCGATCTGCGCCCGCTGCTGCGGGATCTCGGACCACGGCTTTTAATTTTCCTGCGGAAAATTAAAAGGAGAAACGCTCCGCGAGATGAAACGAGAGAAGACAGCGCTTGTCGGCATCCTGCTCGTCGCCTTCGCGATCCGGCTGGCCTCGCTCCTCACCTTCGACTTCATCGACTCCGGGGGCGGGACGGACACCTACACCTACCTCTCCCTGGCGCGCAACCTCTTCACCGGTCAGGGCTTCACCGAGTTCGGGAAGCCCCAGGTCATCCACCCGCCCCTCTACCCCCTCCTGATCGGGATCTTCTGGAGGATCTCCGGGGACCTCCTCCGGGGCGGACAGCTCGTCTCCTTCCTCGCGGGCGTCTTCCTCGTCTTCCCCGGCTACCTCCTCGCCCGCGACCTCTTCGGCCCCCGCGCCGGACTTTACGCCGCGGCGCTCGTCGCCGTCTGCCCGGTCCTGGTCTACGGCTCGGTGGAGACCTACGCCGAGTCGCTCTACGCCTTCGCCATCCTCTCGGCGCTGGCCGTCTTCCGGCGGACGCAGAAGGCGGGAGGGGCGCCGGGGATGCTCGCCGCCGGGTTCCTCCTCGGCCTGGCCTTTCTCACCCACCCCTCGGGGCTCCTCTTCCTGCCGGTGGTCTGGTCCCTCCACGTCCTCCGCCAGTTTTTCCCCGGCCGTCCCGGCGGTGGGCGATTCCTCGCCGGGCTCGTCCTCCTCCCGCTGGGCTTCGCGCTCGCCGCCCTCCCGTTCTGGATCTTCATCCACCAGGCGACGGGGAGATGGGCGCTCTCCGGCTCCAGCCATTTCGCCGACGCCACCTACAAGATCTACCAGGCCCGGGGCGTCCCCACCGGAAGGGTGGTCTTCGAGTGCATGGAGGAGCTCTACCGGGGGATCCCGCCCTCGGAGCCGGCGGGGCTGACGATGACCGAGCTGATGCTTCGCCGCCCGGAGGATTTCCTCTCCATCGTCCGCTTCAACCTCTCCGACGGCTGGCAGGAGGTGGTGAAATCGGCCCGCTTCCTGGGCGTGCCCTCCGGGGCGCTCTTCGCCCTGCTCGGGGCGGGGATGGCGCTACTTCTCGCCGCTTTTCTCCTCCTCTGGCGGAGGCGCTCCGACCGCTTCTCCGTCCTCTTCCTGGCGGCCCTCTTCCTCCCCGCCGCCGGGCTCGTCCTGGTGACGATGGAGCACCGCTATTTCTACCCCTTCGTCCCCGCCTTCCTGGTCGGCCTGGCCGCCTTTCTCGCCGACCGGGAAGAGGCCGCGCGGGGGACGCGGTGGGGGACGGCGGTTTTCCGCCTCCTCGCCGGGCTCCTCTTCCTCGCCCTCCTCGCCGGATCGGCCGGCGTGGTCAGGCGCAAGGCGGCCAAGGCGGGCATCCCCTACGAGTTCAAGGAGCTGGGAGCCTGGATGAGGGAGAAGATCCCGGGGATCGAGAAGGAGCGGGTGATGATGACCCGGCTCGCCCCGGCCTACTACTCGGGCTGCGAGTGGAACGTCTTCTACTGGGGGGATTACCGGGGCCTCCTCGGCTACCTGAGGGAGCGTGGGATCCGCTACCTGATCATCGACGACTGGAAGATCGGCCTGGTCCACCCCGAGCTCCAGTTCCTTCTCTCC
>CAZOYW010000129.1:0-2012 GCA_964584165.1 uncultured bacterium
ATAGGCTGCCACAAAAGGATGGACCCTCACAGTCAGTTTTGATTTGTGCAGATCTTTCAGGACATATTCTACCTTGCTGTTGATCTCATCGGTAAAAAGAAAGGAGGGCATCACCTTGCCGCTGCCTTTGCAGGTCGGACATTCTTCGGCCGTTTCAATATGCTCTTCAGGCCGTACACGCTGACGGGTGATTTGCATGAGGCAGAATTTACTGAGTGGCAGGATGTTGTGTTTCGACCGGTCGGATTCCATCATCTCTTTCAAGTGCTCAAAAACCTTGTGGCGATTGGGGGCCTGGTTCATGTCAATGAAATCTACCACAACGATTCCACCCATGTCGCGCAACCTCAGTTGGCGGGCAATTTCCTCACATGCCGCAAGATTGACATCAAGGGCGCTGGCCTCCTGGTCCAACCCTGCTTTACCCCTGTTTCCGCTGTTCACATCGATCACATGAAAAGCCTCGGTGTGTTCGATGATCAGGTAAGCACCGTTTTTGAAAGATACAGTTTTCCCGAAAGCAGCTTTGATCTGCTTATCAATTCCATAATGGTCAAAAATGGGAAGACGCCCTTTGTACAGCTTGACAATCTTTCTTTTTTCCTGATCGATCGATCCGAGGTAGCCTGCAATCTCTTCCGCCACTCCATGATCGTTAACGATGATGCTGCCAAAATTGGTGTGGTAAATATCCCTGAGCAATGCCGTTGTCCGGTCCATTTCACCCAATATTAATCCGGGATTATTAAGCCTCCCCGGTTTTGACAGGATGGTTTCCCATTTTTCGACGAGAAGTTTCAATTCCTGATCAAGTTCGGCAACCATATGGCCTTCGGCTGCTGTACGGATAATCACCCCGTATTTTCTGGGGCAGATGCTCTGGACAAGTTTCTTTAGCCTGGCCTTTTCCTCGTTCGACTGAATCTTCTGTGATACCGAAATCTTGTCGCTGAAAGGGATAAGGACCAGGTTTCTTCCTGCAATCGAAATCTCGGAAGTAAGCCGGGGCCCTTTGGTTGAAATGGGTTCCTTGGCAATCTGAACAAGGATTTTCTGTCCTACTTTCTACCGTGTGGCAATCGAACCTTCTTTGTCAATATCCGGGTCTGACTGGATCTTTGTAATGGAGGTGATCCTGTTCTTCTTTTGGGATACCAGTCTTAGAAATTTATTCAGGGTCGAAAACTGCGGGCCCAGATCAAGGTAATGAAGAAATGCATCCTTCTCATACCCCACATCAACGAAAGCAGCGTTCAGACTGGGCATAATCTTCTTTACCTTGCCCAGATAAATGTCACCGACCGCAAATTTGGCACCGGTTTTCTCCCGGCCTAATTCTACCAGCCGTTTGTTTTCGAGTAAGGCAATAACTATTTCGGTAGGAGAGACATTGATAATTAATTCGCTGCTCACAACCAAATATTTTCTTCAGACATTAAAAGATGTATTAACTCGATTCTGTAAAACAGATTAAACCTAAAGTAAAAAATACTTTAGGTTTAACTCGACATAATTGATTCCGCAAATCCGGAAAAGCTATCTCTTCTTCTTATGTCTGTTTTTACGGAGTCTCTTTTTACGCTTATGCGTCGCCATCTTATGTCTCTTCCTCTTCTTTCCGCTTGGCATAATGCTTTATTTTACCTTGGTTTTTACTTTCGACACAAATGATTTGGCCGGCTTGAAAGATGGAATGTTGTGAGAAGGAATAATAATCGTGGTATTCTTCGAAATGTTCCTTGCCGTTTTTTCGGCTCTTTTCTTTACCACAAAACTGCCAAAACCTCTCAGGTAAACATTTTTACCTTCAACCAAAGAATCTTTTACTGTCTCCATAAATGCTTCCACAGCTTTCTGCACAGTCAACTTTTCTACTCCTGTGTTTTTGGAAACTTCGTTTACGATATCTGCCTTTGTCATTTCTTAAAATATTTAGTTTTCAATAATTTAATCGACTAAACCGCTGCAAAAATATAAATTATTCATATAAATAAAAACCTTTAACCTGAAAA
>CAZOYW010000130.1:0-1985 GCA_964584165.1 uncultured bacterium
CTCCAGCTCGGCCACCGGGTCATCAGCAATGAATTCCTTCCGGTCACCACCCGCGGCAACGGCCTTTGCCGCTTCCATCGTGGGGCCGTCAATCGAATAGCCCCCGATAAAACCAAGGCCGATATGGTCAGCCCGCTCAAGCAGGTAGGCCGCATCAACAATGCCGGCCATGGACGCAATCGCTACCGGCGTCCTGACCACACGGTCATTGATGAGCAGCCCGAAGCGATCGAATGCATCCATCATAGATTCATATTCGTTGAATATGCCGGGTGAAATTTGTTTGGGTATGATCCAGCCTGCTCACAGGCTGGAGCAGGAGAAGAATTGCGCAGCAATTCTTCGATTTGTCGAACCCCGAAGGGGTGAGAAAAAGGAGAACTCGTAAGCGTTCTTCAACCCGCGTGATGCCGGCAAACGCGGCGCCCCATACTCTCATCACATCTTCTCCAGCACGTACCCGCCTTTCGAGCGTGACAGGGCAATGCCCGCCCGGGCATCATCGATGGTGATCCCCTTGTTCTCACGGAAATGTGCAACAACGGTTGCCCAGGGGATCAGGAACGCCTCGCTCGGTTTTCCCGGCCCCTGCCGGAACTCCACGGCAAGGAACCCGATCCGCCCGGTCTTTGCAAGAAAGTCCGAGATCGCATCCACCTGGTGGACATTTTTCTTGTCGGAATGGAAGTGCTGCGAGAAGTAGAGCTTCTTGTCACCGATCGACTTGCATTCGATCGAGAGGTAATACGAGGGGTTGAGCGAATCAACGAGCACGTCCACGTACTGGGTCGTGAACTTGTGCTGCTTGAGCCGGTACGCAAAACCCTGGATATGGTGGGCGACAAAAAATCGGTTCAGGCAGTGGACGATCTCCCGCTCGAAATCACTCATTTGTTACCGGTGCGATGGCGGAAGAATAAAACCATTGGGTCCGGGGTTTGAAAGTGAAACGATGACCCGCTCAAACGGAACTAACGTATCCATCCACGATCAAAACAAGAAAGTTATTACGATTACAGGTATATTTTCATACTAAGTGTTTTCTCATGCTGGTTTTTCGGCATACGGGAAGTCGAACACACATCGGGCGGATGTTTTGTAAATAACGCCTGAACACCATCACATCGGAGGTACATACATGAGCAAGAAGGGAATGTTACTCGTAGGGCACGGGAGCACGATGCCCTATAACCAGGAACTCGTTGAGAAGACTGCTGCCTTCATCAGGTCGAACAATGCCGATTTCATTGTCAAATGCGGTTTCATGAACATGAACACGCCGACGATCAGGGAATCGATGGAGGCATTCAAAACCGAGCCGATCGATGCGCTGGTCGTCGTCCCCCTCTTCCTTGCAAAGGGTGTCCATATCGAGAAAGACATTCCCGGCGAGATCGGCCTGCCCGAAGGGACCAAGAAAGGGAATTTCGTGCTCAATGGCAAGACGATCCCGCTCGTGTATGCCGATCCGATTGGCAGCGACCCCCTGCTTGCCGACCTCATGGTCAAGAACGCGACTAAGGCGCTCTCCAACCTCTGACCTTTTTTATGCAGGTCCTGGTGCTGGACACGATCCACGGCGGGAACGCAATCGGCGATGCTTTTCTGTCGCGTGGTGACAAGGTCGATCTTGTGGACGTGTACCGCGGCGGGAGCCCGGTCAGTGTTGAGACTGCCCTCACCCGGTCATATGACCTGATCGTTGCACCCGTGCACCTCGATCCCGATCACCCTCTCCTGAAAGCCGCCAGGGTGCCGGTAATCTCCCACCATGAGGCCGTGCGGCAGCTCGTAAGCGGTAACGTGCCCGGCGTGATGGTGGAGATCACGGGCACCCGGGGCAAGACAACGACCGCACACGCCCTTGCCTCGCTGATGCCCGGTAGCGGGATCCTGCACACATCCTCCGGGACATTCCGGTTCCCGGAAAGGATGCTCATCTCCCGGACCAGCATCACTCCCGGCTCTGTCCTCGCAGCAGTAAA
>CAZOYW010000131.1:0-1910 GCA_964584165.1 uncultured bacterium
ATTTTCTTCCTTGCCATCCTGATAAACCAGTCAGTTCTGGTCGGGCAGACAACCGCTGAGGCGGTTCTCGAGTTTCCGAAGGCTGATATCCAGGATCTGCGAAATGAAGTCTGGGTCATCTTCACCCGCTATCATAATGACGCTGCTCTCCCCGATGTCGTTACTGATATTGAAACAATCTCACTTGCCCGAAAGAATGCACTCGTCGATATTACGTATGACAATCTTGATCCTGCTATCGAAGGACCCTGGAGAATACACTATAACAATGGTATCACGAGTTATACGGAGGAAATAAGCTATGACGCCATCAATGATTACTACTATTTCCACTACTAACGGAGTGGACCATGAATCTGGGGTATCCCAGGTCTTGGAATACACCATTATCACCGGCGTTTTGCTCCTGTTCCTTGTTATTACCCTCCCTATGGTCAATGACACGTTTATAGAAAGGCCTACCAATATCCTGACAGGTCATGCGTATACTGATATCGGGAACGGCGTAAGCACCCGGATTATTGATTTGTATGCAATCCTACCCTATGGAAATAACGCAACAATCATCACAAAGTTCGATGTTCCGGATGATGTGGCGGGGAGAGATTACATCATAGAGATCGTTCCGGGGCCATCTGAGAGGCCTCGTGACAACAGGATTATTATTTCAGGGGATTCGGGGATCAGTTCGACGGTATCCCTTGCAGGGATTGGTGAAACACTCTTTGGTATGAGTGCAGGGCGAACATCTGCAAGTGGTTTGAATTTCATCGAGTACCAGTATCCATGAGGAGGAGATATGAACACTAACAGGTCGGAGATACAACGCGAGATTGCAGTATCAGAATCTGTAGGCTTCATCATTATTTTTGGTATCATGCTGACCGGAATCGGACTGGTGACCCTGTATGGGTACCCGGTGTTGATGCAGGAACAAGCGAATAGCAATATCAGGAATATGGAGCGCAACATGATCGTGCTCCAGAGCGATGTCAACAGCCTTACCGTGAAATATGTGCCGTATAAGGAAACCACCATGCAGGTCAGCGGAGGGATCCTCTCTGTTGATAATCCGGATCCAACATCCTCATTTTTCATTTCAGACCAAACTGGACTTTCACTGTTAGATACCACTCTTTGGCCTTCAGGTCAGTTTCCACCAGGTGAATTAGAATTCCTTACGGATACAGGGGAAATATACGTAGGTCTCGAAAACGGTGCGGTTGTAAAATACCAAAGTGGTGGAGCGGTAATGCTTTCAGAGCCAAGATGGTTCTTTGATACGGATACTGCTGGCTTTTCAACAATGCTTATTACCTTAATACAGATTGTACCCTCAAATCCCATGGCAAAAGACGGTATAAGTACGGTTCAACTTTCCATCGAACCGCTTCCTATCAGTACAGGGGGAGCAAATGTTATTGATCGAACACCCGTAGGGAATGAAGTTCAAATATCAATAAAAATCACTGATAAATTCTATAATGCCTGGAAAAATTATTTCGAAAATAGTCTTCAAATGACTCAAATAAGTACCAGTCCTCCAACATGGGAAAAAACCGGGATCGACCGGGTCATTGTGAAAGCATGGAAGGTAACAGTAATTAATATCTAAACCCTCCATTTTCGTTATTTAAATCCCCGTTTCGCGGCTATCTATCGTTAATTTCTCTTGTATATGAAAAGATACTCTTCTTCTAGTGCTCCCCCTCCCTCACTCCACCCGGTTTTCCCTGTGACAGCAGATGATAATGCATTTATCGCTCTGCCCATTCCTCACACCATCACATTCCCGAAACCCCCCGGACACATTCACAACCCGCACTCTCATTCTTAAAAAGCCCATCCCCACAATCCTCTTGTGCATGTGACCGGTCATACCCCGCTTCCCTCTTTCTGGCAGGTCACAT
>CAZOYW010000132.1:0-1902 GCA_964584165.1 uncultured bacterium
CATACCCCACAGCATCCGCTTTGGCTGTCTGTTGTCCTGAGTCTCTTCCCAGGCGTGGCGCTAGGCATGTTCATTGTCTGGATGGCACCAGTATTGGAGGGGTGGGGGCTGGATCCCATTTTCGCTCTCTTCGGCGGGATAGGACTCGTGATCGTCCCCCTCGAACTCGGGTGCCTCGCTATCGTTGCTCGCAGGACAACAGGCTCGTGGTCCCCGCTTGCCGTTACGGACTACAGATCCAAGATTCCTCCCGGACGGCTCCTGCCAATGGCCATTGGTCTTGCCATATGGTTCCTCTTCACACTGATCGCATGGATATCGTTGCTGGAAGGTTGGGTCATCGATTGGTTGCCCTCGTGGGTGCCCGATTCGATACTGCAGTTTGCACAGACGAATGCGGACGGCGGTCTGCCTTCCGCGGGCATTTTCGCAGCATTCTTACTCATAGCGTTCGTGTTCAATGGCCTGGTCGGTCCAATGACTGAGGAGCTGTACTTCCGCGGTTATCTTCTCCCGCGGATTGACCGTTACGGTATATGGGCTCCGGTTCTCAATACACTCCTGTTCAGCATTTACCATGTATGGACGCCGTGGCGGTGGCCTCAGATAGCCGTCGGGTTCCTGCCCCTGGCTCTTGCCGCGTGGCGAACACGGAGTATCTACGTATCAATGATTGCTCATGTGACTGTCAACATCATCTTCCTGGTCATGCTCACAGCCTCGTTTACCGCTGGCTGATGCATGGGATACAGGAAAAGATTCGTGCAGTAGTCTTGTCAATGTGCCAGGGAGGTCTTTTTCAGGCTCGGGGCCTGACGTTGCGAGAGTCAGCTACCAGGCGACAGAGTTTCTCGCGCCCGCCATACAAAACGGCGATTCCAATCCCTTTCCCCATCAACTATTACAAAAAGAGAAGTTTCCCTCGCTATTTTCGATATACAAGATCCCTTTGTGGATTTGATGGATAGCAGTGACCTGATCATAGATTTTTTTTAAAGATTGTGCCTGGTGGAGTTGCGCTATACTCTTTTCAAAAAATATGTGTAATATCCCTTCTTCGTACTCTACTTTTTGGGATACATTATACCCCGTGATTGGTTCCAAGTGAGCATCAATGGTGGTGAGCGGTTCCATGGCAGAGAACCCAGGATTAAAGTGAGCCGGAATGAAGGAACAATAATTATTATTCGATGAAGTTCTCAATTCTTCCCGTGGATTTGAAGGAATTATCCTCTTCTGTCCGGTTTTACCCGGTACAGGAGTCGGAACTCGGAAGAATAAACGAATTATGCAATACGCCTGAAATTGCTGATAATTTTGAGACTATTCCGCCGATCTCTATGGAAACAACCCGGGCAATGTGGAACTATATGCAAAGCGGCATCGTGTCACTCTGGGGCATTCATATGAATACCCGGATTGTTGGAGGGGCCGGATTCTATGTTCAACCACCCGGCACCAAGATCTCCCACGTGGCGACCTTTTTTCTCTATCTGGAACCAGCATACTGGGGAATGGGAATTGGGAAAGAGGCTATTCTCTTTCTTGAAAGAGAGGCAAAGGATCGTGGATATACAAAAATGGAATGCCTGGTAACCATTGTAAATTCCAGGGCAATCCGATTGTATGAGAGGTTGGGATATTTGCAGGAAGGGATAAAAAAGAAGGCATTTTTCGATAACGGGGAATATTCAGACCTGGTATTGATGGGAAAATTTTCTTGAATCGTAATTATAGCGAGGAGTGAAAAGGTTAGTAGTAATCCCCCATGGAAGCGACAAGGGCTGGGGAGTGGCGGAGCTCTTTTAGAATTGCCTCTGAAATTGAATTAAATATTTCACGCGCTCATTGGTATGAGAACAAAAATTATGATTGAATTTTGTTCAGTGTATTAGAGCAAGT
>CAZOYW010000133.1:0-1883 GCA_964584165.1 uncultured bacterium
GCCCCCTCCTCCCGCCTCTCCGCCCGCGGATCCTGGACGTCGGCTGCGGGACCGGCTCGACGCTGAAGGAGCTGGAGGGGATGGGGGAGGCGTCGGGAGCGGACATCTCCGAGGAGGCGGTCGCCTTCTGCCGGCGGCGGGGCTGCCGGGACGTCCGCCGGGTTCCGGAGGCGGGCCTCCCCTTCGCCGAAGGCGAGTTCGACGCGGTCCTCTCGCTCGACGTGATCGAGCACATCGCCGACGATCGCGCCGCCCTCCGGGAATACCTCCGGGTTGCCCGCCCGGGGGGCGTCCTCCTCCTCACCGTCCCCGCCTACGCCTGGATCTGGTCGGTCCACGACGACCTCAACCGCCACCGCCGCCGCTACCTCCGCTCCCCGCTCCGGTCGCTCCTCTCCTCCTCCGGCTGGGAGGTCGAGCGGCTGAGCTATTTCTGCACCTTTCTCTTCCCGCCGGTGGCGGCGGTCCGGCTGGCTTTCCGGCTTCTCCGGAAAGAACGGCCGGGGCTGGAGTTCAAGATCCCCGGCCAGCTCCTGAACCGGGCCTGCCGGAATGTCTTCGCGAGCGAGGCGTCCTGGCTCCGGCGCGCTGATTTCCCCTTCGGGTCGTCGCTGCTGGCCGTCGCCCGGAAACCTCGAACGTAAAACGCGGATTGCAAACCAGGTTCCTTGAACCTTAAGCCTGGATCATTGATCTCTGCCCCCTGCCCCCTGCTCCCGATGGACGCCCTCCCGAGACCAAACACCGCCCGCTTCCGGGAGTCCGCCATCCTCCTCGCGATCCTCCTCCTCGCCTTCGCCCTGAGGCTTTTCGCCTTAAGCCGCTGCCGCTTCGTCGGCTCCGATGGGGGGGTCGACGGGGTGGAGATGGCGCGCCTCGGCCGGAGCCTCTTCTCCGGGGAGGGGTTCGTCTCGCGGGGCCGTCCGGAGCTCGTCCACGCCCCGCTCTTCCCGGTCCTGACCGGCCTCGCCTGGCTCTTGAGCGGCGACCTCGAGCTCTCCGGCCAGGCGGTCTCCGTCATCTTCGGCGCCCTGACGGTCCTCCCCGTGTATTTCCTGGCCCGGTCGCTCTTCTGCCCGCGGGTGGCCTTCCTCTCCGCCTTCTTTGTCGCGGTCTGCCCCTTCGGACTTTACACCGCGACCGAGGTCCGCCTGGAGTCCCTCTACGCCTTCCTGGTCGCCGCTTCGGCCCTGGCGCTCTACCGTTTCGCCCTCTCCCCGCGGCCGCTCGCCGCCGTCCTCGCCGGCGCCGCCCTAGCCTTCTCCTACCTCGCCCGGCCGGAGGCGGTCCTCTTCCTGCCCCTGGCCGCGCTTCTCCCCCTCCTCGCCCCCGGCCCGCCCCTGCGTTCGAGGTTCCCCGGCCTCCTCCGGGGCTGGGCGTCTTTCGCGGCCGCCTTCGCCCTGCTTTCCGCGCCGTATTGGGTCTTCCTGCGCGTTCACAGCGGGCATTGGACGCTGAGCGCGCGGACCCCCTTCACTTTTGTCCCCTACTTCGAGGAGAACTGGGAAGAGGCCAACTTCCGCGCTTACGCCTATCCCGACGAGCTGCGCGCCCGGTGGCGGGAGGAGGGGGGGCTCATCGCCTTTCTCCGCACGCAGGCGCCCCGGGTGGCGAAGGACCTGGGTAAAAACCTCCTCTCCCTCTCCCGGCGCGCCCGCAGCCCCCGCTTCGAGAAGTTCGGCATCCCACCCCGCCTGATCTCGCTCGGCCTCCCCCTGGCCGCGGCGGCGGCCATTCTCTTTTTCGCCGCCAAGGCCGTCCGCCGGCGGTTCCGCTTCCGCGACGCCTTCCTCCTCCTCTTTTTCTCCCCGGCCTTCGCCTACGTCATCTTCGTCTCCGACGCCTTTTTCACGCCCCAGGAGCTCCGCTACTTCTACTACTAC
>CAZOYW010000134.1:0-1882 GCA_964584165.1 uncultured bacterium
AGTCGCCGGAGTCGATCAGGGCTATCACTGGCGTCGGCGAGGGGGTGGCCGAGGGGGCCGGGCTCGCCGAAGGGGCCGGCGTGGGGGTGGGGAAGAGGTCGACGAAGGCCTCGGCGATCTCCTGGTCGCCCACCGTCCACTTCGGGTAGGTCAGCTGCGGCCCGTCGGAGTAGCGATAGAGGTTCCAGAAAGCCGCGGTGGGGAAGTAGTCCATGAACTCCTGCCAGGGATCGGCCCAGTCGCAGCCCTTCTCGGCGGCGAGCGGGATGACGGCGTGGAGGCGGACGTCCGAGCTGGCGTTGAAGTCGGAGGTGTACTGGCAGCGGGGGATGATCGAGGCGATGACCGGCACCTTCCCCTTGGCCCGGGCCCGGTCGATCATCTGGGAGAGGTGGTACTTGATCGTTGAAGTGGCGACGCCGTAGTGGACGTCGTAGGTGCCGCCCATGATCAGGACCTTTTGTGCGTCGGGATGCTGGTCCAGGACGTAGTTGATCCCCGGGACGGGATACTCGTCGGGGTAGTGGCCAGGGCCGCTCAAGAGGTCGGTAGTCCAGGCGCCGATGTATCCCTCGTTGTAGAAGTAGTAGGAGGCGCCGGGGTGAGCGGCGACGAGCATCGCGAGCAGGAGCGATCCGTACCAGCCGTCGCTGTCGGTCCCGGTCAGATGGCCGTAGGTGATGTCGTCGCCATAGCCGATGTGGTAGCCAGTCGCCGCGGGAGCTTCGCGGGACGGTTTGGGGGCGGGGGAAGAGGGCAAAGCGTCGCGTCCGGGGAGGAGGTCGCCGCCGTCCGCGATCCAGCCGGTGGCTTCGTCGGCGGGGAGGGGGGGAAGGGAAGGGGCGCCCTGCCGGGGGAGGACGAATCCAGCCCGGGCGCAGGAGTAGTATTTCCACTCGCCCCCTTCCCACCAGGAGATCGCAGGCTCCTTCCCCGCGACCGCCGCGGGGCGGACCTGGTCGGAGTCCGGAGACGGGGAGAGCGCCTCTTCGCCGCTCCAGGCGCCGTCAGAGAAGCGGGAGGCGAAGATCCGGGAGCGGCCTCCGCTCCAGCCCTCCCAGAAGGCCGTCGGAGCGCCGTCGGCGCCGAAGACGAGTCCGGGATTCTCGTCCGGCGAGTCGTCGGGGGAGCTGAGCCGGACGGCTGCGCCGAAGCCCTCGCCGCTTGCGGCGGCGCAGAAGATCTCGGTCGACGGGCCGTTCACCCTCGACCAGACCGCCCAGGGCTTCCCCCGGGGGTCGAAGCGGATGACTGGGCTCGACTCCCACTCCGCGTTCGCGGGCGCGACCGGTTCCGGGTCGCTCCAGCCCTCCGACCCCTTGTGGGAGAAGACGATCCGGGGAGAAGAGTCGCCCTCCCGGGCCGCCCAGACCGCCCAGGGCGCGCCGGCGGCGTCGATCCCGACGCAGGGGAGGTAGTTGGCGGAAAAGCGGGAAGCCTTCTCCAGCGTCTCCGTGCGCCAGGATCCGCTCTCCAGCCGGCTCAGGCGGATCGGGTTGCCCGCCTGGTCGTCATCCGACCAGACGAACCAGGTCGGGGCCGCCGGCGCCCGCGCCGAGAGGCAGAACGCGGCTAGGATAAGCATGATTCTCTTCATCTTCTTGCTCCGGGTATTGGGTGGGAAAAAGCGAATAAAACGCCCCCCGGATCCGGTGGGGTCCGGGGGGCGTCTTGCCTTCGCCAGCCTATGCCTGCGCGGCCGTCGGAGTCGGGACAGGAGGCGGTGTCAGAGTCGCGATCGGCGTGGGGGGAGGGGGAGTGGGGGGAGGAGGGGTCAAGGTCGGAACCGGCGTCGGGGGAGGAGGCGTCAGTGTCGGGGCCGGGGTCGTGGTCGGAGCCGGCGTCGCGGAGGGGGCGGGGGTGGGCGTCCGCGGCGGGACCG
>CAZOYW010000135.1:0-1863 GCA_964584165.1 uncultured bacterium
AGCCAGCGAAATGAATGCGTGATCCATGTTGATGCGAATGGCCGGAATAGATAGTATCAAGAAAAGTGCTTGAGAAATCAATAGCAGCGAATCGCGTTCATGGTAAAAGATATCAGACGATGGTTAAAGGGACTCATTGTCATCATTCTCGTAGGGGGTGCCATGCTCACTGCATGGTCCATGTACGAGGAGGACACCAGATTACGTCACGATCTTTTTGTGAAAGCAAAAATTGCTGCAAATGGTATCTCTCCATCGCAGGTTCAGTCCCTTCGTGGATCTGACGCAGATCTCATCTCCCCGAATTACCTCTCCCTCAAGAATCTGATGACCGGGATCACTGATGCCGATACTAAGGTTCGGTTCGCATACATTATGGGGAGAAGGGTCGATGGAACCATCTTCTTTTTTGTCGATTCAGAATCTCCTGATTCAGACGATTATTCTCCGCCGGGACAGGTATACGAAGAAGCAACAGACATTGTCATACAATCCTTCGATCGTGATGAGGAATTGATAGGCGGCCCGGCCAGCGACCGTTGGGGGACCTGGGTGAGTGCCATGATTCCCATTCGGGATCAGGAGATTGGCGGGTTGGTAGGTGTCTATGGAATGGATCTCGATGCCCGGGACTGGTACTTATCTCTTTTTCTTGCCGCGGTTCCGGTATTTCTGGGGACTCTCCTTTTTATGTTGCTTGTCCTGACATTCCTCTACATATCCGAACAGAAACAGAGGGAAACCGAGATTCTTGATAAATCAAGGAAATCTATCCAGGAGAGTGAGGAACGTTATCGGCTCATTTTCAACTCTTCTCCGCTCGGGATCGTCCACATCGACAGAGAAGGGATTATTTTAACGGCCAACTGGAAATTCGCCGATTTTATAGGTGTTTTTCAGGACGAGCTGGTTGGATTTAATACGCTCACCAAGCTGATGAATCCAGGACTCCATTCCGCTGTCCACGATACTCTGATGGGAAAACACGGGTATTTCGAGGGAGATTATACATCAGTGCTAACGGGAAAGCGGACAATACTCAGGATGCTCGGCGAACCGCTGATGAACGAAGAAGGAAACGTATCTGGGGCCATCGGCATCTTCGAAGATATTACTGACCGAAAACAGACTGAGGACGCACTGTTCAGGGCAAATAGTAAATTGAACCTCCTTAACAGCATTACCCGGCATGACATCCTCAACCAGCTGCTCATTCTCAAGGGATATCTCGAATTGTCACACGAATATTCCGATGATCCTGAAAAATTGAACAATTTTCTCAACAAGGCTGCACGCGCTGCACACACCATCGAGGGCCAGATCAGCTTCACACGGGATTATCAGGATATGGGCGTAAAGGCTGCGGCATGGCAGGACCTTGAGGAGAATGTGATCAGAGCAAAGGGGGCACTTCCTGTTGAAAGGATCATAATCGAGATGAAGGATACAGACTATGAGATATTTGCCGACCCGCTTTTTGAAAAGGTTTTCTACAACTTGATCGATAACTCACTAAAACATGGGGGCGATCATCTCACGATGGTCAGGATATCTACTCGCGATATTGGTGAAGGGCTGGAGGTTTTATACGAAGATGATGGTGCGGGTATTTCAAATTCGATAAAAAAGTCTCTCTTTGATCAGGTGATCGCAGGGCAGAAGGGTTTTGGCATGGTGCTTACCGGTCAGATCCTCGCCATAACAGGAATTACTATAAACGAGACAGGTATACCCGGGAAGGGAGTCCGGTTCGAGATAAGGGTTCCCCATGGAGGCTACCGGAAAAAGATTTCCTTGGTGTGATTACCCCGTATTTCGTTTCCTTTCACTGCGTACTATCATATCTCGGGTGCTTTCAGAGGT
>CAZOYW010000136.1:0-1862 GCA_964584165.1 uncultured bacterium
CGTTCATGATGCCGTCCACGATATTGGGGCGGCCCTCGTGCATCTTCAGAATGGGCTCCGCATCCACGCCGTTCTCCTGAAGGAAGCGGTGCGTCCCTTCGGTCGCCTTGATCCGGAAGCCCAGTTTCCGGAATTCCCGCGCCACCTCGACCACCCCTCCCTGGTCCTTCGGGTTGACCGTGATCAGGACGGCGCCCCGGTCGGGAAGCACTTGCTGTGCCGCCTCCTCCGCCTTGTAGAAGGCCAGGCCGAAGGATTCCGCCAGTCCCAGGACCTCCCCGGTGGAGCGCATTTCCGGTCCCAGAAGGGGGTCCACCTCCTGGAACATGTTGAAGGGGAAGACGGCTTCCTTGACGCCGAAGTGCGGAATGATCCTTTTCTTCAGGTTCAGGTCGGCGAGCTTTTTCCCCAGCATCACCTGCGTGGCGAGGCGGGCCATGGAAACGTTGCACACTTTTGAAACCAGCGGCACGGTCCGGGAGGCGCGGGGGTTGGCCTCCAGGATATAGACCACGTCGTTGGCGATGGCGTACTGGATGTTCATCAGGCCCACGACATTGAAGGCGACGGCGATCTTGCGGGTGTATTCGCAGATGGTGTCGATGTGCCGGGCCGGAATGCTGATAGGCGGGATCACGCAGGCGGAGTCCCCCGAGTGCACGCCCGCCAGTTCGATATGCTCCATGACGGCGGGGACGAAGGCGTCCTGGCCGTCGGAGATGGCGTCCGCCTCGCACTCGATGGCGTTCTCGAGAAACTTGTCGATCAGGATCGGGCGCTCCGGCGTCACGCCGACGGCCGCCGCCACGTAGCGCTTGAGCATCTCCTCGTCATGCACGACCTCCATGCCGCGTCCTCCCAGCACGTAGGAGGGCCGGACCATCAGGGGGTAGCCGATCCGCCCGGCGATCGCCAGCGCCTCCTCGAGGGTGCTCGCCATCCCGGAGGCGGGCATGGGGATGCCCAGCCCGTCCATGAGCCCGCGGAAACGGTCCCGGTCCTCGGCCATGTCGATGGTCTCCGGCGACGTCCCGATGATCCGGACGCCGGCTGCCGCCAGCTCTCCGGCGATGTTGAGCGGCGTCTGGCCGCCGAACTGGCAGATGACGCCCTCGGGCTTTTCCTTCTCGTAGATGCTCAGGACGTCCTCCACCGTCAGGGGTTCGAAGTAGAGCTTGTCCGAGGTGTCGTAGTCCGTGGAAACCGTCTCCGGGTTGCAGTTGACCATGATGGACTCGTAGCCCTCGTCGCGGAGCGCGAAGGCGGCGTGCACGCAGCAGTAGTCGAACTCGATCCCCTGTCCGATGCGGTTGGGGCCGCCGCCGAGGACCATGATCTTCCGCCGGTCGCTGGCGCCGACCTTGTCCGCTGCGTTGTACGTGGAGAAGTAATAGGCGGCGTTCTCGACGCCGCTGACCGGGACGGGCTCCCAGCGCTCGCCCAGGCCGAAGGAGAGGCGCTGTTTGCGGATGGTCGCCTCGTCGGCTTGAAGGATCGTGGCCAGGTAGCGGTCGGAGAACCCGTCCTGCTTGGCCTTTCGCAGCAGGTCGTCGGGCAGCATCTTCCCCCTGAACCGGCGGATCTCCTCCTCCAGTTCCACCAGCTCCTTCATCTGCCCGATGAACCAGGGCTTGATGAAGGTCCGCCGGGACAGCAATTCCACGTCGGCGCCCTTGCGGAGCGCCTCGTACAGGATAAATTGCCGTTCGCTGGATGGTTCGGCGAGCAGCTCCATCAGCTCGTCGAGCGGTTTTTCATAAAAATCCTTGGCGAAACCGAGTCCGTAGCGGCCCTTCTCCAGAGACCGGATGGATTTCTGGAAAGCCTCCTTGTAGGTCTTGCCGATGCTCATCACCTCGCCC
>CAZOYW010000137.1:0-1836 GCA_964584165.1 uncultured bacterium
GATCCCCGTACGCAATGAGAACCTCTTTGGGGCTATGATCGATGTGGATGAGTTTTTGTCTTTCCCGGTAATCGGGCAACTGCGGATTCATTGCATAAAGCTTATAAATACATATGGTTAAAAATTTTTTTACATTAATAATCATTCAAAGCGGCTTTGTCAAGGGCCTTGCCAGACAACTTCATTGATGCGCCGCAACCCAACAAAAAACACTTTTACTGCCCTAGGGTTTTATTTCTAACCTGGGTTTTCGGATTTTGACCCTGGTTTTCGGAGCGTCCGACCGGACGGAACCGACTGCAGGGCGGGACCGTTGTCGTGTTCTGATCCCCACAGGCATGGCCGGTTTTGCAGGTCCCTTTTCTTTACAGGCGTCATTGAGAATTCCGCCACCGGCATGGTACACTATGCCATAAGCGCTATGGCGATTTTATGTTGTATGTCCACCGACCGGCAAGACATGAGGAACACGTATGATTCAGCTTGGACCATTCGACCAGGGAAAAGACGAATTCAAAGAAAGCGATCTGGTCTGCTTTTGTTTTCAATATACGAGAAAACAAATAGAAGAAGATTATATCAAGAACGGACGATCCGTGATTCTCGATAGAATTTCCGAGGAGAAGAAATCCGGCGGCTGCGATTGCGCCCGGAAAAACCCGAAAGGGCGGTGATGTCTGGCCGATGTCCGCCAGGTGGTGGATGCCATTGCCAAGAACAACGCCCGATAACAACCGCATCAACTCGGTTTGGCTATGCCGCGACGCTCGATTGCCGGCCGGTCATGCGGAGCGTTCGATCTCTTCAGGAGGTGCAGCATGCCCCCCCACAAACTGCTGGTCATCGGCGGCAGCGACGCCGGAATCAGCGCGGCCCTTCGCGCCAGGGAACTTTCGCCTGATGCGGAGGTCGATCTGCTCCTGGCCGACCGCTATCCCAATTTCAGCATCTGCGGCCTCCCCTTTTACCTGAGCGGCGAGATCCTAGACTGGAATGTCCTGGCCCACCGCACAGCCACTGAAATCGAAGGACAGGGGATCCGCCTCTTTCCGGAGCACCGCGTCACCGCCATCGTTCGGGATCGAAAAGAGGTGCTGGCCGTCGATGCCGAAGGGCATGACAGGACTTTTCCCTATGACAAGCTCGTGATCGCTACCGGAGGCGTCTCCCAGGTGCCGAACCTGCCTGGCATGGGTCTTCCGGGGGTCTTCTTTCTCCGCTGGATGGCCGACAGCTTCGCCTTCCAGGAATACATGAAGACCCGCCGTCCGGCCTCGATCTGCATCATCGGCGCGGGCTATATCGGCATGGAGATGGCGGACGCCATGACCCGCCGGGGGCTGGCCGTGACCGTGGTCGAATTCCTGCCCTCGGTGCTGACGACCTTCGATCCTGCCCTGGGCGGCATGGTAAAGGGCGAGTTGGAGCGACACGGCGTTCAGGTGTTCAACGACTTTGCCGTGGAGCGGATCGAATCCCGCGGCAACGGCCTTGCGGTGCGCTCGGTCGTGGGCCAGGCCATTGCCGCCGATATGGCGCTGGTGGCCGTCGGCAGCCGGCCGGAGACGACGCTCGCCCGGGCCGCGGGCATCGAGACCGGAGTCAAGGGGGCGATCCGCGTCAACCAGCGTTTGGAGACCTCCCTGCCGGATATCTTTGCCGCCGGCGACTGCGCAGAGACCCATCACCGGCTGCTCGGGAAAAACACCTATCTGCCTCTTGGCACCACGGCCCACAAACAGGGGCGCATCGCCGGCGAAAACGCAGTGGGCGGGGACCGCGAATATGCCGGAACTCTGGGGACCCAATCGGTTAAAATTTTTAATCTGGTCGCCG
>CAZOYW010000138.1:0-1824 GCA_964584165.1 uncultured bacterium
ATTGAACGCCTTTCTGTTGAACCGGGCCGAGGAATTGAAGTTCATTTCTCTGTCACTATCGATGTGTCAATATCGATCTTCCCCGCGTCAGTCCTCTTCCAGTTAGTTCTCTTCGCTTTGGCGAATCCCTCAACCTCTGCCTGCTTCTCCTTGAAGTATACTGCAATCTGATCAGGCGTGAGATCGGGAGTTGGAAGGCTCCATTGAATTACTTCTTCATCGTACTCCCATTGAGTCCTTGCTTTCTCTCTGTCCATTACTGGCGCAGGTACTTCCTTGGCGTTCCATCGGATCAGTACCCGAGCTACACCGTTCGCGATCTTATCGATCTCGATTTCTTGGGGTTTGTTGTCAGAATATGATTTCATACGATCACCGGCTTTCCCATCAATGGCGTGATATACTTGTTCGATAGTCGGTGCGTGTCACCCCACACCAACCACCCGTTGTAACTACCGATAACGTTCTGGTCGTGCGGGGTCAGGGTGGACACACTGTGAAGCGGAGTGAGTTTCTTCTTCATGTTTCTGGCAATCGACTTCCTTACCAGTGTGTAATTGCTGAATGACCTATACCCTACAAAATCAATTCCTCGGATGTTGGTCGGGAATACTTGATAATTGGATTTCAATTCGAGGTTAAGGTTTTCAGAGAGGTATACCTGTATTCCCGTCCGCAGTTGGTGGAGGAATTGTTTATCCTGTGCAAGGATGATGATATCATCACAGTACCGGTAATAATATTTTACCTGCTTTTCTTCTTTGATCCAATGGTCAAACCCGTTTAAGTAGAGGTTTCCGAAATATTGACTTAAGTAATTGCCAATTGGCACACCGGGCGCACTATCAATAATCTCATCAAGAATTGAGAGGACATCGGGATCTTTGATCTTTCGCCGGATGAGTGTTTTGAGGAGACCATGATCAATTGAGGGGTAAAACTTCTTTATATCCATTTTAAGGCAGTATTTTGTACCCGCTCCATCATTCAGGTCATGTTTCAGATCGAGTAATGCCTTATGGACACCCCTGCCTTTCAGGCTTGAGTATGTACTCTTGATAAATGTCTTCATCCAGATGGGTTCAAGAACCTGAACAATTGCCCATTGAATAATGCGATCTGGATAATACGGAAGTGCGAAGATCTCTCGTTCCTTCTTCTTATCAATTTTGTTAAAGGTCTGGTATTTCGATGTATGATAGGTTTTATAGGTCAGCATCTCTTGGATTAAAACAAGATACTTTTCAGGATCCACATCAACCATTCTCACTTCAGTGTAATGGGTTTTACCCTTCCGAGCGTTCCGGTGGGCTTCAACAAGGTTATCCATTGCGTAAATCTTTGAGAAGAGATTGCCGTATCGTTTCATGGCAACGCACCCACGGGTCTTTGTGGTGTGACTGAGCGTTCGAAGGCCAGAAGGCCCCTACCAGCACAGGTTTTTATATTTCTGTGTTTTGCCAAGAGGCACGGTTTAATAGGGCAGCGATTCTTTACAAAGAACAGCTGAGTCCCAATATTCCGATTTACATTCGACGCTGCATTATTCAGATTCCAATTGAACGTGCCTGCATTCAGGCCATTATTCCAATTGCCTCCTAACAGCGCGGTTAGCCCTATCAAACCTCGCACAGTTATTGTTATTAAAATATAATAAAACATTTTATTTATGCCCCACAAAAAACCAGCCGAGCCCCAACATACCGACCTACAAACGACGCCGCAACAGCCAGATTCCAATGGAACGCGCCCTCATCCAGGCCATTACTCCAACTGCCCCCCAACAGCGCGGACCTGTTTCCGGTTGATCTGTAGTAATAATCG
>CAZOYW010000139.1:0-1808 GCA_964584165.1 uncultured bacterium
TCCTTTTTTTGTCGGATGCTCGTGTTCTGTCCATGAATCGTTAGGATCGTTATGTTGTGCCTTCAACTTCTCAATAGCTCTAAATTGCGCGTCAGAGCTGCTTCCACCTTCAGGCCTACGCCCGGAACCTGGACCTCCATCTTCGTGAAAGTCGTCCTCTGTCAATATATCAGTATCAATCACATTGTCAAGTGAATCAAAATTCAGTCTTGCTTCAGCGCCTGCTCTGCCCTTTTCACAAATAGCAACATGGTTATATTTAATGTTTGTCTGTCTTGAATCGTATCTTTCCCCATTAAATATACCGTCTTCTTTGATAACTTCACAGAAGTACCCTGCACTCAATTCTTGCCTGCCCGCTTCAATAGCGCTGATTGCCGCCTGATCTGTGATTAGAACACTTGAAACAACGTCCTTTGCGTCATGATGTACAGATTCCCCGGTCATGCCTATTTGTACACGTTTTGCATTCTTTGCGTGTACTTTTTCGCTGGGGTGAAGATTAGTAATAGGTCTCATTTTGAGTGATTCAAGAGAATCCTTATTAAATACATCATCCGGATGTCTCAGTTCACGAGATGCAACACTGCCGTCTGGATTGCGATAAACGAATACACCAGTACGAGTAATGACAGCATCACCTTTAAGGTAACCTTCGTCGGTCTTCTTAACACGTCCTTTTGTGTTGACTTTATCAATTCTAAATTGTGTTCCCATAATGTTAATTACCTTCCGCCCATGTTAATGTTAATTGAGCATACGCAGCACCGCCTGAACTATTCAACAAAGCGATTAGATACTTAGTTGAATTTTTCAGAATGATGAAATCAGGTTCCATCTTGACAGTAATTCCTTGTGCCCCCGCTCCTCCGATTATCTGCCGTGCTATCTGAGTTCCACTTGATATTGCGGTTGGATTTGAATACATCACCAATGTTGGAACTTGTGTCAAGTTTCTATTTCTATGGATCGCAGCAATTGCCGCATTTCCATCTGTTATGGTAGGTGCTTCCACCAGCGTCAGTATGCCTGGGACTTCAGACATTGACGCAATGACATTCGAAATACGAAACAGTCCGGTCGCTGGGGTAATAAGTTCCATGTACAGACTTGCTGCATTAGCCAGAGCATCGTTGGATACGATTGCATTGTACTTTATCATTTTGTTAATCCTTAGAAAAGGTCTATGCTTTCCATTATTCCTATATTTATGTTTCTACGACCGCCTGCCGTTTTAACTGGACCAAGTGTAAAAAAGTTTGACGGGTTGAATAACATATTATATCTACCAGCTTCATGTCCTGCTGTTACTGCCGCTGATAATAAACAGGACTCGTCAATGTTGTTAACTCTATAATCCCCACCACGGTACCCACCAACGTCAAATGTTGGTAATGAGCTATATGTTATTGTAGCACTTGGTATTGTACCGGTATACGTCATACTCTGTAATATTCCGTTTACATACAACTTTAGTCGTTCGCTATTTCCGGTTTTGCTACCATCGAATACGATAGTTACGTAACTAATACCATTTGGTATCGCAGTTCGTGATATACTAGAAGAACTCCCATCACCCATATTAATCGTCAGAGCAGCGCTCCTATAAAACTGTAGCGCAACATTACCACTGGTGCGTGCAGCATATATTATTTCGTTGCGTACTGGATCGCAGTTGACAATTGAACTTAGGGTAAATGCAGTTCTTCCCGACATAACGGCATTAGATATACCGGCGTAACCGCTGGCACCACCTGTCAATGCATTATAAAAAACTCCAGCGTTACCTAGTGTACTACCACCACCAA
>CAZOYW010000140.1:0-1802 GCA_964584165.1 uncultured bacterium
GATCGGCAGCCTTGATCTCGACGGTGAACAGGCTGGAAAGAAGAAAGAACTCGAAGCGATGCATCGTGAACTTCTGGAAAAGGGCACGCTGAGCAATGCCGAAGTCATTGAACTCAAACGCCGGCAGTATCTGGCCGATAATCCGTATCGACGGCCGACTTCACTCAAACAGATTATTGATGCGAATTCGGGCGAATTGCGCTATATCTACAACAAGCGTTTAAGGACCGGTATCAAACTATCAGGCAAAATGCTGATGGAGATCCGGATCAAATCCGATGGCTCGATCGATAATGTAAACGTTCTTCAATCAAATATGGGCGATAGTCAATTTGAACAGTCCATTGTGCAACAGATCCGGACCTGGAATTTCAAAGCAGTCCCCGATTCTCTCGGCGACATGACCGTTAATTACCCGTTTGAATTTTATGAAGAACAGTAGAAACCATTTCAAGGTTGGTATACAGTATTGTCACTCCCGCGCAGGCGGGAGTCCAGTTATTAATTCACTGGATTCCCGCCTGCGCGGGAATGACAATGTTAACAAATAGATAATAGTGAAACCGCATTTAAACAATTAGGGTATCGCTGGAAATCATTGTGGCATTTTTATACGTTCAGGTCATCGGCGGTGGGGAGTGAATCGATTCCACCGCCCTTTAAACCTTTGAAAAGCGCAGCCGAATTCGCAAAACGCGCTGCACTGAAAGGATCAAATCCGCGTGCGATACAGTGGAGAAATCCGCCGCAGAATGCGCTGCCGATAAGCGAGATATCGGAAATCGCATTGCCCGTCTGTTGCTGACACTCTTCTATTTTTCCATCATACCCGACCAGGCACCCGTCAGGACCGGTTTTAACCACGACGATGGAAATACCACGGTCCCATAAAAATCCTATGACGTCGAGCGGGCGTTCGTAACCAAAGAGCGCTTTCGATTCATCTGGCGCCGAGGGGAAGATGACATCGATGAGCGGCAATACGCTCCAGAGACTTTCCTTGGCATCTTCAAGAGACCAGCGCTGCAGTCTGAGGTTCGGATCGTAGGCAACCATGATGTCATTGCTGTGCGCAAGGTGAAATGCCTTGAAAACAGAATGACGTGCAGCGCGTGAAATTGACTGCAGTTCACTTGATGCATACACAATTTTGCAGTTTTCGATGAGGTCATCGTATATCATCGATGGAACGATCTGTTCCGCAGCATTTCCCGGCCGGTGGACAAGATATTCCCGCTGCTCGGGATAACGGCTGCTGGTAAAATAGAGCCCGTTGTAACCCTGTGAAGTTATTACGTGATCGATATTGATGCCTTGGGCAGTCAATCGTTCGCGGATCATGGAGTGGAAAGGATCGCGTGCGACTGCTGATACCATCGATACACCAGACCCGAGACGGGCTGCGGTCGCGGCGACTATGACATCCGCGCCGCCTATGTCTTTGTCGTAGGTGGGGGAGAGGCAGATGTCGCCCTCACAGCGAAATTCGATGTAGCATTCTCCGATGACCAGAATGTCATAATCGCGAACCTGCAGTTGCTTCATTACATTCCAGCCACATGTTGAGCGAAGCGATTAATCAGATTTTCGATCTCGTTTTGACGTGCCAGTGAACCCAGCCAGTCGGGAGGTATGCTGCCGATGCCGTAATGAAGGCCGGCAAGTCCGCCGGCAACTGCTCCCGTGGTGTCCGTATCGAGACCGAGATTAACGGCGGATAAAATTGTGTCATAGCTGTTGTCGTGTTTCAGAAAACACCAGATGCCGGCTTCCAGGGTGTCAATGATGTATCCTGATGAATT
>CAZOYW010000141.1:0-1773 GCA_964584165.1 uncultured bacterium
CTGATGCGCCGGAGGGCATCCGCGGCACAGCAGGGAACGTCGTCTTTCATTCTACCTCCCTAGAAGAAATTCCCGAAGAGGAACCCGGCGATGGTCGAGAATACGATGACAAGCAGTGCATACACAAGTGTCTTCTTCGCACCGATAATCCGGTAAATGACGAGCAGGCTCGGAAGGCTGATACTTGGGCCGGTGAGGAGCAGGGCAAGTGCCGGACCCTTTGCCATGGATCCGGTGAGGTAGCCGAGCGTGGTGCCGATGATCGGCACTTCCAGGAGCGTCGGCATGTAGAGGATTGCTCCGACGACTGCTGCCAGGAAGGTTGCAGGGAGCGAACTGTCGCCGAAAAACGGTCTGAAGGTCTCCGGCGGGAGGAAGTATGCGAGTACTCCGAGCGCAAATGTCCCGATAACAAGGATGGGGAAGATCTTCTTTGTCAGGTCCCATATCTCGTATCCCCAGTCAGTCACTTCGTCCCGGGTGAAGTAATAGATCAGGAGGAATGCGACGGCCATCGAGAGGAAATACACGATAAAGAGCCGGTAAAAGACATCGAGTGCGGAGGTTCCCACGAGGAGGATCGCGATCAGGAAGATGAAAAAGGCCGGGATGATCCATGCGGGTCGTGTATCCTCTTCCGCCATCGCGGCTTTCCGGGCAGCCCCGAAGGTCTTTTTCGTCTCCTCGTCGTGCTGGGGGAATATCTTCATCATGAGTAAGCCAATCACGATCGAGAGCAGGATCGCCGCAACCGCCCTGGCTATGCCGAGATCGAACCCGAGGACTTTTGCCGTATATACGACGGCAAGGATATTGATCGCCGGCCCTGCATAAAGGAAGGTGATTGCCGGTCCGAGGCCGCTGCCTTTCTTGAGGATTCCTGCAAACATCGGGAGAATGGTGCAGCTGCATACCGCAAGCACTGTTCCGGATACCGATGCAATCCCGTATGATGTGGTCTTCTTGGTCTCCGGGCTGAAGTACTTGAGGATTGCATCCTTTTTGATAAACGCTGCGATGGCCCCCGCGATGAAGAACGCCGGGATCAGGCAGGTGACAACGTGCTGCGAGAGATAGTCAAGGAGCGTCGTCCACCCGAGGAGGAGTGCCCCGGTAACGGGATCCATTATCGGCTCCCGTCCTCTGTCAATGGAATTGGATCCATGTTGATTTGCAGATCATTTCTACAATTTGACTGCAATGGTCTCCATCCCCGGAGAATCTTCCCCCGAATTGATTCAGGATGACACATGTGAGAGACCCCGGGAGGATAGATGGTATTCAATCGTGTTCGCCTCTCCAACTATTTCAAATACAGTTGAAATTGTTTGCGCATTTACCTAATGAATGTAACGCACCTGGTGACACCAGTCTCGGTGTTCCTTTGTGGGGATATCCACCTATTTCTCACCTCTGTCCCACTGACGATATGGATGGGAAAGACGAATACAGAGTGCCCCCTTCGGCGGCCGAGCAGTGATTGTAGTATCCAAGCATCATCAGCATTGATGAGCGGGGACAGATAGTGCATCTGATCGATCTCCGGACAGAGGCCGGGATCAATCCGGGTGATAACCTCGCCATCGTCGGCAGGGAAAAGACGTTTGTGATGTGAACCACGTTTTAAAAAAAGATCGAAGAAGTATTCAACAGATGGAACATCGTAGTACAACCATTCACAACAATGGGGAAAGGATATGCGAGTTGAACATGATGTGTCAATCCACCTGGATGTTCCCTTTTTCCGGCAGCATTATGACTTCACGTGCGGCC
>CAZOYW010000142.1:0-1765 GCA_964584165.1 uncultured bacterium
TTTCCCCCTGAATGGAGAATGGCGCATCAAGTGCGGCACGGGCAAACCACACCTGGCCAGCGCCATTCAGTGCTGGCGGGCAGAAAGCGCTCCATCAATGGAGCTGGAGGTTGCCCATCAGGGGCAGCCTGCAAGTGCGCGGATCTTCTGGAGGCGGCTCGACGATGACAAGTTCGACATGAGGAAAAGCCTGACTGTCGAGTTGAACCCTGACGGCAAGTTCCACACCTATCAGCTCGACCTCGCCTCGTCCGCTGAGTATCGAAGTCTCCTTACCGGCGTGGCCATCGAGCCAGTCGCTCAACCGCGCCCCGGGGACGAGATGGCTATCAGGTCCATCGTGCTCTCGTCAGCGCGGAGATGAACTCTGCCGGGCTTTGAGGAGATACTGTCGGAAGGTGTCGCCAGTCAGAAGATCCCTCGTGACGCTCTTCCCTTTCAGCGCCAGAAGCTGGGGCTTCTGAATTGAACTCCGATCTGACATCCTTGCTCCACAGTGTTTCGTGTGATTTGCCATCTTGATATGGATGCGTTCTACGCCTCCGTCGAGCAGCGCGATAACCCGACGCTCAAGGGAAAGCCCGTGATTGTCGGAGCACCGCCTGCGCAACGGGGAGTGGTGTGCGCCGCCAGTTACGAGGCCCGCAAGTTCGGCGTCCGGTCCGCCCTGCCCAGTGCCACCGCCGGACGGCTCTGCCCCAATGGGGTATTTGTCCGGCCCCGCATGGAAGCCTACCGGGAGGAATCCCGCGCCATCATGCTGCTGGTGGCCCAGACCGGGGCGGTCGTTGAGCAGATGTCCGTGGACGAGGCGTATCTGGACTTGTCCGCAAGCTGTCAGGCGGTGGATGCCGATGCCTCGCTGCGTCTCGTATTGTCGATCGCCCGGGGACTCAAGCAACGCATCGTCGCGGAGCGGCAGTTGACCGCCACCATCGGCATTGCGGCCAACAAGCTGCTGGCCAAGATCGCCAGCGATCACCAGAAACCTGATGGCCTGACGCTCATTCAGGAAAGCGAGAAAGTGCAGTTCCTGCGTCCGCTCCCGGTACGGACGCTCTACGGCGTTGGGAAAGTGACCGAACAGGTGCTCAACCAAGCCGGCATCGAAACGGTCGGAGACTTGCAGGACTACACCGGTGATTTGCGCGCTCTCGTCGGCTCCTTCGGCCCCAAGCTGAAGCAGTTTGCCTTCGGGGAGGACGACCGACCACTGGAACTGGGCGACGAGATCAAGAGCATCAGCGGGGAGGAGACGTTTCTGAAGGACACCGAGGATCGCAAGGTGCTGCGTGCCTGTCTGCGCGAACAGGCGACGGACATCTCGACCCGGCTGAAACGGCGGAAGCTGGGCGCACACACAGTGCAGGTGAAAGTGCGGTACAGCGATTTCACCACGCTGACACGCCAGTTCTCGGTCGAGGAGCCAATCGTCGAGGCCAATGACATTTACCGTTTGGGTTGTTTTCTTCTGGGCCGGGAGCATCTGGTGTCGCGCCCGCTCCGGTTGCTCGGCCTCGGTGTCAGCAACTTGCGCGAGCCGACGCAACAGCAACTGAAGCTGCTGTAAAGTGTAAGCGTCTGCGGTACGACTTGTTCTGGCCCAGGCGTTCTTGCATCAAGCATGGGTGATCGAAATGCAGACAAGCGGGTTATTGGAAACTCGTATGCAACCCGGAAAACGCCCGTGCAAAACCCCTGGCATCGTGCCTACGCTGCTTTGTCCGCGAGACACAATTATGCACACACCGATTGCTATCGTCCG
>CAZOYW010000143.1:0-1755 GCA_964584165.1 uncultured bacterium
TTCGATGATAATATGAGTATATTATGATTAAAATAATTGAATCTATTAAAGAAAGAATCGCTCAATTTCAAAATCAAAATAACAATTTACTGGAAAAAACATTAGAGGATTTGAAGATCTTATTAAGGTTAGCACAAAGTTTTGAACCGTCATCTTCAAAATCTTGGATGGGTTATCAGGCTAATTATTATTATCAAAATTTTACTAGTCCCCCATCATCCAAATATTCTTTTAATATTGATTGGGAATACCATCAAATACCAAACACTTGGTTAGAAGTATCCTACGATCAGATTGCACGCTTTATTGAACAAAATAATAAAGATATCTCTATTGATAAAATTCAAGATATTTTAGATCCAATTGTAAAGGATATTCAAAGTATTCAGCGGTTTATTTTAACAGAACTCATCGTATTGCAGTCAGATAAAAAATTTTTAAAAGAATCTGAGGAATTAGAGAGATTAGAGAAACATAGATGGGGCGCTAGTTTTGATGATCTTATTTCTGTTCAAAAACCAAAAAATATAATTACAAGCAATATTTCAGCGATGCAAAATGGATTAAGAATCCCACCACATAAAGCGTATGAAACTCAAGTAATCGTTGAATTATCAAAAATCCAAAGCATCCAAGAATTTCTTACAGAAGTAAATACATTAATTCGTAAAATCGAAATTAGGTCGAATACATCCGTAAAATTTTCAAAAGAAGAGGTTTATTCGAATTTATTCAAATTATTTTCAAGATTCCATATTATCTCAAAACAACTTCGAAATCGCTACGGAAATAGATCCACCCTTAAAATTGAAGATGAATATGATGTTCAAGACCTATTACACTCTCTTTTAAAATTGTTTTTTGATGACATCCGACCTGAAGAATGGACCCCGTCTTATTGTGGTGGATCTTCTCGGATGGACTTTTTGATCAAATCGGAACAAATTGTCATTGAGGTAAAAAAGACAAGACCTAACCTAGAAGATAAGCAAATTGGAGATCAACTTTTAATAGACATTGCAAAATACAGCCAACATCCTGATTGTAAAACATTAATTTGTTTTGTTTATGACCCAGAAGGTAGAATTGGTAATCCAATAGGTCTTGAAATGGATTTAAGCAATCTATCTAATGATAAACTAAAAATTATCGCTATTATTTCTCCAAAATGATTTAATCTTTTGTTCAAATGGTAATTGTGCTTGAATTTCAATGTTATTTAGAATATTATTACTTTGGCTATTAACTGAATGTGATTGGTCTATCCCCCCAGCCTCTCGTCACTCCCAGGGGGGCACTGCTACCCCCATTTCGTTCCTCGTCCTCCGGACCGGCCTCCTCCTCTCCCAAAGGAGAGGCAGTAATAATGATGTATGCCCTTCGGGCCAGAATCGGTGTACAGGGATCTCTCAGGCCGACCGGTTGACCTCCTGGCCGGGTAAGTGAAGCGAGAGCGGAGCGCCCGGCCGGGAGAGTCAAGCCTGTCGTGCCGTCAACAAATACGGTCCACTTATACCAGCGGAGCGAAGGCCGCCACCGAGCGCAGCAAGGGCGTCGCCGAAGCGTAGCGGAAGGGAGCCCCGGAACACTCGCCGTAGGCCGAGCCCTCGCAGCGAGCGAATGCGAGCAGTGGGCGAGGCCGGAGGCCGCTCTGGAATTTTCCGGATGCTGCTGCAGAGAAAAGGGTATTGACCCCAGCAACCCATCATTATACGACCGGGCCGGCCGGCATTTTTCAACATTTGACTCATGGTG
>CAZOYW010000144.1:0-1729 GCA_964584165.1 uncultured bacterium
TACGGACACACCCACCAGAACTCGTTGCAGCAGTCGGCGTACGCCTTGGCGGTCGGCGGCTTCGGGAGATAGTTGCTCTCATTCGCGGGCGCAAACGGCTCGATGAGGCCATCCTTGTCCAGCAGAAGGAGGCTCAGGCTGTCCCTCTCGAGTTCGGCGAGCCTGGCGAGCGGGTAGAGTCCCAGGTCGATGCGGTTGCCATCGGTGAACTGCATGAGGTAGGTAAAGCCTCCATCTTCATTGGGAGGCGGATCTTGCATGTCCTCGGGCATTTGCAGGATCATCAGCTCGCCAAAACGCTCGATCCATGCCGCGTTTTTCTTGAAGGGCGCGACATCGGTCACGATATAAACAATGTCAAAATCCTGGAAGGGGTCGCGGGGCGCGTTGGGGTTAGCGCGCGAGCCGTTCATGATGACGGCTCGGATGCGTTCGTCGTTCCTGGCGGTTTCCAGGATGAGCTCAAGCATTTCTTGTTCGGTGCGCATGGTCTCTTCTTTTCAGTTCTTGTGCCATTTTGCCGCGCGGAAGACCATCGTACATCATGCGTGCGGCGCGGGCAATCCTTACTCATTGCGCGATCGAGCCGGCCAGGCGAACCTCACGAGGGCGGCCGCAAGGGTCGTCCCCACGAGAGGCGAACGGCTTCGCTTGCGCGTCCGCCAAGGCGCCGTTACGATGTCTGTCGTGCAACATCAATCTCCCGGAGGTAGTCCGTGACATCTTCCTTGGTTCATGAGAAGGTCCATCAAGCGATCGGCATACTGCAGGAGACCGGCGTCGACGCCTGGCTCACCTTTGTACGCGAAACCTCGGCCGGGGCCGACCCCATCCTGCCGTTGATCTTTGGCCCCGAGACGCTCACCTGGCAGAGCGCCTTGCTCCTCACGTCCGCCGGCCAGCGGATCGCCATCGTCGGCCGTTTCGAGGCGGACGCAGTGCAGAGCAAGGGGCTTTTCGACGAGGTCCTGCCCTACGATGAGGCGATCCGGCCCGTCCTATTGGCAGCCTTGGGCCGCATCGATCCGGCGCAGATTGCGATCAACACCTCCACGAACGACGTCTACGCCGATGGCCTGACGCACGGCATGTACCAGCTGCTGACCGGCTATCTGCACGGCACGCCCCACGCGGGCCGCCTGATCCCGGCAGAAGAGATCATCTCCGCGCTGCGCTCGCGTAAGACCCCGGCGGAGATTGGCCTCATCCGCGCGGCCGTGGAGACAACGCGGCTCATCTACGAGCGGACCTTCGACTTCGTCCGGCCCGGCCTGACGGAGCGGGAGGTGGGCGACTTCATGCATGCGCAGATGGCGGAGCTGGGCGTGACCGCTGCCTGGGACTATGACGGCTGTCCGGCGGTGAACTCGGGCCCCGATTCGCCGGTGGGGCATGGCGCGCCGGGCTCCATCGCCCTCGCGCCGGGCCACATCGTTCACATGGATTTCGGCGTGCGGCAGGACGAGTATTGCTCCGACATCCAGCGCGTCATCTACCTGCTGCGGCCGGAGGAGGCTGAGCCGCCAGAGCCGGTGCGCCGCGGATTCGACACCGTGCGCGCGGCGGTTGAGGCCGCCGTTGCGGCCATGCGGCCGGGCGTGACAGGCCTGGAGGTGGACGCGGCCGCGCGCGGGGTAGTCACCGGAGCAGGGTATCCCGAGTACAAATATGCCACCGGCCACGGCCTGGGCCGCAACGCGCATGACGGCGGGCCGCTGTTGGGTCCGGC
>CAZOYW010000145.1:0-1729 GCA_964584165.1 uncultured bacterium
GGATGATGAGCCCCGCCAGGATTCCCAGGATGACGATGACCACCATCAGTTCGATCAGGGTAAAGCCGCGATCGTCGATTTTCCTTCTTTTCATCGAGCCTCCTTCTTCCGGGGCCTTCACAGGGGCGCTTCAGCGCACGAGCTGGTTCATCTCGAAGATGGGCAAAAGGATGGACACCACGATGAAACCGACCACCAGGCCCATGAACAGGATCATAATGGGCTCCAGGAGAGATGTCAAGACCATGACGGCGGCCTCCACCTCTTTTTCGTAGGCGTCGGCGATCCGGTAGAGCATGATCTCCAGATTGCCGCTCTGTTCGCCGACCGAGATCATCTCGATCGCCATCGGGGGGAAGAGGCCGTTCCGGGACAGGGGGACGGATAGCGGCTGGCCCTCCTCGACCTCCCGGGCGGCCTGGCGGATGTCGTCGGCGATGATGCGGTTCTCGACCACGTTCCCGGCGATCTGCAACGCCGTCAGCATCGGGACGCCGCTGTGCAGGAGCGTGCCCAGCGTGCGCGTGAAGCGGGCCACGGCCATCTTCTGGACGATCGGGCCGAACAGGGGGGCTCTCAGCTTCAGGGCGTCCCAGAGCGCGCGGCCTCCGTCCGTTTTCGTCACGGCGTAGCGCCCGCCGATGACGCCCGCCGCGAGCGCGCCGGCCAAAAGCCACCAGAAGGATTTGAGAAACCCGCTCAACGCGATCAGGAACACCGTGACGGCGGGAAGGTTCTGGTGCATTTCGCCGAAGATCTTCGTGATGTTCGGCACGATGAAGGCGACGAGAAACAGGAGGACGCCGCTGCCGATGAAGAACATCAGGACGGGATAGGCCAGCGCCGAGCGGATCTTCGTGCGCAGGGCCTGCTGGGCCTCGGAGAAATCCGCGAGCCGCTCCAGGACCACGTTCAGCGCCCCGGAGGCCTCGCCCGCGCGGACCATGTTGATGTAGAACGGGGGGAAGGTCTGCGGGAAGCGCCCCATGCTGTCGGTGAGGCTGTTGCCCTCGTTGACCTCCTCGCGGATCTGGGCGAGGGTCTTCTTCAACTGCGGGTGGACGGTCTGGGTGACGAGCGTGGCGAGCGACGGGACGAGGGGCAGCCCGGCGCCCAGGAGGGTCGCGAGCTGCCGCGTCATGACGGCGACGTCCCGGAGGCCCACCTTCTGGAGGGACAGGCGCAGGGAAGGGCCGTGATCGGCGTCCTCCTTTTTCGCGCCGCCGGCCTCGCGGATCTCGACGGGATAGATCTCCGTCTCGCGCAGCTTCTGCCGGGCCGCCGCCGCGCTCCCGGCATCGACGATTCCCTTGAGCCGTTTGCCTTCCGGGTTCAGGGCGATGTATTCAAAAACGGGCATGAGATTCTGATGATTTCCCCCACAACCTCCGGAAGGCCGATCCGCCCCTGCCCGCCGGTACGGCCCGGTGCATCGGGGCGCCGCCTTCACGTTCCGGCCGTAACGGTAAGGCAAAGAGGGGAGAAAGTCAATGGTCAAGCCCGAGGCACGGAGGCCCCGTTCACGGAAAAGCCCTCCTCCGGGGACCTGCCCGGAGGGAGGGCTTCGGGGGCCGCTCGACGTCTGTCAGTAACCCAGGATTTCCACGCTCGCCGAGCTGGAATGCACGATGTAGAGCCTCTGGCCGTCGGGGGAAATTTCTCCGTCCACGGTGCTGTGCGAAATATAAACCAGGCGTTCCCGCCGCGGGCGTCGACGCTGCGGCCCGCC
>CAZOYW010000146.1:0-1715 GCA_964584165.1 uncultured bacterium
ATCGGGAAGAACCTGGTCTCCATGGTGATCGAAGGCGCCGGCTGGAAAGTCGTGGACCTGGGCGTGGACGTGAAGAGCGCCAAATTCTTGGACGCCATCGCGGCCAACCCCGGCTGCGTGGTCGGGCTCTCGGCCCTCCTCACCACCACCCGGCTTCCCTCCCGGGCGATCACCTCCACCTCCATACCCTCCGGGATGAACTCGCCCTCCGTCACCACGTCGACGACGGCCTCCCCGAGGCGGGCCTTCCCCGCCGGCCGGAGCGCGCTGAGCGCTCTCCCCCGCCGCCCTTTCAGATCGGGGAGGCCGGGCGCGGAGCTCGTAAAGCCGCGCACCCCTTTCTCCTCGGCGGTGAGGACGATCTTCCCGTAGAGAGGCGAGGAGCGGGCGAAGAAGGAGCGGTAGGTGAGGACGATCAGGATGACGAGCCCCCCCAGGGCGATCCCCACGCGGCCGAGGGCCCGGAGGTAGTCGGGGCCGAGAAACGTCCCCGGGTCGAAGAGAGGGCCTTCCCCCATCGCCAGGACGAAGGAGGCGACGATCAGGGCGATGCCGGAGACGCCGACCAGGCCGAAACCGGGGGTGATGAAGAGCTCGACGAACAGGAGGATCGCTCCCCCGGCGAAGAGGACGATCTCCTCGTACCCCGCCAGCCCCGCTAGATAGTGGCCGAAGAAGAAGAGGGAGAGGAGAAGGATGCCCGCGATGCCGGGAAGGCCAAACCCCGGGGTCTTGATCTCCAGATAGAGGCCGGCCAGGCCGCCCACCAAGAGCAGCACCGTGACCAGGGATCCGGTGAGGAAGCGGGCGATCGCCTCGGCTGGTCTCATTTTCAGGGTGATCACCGGCGCGCCCGCCATCCCCGCGGCCTCGAGGAGGAGGGGGAGGCTCTCCACCGTCCCGGCCGAGAGGCCGACCTCGGCGCTCGACGCCCTCTGGTCGGTCAGCGTGAGGAGCTTACCTCTCTCCACCACCCCGGGTATCTCCATGTCCCGGTCGACCATCGCTTCCAGGATCCGGGCCGGATGGCCGTTCCTCTCGGCCGCGGCCGCGATCAGGGACCGGAGGGCCGAGGTCATCTTCTCCTCCACCGCTTCGTCCAGGTGGACGGGCGCGATCCCGAAGGGCGCCGCCACCGGGGTGGCCGCGCCGATCGTCGAGCCCGGGGCCATGTAAATTCTTGCCGTCGCCGCCGCGATGTAGGCGCCGGCGGAGAGGGCCTTCCGGTCGATGAAGGAGTAGGAGGGGACCTCGGTCCGGGAGAGGAGGTCCATGATCTCTTCCGTGGCATCGACCGCCCCGCCGTTGGTGTCGATGGAGAGGACGATCGCCCGGGCGCCTTTTCTCTCCGCTTCCCGGACCCCGCGCCGCACCGCCCAGACCAGCCCGGAGCCGATCTCGCCCTCGACCGGGATGACGTAAACGGGGCCGTCCGCCTCCCGCGCCGGAGCGGGGGCGGGGAGGGCCAGGAGGGCGAGGGGGAGGAAAGAGCGGATGCAGGGAGGGATTTTCAAGGCCGCCAGCAAACCTTAGCCGCGGAGGCTCATCCCGGCCGCCGCGGGCGGAAACCGCGCCGAGGCTTCCGCCGCCGCCCGATACGGCGGCGGAAAACCGAACGGACGCCGGCGGAAGCCTGCGGCTACGCGGTCATCTCGTCACCGGGGTGTCGCCCGCGCCGCCGAAGGAGAAGCGGGTGACGCCGGAGATCGCCCAGA
>CAZOYW010000147.1:0-1710 GCA_964584165.1 uncultured bacterium
GGCGCCCGCCATCAGCCCGTAGGCCTGCCCTTTCACGAGCGGCATGGAGAGTATCACGGCTGCGACGCCTGCTATCGCGGCAAAAGACGTGTAAGGGAACCCTTTCAGCTGGCAGTTGCCCGCGGGCGGGCAGCCGTACGCCTTACGGAACCTGTAATGCGTAAGTAATATGACGAGGTATGTGAACAGCAGCGAAAAGCCTCCCGAGCTTACGAGAAACAGGTAGACCTGCTCCGGCAGTATGAAGCTTAAGTACAGCCCGGCCAGCATCGCAGCACCCGAAAACAGTATGCCCTTGCGCGGTATGTTCGCTTTTTCCTTGAGAAACGCGGGCGCGAGCGCATCATCCGCCCAAGCCCGAACATCGCCGCCAGCATCGTTGAGAACACCGCCGTTATCAGCACGACGTTCATCACACCGCCCGCCCAGCCCATGTTCCATTCTTTCAAGGCCAGCACCATCGGACTCTGGTCTCCCGTCAGGGAATCAACGGGTATCAGCATCAGCAGAACAACTATGGCCAGTATATACAGCACGACAAGGCTTACCACGGTATAAGATATAGCCCGCGGCACCGTCCTGTGCGGCTCGCCCGCTTCGCTGGCAGCGAGCCCTATTATCTCGAAGCCGGCATATGTGAACATGACTATAAGCATGCTTCCGGCAATACCGCCTATGCCCCCCGGAAACAACGCTTCCTGTTTCAGCGCTCCGAGGCCTGCCTTCGTGTTCCCCGTAAGACCGAATATTATGAACAACCCGAGGACGACAAATCCGGCGACCGCAAACAGCTTGACGAACGCGAGCCCGCTTTCCATGCGGCTCAGTTTATCCGCCCCCAGCAGGTTTAAAAGCGTTACCGTTATGATTATTATCGAGCCCATGAGCGGCAGCGAGACGGGCATCCATTCGCTTAATAGTATCGACAGCGCTATAGCCTCGCTCGACATTGCGAGCACCAGCCCTGTCCAGTACACCCATCCGACGACGAACCCTGTTCCCGGCCCAAACGCGCGCTGCGCGAACGTGCGGAACGAACCCGGCGCGCAGTCCGCAACCGTCATCTCCGACAGCGCGAACAGTATTATGTAGACAAGCGCTCCCCCGAGTATATACGAGATTATGACGCCCGGCCCCGCTGCCCTGACAGCGACGGTGGAACCCAGGAAAAACGAGCCTCCTATCACGGTGCCGAGCGCCATCATCGTTAGCCCCCGCGCTGTTATGCCTTTTTTCTTGTCTCTGTTCATCTTTATATTATCTGCGAAACTTACGGCCGTTATTTCGCAGGTGACAAAAAGCCGCCGTTATAACCGGCGGCTCAATATGCGATAATCTTTGCCCGACGCCTGCTGCTAACAACCGGGCTTAATGTCTTACCACCCGTCGTCCTCTATCTCGAACGACCTGTAGTTGCACAATTCGTCTATTTTCCGTATGTCCGCCGATTCGACGAACGAGAACCTGTTGCCGTTTTTAAGCGCGCCAAGGAACTGCGCCATATTAGTTTCGCCTCCCTCGGCGTCCACTTCGACGCTGCCGTCGGCCTTATTCCTCACCCAGCCGCGTACGCCGTAAAGCAGCGCGCTCTTTTGCGTGTAGTATCTGAATCCAACGCCCTGAACGTCGCCGCGTATGATGATATGATAGCGAATCATTTTCTTTCTCCGTCATGATTTCCGCTTTTATTATACCAGTATGTCAGGCTGG
>CAZOYW010000148.1:0-1685 GCA_964584165.1 uncultured bacterium
TTTAAACGATTTAAAGGCCGATAAACTCAAGCTCAATTTTTTACAACCCACCTTTGCTCCGCTAAAAAATGAACAAGGCATTGATAGAAACGATACATTTTACAAGGAAAATATAATTAAAGACTATAATGGTCTTATTGAGGTATTAAAAAAATGTGATCAAAAATATACGTTGAATCTCAATTCAGAATGGTTGGATGTTGTAAGAATGTATCATAAAAACGTCCTTGAGAATGATGATGGTTATAAAGGTTGGGCTGGCAAAGGTACTGAGAAGCCCATATGCAATTCATATGATAGAAATATTATGGTTGATTTATTTGGTGTTGCACGTCTTTGTTTTTCAACAAAGTTTCCCGGAACCAAAATAAATAAATATGGAGATTTAAGAAAATTTTGGTATGACAATAACTCCCTTCGTCAGAGAATGTCATCTTGTATGCAATATTGCGGGATTAGTCATAGCGTTCGCAAAATAAGTGCTACCAATAAATGATGGGTAACTAACATGCCATAGTAGTGTATATCAGGAATAAATTGTATATCAATACTAAAAATTTAAATTGGTTTTTTTATGAATATCAGAAGAGGTGTTTATTTTTTAGCAAATGATAAGATACTCGATTTGTCTATTGCATTTTTAAATAGTTTTCGACTCTATAACCCTGAAATATCTCTTTGTTTAATACCTTTTGATTGTAATTATAAAAACCTAGAAAATCAAAGTGATAAATATAATTTTTTCATCTTTGAGGACGAAGAAATTCTAAATGCATGCGATAAAATTAGTATAAGGTTTTTTGACAAGATATGGGGGAATTTTCGGAAATTAGCAATCTGGGAAGGGCCTTTTGATGAGTTTATATATATTGATTCCGATACCGTTGTGTTATCAAATGTTGAATTTTCATTCAAATATCTGTCTGATTATGATTTCATAACATCACATAGCAATATACCCTCTATCAGGCACTGGGTCTGGAAAGAATCGATTTATTCTGTCTCCAACTTGAGTAGAGAACAAATTGATTTTGCTGCAAATACGGGATATATTATTTCGCATAAAAAGGCGTTACCTTTGGCGTCATCACAAAAAAAGGTGACAGAAGCGATTGAAATAAAAGATCATATGTCCTCTTTATGTATAGATCAACCTTTTCTGAATTATCTCTTTGTCACGTCTGGTAAGTATACCAGCTTGCTCACCTTAGCGATTAATAATCACGATCAACATATTCCTCTGGAACAATGGGGAGGTAGAAATGATGGTTCTGTAGTTGGAGGTAATATTCATTTTCCAAATACGAATAATCCAATACTATTAATTCACTGGGCTGGAATCTATAGACTCAAAAAAATTGAGGAATGGGGCTATTCAAAATTATTTCATTTATTGGGAACAAAAAAAGAAATACCCATCACAAGTTTTTTTATGCCTAATAAACGACTATGGAATTATTATCGTTATATGAACAAGTAATGCCAATTATGAAAAATAATTGTAATTAGGCTCTTTAGAATTTCTCTAAGAAAACGAGAAGGCAAAATCCCTCTGGCTCTATCGTTTTTTACAGCATTTCTCTATAGTTTCTCAGCTGTAACATTGCCAGGATCAGATGTAATGAACGATGTATCCTGAATAATGCCGTTTTTATCGAATACTCCTTTTTTTCCAGTTATCGTTG
>CAZOYW010000149.1:0-481 GCA_964584165.1 uncultured bacterium
ACACCACTACCCCCAAACATTTTTCAAAATCATAGATGTCTCTGACTCGTTCTAAAGTTAATTCCTCAAAATATAAACGTGACGATTCATCGTAATCGGTAGACACTGTTTCAGGATTACAGTTCACCACCACTGCCCGCTTGCCTCGCTTTTCTATCGCTCTCCCGGCATAAACACAACTCCAATCAAATTCGACTGAAGATCCAATCCGGTAAGGACCTGAACCCAAAACCATTACTCCGTTCGTTAAAAGCGGCTTCACATCATGATGAGTCCCCCAATAAGTTAGATATAAATAATTAGCTAAAATTTAAGATTTTAAAAAAATGGGGCAGGCGTCCCCTATTTATTTTATTTATTTAATTCCTCCTTCTTTAATTCCTCTTCACTTAATTCTTTAATATACTTAAAACCTCTATAAAGCAAATAGTATAGTATCCCTAAGTCAATAACTAATCGTGAAAGATGATAATATCGTTTA
>CAZOYW010000149.1:491-1675 GCA_964584165.1 uncultured bacterium
CAATGCGACTGTCTGAAAACCCTAACTTTTTTAAGCTTAGTAATCTCTTTGGAGTCAATCGCTTCCTTTCAACCAATTCTTTCTCTCCATCTACAATATGTTTCAATCGGTCGATAAACCAATGATCAATTCCAGTTAACCGGCTTAATTCATCTGTTTTCATGCCTTTAGATAAAGCGCCAACCAAGGCAAATAAGCGCCGATGAGTTGGCTCTACTAATAGTTGCCTCAACTCCTTTTCTGGATCAATTTGGGGTATATCGGTAACTCCATCAAACCCAGAAGATAACATTCGCACTGCCTTTTGAATCGCCTCTTCAAAACTCCGACCAATAGCCATTACTTCTCCTACCGATTTCATCGAACTACCAATTCGCTTATCCACTTGAGTAAATTTGTCCAAATCCCAGCGAGGTAACTTTACGACCAAGTAATCCAAAGCCGGTTCAAAAAAAGCCTTGGTCGTCTTAGTCACTTGATTGGGTATAGCCGCCAGCGAATACCCCAAAGCCAATTTGGCCGCCACATAAGCCAAAGGATAACCTGTCGCTTTGGATGCCAAGGCGGACGACCGTGATAGTCTGGCATTAACTTCGATAACCTCATAATGAAATTTAGCTCCGGCAAGCTTGGGATCGACTGCAAACTGCACATTACATTCACCCACTATCTTTAACGATTGGGCAATCTTAATCGACACTTCCCTCAATTGGTGAAACTCATCATTAGTTAAGGTTTGACTCGGAGCCACCACAATTGACTCCCCGGTATGAATCCCCAAGGGATCCATGTTTTCCATATTACAAACGCAAATGGTGTTATTAAAAGCATCCCTGACTACCTCATACTCAATTTCTTTAAAGTGATGTAAATAGGCTTCCAGTAAGACTTGAGGTGAAATCAATAATGCTTCGGCCACCCGCACTCGTAATTCTTTTTCACTCTCTACCACTCCCGATTTCTCTCCTCCCAAAGCATAGGCCACTCTCATCATTAACGGATAACCAATCTTTGTTGCTGCCTTCTCTGCATCTTCTACCGTTGAAACCGCTTGACTTTGGGGCACCGATATTTTCAATCCTCTCAGATGTTCGGCAAACAATTGCCTGTCTTCGGTTAGATTAATCGACCTAATCGGTGTCCCCAAAATCTCGACCTGATATTTTTCAAAGACACCCCTTGCG
>CAZOYW010000150.1:0-1664 GCA_964584165.1 uncultured bacterium
CGCATCGTGCTCGTCGCTGCACGCCAGGGCAGGATGAATCCCCCACTCATCCGCATGCCTCCATCACCTTCACCGGGTCATAGAGAAGAGTAATCTCCTGGATTTTCTTTAAGTGTCCCACGGTTCTTTCACTCACGTGAATCAGCCGCATCTCGTGGAATTTCCTGATCCATTGGTGAAATTTGACAGGGGTGATTTCCATCTGTACCAGCGCTGATTCGTAGAGCATATCCGAAGTAAGGGGGGAGTCCGGGTCCTCTGTTATCAGGGTCACAAGATGGGTAAGCAGGCCTAACTCGGGAGCGGCCAGGCTCAGGACCAGGGGGTCCAGTTGCATGTCCTTTGAGTCTCTATACGCGGATTTTACATGCTCACTGCTGACCTCCATAGATCCGTCCTGGTCTGCATACAGAGCGGCTGTCCGGAGAAGATCAAGCCCCACGCGGAGATCTCCACAGGACGTGGTCCGGTCAACAATGAGGTTCAGTATCTCGTCGGATAGTGCTCCAGGGCGGAGGGCATTACGAATCCGGTCCTGCAGAATGCCATGGACTTCATCCCGGGTATAGAGCGGGAAGTTGATCTCCATCGGCCGGAAGACGGATATCACGTCTGGGTCAAGTTCCCGGGAAAAGTCTGTTTCAAGGTTGTTGACCGTTGCAATGACTCCTGCCTTCGTGCCAGGATACGTTTCCTGAGTGAGGAGAAGGAACGAGAGTACGGAATTGAGTACTTTGTCGGGCAGCAGGTAATTCGCATCCTCGAGACAGACTACGAGAACCACGTTTCGTTCCATCATAGCCTTCCCAATCTTATGATGTATCTGTTGGCTGGCATATTCCGAAATGGAAGGGGAGTTCCCAAACATCTGGAGATGAATCCTCGATAAAATGTCGAAGAGGGTCTTGTCAATCCGGCAGTTCACATAGACGGGGATGATCCTTTTCGTGGCTTCTTCCACTTCTGCAAAGATTCGCTTGACGCAGGTGGTCTTCCCGGTCCCAGGCAGGCCTCGCAGGATGGTATTGACCGGCTTGGCACCGTGGAGGGCTGGGCCCAGGCAACATGCCAGGTCTTTCATCTGGGCTTCCCGGTAGTTGAATTGTTCCGGGAGATGGTCGAATTCGAGCACATCACTGTCCCGGAATATCGTATGGTCCGATATGGATAGATACGGTGGCATGACCCTGAGGTTACCGTAGGGGTATTTGAAGAAGCACTGGGGGGAAGGTGAAAGTGAAATTCCACTTTTTCATACTGACCTTCCATGGAATGCAAAGGTTCATTGTATGAGATCCACTATCGGGTAGCTGAATGCCCCATGAAAAAAATTATCCCGATACTGCTCGTCATTGTAATCCTTGCTTCAGGTTGTCTGCAGCCCCATGTCGAGAACCAGGAAAATCTCGCTACGTATAAACATCCTGATTCAGGATTCACGATGAAATATCCAGAATCCTGGAACGTCAGTGATCGGTCTCTTGATTACCATCTACAAAATTTTTCTCGGATTCTCTTTAGCAGCCCCGATAACCAAGCCGCCTTTACGGTGGATATCAAACTTTCACACCATCCGGAAGGAGAAGAGTTGGGCGGGGTTGGACTGTCATATGAGTGCCCCAATTCAACAGGCATTATGTTCTCTAATAATACCCAGATTGGGG
>CAZOYW010000151.1:0-1658 GCA_964584165.1 uncultured bacterium
CGGAGCCCCACCACGTTGATCGCGCGGATCGTGGAGTTCCCCTCCAGGAGGAGGTAGGGCGGGACGTCCTTGGTCACCCGGGAAAGCCCCCCGATCATGGCCAGGGCCCCGATCCGGACGAACTGATGGACGGTGACGTTCCCCGAGATGAAGGCCTTGTCCCCGACGTGGACGTGGCCGGCCAGGAGCGCCCCGTTGGCCAGGATCACCTCGGAGCCGATCGCGCAGTCGTGGGCGATGTGGGAGTGGCCCATGATGAAGTTCCGGTCGCCGACCACGGTGGCGAGCCCCGGTTTGGAGCCGCGGTGGACCGAGGAGCCCTCCCGAAAGACGTTCCCCTTCCCGATCTTCAGGAAGGACTCCCCCCCCGGCCAGGAGAGGTCCTGGGGTTCGTGGCCGAGAACGGCGTGGGGGTGGATCACGCATTCCGGCCCGATCTCGGTCGTGCCGTTGATGAAGGCCCCTGCCATCACCCGGGTCTTCGGGCCGATCGAGACCTTGCCCTCGATGACCACGTAGGGGCCGATCTCGGCCGTGGAATCGATCTCGGCTTTACGGTCGATTATCGCTGTCTGGTGGATAGCCATGGCTTACGCATCCTCCCAATTATTATTTTAGTAATTGTAAACTATTTTCCCGGCGAAGCAACCAGATATTTCCGGAATCGATAAGGCCTCAGTTACGCGGGGGATATGCGGACGATCTGTCGCGCCGTGTTGTAGGCCGCTTCTGCGAAGCGGCGCTTTTTCGCCCGCTCGCAGAGCGGGCCTACACCCCCGCGCAACCGAGGCCTTCCCGGAAATCTATGACCTTCAAACGCCCGCCCGTTACCGCTATACTAGGGAAGTTCGCCGAAGCGAGCTGCCCATGACCTCTTCCTCTCCACTCTCCCTCTACCGCCGGCGGGCCCTCGTCGCCGCCCTGGTCCGGCGCGACCTCCTCGGCCGCTACCGGGGGTCCGCCTTCGGTCTCCTCTGGGCCTTCGCCGAGCCGCTCGTCCTCCTCGCGGTCTATACCCTGGTCTTCGGCGTCCTCTTCCGCCTCCGCGCCGGGGGGGACCCCTCCCTCCTCGCCTACGCCCTCGAGATCTTCTGCGCCATCGTCCCCTGGCTGATGATCGCCGAGACGCTCAACCGCTCGGTCACGGTGATGCCGGAGAACGTCTCCCTGGTGAAGAAGGTCATCTTCCCCGGCGAGATCCTCCCCCTGAAGGTCGTCCTGGCCGCGGCGGTCCAGCAGGTCATCGGGACGGCCGTGCTCTTCCTCGCCCTGGCCGTCCTCCGCCGGCCGCTCCATCTCACCTGGCTCTACCTCCCCGTCCTCCTCGTCCCCCAGCTCTTGATCGCCGCGGGGCTCGCCTGGCTTTTGGCCAGCGGCGGGGTGTTCCTCCGCGACCTCCGGCAGATCGTCTCCCTTTCCAGCCTCTGCTGGCTCTTCCTCACCCCCGTCTTCTACACCGAGGACGCGGTGGCCGCGATCGTGCCCGCCTGGCTCACCCTCAACCCCGCCGCCGTCCTGATCCACAACTACCGGAACGCCCTTCTCCGCGGCCTCCCCCCGGACTGGGCCGGCTACCTTTACACGCTCATCCTGGGGATCGCCCTCAGCGGCGCGGGCTACCGGTGGTTCCAGAAGACCAAGCGGGCCTTCGTCGACGT
>CAZOYW010000152.1:0-1314 GCA_964584165.1 uncultured bacterium
GCATTACATAGAATAATAAATTCATCATAGTCTAGTATTTTTGCTTCATATGCTTTGTATTTTTTAATTATCTGTTCTACGAACATCTCTCGCATAATATCAGGACGTAAAACTTTTGTACCCACACTAACAGAATTACCAAGGTTATAATAGCTATAGTCATTAACTTTTTCCCCATGTCTAGTTTTAGCCTTTGATTTTAATTCATCAACTGAAATGCCTTTCTCGGATAATAAGGATATTTTCCCCATTATTTTCTCATAAGGTGTCGTAAGCTGTGTAACTTCAATACCTATAGATTGTGTCCCTGTTTTTAATAAAAAATCCGGACGTTCAGCCTTGGTAATGGAGTACTTATAAAGTTCTGACCTAAATAAAAAATAATGGAATAGTATTGCGTATTCTATTCTACGTTTTTCATGATCGTTTGTTGGCGGATTATAAATTTGATTTATTTCTTTTAAAAATTGGCGGTATTCATCGTATGAAAGGTTATTTTTATAGATGCATAGTGATAATCGGTCATAAATAATATATTTTTTACGTAACCCACTTCTATAAGATAAGCAATTTTTAGCCTCAGAGAAGGATTGAAACTTAAAAGATTGACTACTAATATAATCTCTCGCCAAATTTATGACACTGATTACTTTATTAACCATACTGTATTCTCATTAAAATCTGCCGGATTTTGATTTATATAAGTAACAACTAAATTATCAACATAATACAATTCAACTAATAGTTTATGAACAATCTCCATATCAAGGTTACATGCATCAGCTATTTCTTTTAGAGTTGCACGGTGTTTTACACAAACGGTTTTATATATTTTAAATTTTAAAGAATCTTCATCCGTCGCAGAATGTACAATTACGGTTTGTGGATATTGAGAATGTCTTTTCACTTGTTCGAGAAAACCATTCTCAAACCTGTTTTGTTCTTCCTGTATCTTTTTAAGATGATATGAGATATCTTCAAAAGGAGATTTATAAATAAGCATAAATCCATATTCATTTAAATCAATCTCTATATGATCTTGATACTGACCGCAATAGCTGATTTCAAATATTGCCTTGTTTGCTGAAATTGCTTTAAATTCAGTTTGAGAGCCGATAAACAAAAACACTTTTTGTTTGCTTGCTAAGAACAAATTAGATGATTTTAATTTTGTTACCGCTTGTTTTATCTTAATGTCTTCTATGTTTTCTATGAAACTCTCATTCAACGTTATACTTATATCAAAAGCAGGTTGGGTTCCTACATTTTCAATGACAAAACACATTATACCAGAGCGAATTGTCTCAAAATAAA
>CAZOYW010000152.1:1324-1657 GCA_964584165.1 uncultured bacterium
TCGTTTTCTGGTATTGATTTATCATCTCTTTTGTTTGTGCTTTTGTTGCTTTAACCGCCTTAGCGTTAAAATAGCAAATAAAAATCGTCGCAATAACATATATAGTAGTTATTAAAATCGTAATCCAATCAGTCATAATAATACCCTTCTTTTGCTTTTTTCAGCTACGAGATTCTTAATATTAGATTCTAATTACAGCCCTAATCACTACTTCGACAAATATATTCAAACTCCTTGAATTTGTGCCACAATTTGAGCCGAATGTTAATATATATCTACGGCTCATATATAATAGAACCAAATAAAATTGCCGAATCTATTTGTATGAGGTTT
>CAZOYW010000153.1:0-1649 GCA_964584165.1 uncultured bacterium
CATCGACGACTGGAAGATCGGCCTGGTCCACCCCGAGCTCCAGTTCCTTCTCTCCGCGGACCCGCCGCCGGAGGAATTCGCGGTGGCGAAGGAGTGCTTCTTCGACGGGCGCAAAGTCCGCCTCCTCCGGCTGATCGCAAAAGAATAGCCGCGGATTTCGCGGATTGGGTATCCTTGCTGAAATGCGGCTTTTGCGCGCTGTAGGCCCGGTCCCCCGACCCTGTTATTGAATTTTAATAAAGGAATGTCGGGGCAGGTGTGAGCGGGCGCGACGAACCTGACGCCGGTTCACACCTGTTCGCCGATCCGGCCGACGTAGCCAAAGGCTACTTTCCGGCCGCCGCAGCTTCGCTGCTATGGCGGAGGCGGCTGGCGGAGTCGGCAGCCTGGGCGGAGGCGGAGAACCGGCCGACAAGTCTTCCTGCTGCTCGAGTTTCCTGGTATAAGGTGAACCTTCGCTTATGAGCAGAGCGATCCTGAAAAACCTGAAAGCCCTGCCCCGGGGAGTCGCTACGCTCGGCGCCTACGCCCGAGGGGACGGCCGGGCGCCGCTCCCTTGCGCCCTCTGGATCGAGCCGACCAACCGCTGCAACCTCCGCTGCGTGATGTGCCCGACGCGGCTGCGCCCCAAGGAGAAGACCGGCTTCATGGCCCTCGAGGCCTACCGGGCGATCCTGGACGAGGTCTCCCCCTTCCTCACCACCGTCTACCTCTTCCTGGGCGGCGAGTCGCTCCTCCACCGGGACCTTCCCGAGATGATCCGCTACGCCCACCGGAAGGGGGTGGCCGTCCGCCTCAACACTAACGCCACCATCCTCAGCCGGGAGAGGGGGGAGGAGCTGATCGCGTCGGGCCTGGAGCAGATCACCTTCTCCTTCGACGGCTGCGACGCCGAATCCTACGAGTCGGTCCGGGTGGGGGGGAAGTTCGAGGAGACTCTGGAGAACGTGCTGGGATTCCTCCGCCTCAAGCGGGAGAAGTCCTCCCCCACCCCCTTCGCCATCCTGCAGAACATCGTCGTCCGCCGCGGCCCGGAGTCCGCCCCGGCGGAAGAGGCCTTCCGGGAGCGCTTCCGGGGGCTCCCCCTCGACGCCTTCGTCTCGCGGGTCTTCCACTCCTGGCGGGGGATCTACCAGGATTCCCAGGAGTTCACGCCGCGGAATCGCGGTCCCCGCTACGTGCCCTGCACCTACGCCTGGTGTTCGGCCGGGATCCTCTGGGACGGGACGGTCGTTCCCTGCTGCCTGGACGCGGACGCGGACTACCCGCTGGGGAGAATGGGAGAGCGCCCCTTCGCCGAGATCTGGAACGGGGAGAAGGCGGTGGAGCTGCGGCGGAAGATCCACCAGAAGCGCCACGGTGAGATCCGCCTCTGCTCGGAGTGCGACATCCTTTGGCCGGACCGCACCCTCCGGGGCTTCCCCTACACCCTGGTGGACATCTCGCTGCTCCACCCGCTGGGGAACCTGGCGGGGTTCCGTCTCGTCTCCGCCGCGAAAAGGGTCTTCAAGCGCTGAAGGACGAAGAGAAACCGCGGATCCGGCCTGGCGACTGAGATCCACGGATTAGCACGAATTATCACGGATAGGTCCGGCTTGGCTCGGCGGTTGAACCACGAATCTCGCGAATCTTCGCGAATGAGCTTGGGT
>CAZOYW010000154.1:0-1636 GCA_964584165.1 uncultured bacterium
TCGAGCACATCGCCGACGATCGCGCCGCCCTCCGGGAATATCTCCGGGTCGCCCGCCCGGGAGGCGTCCTCCTCGTCACCGTCCCCGCCTATGCCTGGCTCTGGTCTGTTCACGACGACCTCAACCGCCACCGCCGCCGCTACCTCCGCTCCCCTCTCCGGTCCCTCCTCTCCTCCGCCGGCTGGGAGGTCGAGCGGCTCAGCTATTTCTGCACCTTCCTCTTCCCGCTGGTGGCGGCGGTCCGCCTGGCTTTCCGGCTCCTTCGGCGGGAACGCCCGGGGCTGGAGTTCAAGATCCCCGGCCAGCTCCTGAACCGGGCCTGCCGGGCGGTCTTCTCGAGCGAGGCGTCCTGGCTCCGGCGGGCGGACTTCCCCTTCGGATCGTCGCTGCTGGCCGTTTGCCGGAAACCGCGGACGCAAACCGCAAACCGCAAACCAGATCCCCTGAACCCTGAACCCTCCCCCTGCCCCCGATGAACGCCCTCCCGGGACACAACCCTTCCCGTTTCCGGGAATCCGCCCTCCTCCTCGCGATCCTCCTCCTCGCCTTCGCCCTGAGGCTCTTCGCCCTGTCCCGCTGCCGCTTCGTCGGCTCCGACGGCGGAGTCGACGGGGTGGAGATGGCGCGCCTCGGCCGGAGCCTCTTCTCCGGGGAGGGGTTCGCCTCGCGGGGCCGTCCGGAGCTCGTCCACTCCCCGCTCTTCCCGGTCCTGACCGGCCTCGCCTGGCTCTTGACCGGCGACCTCGAGCTATCCGGCCAGGCGGTCTCAGTCATCTTCGGCGCCCTGACGGTTCTCCCCGTCTATTTCCTGGCCCGGTCGCTCTTCTGTACGCGGGTGGCCTTCCTCTCCGCCTTCTTCGTCGCGGCCTGCCCCTTCGGCCTCTACACCGCGACCGAGGTCCGCCTGGAGTCCCTCTACGCCTTCCTGGTCGCCGCTTCGGCCCTGGCGCTCTACCGTTTCGCCCTCTCCCCGCGGCCGCTCGCCGCCGTCCTCGCCGGCGCCGCCCTAGCCTTCTCCTACCTCGCCCGGCCGGAGGCGGTCCTCTTCCTGCCCCTGGCCGCGCTTCTCCCCCTCCTCGCCCCCGGCCCGCCCCTGCGTTCGAGGCTCCCCGGCCTCCTCCGGGGCTGGGCGTTTTTCGCGGCCGTCTTCGCCCTCCTCTCCGCGCCGTATTGGATCTTCCTGCGCGTTCACGGCGGTCACTGGACGCTGAGCGCGCGGACCCCATTCACCTTCGTCCCCTACTTCGAGGAGAACTGGGAGGAGGCCAACTTCCGCGCCTACGCCTATCCCGACGCGCTGCGCGCCCGGTGGCGGGATGAGGGGGGGCTTATCGCCTTTCTCCGCCGGCACGCGCCCCGGGTGGCGAAGAGCCTGGGGAAAAACCTCCTCTCCCTCTCCCGGCGCGCCCACAGCCCCCGCTTCGAGAAGTTCGGCATCCCTCCCCGCCTGATCTCGCTCGGCCTACCCCTGGCCGCGGCGGCGGCCGTCATCCTCTTCCTCGCCAAGGCCGTCCGCCGGCGGTTCCGCTTCCGCGACGCCTTCCTCCTCCTCTTCTTTTCCCCGGCCCTCGCCTACGTCGCCTTCGTCTCCGACGCCTTTTTCACGCCCCAGGAGCTCCGCTACTTCTACTACTAC
>CAZOYW010000155.1:0-1633 GCA_964584165.1 uncultured bacterium
CATCCCTGGTTTTCTGTTCCAGTTCACGCCGCTTATGCTGGATATCCATCCTGTCTTTTTCATATTGGTTATATACCGGCCAGAAATTCTGTGCTTCTTTGGGAGAAAGGTTCATTTTTTCGGTCAGAAAGGCAATCTTCTGGCTTTTGAATTTTTCAAAGTCGGGTACACCTCTTCGTTGCGCAAGAACGCAGAAGGACAAAGACAGGAGAGGTACCAGGATTAAAAGATTTGCTCTCTTCATGATGGTTATTTGTGAGTTTCAAGATAAATGTCAAAATCGCTAAAATTGGCTGCCATATAGTTTTCAAGTGTTTCGTAATCAATTGCTTCCTGTTTTTCTCCTTCTTCCAGCAACGAAAAGAAGGTTTGGTCGTCAACATGTTCTACCAGGTTGATAACCCTTTCTTCCATGATGTTCTGATTATTAAGTGAATAGGCAGTTTGACGGGTCATCCATCTGGCAGGCCAGTAAACAAGGACAAAAACTGCGGCAAAAGCTGCAGCCAATCCGATGGCCGGTTTGATATAATCGAAGAACCTGAGGGATTTTGGTTTCCCGGAAGATGTTTCCTGATCGATCAGTGCTTGCAGCCTGGCCGGAAAATCATCGAAATACTGCGAAGGAATGCCGAATGGCAGGTCCCTGCCGGCTTCCTGCAACTTCCTTATTGACTTTTCAGGATGGTCCATTTTATTGTTTTTATTGTTTTTTGACTCTCAACAGGGTAAAAGGTTTAATGTCGGCCGGTTATTCTGAATTGGTCAGATAATCTTCCACTTTTCTGACTGCATGGTGGTATGAAGCTTTCAGGGCCCCCACCGATGTGTCAAGTATTCTGGACATTTCCAGATAGGGCATTTCTTCGAAGTACCTCATGTTGAAGACAATTCTTTGTTTTTCGGGAAGTGTGAGGATTGCATGTTGCAGTTTTTTCTGAATGTCAGTCCCCTCGAACCAGGTATCCGTTTCCATCCGGTTCCTGATCAGTTCGCTTACTTCGTTGATCGGGACCATGCTTCTCCTTTTCAGGGCAGTGGTATGTGTGATCGATTCATTGGTTGCGATCCGGTAAAGCCAGGTATAGAGCGAAGATTCCTCTCTGAAACTGTCCAGGTTTTTCCATATCTTCAGGAACGTGTTCTGCAACACATCATCCGCGTCGTCGTGGTTCAGCACGATTTTGCGGATAAGCCAATAAAGCCTTTCCTGGTATATAAGCACCAGTTCACGGAAAGCAGGTTCCCGTGTTTTTTCATTTTTCAGTTTTTCGATCAGCTCCCGTTCGGAATCCTGCATCTTTTTTATGGATAAGACTGAATCCGGACATTAAAGTTTAACCGGTTGTCACATACGGAATGTCAATCCTTCTTTCACCAGCTTGTCGTAGTTTTGCTGGTCGAACCTGTAAAGGCGGGCAGCCCTGTGGGGCACATTTTCCTGTTTCTCTCCTGTCGGTTCGATCAGGTCCATTTTTTGCACTTTTTTTCTGAAATTGCGTATATCCAGTTTTTCCCCCAGGATCACCTCATACATCGTCTGGAGTTCGGTAAGTGTGAATTTCTCCGGAAGGAGATGAGATCCCACCGGATGGTACTGCACATTTTCACGGAGATGGAGCAGGGCGTGCCG
>CAZOYW010000156.1:0-1629 GCA_964584165.1 uncultured bacterium
CGCTGCCCGGTCCGAACGCGGGCTGCCGCGCCACCTCGTCGCTCAGGATGTCGGTGATCAGGAATGCGACGCGCTCGTCGAGCACGCGCGGCCGCGCCGGTCCCGCGGCGGCAGCAGCTGCCTGATCCCAGATCTCCTCCCCGTCCAGCGTGGTCACTCGCTCGATCGCATATGGCTCGATGCCATGGCCGCGGTTGGCGAAGACCGCATATGCGGCCGCCAGGTCGATCAGGCGGACCTCGCCGCCGCCCAGCGTGAGCGAGAGTCCGTACCGCGCGGTTTCTCCTTCGCCGCCCGCGTAGTCTCGCTGCCAGGGAATGCCGGCGCTGCGAGCCAGGTCGATGAGGGTGTCGATTCCGACCGCATCGAGGGTTCGAACTGCCGGGATGTTGTAGCTGTTTGCCAGCGCGGTTCGCAGTGTGACCGGGCCATGATAGCGACGGTCGTAGTTGTTGGGGACGTAGGGGTTCCCTTCGGCCGTGACGAACGATGTGCGGATGTCCGGGATGATGGTCGCGGGCGTCCAGGGCGCTCGTCCTGCCTTGGCCGCGGTCTGGGGATCCAGCGCCAGCGCGTAGGTGAGCGGCTTGATGGCCGAGCCGGGCTGGCGCTGGCTGAACGCTGCATTCACTGCACCGCTGGTCGCCGTGTCGAAGTAGTCGGGGCTGCCGACCATCGCGCGGATTGCGCCCGTGAGGGGATCCAGCGCCACGAGTGCGGCGTTTTCGATGCGCCGGCTGGGGTCTGCCTCCAGGTCGCACGTCACCCCCGGTAAGCCCCCCTCGACCATCGGGCAGGGACGCAGCTGGGCGATGCGCCGCCGCACCGCGGCCTCGGCTGACCGCTGCCAGTCCAGGTCGAGCGTGGTCGTCACGCGCAGCCCGCCCGCGGCAATCCGCTCCGCAGGCAGGAGGGTCTCCAGTTGGCTCTGCACCGCCATCACGAAGTGAGGCGCCTGTATCGGAAAGGGGGTGCCGGCGAACAGAAGGCCCTCGTTGGCCGCGTCCTCGGCCTGGCGAGCCGAGATGGCGCCCTGCTCGCTCATCAGACGCAGCACCGTGGCCTGCCGCTCGGCCGCGGCCTCGGGATTCTCGATGGGGTTATACCCCGCGGGCCACTGCGGAAGGCCGGCCAGCAGCGCGCACTGCGCCAGGTCCAGCTCCGCGGCGTGCATCCCGAAGTAGGCTTGCGCGGCCGCCTCGATGCCCGACGCATAGTGGCCGTAGTAGGTCGTGTTGAGATACAGCGCCAGCAGCTCGTCCTTGGAGTATTTGCGTTCGAGCTGCCAGGCCAGCCACGCCTCCCTCACCTTGCGTGCCAGCGTCTGCTCGTATCGCTCGCCCTCGGGCAGGAGCAGGTTGCGCGCAAGCTGTTGCGTGAGTGTGCTGGCGCCGGAGACGGTTTCTCCCGCACGCAGGTTCAGCCAGACCGCGCGCACGATCGCGATGGGATCTACGCCGGGGTGGCTGTAGAAGCGTTCATCTTCGGTCGCGATGGTCGCCTGCTGGCACGCGCGGGGAACATCGCTCAGCGCCAGCGGGACGTGTTTGCTGCCCAGCGGGTCGATGGCCTCATAGAGGACCCGTCCCTGCCGGTCGGTGATCAGGATGCTGGGGGTCTCGGCCCTCT
>CAZOYW010000157.1:0-1601 GCA_964584165.1 uncultured bacterium
TGCATTGGCTGTGTTTCGTAGTGCAGATGATGAGATGACTGATAAATCATACTTACTGATACCACCGATGATTGAGGTTGGATAATATGTATTTTACACTAAGTGAACAGCTTGTTCTTACTCAACTTATATATGAAATTGATGTAACAAGAAAACAATTAAACCTATTATTATCCGATGTAGAAGATTTATCGAATAAAGTTAATAATTTAGTTACTAAAAACAGAATATTGCATAATGCATTGGAAACGTGCAAAATAAATATGGAACATCTTTCACCATCAAAGATTGATCCTTGGTATCGTGAAAATTTTCTAGCTACTATAGAAGCCGCGCTGGACGCGGCGGGAGAAACGAAATGATAAAACTTCTGTCGGCGCTAGTATACCTGTTGGTCATCGTGGCATGCTCCGGCTGCGCGGCTCGCACGGCCACAAGCGATCCTGTCTCGTCGGTCACGTCCGGTCTGTCTTATTATGCCGTTACGCGTTTTGTAGACCATGAGGCGCAGGTGGTCTGCTGGAAATATGCGTTTGGTTACGCGGGCGGGTTGTCATGTCTGCCGTTGGCTGAGACCGCGCTGGACGCGGCGGGAGGGGAGTGATGGACTACAACAATTGGGCTACATCGGCACCTGCTACTGAGCAGCTTGCACAGTCGCGCGATCCTGAAGTTATCGTACAACTGAAACGAATGGCAGAGGCTTTGGAAATGCAGAAACAAGCCATTGAACGCATGGCGCACAAACTTGAATCTGTGATGTCACCACGGCCTCCACAGATAGCAAAGGAGAGTACGGTAAGACAGCCATCTGCACCGCTGGCGTGTCGTATCGCGGAAATGTGCAACATCGCAGCAATGCACGTTGAACAGATCAATGCGCTGACAGATCAACTCGAAATATAACGATAGTACCGCTAAGACGATATTAGGGGAGGACACATGACAGAACACGACATCGTTTTGATGGTGCAGCGGCAGCAAGCCGCGCTGGACGCGGCTGGAGGTGCAGAATGAGTGATGAAGAACTGATAAATCTTCTTGTTGAAATAAAAGATTTACGTAAACGTGAAAAAGATAATGAAACGTATCTTTTGGCTTATTATCGTAAAATAGATGAACTAAATGTTTTGCGCACCGAGAATGAACTTTTACGTACTAGAGTAATTCAATTAGAGCGCGATCTTCGCCCTAAATGTAATTGTTCACATTGTACTTGAATACCAGATTATTATGCAAACGAATTTGATCCAAATTATGTTAGTGATGGAACTATGTTACTTACAATGATAGAAAACTATGATGAATGGACAAAAGAGGAAGAACAAGTATGACAAATGATGATATGCTAAAATATGTAATGCGTACACTTGATGCTAAAGACTTACAAATTCAAGGTTTAGTTACTGAGCGTAATGTACTAAAAGAACAGCTTATAAAAACACAAAGAGAACTACAGGACGTTGTAAGTAAAATTGGAATTGTAATTGATAAAGAATCTGTAAACTAAAAAACGTAATAAAACCAGCCAAGCCACGTATGTTCCCGCTACGTGGCTTTTCTTTTGCCTTTTTTCTCACAAACTATTGACAAAATTGGAT
>CAZOYW010000158.1:0-1565 GCA_964584165.1 uncultured bacterium
CCGGGATGCCCGTGAGGCTGCAGGCAAGGTCAGCGCTGCTGATCATGATGCACTCAAAACCGTTCATCTCTGCCGCCCTTGCGGATGAACAGTCAAATATCTCCGGTACCATAAGTACTTCTTTCGTGTTTCGTAAAAGTTCGCCGATTTTAGACATAATAAATCCTCCCTATAAAAATGGTATAATGTTTCTTTCCGTTTTGGCGGCTACACGTTATGGCAGGCCACGCTGTGCTTCTCGCCATAGCTCTTAAGTTGCGGCATCGACACCTTGCATATTTCAGTAGCGTAAGCGCACCGCGGATGAAACGGGCATCCGGGAGGTACGTTTATGGGGCTTGGCACGTCGCCTTGCAGCAATATCCTCTGGCGCTTCTGTTCTATATAATAATCCGTTATAGGCTTTCGTATACGGATGCATCGGATGCTCGTATAAATCGGCTGAATCGTTTATCTCCACGATCTTGCCCAGATACATCACGGCTATCCTTTTGCTTATGTGCTTGACGACCGCCAGGTCATGAGCGACAAACAGATATGTAAGGCCTAATTTGGCCTGAAGTTCTTCGAACAGGTTTATTATCTGCGCCTGTATGGAAAGATCGAGCGCCGAGACAGGCTCGTCACAAACGATAAGCTTAGGTGAGCATGCGAGCGCCCTCGCGATGCCCAGCCGTTGCCGCTGGCCTCCGCTCATCTCGTGCGGGAACCTGTCCCCCATCTTCGGATCAAGTTCCACGGTAAGCAGCAGTTCATCCACTCGTTCTTTTATCTGGGCTTTCGTTCTGCCGATACCGTCCGCGCATACCGCTTCCTTTACTATGGAATACACCGATTGGCGTGGGTCAAGCGAACCGTAAGGGTCCTGAAATATCAACTGGATATCGCGCCTGTAGTGGCGCATCGACTTTTCGTCAAGTCCCTCTATGCTGGCACCCTGGTATAAGATCTTTCCTTCCGTCGGCCTGTGAACGCGCAGTATACACTTACCGGTAGTGGTTTTACCACAACCGCTTTCCCCGACGAGTCCAAACGTCTCCCCGTCGCTTATGGAAAAGCTTACGCCGTCGACAGCTTTAACTTGCGCGTATTTTCTGCCCAGAAGCCCTTTCGTAAGAGGAAAATACATTTTAAGATTCTGCACATCCAATATAGGCTTTTGTTTTAAATCATTCATTTGCGCTCCTCCAACGATTCAAGATAGCATGCGGCATAATGTTCGTTGCCGTGAACGGGGCGCAGTTCGGGAAAAGGCCCTTTCACGCATACCTCACAGGCGTAATCGCACCGCGGCAGGAAGGCGCATGTGGACGGAAGATTGACCAGATTTGGCGGCGCACCCTTTATAGGGACCAGTTTTCTTCCTTTCTTCTCGTCAAGTCGCGGTACGGATTTCAATAGCCCAACTGTATACGGATGCATAGGATGAGTCAGTATGTCTTCGGTCGTGCCCGACTCGATGATCCTGCCGGCGTACATCACATATATCCTCTTTGCATAACGCGTAACCAGCCCTAAATTATGCGTAACGATGAGCAGCGATGTCTTGATCTTTTGCACGACTG
>CAZOYW010000159.1:0-1507 GCA_964584165.1 uncultured bacterium
TCAACGCGGCATCGCGGTCGGATAAGGACCGCTCCTCCCCTACGACCCCACGGCATACGGCCAGCCCTGGGTAGTCGGTTGAACCGGGCCGGGTTTCGTTCCCACGAAAGAGGACACGACACCCACCGTTTCAGGAGGTAGCCTTCCATGGCCGCTTTTACATCGTTTACGACCTTGGGATCCTTGAAGTAGCCGAAATGCACCGGGTCCAGAACCAGGCCAGCGGCGAAGGCGCCCACGATCGGGGCCAAGCCGATCTGTTGCGCCAGAAACGCCAGCACCAGGCAGAAACAAATGGCCAAGGTGAATTTCATTCCCATGCCCGTTTGAACCTTCGCGAGCCATTTGCCCAGTTGCGTCGCCAGTAACTGACCGACCAGGATAGATCCGACCAAAAACAGGATTGCCTTGGCGATCAGCCAGCCGATCAGCCCGATGCTGACACTGCCCACCGTCACGATGGCCGACACCACGGCCAGGATGATCAATCCCAGGACATCGTCGATCACGGCGGCGCCCAAGACGATCTGGGCCTCCGGAGTCTGCAGCTTTTTGAGGTCCTGAAACACCCGTGCGGTGATCCCCACCGACGTGGCGGTCAAGACGGCCCCCAGGAACAGATAGGCATGGAAGGTCAAACCGGGCAGTAGCCACGGACCCACCAGATAGGTTCCCAAAACGAACGGCACCACCACGCCGACGACGGCGACCGCAAAGGCCTTGAGACCCACGGCCTTCATTTTTTCGATGTTGGATTCCAGCCCGATTTGAAACAGGAGAATGACGACTCCCAGTTCCGACAGGAAGGCGATGACGGCATCCTGCTTCAGCGGCTCAAAAAATGGGATGCCCACCAGGACCGCATTGCCCATCAGCACGCCGATCACCAGTTCGCCCAAAACGGACGGCTGACCGATCTTTTCCACCAGACTAGACAGTTTGGCGGCGATCAGAATCACGGCGATCCAGAAGAACGTCAAGGCGGCTGCGTGACCTGGGGCGGCGGCTGAATCGCCCGTCCCGGCAACGGCGGGAAGTGCAACCGTCAGGAGGGCGATGACGACAAGCGTCACTTTCAACCATCGTTTCATGACACGACCCCGAACATTTCCCTGCACAGCCCTCTGGGACAGGCGTTGTGACGGGAGTAAACCACAGCCGGGGCCCTCCTGTCAAAGGTTTGCTGATCGAAAATAATCCCTTGAACTTCCTCAGGAAAGGATATATACAGCGGTCGACTTGAAAAGGAGCCCTCATGGCCGAGAAGCTGAAAGAAACCCTGAAAACCATCGAAAAATACAAGGCGTCGAGCCCCCATTACACGGAGTTGCTCGACATCCTCGAAGAGATTCTCATCCTGCGGGAAGAATACCGCCGCCGGCTGGACAAGGAGGTCTTCGTCGTCGACGAGCGGCTGATCACCTCCAAAATGGCGGGGGGACTTCCCCTGGTGGACATCGGCTCCGGTGACTCGGATCTGACGGAACCCAAACGGTATTTTCTGGCC